>JAQWOH010000019.1 GCA_029245955.1 Fuerstiella sp. | reverse complement strand
AATGGCCGTGCAGCCCTTTGCGCGCGTCGTCCCATCCATCAGGGCCGAATTCGGGCCGAGACGGGGCGCGGTATTTCTGACTTTTTGTCAGAGACTGACGACTACAGAAGACTCGACCGTCGATCGTGGAAAGTGCGACATTATCGCGCCCCGCGATGGCTGAGATTCTGCCTATAAAAATGTGACGATGGAATCTGCCAGAATCGCAGATCTGTTGGCATTGCCTGAGTCACTTGTCATGTTGACCAACACGCTTTCGCAGTCTTGTTGCCTTCTGGCCGTTGTTCTGCACCGTCAAAGGAATTCTGAATGTCGGAAATCAAGCTTCCGTTAACCCTGATCGGTACTGCGTTGATTATTTATGCGGGATTCGGCTTTGCGACTGCCGGCTCCGCAGGTGTCGTGATTACAGTGTTTCTTCTTCTACTGGAGGCACTTATTACGACAGTTCTGGGAATCGTGGCCTGTTTTGGGACCGCCCAGATTCTGAGCACCAACTTTGGGACGATCAAATCAGCATCCGCAAACCTCGCGGCTGTGGCCCTGTTTCCTGGTGCAGTTGGAATACTGATGGCACAGATCTCGCCCATAGTGGGAGTGCTGACTGTTATCGTGCTGGTCGTCGGATTGCTGAAATCGCTCTTTGACCTGGAATTCTTTGAGCTTGTCGTGTTCGTTCTGGTTCTCTGGGGCGTGTCGTGGGCAGCGGAACAGGTCATTGGCTGGTTCTGAAGCGGGCAACTGCTTCTGCTGACTCGGGGCCGATGCCAGTATTAGGCGTGTCGAAGACACGGCGACCGTCAACAGGGGTTGCCGTATCTGATCAGCACACACCCTACTCGGCTACGACGGGTACTCAGTGATTCGGAGAACTGCTCGTAACGGACACGGACTGCGGTTCATTTGTGGCAGTCGGTCGCATTTCTGCTGACGATCGCCCCGAGCCGAATTCACAAATGCCGGCCCAATTTTGTAAAGAGCGCGCCCTGAATCCGTTCGGCTGCTGCCTGCCTTTTCAGGGGCAGCGATTTTGTCGCAGGCGACAACGGTGACGCTGGAAAGTGCAGATCATGGCAATTCGTTTCAAGTGCGGCAGTTGCGGGAAAGGCTATCGCGTCGCGGACCGCAAGGCCGGAAGACGTGGCAAATGCGTTGAATGCTCTTCCGTTCTTCACGTTCCTGATCAGGCTAAGCCTGATTCATCTGCGGGCGATGCCGAACACACGCGTGGGAACTCCAACAAGCCGTCGCGGCCGCAGTGTGGAAACAAGCCACTGAAGAAACCTGCCGCGCTGGACAGGGAAGCTGCGCAAACGATGTTGAACGGACTGACTTTGCTCTACGCGAGCGTTTGTCTGTGGGCAGTCGGTGGTATATCACTGGCTCTCAGCCTGGTGGTCTCAACAAACGATCTGGGTGTGACCGCATCGGACAGCTTCTTCGGCCCTTTTCTGTTCACCGGTGCATTCGTTCTCTTCATGTTAGCGCAGTGCGTGGATCTCAGCGGCCGCATGGCATGTTGGGTTGCCGCCGGGCGCGGGGACGTGAACGGTCGAGGGCTGCTGATGGCATCCATCTGTTTGAACATTGTTTCTGTTTGTATTGCGCTGTGGCCGAACAGCGTCAGAGGAGTGCCGTTTGCTGCGTATCTGGATGGACTTGTTCCGGTAACGGCCGCCCTGCTATTCGTTGGGTTTGTTGGATACCTGGCGGCGCGGATCCGCGACTCAGCTGCACAAGAGCTCACGATAAACTGTCTTGGCTTCCTGGGAACAGGGGCAATTGCATATGTGGTGCTGCCTGTCATGGTCAGAAGGCCAGGAATGGGGACGGCGTTCCTGGCTGTTTGCCTGATGATCTCGACAGTACTTTGCTATGTTCGTTTGTTGCAGACGATCATGCAGAGTGTCAAGCCGTTTTGCCTCCGCCAGGGACGGCCGCCAGGTGCGTCGCGGATGTAGCAATGGCGGCCGTTCACGATTTTCCCTCAACTTCGCCACACCCTTTCCACAAATTCTCGTGGTCTGGTGCAGGTGGGGCGATTGTTTTCCATTCAGGGCTACGGCATTACTTATTCTGTTGGCAGCGTTCTGCGCAAGCAGGTCAACGTGGCTCTGCTGGAACTCACAGAGGGTGCTCCCTCTGCGTACTCTCAGCTCAGCGAACGCTGGTTCGGTGTACAGTAACGTCGTGATGGACAGCGATTCGTGTAGGTCGTAGGTGAGACAGTCGCTTAAGAGCAGTCGACCTATTGTTGCAAACGATACTGGCTCGTGTGAGTAACGAAACTGCTATCATCGTTCGCGGCCGCAAGTCAGCGTGAAACGCTGACACGCGTTGAGTTCTGTTGTAACTG
Source organism: Fuerstiella sp. (assembly GCA_029245955.1). Classification (GTDB taxonomy): domain Bacteria; phylum Planctomycetota; class Planctomycetia; order Planctomycetales; family Planctomycetaceae; genus Fuerstiella. The sequence goes on along the minus strand of JAQWOH010000019.1, from coordinate 296,478 downwards.
GATAAAATTGCTGATGCGTTTGATGGCCTCGCGAGATTCCGGCAGCCTTCGAATCTGAAACACGTGGACCATGCCGGGCCACACTTCCAGCTGGACGGGAATCCCGGCGGCTCGCGCTTTCTTTGCCACTCGAAGGCCGTCGTCGCGCAGCATTTCGTGCTCGCCAACCTGAATTAGCAGCGGTGGAATGCCTCGGTAATCGCCGAAGACGGGCGAAGCGAGCGGGTTGCGGGGATCTGCCGTCCCGAGATACCGCTCGCGAAACTCGGGCATCGTTCGCGCACTGATAATGGGATCATGGACGGACTTCAGGGACTGGCTGGCCAGCGTGAAATCTGTGCCCGGTGAGATGGCGATGCCGCCAGCCGGCAGCGGACGTTTGCGGTCGCGCAGTGCCAGCAGCGTCGCCAGCGTCAGGTTGCCGCCTGCAGAATCGCCTGCGATAAACGTCGCCTTTGCAGGTCCGGGGCCGGCCGGTCCATTCGCGATCAGCCAGTCGTGAGCAGCAACACAATCGTTGAGCCCGGCGGGAAAGGGATGTTCGGGAGCCAGACGGTAGTCGGGGAGAAGCACGGCACACTTGGCCGCCAACGAGATGTCGGCGGCCAATGGAAGATAATTGCCTCCTGATCCCGAAACCCAGCCGCCCCCATGAAGATACAGCAACCGAACATCAGGATCCCCGCCGGGCGCAAGGACCCATTCACAGGGCACGTCTCCGACTTTCACTTTCAGAAGCTTCACGTCAGGCACAGTCGGTTCGTGTCGCGTACCCATGCCTGCTCGCAGACCCTTCAGGTCGAAGTTGTTGGTTCCGAACGGAGTTCCTCGGAGAAGTCTGTTCAGGTATTCGGCGCCCTGCTGCGACACGTCCCGCTGCCAGACATCCCGGGCAGATATTCGGCGTCTTGGCTCGAGAAGTTCAATCAGAGGAATCTTCTCGAACACCACATGTGCCTGGCTGCCTTCGTAAACAATTCCGATGTGTTCGTCATCAACACGAGTCAGGCTTGGGTACCCGGCGCCACGGCCCTCATCCAGCAACAGGTGATGCGAATCCGGCCAGGTTTGACCGTCGTCGAAGCTGACTTGAATCGTGTGATGAGTGCGGCCTTTCTGTGTATGTGGATTGGCAAACAACAACACGTGTTTCATTTCTTTGCCGCGTTTGTAATCGACTCGCAGCAGACTGGCGTTGCAGTTTGGTTCGATCAGCGTATTGCGGCTGGTCGGGTGAGGTTTCCACGTCCGGCCCAGGTCGCTGGTGACGACGACGGCGCGATACCGTTCGTGCACATTGCGGATGTTCAGCATGATGGATCCGTCGCCCAGCAGTGCGGCCTGGCATTCATTGCCACCGCTGTAGCCTGGATTGCGGACCGTCCACGTCGTGCCGTGGTCCCTGCTGATCATCAGCGTGGCGAATGTTTCGGTACGATCTCGGCCCCTGCGTCCCTGCACCGGCATGACCAGCGTTCCGTCCGGCATGTTGAAACCGGACTGCGGTGAAGGAGCCAGCAGCCACCACGATTCCTGCTTCAGCCTGCGTGTCATGTTCTCAGGAGTGGACCAGGTCAGGCCATCGTCGTTAGAGCGTACCATCATGAACTGGGCCGTCTGGCCGATCTCGAAGCCGGGTTCGGAACCGTTGTCATTCCATTGATGCTTGCCCGGCTTGCCATTCATCCACAGAGCGAAGCAGAAAATTTCGCCGGTCTGCTGATCGACGATGATGCCGGGATCGCTGCAGCCATTCTGATCCTGCGGCAGTCCGCCATATTCGCCCATGTCCATGATGACCTGGACCGGCTCCCAGGTCTGACCGGCGTCCGTGCTGCGGCTGAGTCCGATGTCAATGTCTTCCTGTAAATCGCGGCCCGTGCGGCGGCGCATGTCGTACACCGCCAGCAGTGTTCCTTTAACCGACGTTGTCAGCGCCGGAATACGATAGGTGTGAACGTCGTCGTCGTTGTGCTTTCGCAACGCGACGCCGATACGATGTCGCACCGTCGACGACGTGTCTCGGGGCACGACCTTTCCTGCCGTCGTTGCAATCGATGGACAGGCGGCAGCGATCCCGTGGTGCAGAGCAGCCGTGGCCTTCAAGCGGCACGACAGCCAGAACACGTTTTTGCCGGCGCGAAGCGGTCGCTCAAGTCGAAACGTGATTTCTGCCGCCGGCATCGCCGATTCGCCTACACGAGTGGTCGGCGAAAACGCATCACTGTCGCCGGTGTCGAAGAGCGTCAGCGATTCGACCTCGCCTATGTCGTCACTGCCGTCGAGATTGAACGTCAGCGAGGTGATCCGGGCCTCAACTCCTTTGTCGATGTCAACGACAACACGCAGCAACGGGCCGTGTTCGTTGCGAATCAGTATCGGATGCACGGGACGGGTGGCCGTCGCCGTTATGCCCTCGGCGGCTTCCTGTCCGCATGCCGTGCTGGCACAGGTCAGCAGTGTCAGCACCAGCCACGTTGCCAGAAAAATCGCCGTGGCTGGTGGCCTTCCCGCGGTGCGAATTGCGAAGAGCCCGTCGGGTTTTGATTTAGCGGAAGTCATCAACGTGTCATTCCCTCTGGAGTCCATGCAAGTCTGCGGTGGAGTGTTGTTGCCTATGACGCCCCTGAGAACCGTCAGGCAATTAGAACGTGCAGCTGCTGTTCGTGCTGCGCATCTCATTATTCCGGCCTGGTCGGTTCACTGCTTCACCTGGCCCGTACCCCGGAAAGGCGGATGGAGGGGCGGGCGGCCCGTTCCATTGTCGGAACGTGAAGATACGGCAGCCACGACAACTCCGCAAACTAATAGCCTGGATTCATGCCGTTTTGCGCCGTTGGCAGCTTCGGCCTTCATGGATAAGGACACCCAGGCCAAGCAGAGCGAACGTGGAGGGCTCAGGGACAGAGGCGGCAGCGACGTTCAGCTTGACCGTACCGACATCCGCGAAATTCGAGTTTGGAGAACTGGCGAGTAAACTTCGCGGGTTCCTGGTGCAGTGTCGGCATACCGTTACCGGTCCGGATGCACTGGAACTCACTGCGCTTGTCGAAACCTGCAAGGTCCGTCAGACCGTCTGACTGTGCCCACCGGAAAATACCAGGGGTGTCAGATGCTGCTCTGCCCGGTTCTCACAGGCCAGTCATGATTGGGCGTGGACAACGACCAGGGCCTTTTCTCGTGTGTGTCCGTTCCGACGTGTTCGCGCAGCTTCTGCCGTTGAGCCTGACGGTCCTGACGGATCTGACGCCGTCAACGAAGAAAGCGACAACTCAGACGGGACACCGTCTGAAAAGCCGCTCACCTCATCGGGGACTCTCCGATAAATCCAGGCAGCGGCAAGCGCAAGCGGCGATTACGAATGGATTCGGACCACTCGTTTCTGCAGAAATGTGGCCATGGGGGCGTGGAGTGACTAGTCGTAATCTATCCACGCATACATGGGGCCCGCCGCTTTGGCCCCTACACTTCATACGTATGAGTCTGTTGAGGAAGATTACCGTCTGCAGTTGTGCCAGACTTCACACCTGCAATGACAATGGGTTCAAGGTCGGTCCGGACTATTTCAAGCCGGCCGCGTCAGTCAGCGCCGACTGGATTGATTCGTACGACGAACGCATCAGCACGGATCTTTTCAACGACACCTCGTGGTGGGACGTCTTTGGTGCTCCTGTCCTGCTCGGGCTGATGCAACACGCATTCAGTCATAATCTGACACTGCGAGCGGCTGGCATGCGGGTTCAGCGGGCGATCCGAGCGATCGCCGCCGATAAAGTGCTTACGCAGCAACAGCAGGCCTTCGGTCGCTGTTCCGGAAGCATGCTCAGCCGAAAAGTGTTCCCCGGAAACCTGCCCGGCGCTGCTCGTGCGTCCGGGCGCTGGTCAGGCGGATGTGACGCGTTCTGGGAAATCGATGTCTGGAGCAGGTTTCGACGAAACATCGAGTCTTTCGACGCCAGCCAGGACGCCTCGATTGAAAGTTACGACGACATCCTTGTCATTCTGGTAGCTGATGTCGCGGCGATTTATGTTGAAATTCATATGCTGCAGCAGCAATATGTGAAGAACAACATTGCTTTGTTTAAAGTCTTGGTTGAAATTGCGGGTGCCCATAATAAGGGCGGTCAGTTTCCCGAACTCGATCCGTTGCAGGCGCATCAGAATGTTCAGGTTACCGAGCAGACGATCCCGCAGTTGGAAGCGCAGCTCCGCAACGCAAACCCGCAGCTGTGCACTTTTCCGGGGATTTTGCCGCGTGACCTTATACAGGAATCTGGCGAAGCAGACATTTCCGTTGTCTCTGTCGAGATCGCGATCGGAGTACTGGCCGATTTGTTGAGACGGCGGCCTGATGTGCGACACGCTGAACGTCTTGTTGCGGCTCAGTTCGGTATTGCTGTCGCTGATCTCTATCCTCACTTTTCAGTCAGTGGCAACATTCGTGTTGAAGCGACACCGTTCAGCAATCGGTGGAATTCTGCCAGTGGCGCCGGACCGATCGGGCCTGTATTTAACCGGGACGTCCTGAACTATGCTTGCCTGCAAAACAATGTTCTGTTGCAGGATGCTCAGTTTCCGGATTTGGCCGTCAACCACCGGCAAGCGGTCGTGCAGGCCAGTCAGGAAAATGAATCCACACTGGTCAATTTTCTGAAGGCCCGGGAACGGCTGCAGGGCCTGAACGATCTGGTCGCGACCGTCGAAAAGCCCGTCAAAACTGGTGTCGCTCAGTATCAGGCGGGCGTCACAGATTCTAACCGTGTCTCTATTCTGCAATTGGCGCTGGTACGGGTTCAGAATTCAGTGGCCATCGCCACAGGCGAAGTGACGCAGAGTCTGATCGCAATTTACAGGGCAATTGGCGGAGGCTGGGAAATCCGCCTGGCACCCACCGGACCAGTGGCACAGATCCAACTTCCGCATCTGCCTGTTGATGAGGTGCCCTCGATACAGGCGGAGGCGGCGAGGCAAAAATTAAAGCGGACCTCGAGAATAGAATTCCTGTGCCGGCTGCCCCCGGGCAACTTCAAGCAGTTGTCGACTCGGAGTCGGTCCAGGCGTATGTCTTTATGAGCGACAGTGCCAGCAGGACCTAATCGAATGACACCTTCTAACCGGCGTTTGATGAAAGGAACTTACATGATGATATCCAAGACGTTTGCTGTACTGCTGGCGGTTGGTGCCCTGAGCACATTGCCGTCTCCCGCACCGGCCGGATGTTTCGGCATGGGTGAGTGCTGGCCGAAGTGCATCACTAAGTTCTGTTGCGATGACTACTGCCCAAAGCCATCGCCGAGGACTTGCAAAGCCTGCTGTTTTCTTTGCGATGACTACTGCCCCCAACGGCCGCCCTGTGTTCGGGGAGTCTGTCGCACGTACTGCGACGATTATTGCCCGAAGCCATTGCCCCGCGTCAACTGTCCGTCCTGCCGGCGTTCATCCTGCGCTTACGTCCGGCGTGGTGGTTGTACCGAAATCGGGTGCGGTGAATCACAAGGGCTTAACTGCATAGGTCGGGCCCGCTGACCGTCGACAGGTCCGATCTTAACGGGCAAGTAGTGCATCTGACGATGCATTGTTCGAGACTGACCTTCGCCGTGTTCACTTGCGTTTTAATTCCGGCCAATTCCATGTTTCGCGGCGGCCAGTGCGAATTTGGCTTCCTGAAGCGAGGCAGCTGCCTGATCACGACCTGCCCGAGGGCTCATCTTGACCTGATGCTGCACCTCGGCCTGCAGCGTCGCCGCTGCTCTGGGATTCCGTTCCCGTACGTTTAGAGCTGATTCCGATACGGTACTGGTATAGGCTTCGTCGGCCTTCGCCTCCTTAAGTGCCGCTGCCTCGACCTCGACTGTGGCTTCCACCTGTGACACCGTCTGCCGGGCTGCTTCCAGTTCAGCCGTTTCCTGATCGACCGCAGACTGAAATCGTTGAGGATTGATTTCAAACAGTACGTCGCCTTTTCATGACAGTTTCGTCGGTGGCCACATGAACCTTGATGACGAACTTCTTCACGTCCGGAACGATTTTCAGTACGCCGCGTTTGAGGAACATCTTTTGAGTGATCGGTGCTGAGAACTACCAGCCGACGACGATGCCCGCAGTAATACGGAGCCGATCAACACGGCCATTGCTACCGTCCCGGCGCGGACAGCTATTGCTCACGCAAACCTGTGGCCTCCTGCGCTTCAGGCTGTCTGAATCAGGCGTGTGACTGACCCGAACAGATCACACTCTCGCATTATGCAACAAAGTTGCATCGACACAATAACGTGCACAATCTGTGCGGGTGTGAAGCGATTCAGGAAGTCAAAAACTTGCGATACTACGCCGTTTGCGGTGCACATGCTTTGGTTCAGCGCGACACGAATATCAACCGATAGACCTTCCATGTGTTTTTCAACTTTCTGAGGCAGCGGGCAAAACCTCCGGAAGTTTTTCGGTACGATCTGGCTGGTCTTCGCTGGCAGCGAAGACGACATCAGCCTTTGCTGAAGGATCACAGAGAACGTAGTGTTAAGGGGAGAGAGCATCAATGAAACGTAAGATTTGCAGGTCGTTTGTTGTTGTCTGGCTGGGCGTGGCCAGTCTCGCCGCAAACAGTCAGGACGTGGTTCCCGACAACGAAAAGGCAGCTGCTGAGGTTAGTGCTGCCATTAATTCGTACATCGCTGCATTTAATGAGCGTGACGTGGCCGGGTTGGTTTCCCACTGGTCTCCGCAGGGTGTTTACATCAGTCGGGACACGGGAGAACGAGTCATTGGTCGGGAGGCATTGACCGCAGAATTTACGACCATGTTCAAAGGTGAGGACGTGCCCAAACTGGCGGGTACGACTGAATCGATTGAGTTGATCTCACCAAATGTTGCCCTGGAACGCGGCACCGCCACAGTTACTCGCGGAGCCGCGGATGTCGTTCAGAGCAGTTACAGTATTGTATATGTGAAGTCGGGTAAGAAATGGCTGATCGATCGCGTCACCGACGAAGAGATCGTGGTGCAGCATTCCAACTACCAGCACCTGAAGGACTTGGAGTGGCTTATGGGCGAATGGGTCGATGAAGACGGCGGGACGACCATTGAAGTGGCCTGTCGGTGGACAAGGAATCAGAATTACATCAGCCGTACGTACACCGTTTTCAGCCAGGGCGGCGTAGGATCGACGGGACTGCAGATTATTGGCTGGGATCCCCAGGCGACACAAATCCGTAGCTGGTTGTTTGATTCTGACGGGGGCTTCATCAAGGGAACGTGGGCCAAACGTGACGACCGATGGGTTGTTCAGGCCGTCGCCACGCTGCCCGACGGCGGATCCGGCTCGTTCACCAGTATCTTTCGACCGACCGAAGACGGGGCTTATACGTGGGAAAAAATTAATCGTGTCCTGGACGGACAGATTCTCCCCAACGTTGACGAAACCGTCGTTCGCCGAAAATAGAATCCGTCTCTTACAACAGCAATCTGTACAGGCAGTCAAATGAACCATCTTACAAGAATCGGATTCTGCATTATTTGTTTAGTCGCCGCCGGCATGTGGATCGGTGAAGAGACGTATGCCCAGCGCGGTCGTCGCGGTGGTGGCAGCATCAGTCGCGGTGGTGGCAACATCAGTCGCGGTGGTGGCAGCATCAGTCGCCACTCAGGCGGACGGTCTCCATCCATGAGTCGACCTTCGATTAGCCGACCGTCCACACCAGGCCGCTCGTCGACACGCCCATCAACACCAGGCCGCCCGTCGACCGGGTTGCCATCAGGCGGTCGACCATCAGCGGGCAGCCCAGGTCGTGGACAGCTGAATAATTTTCTCAATCTTGATCGAGCGGGTTCACGGCCCGGTGGTGGGGCTGCCGGTGGTTTCCTGCAGAACCGTCCAGCTCAGTTGCCGTCGACCGGACAGCGACCGGGAAGCGGAGGTGCGGGAAGTCGCCCCGGAACCCCGGAGTCGCTTCCGGGGACTCCGGGTAACCGTCGCGGTGGTGGCAACAACATTGGGAATGACGTCAGGATTAACATTGGAAACAGAGCAAACGTCGGCAATCGACCCGTAAATCTGCCCACAAATCGATTTCCCGGAGCCGGGCATGGGCCAGGGCACAGGCCGCCTGGGACACGTCCACCGGGATATCGTCCCCCGGGCACCCGGCCACCAGGTTATCGTCCGTCGGGATACCGACCGCCGTACCATGGCCACCTGCCACGCTATGGAGCTGGATTCTGGGGACGACACGCGGCTTATCACTGGGGCTGGCATAACTACGCTCACAACTGGTGGAAGTGGGCGACCGCTGCTACTGTGACACGCTGGGTCGTCGGAGGCTTCGGTCAGCCGGTTTACTACAGCTACGGTGACAATCTTTATTACGAAGGTGACAACGTTTACTACAACAACGAAGTTGTTGCCACCACTGACGAGTATACTCAGCAGGCGCAAACGATCGCTTCGAGCGTGCCTGAGGTCTCTCCGGACGACGTTGAATGGATGCCACTGGGTGTCTTTGCGCTCACCCAGAAAGACGATGATTCCGTGGAAGATTCCACGCTCTTTCTGCAGTTGGCCATCAGCAAAGAGGGGATCATTGCGGGAACGTTTCAGAACACCGCCACGGACAAGTCGTTTGAGGTGGAAGGAACGATTGACCGGGAAAGTCAGCGGGCTGCGTGGGGACCGGTCGGTGAGGACTGGCCAATCATGGAAACGGGAATTTACAACCTGAGCGAAAATCAGGCGGGTGCGCTTATGCACTTCGACGATGGTCAGACTCAGGAATGGAGTATGGTCCGCCTGGACGAACCGACGGAGACTGACCAGGCACCGTAAGTTCTGCTCAGGAAGGGGCAAAGCTCCTGGCGTGCGATCGACAGGCCAGGAGCTTTGCCCGAGAGCAGGCTTCGAATGTTTCGGTGACAGGTGTCACTTCGGTTTCTGTTTAGAGATGCAGTCTGTGCATCCTGAAGACAAAGATATCTATCCATATGCAGTATTACGGCGGGCTGGTTTCAGGGAACGAAGAAGCAGTTGATCAGGAACCGATTTACGTCGTCTGTACGGTTTGTGTCGGCTGTTAGTATTGAGATACTATCGCAATGTCTTGGAATGGATCTTACATCCGGTGACACTTTTCGGTCATGTGACGTGCTGACTCCTGGTCGATTCTCAACTGTGTAAAAAGATGAACACACCAACAGATCCCACAGAGGAGAGTTTGCGCCGCGTATTCCTTGAAGGCTTCGCCGCGAGGGATCTGGCAGAACCGCTTGCTTCATTCGATGCCACGACCGACGTTCAGGTTGTCCGTAAGTTTATGGTGGACCGCCCTCTGAGAGTTGTCGGCATCCGTATCAACGGGCTGATTGCGGGGTATGTTGAACAGGACGAGATTGGCGAACGTTCGCTGCGAGAACAGGTCATTCCGTTTGCGGACGAAATTGTTGTCACCAGTTCTACTCCGTTTCAGGACATTGTTTCCAGACTGGATCAACATCGTTTCTTGACTGTGACGGCACTCAGTCAGCCAGTGGGGGTGATTGTTCGCAACGATCTGGAAAAAGCCCCCATGCGCATGTGGCTGTTCGGCATGGTAACACTTGTGGAGATGCGAATTACTCGGGTTATTCGTGAGTCCTACGGGAACAATGAGTGGACTGAGATCGTTTCAGCATCACGTCTGGAAAAGGCTGTCCAGTTGCAGAACGAACGTTCGCGGCGGAACCGAGCCGTGGATTTGATTGACTGTCTGCAGCTCGGTGATAAAGGGCAGCTGTTGGCGCGTTCTGCAGAGTTGCGCGAACGCTACTGGAATCGATCTCGCAAATGGATCGAGAAGGTGATCAAGGAATTGGAACGCCTGAGAAACAATCTGGCGCATTCTCAGGATATTATCACCGAAAACTGGGACGCGATCGTCAGGTTGTCGGAGACACTGGATCGGATTCTGGAGGCCCCCGGAAATCTGCCGGCAAAAAACAGCCTGACGCCATACACTGAGTCAACCACCGACTGATCGTACTGGCGCAGGGACACAGCAGTGCTGCTATCCTGAAGCGGCAGATCCTGCCGCTTCCTGCAACGGTACGACTTTCGCGCTGTGCATTCGATGGCTGAACGCATGATTTGGCTAAAGTCCTCTGAAGCACGTTCATTAAGCTTACGTGTTGTGAGCTACCGGGCTCGGGCCCTTCCCGGAATTCCAGGTGAAGCTGCAGCGCTGATAAGTCAGGGATCAAGCGACCGTTGTTTCGTTATCTCCAATTTTTCACCATTGCACCAGCGATTCTGTGGACGAGTGCAGTGAATGGCCAGGTTGTACAGTCGTGCAACCAGTACCATGCAGGCACTGGTTTCCTGCCAGTGCAGACACCGTACATCGCGAGCCAGTGCCCGCCGCTTTCTCACCAGTTGCCATGGTACCGGACTGCGGGTCTGTGTCCGCCAGCAGCATTGCTTCAACCGGCCGCATCTTTCCCGGTTTGTAGGCAACAGTGTTGTCTACCGAATTCAACGTATTTGCCCCCTGCATCGTGGCATCAGGGCCTTCGACAGGATCCCGTGCCACAACGCAGGTCTGACAACGGAGACAACAGATGTTGTCCACCAGCTCCTGCGCGACAGGGCAATTGCATGCAGAAAATATTGTTCGGCCACTGCGACGTCTATGGGCAAAGGCGGTTTTCCCCGATGCGTGCCGGCCTGGCACTCGACCGCGGACATGAACATCCTCTGCCATGCGCTATTCAGCCGACGTTCACAAGTCTAAGGACAGAACCGATCGTGACAGAAGTGCGTGTGGGCTTGCATGGTTCTGATCCCTCGGTCGTGGCCCCCGTTGCATTGAACAACCGGAAAAACGAAACACATACATTCCTGACGCGCGTTGATGGCTGGGTTGTGCCATTTCTTAATGTGTACAGCATTTACGGTGAAACCTGGGTGAATTCATCCACGGATCTTACCGTTCCGAAGCCGGGGTCCGGTCCGCCAACCGTCACGCTGCCGATGCGCGTTAACTTTAATGGTTCCACGTATGGTGGCGGGGCCATGCCGGTGGTGGGCTATAAGAGCTGGTTTGCGGCCGTCGATGCCAACTATACCAGAACAGATTTCGATGAGTTTGACTCTGAAATCAAGAAGAAAACCGTCAGTATTCGCACAGGACTGCAGGGGCGATCGGGCTGGCTGAAGGGAGCCATCCGGGTCGGCACAATGTACATCGATCGAAAAACTCTGCTGGAAGGAACCGTTCTTACCGGGACGGCGGTCAACCCGATCAGATTTGAAGTGGCTCAGGAGTTCACGGATTCCTGGAACTTTTTGAATGGCGCAAACTGGCAACCGTCGCCATCAGGGAACCTTACCGTGGAAGGTGGTGTCGGACCGCGGCAGCAGGTGACGGCAGCCATCGCATATCGCTTCTAGACGCGGGGACCAGATGTCTGACAATGATAAGAATCGACATGATGTGAAATACGGGTCCGCGAACGATGAAGCTCAGTCCGGCACAGCGCTGTTACTGGTCGTCCTGTCAGTTCTTGGCGTCGGTGTCGGTTACGCTGCATCTGTCACTGCTGCGCGAATTCTGGGACCGGCAGCATTTGAAAACTATGCGGTTGCCATCGCTGCACTGGGCCTGCTGGCTACTTTGGCCGAAGCAGGTGTCGGTAAGTACGCTCTGAAAGTCATGCCTGGCTTCACTGCTGCGGAGCAATGGTCGCTGGCATCGGGATACTGGAGATACAGTCTGCGGGCAACGCTGGTGATCAGTATTGTGCTGGCCGCTGGTGTGGTCCTGTGGGAAGGAGTGGACAACAACGAGTTAGGAAGCTACCCACTTGGCATCGCCGCATTTTTTCTTCCGGCAGCAGCTCTGGCGGGAGTCGGCGTGGACTTTGTGATGGCCAACCGTGCGGCGGTTGCGGGAACGCTGATTGCCCGCCTTGTCGTTCCCGCCACGACGTTAATGCTGCTGATTGCTGCAGGAACATGGTTGAATGATGTAAGTGGTGGAATCGCTGTGATCTGCTTTGGCATGGGTTCCTTCGTCGGAGTGGTCCTGTGTGGATTTGCTTTCCGACGAACCTCCCCGCCTCAGATCTTCTCGGCGACGCCTGAATCTGACCACGGGGAATGGCTGCGAGAATGCGGTTACTTTATGGGGATCAGTTTCCTGATGTCCTGGATTCTTCGCATCAGTATTGTGATTCTGGAGTTGCTGCCCGTGCCTGAATCCGAGGTCGGATACTTCGCTGCCGCCCTGGAAACCGGCTGTCTGATCTTGCTGTTGTCCAAGTCGACGGACAAATTGTTTCAGCCTGAAATGTCCGTCATCGTGCAGAACAGCGACAGGAAAGCCGGCATCAGATTGAGAAACAGACGGTACGCGTTCGTCGGATCCGGTTGTGCTGTTTTCATGTCCATCATGATTTTCCGGGGCAGGGATATTCTGGGACTGTACGGTGCTGAATTCCGGGCCGGTTATGCGTCGCTTTGCTTCGTATCAGCCGGCACATGCACATGGACCATGTTTTCTCTGGCTCCCGTTTATCTGCGCTTTGCGGGCCGTAGCGCTGTGGTGATTTCTACGACAGTTGTCGGTGCAGTCATGATGGCAGTGCTGACGACTCTTCTTGGAATACGATACGGAGCTACGGGAGCTGGCATCGCATTCTGTATTGTCCTGTGCACCGTGTCAGGATGTTTCCTTTTTGTCTCCACCAGAGAGTTCTTCAGGCAGGACGACTCGGACACTGCCGCAACTGACCGTGGACACGAGAATGTACTTCGATGAAGTGAAGCGACTTTTTCCGCCATTCAGCTGCACAAGTGTTCGTCGCCCCCGTATTACTTCCGGGCGATACGCGCTGGTCGAGTCAGCAGCGAGGCAGAGGGATTGATCGGTAGATTCTTCCCACCGAATCGGTCGATTGAAATTCATTCGAGATGTTTCCGATGGGCTTTGTTTTCAGCTCTGACGTGAATGACACGACGAGGTTCCTGCTGTTCGACTGTCTGTGTCACGCTGGATTTTGCAGCAGGTTGGGCAGAATCTGACGATGTTTTTTCGGTTGTGAGGCCTCTGAGGTGTCGACTGAAACTATGCCAGCGGATGTCGTGTGCATCCGTCAGGTCAGCCGCTGCGCTCCGGTTGTATACAGCGTGGATTAACGGAACGCGAATGATGTCAGTCCTGCGCAACAGAGCCCGGCACGTGATGTGCGGCTGGATTGTCGCGTTCCAGTGCTGCACTGCTGAGGTCGTTGAAGACCGGGCAGACAGACAAATGCTGTTGTCGGCACAGGATGGCGGGGCATTGCAGGCTCAGTCGTATGTCTGGGACCTTGAACGGCCGATACTGCCGAGTCCGTATAGCCTGCCGGTCCGTCAGATGTCGTTTTCCACCTTTGACGAGTCCGCCGCTGTTCTTATTCCTGTGCTTCAGGGTGAAGACACAGAACGTCCCGACGACCAGACCGTAATCATTGAGGTGGTCGAAGAAATCCCTGATCTGGAGTCCTGCGTGCGTGCGATGGAACAACTGCTCGCAGAACCGACCGAAGACGATCATAATGAGCCACGGGCCGATAAATCGGTGACATCCCATCTGTATCATCTGGGAAAATCGTTCGCGGAGTCTGAAGGTGAAGGCTCGAAATTTGTGGAGGCCGAATGGATCAATATCCGGCTGCAGCGTCCGGCAGTGATCTGCAACTGAACGCAGATTATGTGGCTCTGTCTTATTCTTGATGGCTGAGCATATCCCCTGAATCCGCGAACTGGGCATGACCGGCCGTATTGAACTGTTCGAAGATTTTTTCTGCTTCAACACATGTGACGGTAACGTCCGTTCAGGACTGGGCGCATGGCAGGTTGCGTTGCGATTATCAGGGGCCGACTTCAATGACAGTGACATCCACGGCGTGAAGGCAAAAGTCTGACACTGGCACTGGAATTCGCACACGCGATTGCAGTGCAAATACATCTGGGGACAGATCAATGATCGCGGCACGACGCTGACAGACATGATGACGCCCGTTGTCTACGGCAACTATCAGATGATGGGCACTCGGTTTATGAATGATTTCCAATGTCGGTGGCCGACTTTTGTGACCTTATTCGCGCGGCCCTGAACGCCCCCGACACTGCGCCGCGGGTGCCGGGTGAACCGGTGGATTCGCGGACGAACTGTTTGCCTGCGGTCGCACGACGGCAATGTCCCTGACACACCACATCGCTCGACTGCGGGTTCCTGATAGCGGCCGTTAACACGCTCCGTCTGCCAGTTCCGGAGCCATTTCCGTCAGAATATCTCGCAGTCTTCCGCGAGCTCGACACAATCGCATATCGACGGCCGGGGCACTGGATTGGATTGTTGTACCGATTCGTGCTGACGACCAGTTCATCCCGTAACGCAGCGACAGGACCAGCCGATCTGATTCGCGCAGCTGCGCCAGCGCAGTTCGAACGGTCGTTCGCATTTCACGGTGGATCAGCATAGCCGACGCAGTTTCTGAGGAACCTGAAGCTTCTTTCAGCTGTGCTTCTGTCGCATCCGCACGTCTTTTTCGGCGAGCAACATCGCGCAGCCAGTTGCGACCTACATGCAGCAGCCATGCCCGTGGGTTTTTGATGTTCGCGACGTCCTGCTGTTGAAGGCGGAGAAACGCTTCCTGCAGTGCTTCGGTGGCACGTTCCGCGTCGTTGCAGAACGCATAGAACTGAGCGCAAAGTCCACGGTGGTTGGTTTCGTAGATCACATCAAGATCGTTGTTAAGGCTTTGTTTCCGAGGTACCCCGGTCCTGCCTTTCGGTTTGGCAAGTGTGTTCTGCATTGAGTTTTCTCCTGTGCCCGGCGTTTAATAGACGTGGTTGCATATGTGCACAGCCACATTGGTTCCGCTGCTGTTACTACGGACGGAGCTGCCGGAGAATTACTGAAATGCGGAGGGCTACGTAGTTGTACGTATCCGTACAAATGCGTAGAGCGGCTTCGGAAACAATCGCCGGACAACCAGAACGACAACTTTGCCGAACCAGGGGAGCGGCCTGACCGCTCAGAGCGGCAGCTTGCACAAACCGCCACAGACGTTTCAGTCAGTGGCCTGGAGCGACAGCCGGACCAGTTCGGCGGTTGTGTTCAATCTGAGCTTCTTCATCAGATTTGCGCGGTGAGTTTCCACGGTGCGCCTGCTCAAGCCCAGTTCATGGGCAATGACCTTGCTGGCCTTACCCGTCACAACCATATCGAGGATCTGTCGCTCACGCGGTGACAACCGTTCGAGCCGGGCGGTTGCGGCATTCTGTCGGCTGCGTCGATTGTGGTCCGAAAGCTCACTGGCGATATCCCGGGCGGCTGCGTAAATAAGGCCGTCATCGCTGACCGGCGCTGCGTTCCACTCTACATGGCAGACCGTGCCGTCTTTGCGAAGAAACCGGCTGCTGACAGCGACGGCCGGTTTCCCCGAAGCCAGCTGCGACAGCACCTGGCGGCCGGCAGACTGCTCGCCAGTATGCAGCAGATCCGGCAGCGCCAACTGAATCAGCGTGTCTGAATCATATCCAAGCGCTTGGGTCATGACCGGGTTCACTTCCTGCAGGCGCCCCTGCAGATCCATGACAAACAACATCTCTGTGGAGACTTTGAACAGGCTGCTCAATCCCGTTTGCGCCCGGTGCAGTTCAGAGACATCCTGGACAAGTCCCACGACACGCAGTTGATCATCTGTGGCGCCAGGCACCGGAAAGCAGCGGTCTCGCACCCACGTGACGGAGCCGTCCGGCAGACAGACGCGGAACGTCTCATCGAATCCACTCGTCGCTGCATGTGTCAGAAACGCATCTCGCACACGCTGCCGATCGTGAGCATGAATTCGTTCCAGCCAGCACATCGGGTCTGACTGGAGTTGCTCGGGAGAAATGCCCCATCGCTGTTCGATTGCAGGACCGGTATACAGTGACTTGAAGTTGTGCCAATCCATGATCCAGAAGGCGCTGTCCAGCTGTGCGGCGGTACGACACAGTGCTTCTTCACCGTGTTCGGCCGCGGTCTCGATCAGAGTCTGATACGTCACATCGCGGAAAGTGACCCAGCCACGAACAAGCTTTCCTTCCTGAATTTCGCCGCGGGAGCTACTGACGAAATGTCGCACGGCTCCATCGCGTAGTCTATCGGTGTTGTGAACACTATTGACACAATATCCGGAACGGACGAACCGCTGAGCCCGTTCAATTAATGTTGCACTGGTGGTCCCGACCAGAGACACATACCGACTTCCCCTCAATTGTTCAGGTCCGTCTGCACCGCACAGATCGGCAAAGGCTGTGTTGCAATCTGCGACGCGTGCGCTGAGCATCATTGCCGCCTGGTCCTGTACCGGCAGATGTGTCGGGACGGGGGGATCGAATTCCAGACAGCAGAACATGTCCTGAGCGAGTGACAGGAAGGCCCTTATCCTGCTTTCACTGTCGGCCAGCTGCCGCTGCAATTCTTCCACCTGCTGCTGCAGCTCGACGTTCGTTGAAGTTGCGTTTGTAACAGACGCCAAACGATTATCCTGCGAAGTTGAATTCTCATTTCTGTCCGGACAGTTCCGTCGAACATGCCACGCGGTGTCAGATTGATGTAACCAACGGCGAGCACCGTTTGCTTCGCCGAATAATGTCGGATCGACTGGAAATTATGGACCGGCCGGACTGGAAAACAAAACGAGTCGCATCACTCAACACGGAATTTCCACTGTTCCACTCTTTGAATCGTTGTCGTCGCGGGCAGTCGAGTCGGGTGCGCAGGCCACTGTGGCACCACACAGATCTGTTGTGGCCGACGATGCCGGCTGCGTTTCAATGGGCATCTGATCTGCGGAATGCTCTGCCTACCAGGCTGGTGCACGTTCCGGTGTCCAGGTACGGGCGAGCTTACAATGTGCCAGTACTTTTCATGGTCGACGTCATCGGTATGTCTGTCCGCCGGGGCTTTTGCCAGCCATTTCAAAACGATACTTTCCAGGTCATCCGGGATCTCGGGGCATAGTGATGATAGAGCTATGACTTCCCTGGTGGCATGGGCGTCCAGCAGCTGCACACCGTTTGATCCGGAAAAAGGAGGACGTCGGGTCAGCAGGTCATGGGCCACGGCACCCCAAGAATACAGATCTGCCCGGCCGTCAACATCGTCGCAGGCCATCGCCCGCGAAGCTCAACAGTAACGAAAGTACCCAGCGCTAAAGATACACCGTGTGTCGTGTCATTTTCATGGATTTGCCTCTCATGGGGCGTTTTCTGCTGCACAGCCCTTTAGGTAATGATCCGAATAAGTTCTAGTGTCGATTCTGCCAACACATCGTCGCGATTTTAACCAACGTCCTGTCCAGCATTGGGCAATAAAGATTCTGGCGTGTGAGTGCCTGACTGCTGTAGACACGTGCCGCAGCGGTTGCCCGACGCAAAGGCAGATCGGTATCTCAGCGTTCAGTTCGCAGCATTAGGACCAGCAGGAACAACAGAGACGAATTCCTCGCTTTACTACCCAGTCGCGTAATCGGTTATCCATACGTGATCTGCTGTGAAGGCCGTCAGAAGCAGTGGTGGGTGTGCGATTCAAAATCGAATCAACCGTGCCGATTACGGGTGCGCCCGAGTCTGTCGCTGGATTCCGTGATTTGTGGGCAGTACGCTTCGCTGGTCCGTTCCGCAACAATTGTCCGAGAACGGCGGATAGGCGTATCTCTAGTCGGCAGGAACTTCACCTCATGGTCATTGACGCTCACCAACACTTCTGGCAGCTGGATCTGCCATTTAACTATGGCTGGCTGCATACGGAACAGCACGAAGCGATATGCCGCAGTTATCTTCCTGGTGACCTGCAGACTCACCTGAAGACGTGCGGGGTTGACAAGTCCGTGTTCGTGCAGACTCAACACAACGTCGCAGAAAATCGGTGGGCGCTTGAACTGGCGGATCAGAATGACTTCATTGCTGGCGTCGTGGGCTGGGTTGACCTGGCATCGGAAAGATGTGAAGAACAACTGGCAGAGTTCAAAGACCATCCCAAATTTGTTGGTGTTCGTCACGTTGTGCAGGATGAACCTGATGACGATTTCATTATTCAGCCAGCCGTATTGCATGGTCTGAAGGTTCTGCAGAAGCACAGCGTGCCGTATGACCTGCTGTTTTACACCAAACACCTGAAGCACGCCGTGACGCTGGGGAAGTCACTGTCAGATTTACCCATGGTGATCGATCATCTTTCCAAGCCGAAGATCAAGGACCAGATAACCGTCGGCTGGGCAGAAGACCTGAAAGCGGCGGCAAAGTTCCCCAACATCTACTGCAAGCTGAGCGGTATGGTGACGGAAGCCGACTGGAAGGCATGGAAACCATCGGACCTGAAGCCGTACGTTGAAATCGCACTGGAAGCATTCGGTCCGGAACGCTGTATGTATGGCAGTGACTGGCCGGTCTGCGAACTCGCGGCTACCTACGGAGAAGTTTATAACGCGATGGGCGAAGTACTTGGCGCGCTCAGTGAAACGGAACGGGTTCGGATCATGGGCGGAACGGCTCAGATGTTCTACGGTCTGAAGGCATAGCTGCTTAGCGAGGATGAGTCATGAAAACTGGTAACGGCGCTGTTGTTATTCACAACGGCCAGATTATTGACGGTACAGGCGCAGCGGCCGTAGCCAACGGTATGGTTGTGATCACCGACGGACGCATCGACTATGTCGGTGCATCCGAAAACGCTCCTGAAGTCCCGACGGGTGCGGAGGTGATCGATGCCCATGGTGGTACGATTATGCCGGGGCTGGTCGAAGCACACTTTCACGGCACATACTTCAACATTCGAGCACTCGAAGATCTGGATATAAAGTATCCAGTCGAATATGTCAGTCTGCTGGCGGCCGTCAACTGTCGGCTTGCACTGGAGTGTGGATACACTGCGGCACGATCCGGCGGGTGTCTGTTCAACGTGGATTTCTGGCTGAAGACGGCGATCGAACAGGATCTGATTCCCGGACCACGGTTGTCTTCGTCAGGTCGAGAGATCTGTTCGGCTGGTGGGCTTATGGACTGGAATCCGGAGTTCCGGAAGATCGGCATGGAGGGGCTGGTCTTCATTATCAATGGTGTCGACGATGCGCGTCGGGCTGTGCGTTCACTGGTCAAAGATGGCGTGGAATGGGTGAAAACATACCCAACCGGAGACGCGGCCGCCCCAGATACGAACGACCACCACACGCTGTGCATGACCTTCGACGAAATGCACGCTGTCGTTCAGACCGCTCATAATCACGGCATGAAAGTGACCGGCCATTGTCGCGCGACGGAGGGCATCAAGAATGCGCTGCGGGCCGGCTACGATGCTCTGGAGCACGGCACTTTCATGGATGACGAAGCGATGGATTTACTGCTGGAACGAGACGTGCCGGTCGTGCCGGCTTTGTACTTTGAAAAAGCTAGTGTGATCCGTGGCAAAGAATTTGGCCTCCCTCAGCAAGTTATCGACGGTCACCAGGAAACGCTGGAAGGAGGCGCGGAAAGTGCGTTGCGAATTCTGCGGGCCGGAGGACGACTGGGGATGGGCGGTGATTACGGATTTGGCTGGAATCCTCACGGAGACTACGCGCGCGAACTCACGTATTTCACAAAAGAGGTTGGTTTTACACCACTGGAAACCATCATGTGTGCCACAAAGACGGGCGCTGAAATCATGGGGCGCGGTGACGAGTTCGGTACACTGGAAGTCGGCAAGCTGGCTGACGTACTGATTATTGATGGCGACGTCGTTGCCGACATCTCAATTCTGGAAGATCGCGACCGATTTATCGCTGTTATGCAGGGGGGCGTTGTGAGGGCCGGACGGCTGGCACTGGCGCCCCGAACTGAAGTCACCGTTCAGGGATAACGGACAGCGAATCTCGCACAGGCACCGGCAGCCTTCGCGAGCGGTACGTGCTAACCGCCCGCTTTGAATTCAGCTTTTTCTCCGGCTTTTTCTGCACGTTCTTCTGCCCTCGCACGCTGCATTTTCATCCTTGTCTCCTGCATGTCGATCATGCGAGCCACGTAGTAATTTGCCAGCACTTCGCCCATCTTCAGATTCAGCCGAAGACCGTTTCTGTCCGCGATTACCGTCACTCCCGCCTGCATTTCACCGCCCAGATCAGCAACACGTTGCAGCAGTGGCGTTGGCTTTTCTGCACTGTTCGAGCCTGTGGAAACTGACACCGATATCGGACTCGGCGGAAATTCGTGGTGGTTCAGATCCAGCCACAAAAGCAGACCGGCAATCCCTGTGGAATCATCCTGTGGGTATGACAACCAGCGGTCCATGTCGATGGATGCTGTCACCAAAGGTGTTCTTGCAGCAAGACCACTGGCAGCACATCGCGCAACGGATGACCGAATGATCTCAATCGCGTTTTCACCTCCAACAGCAAACCACAGGCATGAATCCTGGTGGACGATATAGGCGTGGCTCAGCGACAGTGACGTTTTCTCAGAGAATTCATTCGTTATGTTTTCCGGTGAGGTGACCTTGATCACTTCCTGCCCGTCCATCTCGACAATCGCAAAAGACTCCGCCATTCCGGGCGATTTGTCCGCTCCGGCGATCATACTGTACAGGCTGTGGAGCAGCCGTGGATTGTCATCTACATGGAGTCCTCCGTAGACAACTCCACCGGATGCTTCTGTCCAGCCGACCTTTACGAATGCTTCGAGTACCTGATGATGTGAAATGCCCGATAAGGTTTCTGCCAGAACGCTGCCAGCGTCGACCATCACGGAATCGCTGTTTGTGGCGTCCTTGATGGATTTCTGCAGCCATGCCCCGACGGCAGTCAGCAGCGGGTCCGCTTCCTTAAAAGCCCGCAGACATACATGCAGTGTTGCGGCGGCGTCATCCTGCAGGATTGGGGCGAAACGACTGTTGCCTGACGACACATTTTCCAGCTGTTTTGTCAGTGCACTGTTGCGACGCGTGTCAAAGTTCAATTCTCCGCGCACGGATTGCTGCTCGTCTGTCGCAAACCGCAGCCACCCACGTGCTTCGTCCACATCGAACATCAGCGCCTTCGCAATATCCAGACCGGATTGATACGACGACTTCCGTAAATCTGCGATCGTCTGATCTTCGTCGTCCCGCTGCTGCATCTGAGTGCTGGCCCCGGAACTCAACATGCTCCAGCCGAGTGTTTTTATGCCAGCTGGAATTCTGTCGAAGTAAGCATCCAGGCCCATGTCGTTGAGTGTGTCCACTCCACTGGTCAGTGAGTCTGCAGTGGGTAGCTCCATGTTCCACAGTTCTTCAAAGTTACCACTGAACAGAAGCCGATTCTGATAGCGAAAGTACTGAGTCACAGTAAACGAGTTTTCGATCATCCTTCTGCCACCGACTTCGACAACTTCTGCCGTTCGCTGCAGCCCACGGTTGCCTGTGGAATGCTGAAACTGCTTGACATATTCATCCGGGTCCTGACCATCCGGGATATTCTGGTTCCAGCTGTTCCTGCTGGTCAGCTTGAACAGGCCGCTCGATTCTGTATGTATGGTTCCGTTGGCACCATACCTTTTCTTCTGGGCGTCGATCATGCGTTTTGCGTCAGCTTCGTCGGCGACCTGCTGAAAAGAGACGTTCTCAAAGGCGGGGATTAGTCCCTGGACCATATACCACGCGGTACCGGAGACGGCCTGATCGACGTTTGATCGAAATCCGTCCATTTGCTCCTCAGGAATTCTGTCGAACATCGACGCTTCCAGTGCGAGTCGGGTGGTCAGGTGCTTTGCATACTCCAGCATCCGCACCTGATTGACATCCCTCAGGTACCCAACGCCAAGAGGACGGTCTGCGAGCCGCCCCTCCAGCTGCGCCTGCGATTCACTTGTAAAACACAGGATCAGGGCGACGGCAAACAGCAGTCGGTTCGACAGAAGAATCGCACAAACGGAGCGAGGGACGGGCTTACACATAGAAGCTGTTTCGAGTCTGAAAAGTTCGAGGTGGGCAATTCCGGCGGGTAGAGTGGGGTCCGGATTATAGCAACCCGACGGCACTGTTTCACCGCGGGTTGCTGCTGTTTCGCACACGTAATGCTGTGAAGACACTGTTTTAGAGAAAGCTCCTCGGCAGTGTGGTCTACAATCACAGAGTCGTTTACGACGGCGATTTGTTTGCACGATTTCCCGGGAAATTCCTGTTGGACAATCGGTTTCGTGCCCGGTTCAACTGCAGTTATGGTCTAGGTTCGTGGTGTCAGGGAAAGTCGTCGTTCCGAAGAATCGCGGTCCGCGGGGCACGCGGTTAAACAACCAGCAGCACCTCAATGTTCGGTTGGGTCACGCTCATTCTGTTCACTCGGCGTGCAGTAGTCCCATGATTCCGAGCCCGTAAAAAGTGTATTCGGCATCGGCCTGCTGGTCCCAGCTGGCACCGCGAAATCCACCAGCGGGTAATTCAATCTGCGTTGTCAGCCAATCCAGAATTCGTTCGGCCGGAATGATGTTTCTTCCGCCAACGTCCTGAGTGGTCAGCAGTCCAGTGAATGTCGACAGACCGTCTGCGAACGGGATTCTGGTATTTGCCTGGAACCCACCTTCCGTGCTGGCAACATCAGTCAGAAATCCCCGCACGTCGTCGGCGATGTCTTCGTCCATGCCGCCAAGGCTGTTCAGCAGCGCTACGGCGGCGGCGGTAGGGTTGGTTCCGCTGCGTTTCATCGGAGCGATTTCAACGAATCCACCATCGTCTCGTTGTCGATCGTACAAAAACTGGATCAGCCGGTTTGGCCGGGGGGGCGTTCGTCCAATGAGTTCGTACGTCAGTGCGACCATGAATGAATGGTACGTACTACCTGCAGATCCTTCTGTGCTTTTTGCGTAGCCGCCATCTTCGACACGAGTGGCTTCCAGTCCGGCGGCGATGAGATCTGCGAAGTCCGACGGTGCTTCACGCAACAAGTCCGCGCCACCAGCTGCCTGAACAACCAGTGCACTGTACAGCCAGCTGAGCAGGTCGATCACGCCGAGTTCCCTGGGTTGCTGGGTGCTCAGGAACTCGCTGACACGCTCACGATCCGCTGAGTCCAGTCCGCCTGAAACAGCCAGCGCCCTCACTGCGAAACCTGTGTAATACAGGTCCGATTCGCCTTCTCGTCCCCGAAATCCCCCGTCCGGCAGCTGCTGAGTGAGCAGGAAACGACGATGTCGCTCCAGACGTTCCGGGGCGACCATGCGAAGTCCTCGCGCAACTCGATCTGCCAGCTGAAATAGGTACATTCTCTCCATCTGCCTCTGGGGGGGACCCTCAACTCAGATTCCAACTGTCTGAAGCGGTTCAATCGATCGATGGCCGGGAAACTGGCGACCTGCTATGTCAGTACACCCGGGAAAACCGAGGATAACAGGAGAGATTATGGTTTCTTAGGGAAAGTACGGCGAGGGACCCAACAATCTGTTGCTAAGCCTGATCTCTTGAATAGAGCTGCACGATCGTTAACATTGACCCCTGCTCCTCGCTCATAATCTCTTTTCTGTGTCGTCAGCAGATAACAATACCGATCGATTCCTGCGTTGTCGCACGACGCGAACACGATCATGTAAAGTAATCGTCACTCTACTGAGTGCGCGGCAAATTGGTACCAACTCAGAAACCGTATTGGTGGGCCAGGTCTCTTCGCGAGGTCTGGTCTTTGTTGCTTCATTGACCCATGAGATTTGAACAAGCGAACGACAGAAATGACTGAATCTGCATCGGCTGACAACTCCTCAGCAGCCGGCGTCAACTCTTGCCAGCAGGACGACGTCGTCCTCGTCCTGGACTTTGGTTCTCAGACTGCTCAGCTTATTGCCCGGCGTGTTCGTGACAACAATGTGCTTTGTAAAATTGTGCGCCATGACCTGACGGCAGACCGAATTCGCGAACTGGCACCGAAAGGACTGATCCTGTCCGGTGGTCCCGCCAGCGTGTATGGCGACGGCGCACCAAAAGTTGATTCAGCCATTTTTGACCTGGGAATTCCGGTTCTTGGAATCTGCTACGGCATGCAGTTGATGTGCCAGACGCTTGGCGGCCGAATTCAGTCGGCAGACTCGCGTGAATTCGGAAGAGCGCCGTGTTCGACAACTTCGGTTAATGCACTGTTTGCCGGCATTCCGGAAACATTTACGGCGTGGATGAGTCACGGTGACCAGGTGGATACTGTGGCCGGAAAGTTCAACGTGATTGCCGCAACAGAAACCTGTCCGAATGCTGCCATTCAGCATCAGGATCTGCCCATCTACGGAATTCAGTTTCATCCGGAGGTCACGCATACTGAACACGGTGCGCTGGTACTTGGGAACTTCGTGAGGGACATCTGCGGCTGCAGTGGTTCGTGGAGGATTTCGTCGTTAATTGAACAGCAGAAGCAACTGATCCGAGACGTTGTCGGCACGGACCAGGTCATTTGCGGTCTGTCGGGCGGGGTGGACTCGTCGGTTGTGGCAGCGCTGATCTCAGAAGCCATTGGTGACCAGTTGTCATGTATTTTTGTCGATAACGGATTGCTGCGAAAAGGTGAACGTGAACAGGTTGAGGAGCACTTTTCAGATCACTTTAAGACAGATTTGCACGTCGTTGATGCACGCGAGCGTTTCCTGACGGAACTCGCCGGTGTCTCCGACCCGCAGACAAAACGCAAAATTATCGGCAAGGTTTTCATTGATTGTTTTCGTGATGAAGCCAAGTCGATTCCAAACGCAAAGTTCCTTGCACAGGGAACGCTTTATCCCGACGTCATCGAAAGCGGGGCGAACCCCGACGGACCAGCCGCCACAATTAAATCGCACCACAACGTCGGCGGATTGCCGGAAGAACTGGGCTTTGAATTGATCGAACCCGTTCGAGATCTGTTCAAGGACGAGGTGCGGCGCATGGGACTGGAACTGGGCCTGCCGGAACAGATGGTCTGGCGACATCCGTTTCCCGGCCCGGGACTGGCCGTACGGTGTCTGGGCGAAGTCACTGAAGAACGGCTGGACATCATTCGCGAAGCCGACGCGATTCTGATCGAAGAGCTGCATACGGCGGGGCTGTATCGGGATATTCAGCAGGCATTTGTCGTACTCCTTCCGGTGCAAAGTGTCGGCGTGATGGGTGACTCCCGCACTTATGAAAATGTGGCCGCCATTCGTGCGATTGAATCGGAAGATTTCATGACGGCCGACTGGTTTCCGTTTCCGCATGAAGTGCTGCAGCGAATTTCCACACGCATCATCAACTCGGTTCGCGGTATCAATCGACTCGTCTACGACGTTAGCTCAAAACCGCCGTCAACGATTGAGTGGGAATAGTCAGCAGGCCGCATTCGGCACTTTCCACATACTCCATACGCGAATTCGATATGCCGAATTTCATACTGATTCCCTCATGGGTTGGGAACATCAGACGCACGAGGTCGAAGGCGGTCTGAGACATTTGCCTGATCACTTCCTGATCGTCTGATTGTTTCACCAGGATGTCTGCCGTATACGCCGCTTTGCCCCGTTGCCGGTGCGCCCCTCGAAGATTTTCATCAGCTCATATACGGAGTCGCTGAGTAACTGCTGCTGTGCCTGCACCGCAGGCTCTGATCAAACTTGCTTTGGTGGCTGCAGCTGTACGCCAGGAAATCTGTGTGTCTCATGTAACTTGCTGGTAGACAGTTCGCGTTCCTGGGCGGAACCATGGTGGCCGTTCAGAAAGATTTCGTGTCATTGCGCTGCGAACTTCAGCTGAGCATAGTCTTCTTCGGAACGTTCCAAAGTCGACCCGACCCGACCGGATACGGACGCCTGACGATGATGCCCTGATACAGGGCCTGCGCTGCCGGAAAGTCGTGTTTGCCGGAGGATGCACATAGGGCATCTCTTAAAAGCGGCACGGCCGCGGCCACAAACTCTCGTGCGTCATCAATCTTAGCGCAACTTCGAACCATAGATTTCAGAATCGCACTGAGGTCAAGTGCTTCAGGTTTTCCAGAGCTTCGCTGTTGTGAGCAAATTCGATTCATCGTCTGGATGATTCGATACGTCTGGGAATTGCTTTTAAAGCAGTTGAGTTGTCAAGGAACGAATGGGAACGGGCCAGCGAGCCCCGCCGGTCACGTTCTTTCGGAAATCGTTCCTGCGGGCGGGGATTTCCGAAAATCGGCGAACCGCAGGCTGTCCATCGGATCGACACTGTGGCGACCTGAGCATAGAGCGTGGAATGACTCACGTTGCCCGTTCCTCGTGATCGGCGGTTCGAAGTAACTTTTCGACGTGCGGAAATTGCTGAATTGTCAAGTTTCTGCTGCCGAAACACGTCTTTCGGTGATTTCGCATATCTGGTAGAAGTGCAGGAGAGATACGGACGTTTGGCGATGTCTGACGGGGGCGTCGCGCCATCATTTTCATGGCAGGGGAAGGATTCCCATGCAAGCTTCATTCTGGAAAACAGTTTCGGTTGTCGGCGTGATTGGCATTGGCAGCCTGGTCACTCTGGAAGTTCAAAACCGACTGTCGCGCCTGGATTCCGCCGCTGACAAGTCCACTGACGCACCACTGAGAGGCTTGGTCGCGCAATCCGGTGAGCAGTCGCTGACCGCAGCAACGACAACGTCCGAATTCGACCGAGCGATAGAAAGTTTCGACAACGACGCACAGGGGTTCGACGTTACGGAACCGCCGCTTAATGAAACAATGACTTCGGCTGACGAACAGTTGCACAGCGAACCTGTACCTCCCGGGGACTTTACTCCGCCAATAGACACGACTGTCAGGTCCGATCAGATCGCCCCGGACGGTAATCCTTTTGCGCCGATGCAAACGCAGGTCGCACCAGCTGCGGCTGCTCAATTCGGCGACCGCCATCCGCTTGCTGTCGAACGGGCGGGTTTTGTGGAGGAACCAGCGTTCGCAGATGACGTTACGTCCGTTATGCCCTCGTCGACATCAGCCTCCGACGATCAGCCAGGGGTGCTGCGACCAACTCCCAATGTTGTTGAAGAAGACTCTGCCAATTCCTCATTCCCGTTGTTTGGAGCTGCTGCGGATGCTCAGGGCGTACTGGACGGGGAACGTGAAGTAACCACGGAACAGTCCGCAGATCTGGCCGTCCCGGCACAAAAGAAAACTGATCAGTTCCTGTTCTTTAGTCAAGAAGAAAGTGGGACAGTGGGCACAACACCCACGGAAACCGTCACGCTGCCACAGCCGGCTACTGCCCCATTTTATGGTGCCGTTGAACCTCAGCTGAAACCAGCACCAGCAGATGAACCGCCGCGTTCGCTGAATGACGAGGTGCCAATGTTTGACCTGGAGCCGGAGAACCAGCCTTTCGGCGGGCAGCCAGAAGCGGTGGCACCGACGGGACAGCAGGACAATCCGTTTCCCGGACTGCCTGCCCCGACGGATCCGGAAGCCACCGACACATTCAGTGACAGCCGTCCCGCTCCACCGGCTTTGGTGCCAACACCACGTGAACCGTCAACCAGGCCCGTGCCGGTGTTCTCAAACGATTCTGACGCAGGTCTGGATATCCCTGGCTCGATTACTGTGGATTCGGCCCCGCAGACGACAGCGCCAGGCGACGACTCGGCTCTGCCATTTGCGGAAGATCTTCCGGCCCCGAACGGCGACCTGCAGACCGTACCTGAATTGCCGGCAACATCGCCGTTGAAGTTGCCGAAACCCTCCTTTACTACTGAGTCGGAAAACACGATTCCCGGCACCAATAACAGTTTTCCGAACAGCGGCTATCCTCAAACACCAGACAGTGCGGAACGCTTTCCCGCGGACCGTCCGGGAGACGCTCTCGATGCTCGTCCATTTTCGCGGCCATTCGAAGAAACTCCACCGCTGACATCTCCCGGGCAGTCAGATCTCAGTCCTCGCACATTTAACGCTCAACCATCAGCAGCGACACCAGGGAGGGTATCCACCCGTGACGAAGTGCGGCAGAATACGGCTGCCGACATTCAGGTCATTTCAGGCGTTATGCGGCCTAATCTGGTATTGCAAAAGACTGCCCCCAAGAATGCGTCTGTCGGTTCACCGCTTGAGTACAGCATTTTTGTCCGTAACGAAGGCGATGCCACTGCGTATGAGGTCATTGTTGAAGATGAGGTCCCCGGCAGCGTGCAGGTGGATGGTGCGCGACCTCAATCGGATTTCGATCGTTCCACCGGCAAGCTCATCTGGCATTATGATGTCATCGAGCCTGGCGACACCGAAGAAATTAAGGTTCAGGTCACGCCTACCGGAGAAGGTACACTGGATGGAGTGGCGTCAGTAAAATTCAAGTCGCGTGTCCAGGCGACAACGGTTGTGACTGCTCCCAGGCTGCGTCTGCAGATGACCGGTCCGAAGGAAGTGAAGCTTGGTGAAGAAGTCACATATCGATATGTCATCACGAACGATGGCACCGGCGAAGCGCGAGACGTTTTTCTGCGTACTCTGCTGCCTGACGGCGGGGGCTTTAGTCATCCGCAGGGCCGGGATCTTGAATACGAAATCCAGTCGATGAGGCCCGGTGAGCAGCGGGAGATCATTCTGTCTGTCGTTGCAGGTGAGCCCGGAGAGCATCAGACAGACGCAGAGCTGACGGCGACCGGCACCAGCAGCGAACAGGCAGTCTGGCAGACAAACGTCGTCGGCGCCCAACTGCAGATTGTTCGCCGTGGCCCGAAACGCCGCTACGTCGGCCGAGTTGGTGTGTATGAGAACGTTGTGACAAATGAAACGAACTTTGATGCCACCGACGCCAAGGTGGTAGAGCTGGTTCCCGATGGCATGCGTTTTATCAGTGCCGACAACGGAGGTCGTTACGACGCAGACACCAGTAGCGTAACATGGGCTATTGCTCGAATCGGTGCCGGTCGTCAGAAGCTGTTGCAGATCGAATTGATGCCGACATCCGCAGGTTCCCGGGAAAGTACGGTCACGATTCTGGAAAATGCCGGCTTCCGCAGTGATGATTATGTGTCCACAACGGTCGTGGAAGACCTGCACAATGTCAGTGCAGACATCAGCCAGCTTGGCGGGCCGGTCGCGATGGGAGAAACATTTGGTTTCACAGTCACGATTGATAACCGCGGTACTGCTGACGCAACCGACGTTGAACTGACAATTGATGTTCCGGAAGAAATCCAGGTTGTCGGCGCTGGCAGTTCATCTGTTCAGGCCAAACTTCTGGCCGGAAATGTCGTCCAGTACAATGTGATTGTACGAATCCAACCAGGTAAGGAACAGGCTTTCCAGATCAAAATGACGGGGGCGCGTCCGGTCAGCAACGGTGTCGTCAAAGCCAAAGTTCGCTATCGTCAGATGCAGGAGCCGCTGGTGGTGTCCGAGTCCGTCACCGTGTATCGCGACGACATTTAAGAACCGCGACGTCCTGACAAATCGGCTGGATGGAAAATTACTGGCAGAGGCAGGTCGTCGGCAGTGAACCGCGACAAGCACTGCTCGCCCGCCGCTATTCCTCACGTGCGGTCCGCAGAACAGTCCCGGGGAAACTGTCCCTGCTCTGACTGGTTGTAGGGTGACGTCTCTGATAGCATTCCGGCGCCCGCAATATACCTGTTGTTGAGAGGTTAACCGTGTCAGAAGTTCTGGACAGTTTCGAAATCGAATGGCACGGCAATGTTGTCGTAGTCATCCCGGCAAAAACCGTTGAGTCACTCAACTGGGACCTTGTTGAACAGGCTGCCGACGTGATTATGGACCCTCTGGCGACCCAGGAAGTTCCACTTGTAATTGTCGACCTGGTGGATGTTGGCTACTTCGGATCGGTGTTTTTGGCATTGTTGCTGCGCTGTCATAAGTTTCTTAAACGTCGCGGCGGTGAACTGGTCTTGTGTGGCGCCAACGACATGGCCCGTGAACTTCTGAAGATTACCGCTTTGGATACCATCTGGGCAATCTATGATACTCGCAGCGAAGCCATGCAGGCGATCGATGGCTGACCGGCAGAAAGAGTTTATGCGGTGATCCATCGCTGATGTGATGAGCCGGGCATGCTGATTCGTGCGGATGTCATTGGCGACGATCGAATTTGCACGGAGGCAATGAGCACATGGCAAAAAAGCATCTCACCCATCCGCGTGATTCAGAACTGGAGGTGATCGAACATGTTTCGGAACTTCGGGAACATTCTGAGCTGATTCAGGAAATCAAGGCGACAGCGGACAAGCTGGCGGCCGATGGTGCAACACGCGGCGACCTGAAAATTCTGAGTCGTGCCCTGCGAGAACTGCGCTATGCGTTCAAGGTGTTTACACCGTATCGGCGCAATCGAAAAGTCACCGTTTTCGGGTCCGCGCGAACCGATCCGGAGTCGCCCGAGTGGCAGCAGGCAGAGCTGTTTGGCAAACGCGTCGCTGAAGAGGGGTGGATGGTGGTTACGGGCGCCGGTGGTGGCATCATGGAGGCCGCTCATGCCGGTTCCGGTCGCGAAATGGCAATGGGACTGAACATTCTGCTGCCTTTTGAACAGGAAGCCAACTCCATCATTGAAGGGGACGACAAACTGGTCAATCTGAAGTACTTCTTTACACGCAAGCTGCTGTTTGTGAAGGAAGTTCATGCCGTCGTTTCCTGTCCGGGCGGCTTTGGCACTCAGGACGAAGCTTTCGAAACACTGACGCTGGTCCAGACGGGTAAACGTGATCTGATGCCCCTGGTGTTTCTGGATAAACCGGGCGGTACATACTGGTCGGGCTGGCTGGACTACATCCAGTCGGAACTGCTGGATAAGGGCATGATTTCCCCCAGTGACATGAGTCTGTTCAGGGTGACGGATGATGTTGAGGAAGCCATCGACGAAGTTCTCGAATTCTACAGTGTGTATAACAGCATGCGGTTTGTCCGCGATCAACTGGTACTCAGACTGCACCGCGAACCATCTGATGAACTGGTTGAGCGACTGAATGATGAATTTCAGGATGTTGTGGCATCCGG
This sequence comes from Fuerstiella sp., assembly GCA_029245955.1. GTDB lineage: Bacteria > Planctomycetota > Planctomycetia > Planctomycetales > Planctomycetaceae > Fuerstiella. The sequence goes on along the minus strand of JAQWOH010000019.1, from coordinate 265,529 downwards.
GCGGATTGAAAAAGCGAAACCTCACAAGCTGGAGGCTGACGACGTACACCTGAAGGACCTTGCTCGCCTGTCGTTTATATTCAATCGGCGTGCAGTCGGCAGGTTGCGGATGATGGTCGACGTGCTGAATCGGGAACTGGCAGACGGGTGATAACACTGACTGGATCTGAGTTGCGCATCAAGCGTGATCGCTGCGGTGTTCCACCAGCGGACAACGCCCGCCCCGCAGTTCAGGCAGGACGCTACGTGTCGGACGCTTTCTTACTGCATGTCGGTGCGACGCGTTAAGCGGCTCGACGTGCCGCAACATCTTCGCAGGCCAACTGCCTGAGTGATTCCACAACCTGCTCCATGCGTGTGGCACGTGAGCCCTTAACCAGAACAAGGTCGTCGTCGCACAGCAGGCAGCCAAGCATTGCAGTCAATAGTGACAGACTGGTAAAGCAGGAAATTCGATTCTGCGAGCCGCCACACGCAAGGAAACCGTCGACAACGTGACTGGAAAAGTCCCCGGTGACGGCGATATGGTCCAGCTTTGACGATGCCAGTGCTGCACCCATGCCATAGTGCAGATCGGCCGCCTGCTCGCCCAGGTCCAGCATGTCATTCAGCACCAGCACGCGATGGCGGCAATGCGTGAATTCTTCTGCCGTGCGAATTGCCGCGCTGACGGAAGCCGGGCTGGCGTTATATGTGTCGTCGACTACGGTCCATCCGCCGATCTGCAGCGGACAACACCGCCCCGGTTCAGGCTCGTATGTTGCAAGACCGGCATTGATCTGTTCGGGAGCAATGCCCACTTCCAGCCCAATGGCGATGGCTGCCAGCACATTCGACACATTATGCCGACCGCAGGCGCGCACTGTGTATTCATCATCGTCCACTGTCAGTGTCAGAGCATCATCGGACACCCGTATTCCCGTTGCGCGAACCTCGGCCGTTTTTCCCGTGCCAAACGTGACGACACGTCCGGGCGCCGATTTCTCCATCTCTGCGACAAGAGGATCATCAGCATTCAGGAAGGCCACACCATCTTCTGCAAGAGACGCGATAATTGCCCGCTTTTCCTGCTGCACGGCCTTCAATGATTTAAACCCGTCAAGGTGGGCAGGACTTATGTTCGTGACAACGGCGAATTCCGGGCGCGCGATCGACGCCAGCATTTCCACCTCACCCGGTGCGGACGATCCGATTTCGATAACTGCGAATTCGTCACCGGCCTGAAGTTCCAGCAGACTGATCGGTACTCCCAGGTGATTGTTGAAGTTTCGGGGACTCTGAATCCCTGTGTGTACAGACTCGAGCATGGCTGAAATCATGCGACGTGCTGTTGTCTTGCCCACGCTGCCTGTGACTGCTGTCACCAGTGCGTCAGTTGTCTGACGATTCTGGCAACCAAGTCGTGCGAGCGCTATCTCAGCATCCGCGACCCGGATATGTGGGGTGCGACACGCGTCTGCCTCAGACGCATCCACTATGACGACCTCAGCCCCGTCACGCAGTGCAGCGGCACAGAACTCGACGCCGTGGGTCCGCTTTCCCGGCAGGGCGATGAAAACGTCGCCCTGCTGTACGTGCCGACTGTCAATGACGCAACCGTCCACAATGGCGGCGGACATGACGTCGCCACAGATCGTGCCATCAACAATTTCGCAAACGTGTTTGACAGTTAACGGATGCATCGTTCAAGTCAGCCTTTTCCGCATCGTTGAGCCAAGGGCATTTCTTTCTGAATGCCAGTGCGGCAATTATTGCCGACATTGGCAGACTGATGCTGCCCCTGACATCGTCGTGGGGCGAATGCACGGATAAGTCCAATTTGATCAATTCCGACGACACCGACAGACCTTATTCTGATATGCCCGCACGGATTACCGATGTGACGCTTTTTCGGTTCCACCCGGACGGTCCCGGTCGCCACAGTATGGCAAGCCGTCACCGTTCCGGCATTCGAACACTCGGGGACAGTACCTGGCGAACATCGGAACCGGTTCATGCCGACCTCTGAACGGAGAACCGCGGCTGCAGATCGTCTACAGTTGTCGAATCTGTTGCGCGTAACAATTTGCGGACCACCTCGCGGTCGTCGAACGACAGCACCGCGCCGGCAGTTTGCTGTGAATGCTCATGTCCCCTGCCGGCGACAACGACCATGTCACCTGGTTCAGCCTGACTCAGTGCCACTGAAATGGCTTCATGGCGATCTACTTCTGACGCGTACACGGCGTCTGCGGAGAAGCCGTCAGTGATGTCCGTAATGATCTGACCGGGATCTTCGCTGCGAGGATTGTCAGATGTCACGATGACCACGTCCGCAGCCGTTGCTGCCCGCGCCATCAGGGGCCGCTTGCTGCGGTCGCGTTCACCTCCTGCGCCGAACACGCAGATAAGTCGGCCTGGCACAAAGTCGCGTACAGCGTTGAGACACTGTGCGAGTGCGTCGGGGGTGTGAGCATAGTCCACCAGCACCTGGAATGCCTGGCCTTCATCAATTCGTTCGACACGTCCGGGAACGGCGTGAAGAGCCTCAAGTCCGTCCACGATGTGTGCAAGACTGATTCCCAGCTGCTCTGCGAGCCCGGCCGCCGCCAGACAGTTGGAGACGTTATGTTGGCCTATAAGCCTGAGACGGAATTCTGCATCACCCTGAGCCAGATTCAATCGTACACGCTGAGAACGGTGAGTTCTTCTCAGCACTGTCGACTGCAGTTCCGCCTCTGAGTTGTCGATTCCGTAGGTCACGATACGTGCCTCATTATCGAAACGTTCCGTGATCCTTCGGCAGCCGGGATCGTCCGCATTCAGCAGCAACGGTGCGTCCGGATAAAGAAGACCGGCGATGTCAGCTTTCGCTGACTGATACGCCTCAGCTGTTCCGTGATAGTCGTAGTGATCCTGAGTCACATTCGTAATCGCGGCAGCAGACAGTTGAATTCCCGCACACCGTTTCTGTACCAGAGCGTGACTGCTGATCTCAATCGCACAATGCGAAGTCAGTGCCAGCTTCATTCGACGAAAATGGTCGGCCAGAATCCCTGCAGATGGTGTTGTCAGAGACGACGGACTGGAATCGAGTCCATCATTCATGCAGATGGTGCCTACAAGACCGGTACGGTGACCGGCCGATTCCAGGATCGAACGTAACATCCATGACGTTGTTGTCTTGCCATTGGTTCCGGTGACTCCCGCCACGGTCGTCAACTGCTGCTGACCGACGGCAAGGGCCATCGAAATCACAGCATGGGCAGTTGCCGCACAGCTTACAACGCACTGAGGAACAGTGGCGTGTTCTATGCGTCGCTGGACCACGATAGCGGTCGCGCCTCCCGCGATCGCCTCATCAATGAAGGAATGTCCGTCGAACGTACTGCCGGCGACAGCGATAAACACATCGCCGGGAACGACACTGCGGCTGTCCGTAGAAACGCGCAGGACCGCAATGTCGCAACAGTTGATGAATTGTGGTTCCGGCAGCAGTTGCTGCAGACTCAAACCCGTTTCGTTCATTCCAGGCATCCTGCCGGGAGGTGCAGAAAAATGGGGATCCGGACGTTGGTGCCGAATACGTCACATCCATGTGGGCGAGAATTCTCGCCAGGTTCCGAATTCTCGTCAACAGCGACCTGCAACTCGATTTAAGTCAGATTTTACTCATGTTTTCAGGTGGTTCCTGAATCTTTGCGATCATGGATTCGGTGCGGTCCGCGAATCGTTCATTCGGTTACAGGCAGAAACTGAACAGCGTCAACCGTGACGTATCCATTTGTTTCGCCCGTGCCCACTTCAACTTTGGCAATATTACCGAATTCAAACTGACCGAGACTGATGAAGACTCCGTCAATCGGTGAGTTCTCTCGCTGATTGACTCGAATCATTCTGGAGTCTGCCATGTGTATGACGGTAACAGGAACGTTTTCCGCACGATTTCTGTTCGGCGGATAGGACAGCCGCACTTCATACCGATCTGGCTTCAGTTTTGTTTCAAACAGAGCAGACTTTTGTCCCTGTTCCACATTGCCATTGTGTCGATAACCACTGTCAATATATGGCCTGTTTGCAGCAGACCCCTGCCAGCCCCCCAATGAATTTCGCCTGACGGTCGTCGACGACTTCCCCTCGCATTTTTCGAGACGAAATCATGTGCGGGTCGTCCATTTTCAGGACCTGACCGTCAGTCAGCAGGTGTGTGCTCAACACATCGTACGGCAGATCCTGCACAGCCATTTCTCTGTCCAGTGACAGGCAGGCCGCCTTAGCAGCGGACTGCCCCAGAACCATGAAGACGGGCTCCATACGAATAGAGCCAAAAGCAATTTGACTGGACGACACACAGACTGGCACCAGCAGGTTCGGGCACTGTGCTTTCTTTGGGACGATGGAGCCGCAGGCGATTTCGTAAGGCCGTGGCGCACTGATACCGATATCACCCTCGTTCTGCACATGACTGTCCGGCGTCACATACCGCCGGACGTTGTGAGAATCCAGGGTATACGATCCCATGCCAACCGAATCAGGAGGTCCACTCGGTCCAGACAGTCGTGCTCTGTCATGACGTATTTGCCGATCATGCGACGTGCTTCTCACACATAAAGCTGGTGAGACCAGTCAGCATTGTCTTTAAACTCGTCCTTTGCCAGACCCCACTTTGCCATTTCAGCGGGGACTGCTGGATCATTGGCCATGAAGTACATCAGCCCCTGCTGATAGACCTCGTGCTCCCGAATAATCTTACGTCGACGTTCGTAGCTGCCATCGGGGTAACCGTAATTCATTCCGATGTTGTCCGTGCTGAACGGACCGTGGTTATTTGTGTCCGTCTTGCGATTCGGCATGGGGTCAAACTTATTGAACATCTGTCGCCAGCCATCATCGAAGACTCGCAGCAGCAATTCATACTGCGACGCGTCATATCCCTTCGGCTTCGCATAAGGGATGCGGTTTTCGTCAACATTGGTCAGGCACATTCGGAAACAATAGGCCTGCACACGGTGGTCACCTGCCCCCTGGATCTTCGTCACTGATACGTGGCAGCAGTCCGCTCGACATATCGCCGGGAATTCGCCAGGGATTCACTGGTTCCTTGAACCAGTGACTGTGGTGCAGCACGCCAACCTGAATTCCGTTCCACGTTTCGTCGTAGACGGAGTTTGCTTCGCGTCCGACGTGATATTCAACGCCAGTAGTCGCGACCAAGTCACCCTCATAGGTTGCGTCTACAAACATGCGGCCATGAAAAGTTCTGCCGCTGATCATTGTGATGGACCTGATGCGGCCATTCAGAACATCGACGCCTGAACCGGGGCCGCGGTCCAGCCATTCGTCCCGATACACCGGAATTTCTGCTTCGGCAATCATCTGTTCAAAGATGTGTTCGGCAACATGTGGTTCGAATACCCACATCGCCGGGCCGTGACTACCGGTCTTGCCGGGGCGGCTTTGATTGCGGTTGCCGAACTTCGCCTGGTTTTCCCACGTCCACGCATCAGGTTGCTGATAATACTTCCAGATTCGGTGGTAGAAATTGCGGCTCAGTCCACCGATGGCATCCTTGTTTCCCGAGTCTGTCCACCCCAGTCCTGCGGATGTTAAACCGCACGGATGTTTGTCCGGGCAGACGATAACTGCAGACTTCCCCATAGCTTTACATTGAACAGCAGTGGTCACGGCCGCGCTGGTCCCACCGTAAACGACAACATCCCAGGCATCGTCTGCCGGAGCTGCCGGCTGGCACGTCAGCAGGATTGTCAGCGCAATCTGAGTGGCAGAAAACGCGCGTATGTGCCTATAAGGTGGTCTGTGGCCGAGCATCGATGTAGCCGGAATGCAAGAAAGTGTTTTCATTCGACGGGTAACGATAAATGAGTGTTTGGGTCAATAGACGGTTTTTCATCTGCAATTTAGCAGACAAGGAACACGCGGTCAGCTAACTGACATTGATTCAGACCACGTTCATCCCGTTGCTGCTGTTACTGCACAACATCCGTTAGGATCTGTCCATGAGGTCCGCGAACACCTTCGTTTGTACTTACGTCGCGACCTCAGTATCTCGGCAACCGGCGGCCCAAACGGACTGCGTTGTCAGGTGTGATGTCTAAATCTGCAGCAGAAAGAGCATCCGTGATTCGAGTGACTTGCCTTTTACTTTTTTTTCTCATTGTTGACGCTAAGGGGTCGTCTGCGCGGGACGTGCCTCAGTCTGTTCAGCAGACGTGGGCTGACTTTGATCCTCGTTCTGAACCCCTGGAAACAGAAATTATCCGCGAATCGATCGACGACGGCATCGTGCTGCGGCAGGTTCGTTATGTGGTGGGGACATGGAGTGGAAAGAAAGCTCGAGTCGCAGCATTCTATTCGTTTCCGAAGACGGGCCGGCAATTGCCGGGAATTGTGCAGCTGCACGGCGGTGGTCAGCGAGCAATGTCGGAAACGGCTCGGTTCTGGGCAGGGCACGGTTTTGCCGCCGTTACCGTTAATTGGGGTGAACATGTAATCGGAGAACAGGACGATCTGAACACTGATTGGGCTGGGCTTTCGGCCGGCTTTCTGGAGCCCAGACACCATAACGATGTAACACCCGGCGCGGGCACCCTGCACGACGTCGCTCATCCCTGGAACAGCAGCTGGCTGTTGTACTCAGCGGCAGCACGGCGGGCGATTACGTTTCTCGAACGACAGCCCTGCGTGGATGGTTCGAATATCGGACTGACAGGACACAGCATGGGAGGCCGCCTGACCGTATTGACGGCGATTGATTCTCGTATTAAAGCCGCCTCTCCATCCGTCGGTGGCAGTGGCTATCTTTATGCAGATATCACTGGCGTGCCTGATTCCGCTAGGCGAATGCAGCAAAATCTCGATCTGTACAATCGAACGCTGGACGCTCGAAACTACTGGCCGCTCATCCGCTGCCCCGTCATGTTCCTGGGGGCAACCAATGATTTCAATTCTCCGATGGAGCTGGTGTTGAAAGGGTTTCGTTCGCTGCCACAGAAGAACGGAGCAACGTCTTTTACTCCGCACATGAACCATCGTTTTACTGCAGACAACTATGCCGCTCGAGTGCGGTGGTTCGAGACGCACTTAAAGGAAACGTTTGCGTTTCCCGGAACCGCCGGTGCTCAGCTGGAACTAGAATCAGAGGACGGAATACCGCGATTCATCGTGCGGCCCGATCTTTCAGGTCCACATAAACTTCAGTCGGTTTCCGTGTTCTACGGATATGACCGTGATCCGCGTGCCCGTTTCTGGCGATTGGCGGAAGTGACTCGTGATGGCGACTCATTCACTGCGTCCTGCCCGGTGATGGAAGCAGATGAGCCGTTGTTCGTCTTTGCCAACGTGACCTATGACACAGGCGCGGCGCTCACGCTGCCGCGTGGTTACACTGATACTTCGTTGTTGACGGTGACCAGCGAGTGCAGACGGGCGTCGCCACAGCAACTGACAGCCGCCGGTGTCAGACCAGGTGGCGAACGACAGCGCTTGATCGAAGATTTTCGTCATGGCTGGCGAGACTGGTCGCTGGTCGGAGTGAACCATGCGGAACACTGGAACTACGAAACTCACAAGGTCAACGACCCTGCATTTGTCGGTCCACGCGGAGCTTCACTGGCTATCGATGTTGGAACAACAGCGCCGTTTAATACGCTGGCAGTCGTTATGGACGTTGACCGGTGGCGTGGCTACACCGGACGTCGGCCTCGCCGCTTTGCAGCCCTGGTCAGGCTGCCCGGCGCGGGAGTGCATTCGGTGAGAATTCCCGTGGATCGTTTTGTTACCGCCGACGGTGAGGTACTGGAGAACTACGATTTTGTCACCAGCTTGATTCTGACGCCCGGTCAGAAAGAACGGCCGGAAGAAGTCACCGCAGTCTGGCAGGGGAAAATTCCCGTGTTCAAAAGCATCCGCTGGGACGGCGGTACCTTTTCGTCCCGACCGAGACCCTACCTCAGGCAGGGCATCGCAGCCGGGGAATTTCGTGAGTCCTGCCAATAGTCCATCGGGCAGCTGAGAAGCCGGTCGCCGAATACGAATGCCGCAGCGGGACATCGTACTCCTAAACGAATCTGCGCGTCATTGTGGAAAGATTATGTGGACGAGGCCGGTCGCCCGTCGGAGACACCTGGCGGTCACGAATCCAGCCACAATTGATATGGCCAGACATACCCGGTAGAAGCGGTCCGGAATCGAACCTGTTGCCGGTCCGACCAGGCTGACAAACGTATAAGCTCCAGCCACAACTGACCGGAACGCCGGCTGTTGAAAGACAGCCTGGTCGATAGTTGTTATCCATCAGCTGGCTGGTGGGTTTGCAATATAATTCGCCGCATATTTCCGGGATGAGCGATGTGATCCCGTAAATTGATCAACAATTCAGAGACGACGGAGTCTATGAAGTCACAAATTCATTCCTCGGAATGACACCGCGGCTCAGCCATGGAGCGAACTTTTGAGAGTGTCAAAGTCCAGGACATCAGTGCACGAAAAAAGACCGGCGACGAATGTCACCGGTCTTCGATTCTTTAGTTCGCTGCTGCTGCAGACTCACACGATTGCACTATTCAGCAGCCGGTGGTGCTGGTGCTGGTGCAGGAGCGGCACATGACGGGGCAGCTGGTGCACAGCATGTGACAGCGGCAGGAGCACAGCACGTGACAGCAGCTGGTGCACAGCAGGACACGGGAGCTGGCTCGCAGCAGGGATCAGGGCAGCATGCGTTCTTCCGACGCAACTTCTTGAACAGACGGCCGGAAAACAGACGGCAGCGAGTCTTGCCGCAGGGGTCGCAGCATGGCTCTGGTTCGCAGCAGACAGGTGCCGGTGCACAGCACGTCGGTGCCGCGGGGGCACAACAGGTTGCGGCGACTGGTGCACAGCAGGATGGAGCTGCACAGGTCGCTTCAGGAGCACAGGAATCGCAGCTGGATCGCTTGAAATGGCCGAACAGGCCAGCTTCGGCAGACTGAGGTGCAACAACACCGCTCATGACAGCTACAGCCAATAGTGAAAGAACACTTCTCATTGAGAATTCTCCAATAACTCGAATTGGTAAGGGGAGGCACATCGTGCTTGGTTAGTTTGACGAACTATTGCCTACGGAGGTCGCACGTGCTGGATTTGGCTGGCAGATCCGGGGTCGCTGTACGAATTTGTCGCTATCGTGTTCAGGTCCACACAGTCCCGCAAACAATTCACTCTGACGACGGAATTCCGATTACACCGATTGAAACAATCTCCGTACCGATAAGGACACCAGAAGGCGGAATGTTGCATTATGTGGGCGACGGATGTGACTTTTTTCTGTCGGATCGGTCCGCGCCGGGCGCCCGGTGTTCGAAGAACTGCCGTCGTACCGCAAAAACGGGACATCTCGCAAGACGCATAACTGTGCGGGCAGACAAATGCCCCGGACTGTGTACATAATGAACATCGCGGAACTCCACGATTCAGGTGGGCGCCTGATGATCACCGCATAGAGGAACCATTCAGCATCTCGCTGTTTTCGAAGTTCCGCATCAGCACGCTCCCTGCAGAAAACGTGTCTGTTGTCACTCAGAAAAAACAGGATCCCGGTATGTACAGAATGAAGTGGTGTTGCGTTTCAGCGTTCCTTGCAGTGATCGTCGTCGGTCTGGGCGGTTCCGCAGTGTCCGCGGCTGAGCGTCGGGCAGACAGTCCGCCGAATTTCGTTGTGATTCTCGTCGACGACCTGGGCTATATGGATATCGGAGCCAACAATCCCGGTTGCTTTTACGAAACGCCGAATATCGACGGACTGGCGGCGAGCGGTATGCGGTTCACCGACGGGTATGCCGCCAATCCTGTCTGTTCACCGACGCGGTACAGTCTGGTGACGGGCAAATACCCGACTCGAGTCCAGGCCACGAATTTCTTTTCCGGCAAGAGAGGTGGGGAATTCCGTCCGGCTCCTCTGAACGACAACATGCCTCTGGATGAAATTACGATTGCACAGGCTCTGAAGAGCCGGGGGTACGCCACTTTCTTTGCCGGGAAATGGCACCTTGGCAGCAGCGAGGAGTACTATCCGCAGAACCGTGGGTTTGATATCAACATTGGTGGGTACAGCCGAGGCGGCCCGTATTCGGGCAAAAGGTATTTTGCTCCGTTTGAAAATCCTCAGATCAAAGTTGAGAGCCCGGCAGGTGAACATCTGCCAGCTCGACTGGCCCGCGAAACAGCCAGCTTCATTGCCGCCAACAGGGACAAGCCCTTCCTGGCTTACCTGGCGTTCTATTCCGTTCACACGCCACTGATGGGCCGACCCGACCTGGTGGAAAAATACAGGAAGAAGGCAGCGGCCATCGCTGGCGAAGAGTTTGCAGATGAGGAGCAGATTTTCGGCGACAAGCCACGCAAAGTCAGGATCCTGCAGAAGCACGCCGTTTACGCGGCGATGGTTGAGGCGATGGATCAGGCCGTCGGCAAAGTTCTGACGCAGCTGGAGGAATCGGGAGTTGCAGACAACACCGTTGTACTGCTGACCTCAGACAACGGTGGACTTTCCACTTCGGAAGGTTCACCCACCAGCAATCTGCCACTGAGAGGCGGCAAGGGCTGGGTCTACGAAGGTGGTATTCGTGAGCCCTGGATCGTGAGATATCCGGGCGTTACAAAGGCAGGAACTGAATGTGGCGAGCCGATCTGTTCCATTGACCTGTACCCGACAGTCGCAGCCGCAGCCGGTGTCAACATCCAGCATGACATCGACGGCATCGATATTCGTCCGGCACTCGAAGGCAAGACTCTGAATCGTAAATCACTGTTCTGGCACTACCCGCACTACAGCAATCAGGGTGGAATTCCCGGCGGCGCTATTCGAGAGGGGGACTTCAAACTTGTGGAACGCTACGAAGACGGCCGAGTTCATCTATACAACCTGGCGTCCGATATCGGCGAAGCCAACGACCTTGCTGCCATGATGCCCGAGCGAGTGAAACAGATGCGAAGTCGTCTGCACCAATGGTATCAGTCTGTGGACGCAAAGTTTCTGCAGCAGAAAGACGGGCACATTCCGTGGCAGCCGACATACTTCAAATAACTGGTACGTGCAGTTCACGGTCTGTCCGTATTCGATCCATCTTCAATTCCTCGCACTAAGTTCGCGTATCGTATATCACGGCGAACAGGATGAACAGAAATGAACTTCTTCGCGCCCGTCGTTTGCATTGTCCTGCTGGTACCGACTGTCTCCACAGTGGAAGCACGGCCCAACATTGTTTTTATTTTCGCTGATGACTGGGGCTGGGGGGATCTCAGCTGCCACGGTCATCCCTACGTGAAAACGCCGAACATCGACCGACTGGCCCGTGAGGGAACTGACTTCCATCGGTTTACCGTCGCCAGTGGCGTGTGTTCTCCCAGCCGCACGGCTGTGATGACCGGGCATTTTCCGGCCCGCTATAACATCGACGGCCACTTTGCGTGGGTGCCCAGCAACGCCAAACGGAACATGCCGGACTGGCTGACACCCACGGCCCCCCTGCTGCCGAGGTTTCTGCAACAAAGCGGATACGCGACAGCTCACTTTGGCAAATGGCATCTGTCGAACAACATGATCCCGGACTCACCACTGCCGAGTGAATACGGTTACGACACCTACGGCGCCTTCAACTGTGCCGGAGAACAGATGCCGGTGCACGAAGATTCGCGGCATGCCAGTGCCTTCATTCAGAAAAGTCACCGTGATGGAAAACCATTCTTCGTCAACCTGTGGCTGCACGAACCGCACACACCGTTTCATACGGTGCCAAAGTATCGCTGGCGATTTCGAGACCTTGAAGAGCGAGACAACATTTATGCATCGGTGCTGTCTCATGCTGATGATCGCATTGGCGAAGTGCTGGACACACTGGACCGTTTGAAAGTAACTGATAACACTCTGGTCATCTTCAGTTCAGACAACGGTCCGGCGCGGGCGTCTCGACCGACAGAACTTGCTCTGACGCACGACACCGCAACGGGCGCAGGTTACGGCATCGCTGCCGCACGAGGCATCACGGGGGGCCGAAAGGGTTACAAGAGCGCGCTGTTTGAAGGTGGAATCGGCGTTCCCTTTATCGCTCGGTGGCCGGGAAAAATTGCAGCAGGCAAAGTCGACAGGACTTCCCTGATCTCGGCAGTGGACCTGCTGCCGACCTTCTGCCAGGTCGCCGGAGTGCAGTTGCCCGAATCGTACTCACCTGACGGATTGAGTCAGGTAGCAGCGCTGCTGGGCGACGGCAGGGCTAAACGCCAAAAGCCACTCTTCTGGAAAATGAATTCGCGCTGGCCTAACAGAAATCAACCGTACCACTGGGTTTCATGGGCCGTTGTGGATCAGAACTGGAAACTGGTGACCAATGCTGACTCCAGTTATGTGGAACTGTTCGACATCGTTGCTGATCCATATGAAAACAGTGACTTAAAGGAAGCACGGCCCGAGCCTGTCAAACAGTTGCTTGACAGGCTCGCCGAGTGGAAAGAAACGCTTCCCACAGAACCCACAGGGAATGTTTTCTCAGACGAACGATCGCAGTAACCACGTTGGCCTGTTTCTGCCGCACACAATCCGGACTCACCCTGCCATGAAAAAAACAAAAGTGTTTGTCGCCACGATCATTCTGGCCTCGCTTGTTTCTGTGACTGCGGCAGAGACAAAGCCGAACATTGTCTTTCTGTTTGCCGACGATCAGCGCGCAGACACGATTGGGGCTCACGGCAATCCGCACATTCAGACTCCGAATCTGGACAGGCTGGCGACCAGCGGATTCAGTTTTCGAAAAAACTTCTGCGCAGGATCATTCAGTGGTGCTGTCTGTGTCGCCAGTCGGGCCATGCTGATGACCGGACGCCACTGGATGAACATTCCGTCCGAGAAAGTGGCTTCTGACTGGAAGCAACTGCCATTGCTGCCTGCCGTGCTGGAATCTGAGGGGAACTATCGCACGTTTATTATCGGCAAGTGGCACAACGGTAAAGCAACTCTTCGCAAAGCATTTTCTTCCGGCCGGTCAGTGTACATGGGCGGCATGGCTAATCATGCAGATTTCAAAGTGCAGGACCTGATTGACGGCGAGCTGAGCCCAAAACGACACGCGGGCGGATTCTCCACTTCGGTCTTTGCGGATGCAGCCGTCGACTTTATCGAGGCTGCTGACTCGGACCAGCCGTTCTTTCTGTACGTGGCGTTTACAGCTCCGCATGATCCGAGAAACCCGCCGGACTCGTATCGCAGGATGTACTACGATAAACGCCCTCCATTGCCGAAGAACTTTTTGCCTCAGCACCCGTTCGTAAACGCTCCTCAGACCACGATGGGCCGCGACGAGGGGCTTGCTCCATGGCCACGCACACCAGAGATCATCAGCGATCAACTCTGTGAATACTATGGTCTGGTGACGCATCTTGATGAACAGGTCGGGCGAATCCTGCAGGCATTGAAAGACAGTCCGCATGCTGACAGCACATACATTGTCTACACTGCTGATCACGGGCTTGCGATGGGAAGCCATGGCCTGCTGGGTAAGCAGAACATTTACGAGCAGAGTATGCAGTGTCCGTTGATTCTGAGTGGCCCGAAGATTCCTCAGGGAGAGTCAAGCGACGCATTTACGTACGTTCATGATACGTATGCCACGGTTTGCAGTTTTGCCGGAATCAAACCTCCGCAGGGTGTCGATTCACGTGATCTGACGCCCCTGATGCAGGGCAGCAGCAGCAAAATTCGTGATTCTGTCTTCCTGCCGTTCCAGGATAATCAGCGTGCGATCAACGACGGCCGCTGGAAGCTGCACATCTACCCGCATATCAATCATCAGCTTCTGTTCGATCTTAAGTCAGACCCGCACGAAATGAATAACCTGGCGGAAGATGCGGAACATGCATCGGAAGTCAGTCGGCTGACGGCATTGATGCGGTCATGGCGGACGGGACTCGGTGATGATGATCCTTTAAGTGTCGATAATCCGCAGCCGAAGACTCCGGTGTACAGTAACAGCAATCGCAGGCTGGATGTCTGGCAGCCCAAATGGATTCGCGACAGGTATTTTGGTGGACGTGACAATCCAGATCACGGGCCCGGAAAATAGAGAACTCAGAAGTGTTTCAGCAGATGTTTACCCCTGACTGACCTGTGTTGAGCTTCTTCCCATTTAATCATGTTCGTTATCTAAACCAGCAGTTCGTGGACAATTCTTGCTTCTTCAACGCCTGTCAGTCGCATGTCCAGTCCCTGAACAGCGACGGACAGACGGCGGTGGTCTATTCCCAGCAGATGTAGAATCGTGGCATGCAGGTCTCTCACGTGAACGGCGTTGTTCGTCACGTGATAGCCGAATTCGTCTGTCTGCCCGTATGTGATGCCGCGTTTCGTTCCTCCGCCCGCCAGCCACATCGTGAAAGCATGAGGATGGTGGTCACGACCATAAGTCTTTCCGGAAACCTGAGCGACGGGAGTACGTCCAAACTCGCCGCCCCAGATGACCAGCGTATCTTTCAGCAGTCCGCGTTGCTTGAGGTCAGTCAGCAGTGCAGCGATGGGGCGATCTGCGGCGGCACACTGTCGCTTGTGCTCATGTTCAATATTCGTGTGTGAGTCCCACCCGCGGTCATACAGTTGCACAAACCGGACGCCCCGCTCAACAAGACGTCGTGCCAGCAGGCAGTTATTGGCAAAAGATGGCTTGCCTGGTTCAGCGCCGTAGAGACTGAGCATCTTCTTCGATTCATTCTTCAGGGCAGTCAGCTCGGGCACGCTGGTCTGCATACGAAATGCCAGCTCGTAGGCTGCAACGCGAGACAGGATTTCAGGATCGCCAGACGCATCGTGCTGTCGCTCATTCATCCAGCGAATCAGATCCAGCTGCTCGCGTCGGCGTGCCGTGGTGACGCCCCTCGGGTTAGCCAGATGCAGTACAGGCTCCGTGCCATTCAGAAACGGCACTCCCTGATGTCGTGAGTCCAGAAATCCGTTCCCCCAGAAACTCTGCAACAGTGGTTGCCCATCATCCGAGCCGGAAGTGAGCACGATGTAGGCCGGCAAGTCCTGGTTCTCGGAACCCAGTCCGTAAGAAAGCCAGGCACCCAGCGTTGGTCGACCGAACAACTGCGTACCGCAATTGAGCATATTGACACCAGGATCATGAACGTTGGTGTTCGTCTTCATCGAGCGAATCACAGTCAGCTCGTCGGCGACGGTGGCCAGGTGCGGCATGAGTTCAGAGATTACAGTCCCCGATTCTCCGTACTGCGTAAACCCGTACGGCGATCCTTTCAGGCTGGGAGTACCGCGAATCAACGCGAATTGCTGATGGTCGTTCAGTAGCTCAGGCGGGATGTCATGGCCGTCCAGTTCGTTGAGTTTCGGCTTTGGGTCGAACAGATCAACGTGCGATGGTCCGCCTGCCATAAACAGAAAGATGACACGTTTCGCCCGCGGCGCTACGTGCAGTGCGTCCAACGCAACGCCATTCTGCTGCAGGCCTGCAGCCCCGGCATGTCCGTCGGACTGCAGCAGCGAAGCCAGTGCCATCGAACCGAATCCCATGGCCGACTGCTGCAGGAAAGGTCGTCGTGCGCCGATTCTCTTACATGAAGACGCTGGCAGGTCGCCCGTACGACCAGAGAATTCGTTCGTTCGCTCTTGTATTGAATTCAGGTATGTCATGGCCGAGTCATTGTTTCGTCGATGTTGAGCAGCACGCTGCAGGCCAGCGTCCAGACGGTACGGTCGTTGATGTCAGACGACTCTGGCAAACCGCTTAGTGCTGTGTTTGCCACCGGGTCGCTGCTGAGGTTTTTGCGCTGGCGAGCAACGTATGTCAAAAACCGTCCGCGTTCGGCGTCCTGCGGCATACGACCAAGAACGAGTCGAAAGGCTCGATCGAGCATTGCGTCATCGTCGCCGTCGGTGTCATGCAGGAGGCGCGCCGCCAGTGCACCGGCCGCTTCATGAAATACGGGGCCATTCAATAGCACCAGTGCCTGGGTGGGGACGTTTGATATGTCGCGTCGGGCGACACATGTTTCGCGTGCCGGGGCGTTGAGCACTTCCAGTGAAGGGTGCAGGGCCATCCGGCGCCAGTAGGTGTAAATAGTCCGGCGATAGCGCCCGTCACCGCTGCTGTTCTTCCATTCGCCGGGCAGGGCGCGTTGCTGCCAGTAACCGCCCGGCTGCTGTGGGAATACCGGGAGGCCACCAACTTTTCGAACCAACAATCCACTCACCGCCAGCGCCTGGTCACGGATCTGTTCGGCGGGCAGACGAACTCTGGGCATGTGGCCCAGCAGACGGTTCTGCGGGTCGCGTTGTCGCAGTTGGGGAGTGATGCGTGATGATTGCCGGTAGGTGGCCGAAGTAACGATCAATTTGTGCATCTGTTTCATGTTCCAGCCGCGGGCGACGAATTCACAGGCCATCCAGTCCAGCAGTTCCGGGTGTGTCGGAACCGCGCCCCGGGCACCGAAGTCATCAGGTGTCGATACCAGGCCCCGGACAAAATAGCTCTGCCAGAATCGGTTGACGACAACGCGCGCGACAAGAGGATTCCTGCCGTTAACCAGCCACTTTGCGAACTCCAGGCGGTTTCGAGGTTGTTCGCCGTCAGCGATGTCGAACATGATCGGTACGGCGGGGAACACCTGCGCGCCGTGATCCAGGAAGTTGCCTCGCACGTGAATAAACGTGTTGCGTGGTTCAGATCGCTCACGCATGACGGGCACGGCAGAAACAGTTTTCAGTTTGCCTGGAGTCCTTTCGTCCAGCTCCCGCAGAGCAGAACGCAGCCTTGTGATCTCGTCAGTCGCGTCACCATCCAGACTGATCTGGTCGCCCACCGCGGCTGAATACAGCCGTACGTCATTCAGGTTTCCTGTGAATTGATGAGCATCCGGGGCGGGGGTTCCGTTGTATCCTGACCCAATCGCCAGCCGCCGATCTGACCTGGCGATGGACCTCGGTACCTTGCCAATCAGCCTGGCGGCTTTGTCCTGGACACCGTCCACGAATAATCGCAACGTCCTGCCCGCTTTGAATTCCACTGCGACGTCGTGTTCACGTCCATCGTTGACTCGAAAACTTCCGTGAATTTCGGCGCCGTTGTAGGGATCGGTCCGCGACGACACCCAACAGAACAGGTGCCCTGACACGCCGTTGGTGTCGCCTTCGCCACCGATGCCAAACACGTAACTGCGCTGCTGGCCGCGCCAATCGTATTTTGAAACCATATCGGCCACGGGCTGTGTCGTGCGAATTTTCGCCGTGATCGTGAGATCGCCGGTGACACTGAATTTCGACGCATCCGCCACGACAGCATGGCTGTCCCACGTACCCAGCAGATTTGTCTCGTCGACGGGTGACAGCAATGGAAGTCGGTTCCGGGCAGCAAACAGTTCCGCTTCGAGGCGTGCTCGATCGGATATACCTTGTGAACTCGACTCCGGCGTCTGAAGCGTGTAGTCCATGGTCGGACCGCCCTGATCGAAACCGATGCCGCTATGTTCAATGTTGTTGAAAATGGCGAACAACGAGTAGTAATCACGCTGAGAGACAGGATCGAATTTGTGGTCGTGGCATTCAGCACAGTCCAGGGTAAGTCCGAGCCACACACGTCCGGTTGTATTCACTCGATCGACAATGCCCTTCAGCCGGTATTCTTCCACGGGATAGGTTATGCCTTTGGCCTGCGGCGCGTTGCGATGAAAAGCCGTCGCCAGACGCTGCTGGTCGGTCGCGTCGGCAAGCATGTCGCCGGCCAGTTGCTGAATCGTAAATTGATCGAAGGGCATGTTGTCGTCGATCGCTTGAATCACCCAGTCGCGCCACGGCCAGATCTGTCGCATCTTGTCATCGGCAAAACCTCGGGTGTCGGAGTACCTCGCCAGGTCCAGCCAGTCCTGCGCCCTGCGTTCTGCGTAGGCTGTTGTATTCATCAGCCGATCGACGTTTCGTTCGTATGCCTGTGCCCGAGTGTCTCGAAGAAAAGCGTCGATTTCGTCCGGTGTGGGTGGCAAGCCGGTCAGGTCGAGCGTCACCCGACGGAGCAGAGTCGCACGATCGACGTCGGCAGATGGCATAAGCCCCTCACTTTCCAAACGCGCCAGAATAAATTCATCGATGGCGTTTCTGGGCCACGCTGTTTGTGTAACGGCAGGAGTTGTCGGACGGATTGGTGGTACGAACGACCAGTGACGCTGATACTTCGCCCCCGCCTGGATCCAGCGCCGCAGCGTCATCTTCTCTGCTGACGTGAGTGGTTCGTGTGGCTGCGGAGGCATTCGTTCCGAATCTTCGCCGGACTGGATACGTCTGATGAGTTCGCTGGAATTCAGATCGCCTGGTACATTCGGTGGCTTGCCCGAATCAACTTTTGTCACCGCGCTGTCCCTGACGTCCAGCCGAAACCCGCCCTGGCGGCTCTGTTCATCCGGCCCGTGACACGCGAAACAGTGCTTCGACAGTATCGGCCGCACGTCTCGATTAAAGTTCAGGGCCTGGTTCGTGTCTGCTGCCGTTATTGTGCCATGGAACTGCAGCAACACCCGGCACAGGATCACAAGTGACAGGATTCTGGAAAACTGATTCATCGGTCTGTTCTGCCAGTTGAATTCCTGCTCTCTGCTCGGTCCCGGGGGGAATTGTCCTTACGGTGAAGGTACCTTTCAAGATCACGCAGCGCGATGACGGTGCAGTTTTCATCGACGAGGTGTTTGAGATATCGCTCCAGCATTGCAGGAGTGGTTGAGACCCAGGGGTGCGGCGCATCGGGAATCCCATGAAACGTCATGACAGCAATTCTGCCATCCCTGGCCATCGCCGTCGCCGCCACGAATTGCTCAAACGTACTGTCAGGTTTTCCGTCGAATGCCTGAGGCATCAGCAGCGGGTTGTCCCTGGCCGGATCAAATGCGCGGGCACCACCAGCTCGAGCAAATCGGTAACCCCGCTCACTCAGTACATTGACCGCGTCGTCGCTGGTCGCATATCCCGGGTAGCAGAAACTGATCGGTTTGGGGATGTCATACTTGATACATTGTTCCTCGATATGCGCCACGTCAGAGTCGATTTCAGCGGGCGTCTGGCGACTGACAGCAGTATGACGTCGCGTGTGATTGCCAATCTCAAATCCAGCATCATGCAGTTTTCTGATTTGCTCCCACGTCATGTAATCGTTCTTGTTAGTCGTGAAGTTGAAACCCTCGGTGATGAAGAACGTAGCGCCGAACCCATACTTCTTCAGCAGTGGGCCGACGTGCGTGGCATGGGTTACCGCCGAATCATCAAAGGTCAGAACCACAAGCCTGTCAGGAACCGGGCCCGCGACTTTCTTATTGGCTGGCAGCAGTTTGCCGTTGCTGTCGATGTCGTTAATGTTCATCTTCTGTTTTGGATACTGCTTGCCCGCCAGCGATTCTGCATACTCTTCGTGTCCTTCCCGCCCGATCGTCCAATCCACTGCCGCGGCGGCCATCAGATCGCCTTCGTATGTGCCAGCGACAAAGCTTCTGGCACCAAACGTGCCGTTCTTCGTGACCAGAGATGTGATGCGTGCCCCGTATTTTGCGACTGACTTCAGTTGCCGCCCTGTCAGCACTGTGACTCCGGCCTCGTCCAGCATCTGCATGGTTACGCGCATCGCGACATGCGGTTCAAACGTCCACCGTGTCTGATCTTTAACGGCGGGATTGTAGGGGGCGTCGAGCCCGCGATCTGTGTAATCTCCCACCACTAGACTGTGCCACTCATCGAACAGTCCCATCACAGTGCTGCGGACCATCTGGTTCGAGTCACAATGGCTCAGCCCGCCCGTATTCATGCCGCCTATATGATCAGTCGGTTCCAGCAGAACGACCGACGCCCCTTCCCGGGCAGCGGCGATCGCCGCACAAAACTCGCCGGGTGTAGAACCGTACACAGCGACATCGAAGATGAATTCGTCCGCAGCGGTCGGAGAGACTCGAACCATCAACAGGACCAGTGCAGCGACCCAATGCGTGTTCTTCATGGTGTTCATGAGTATTCGAAGTTGTCCCGGTGACCCTCTGAGGATTTGCCCCCAATTCATTCATTTCGTCCTGACAGTTACGGTTCCTATTCGAGCTTCATGTGAGCTTCGGAATTGTCGTCGTCATGTTGACCTGCACCAATGATTGCTTCATATGATGCCAGTGCCTGATCATCCTCTGACCGAGAATCGTGTATGCGACCCCATCATCGCAGTTACCGTGAATGATTCCAGTATGGCAGTCGTCGGTCCAGGCACCGTAGCCGATGTTACCGACCGGAACGCACCATCGTGCGTTCCGCTGGTGTGCATTGGGGCAGTAATCCTGTATTTGACACGTAATAGTGCTGTCCCGAAGATTCTTGGCCGCAAGAACAATGAGCATGCCATCGTGTGCTTCTATGTGCCACCAGCGATGCCTTCATTCTTTGAATCGCCACGGGACGAGTGACGTGTTTTCCGGCATACGGCCGGCTATTCTTCGTGGAGGATCGCAATCTCAATGATTTTTTCGGGGCCATTAGTGCACCGCATCAGTTTCTGCACAGAACAGCTCATCCACCGCCATGCTGCGACGTATCATTCTCGAAAACTTTATGTCGCATGCGCGGACTGAGATCGATTTGGCAGACGGTCTGACGGTCCTGACCGGACCGAACAACTGCGGTAAATCCGCAGTCGTGGCAGCGCTGCAGACTCTGGCCACCAACGGACGTTCGACTCATGTGATGCGTCATGGTGCAAAGTGCTGTCGAATCACGGTTGAAACCGACGATGGTCACACCGTTTGCTGGGAACGCAGGAAGACGACCGTTAAGTACACGCTGGATGGCGAAGATGTTCATCGTGTTGGCACTTCCGTTCCTGCTGCATTGCACGATCTGCTGCGTCTGGAACGCGTGGAAGCCGAGACTGGAAAAACGAAAAACGAATACGATATCCATTTCGGAGAACAGAAAGCCCCCGTTTTCCTGTTGGGCGAATCCGGCAGTCGGGCCGCATCGTTCTTCGCTTCTTCCTCTGATGCTTCTCGACTGGTTGAGATGCAGCACCGTCATCGTCTGCAGCTGCGCGACAAGAAAAACGAAGCGAAACGCCTGAAGGCCGAAATCGAGAGAAATGCCGTTCGTCTGAAGGCATTCGCGCCGGTCGATGATATCTCCGAACGCATCGCTGAGGCGGGGGCGTCTTTCCAGGCGATTCAGGCCTCTGAACAGCGTATTCATCTCTTGAAACGCCTCACCGGTGAGCTGGATCGCAGCAGCAGTGAGTGCCGACGGCTGCAGGCACAACGCTGTGTTCTTGAGCAACTGGAACAGGCCACGACGACTTCCGCCGATCTGGAGCGTGCGAATCAGACGGCGACGCGTTTACGGCACGTCGTTGATGGAATGTCTGATCTGCGGCAGCGACGGCGTCGCTGTAACGGTCGGTCGGAAATACTGGCCTTACTGAAACCGACGCCGGCTATGCACGGCGTCGACGGATTACGAGTGCTGATCGGAGACCTGCTGGCAGGAACACGCAGAAGAAATTCTGCCAACAGGGTTCTTGGTTGTTGTGCCACCGTTGCTGCGCCTCCTGAACTGGAGCCAGCCGACGCGTGTCAGTACATGCTGGATCAGCTTGTCGCTGCGGCCGGTCGACAAGTCTGCGTTCAAAACGTCAATCAGTCATTGTTGATGCTCGAACCAGTTCCACAACTGAACGACACCACCGCGTTGCAGGCTGTAATGTCCCGGTTGACAGATGTTCACCTTCAGACTCAATTGGCGACTTCACTGCAGGCAGCATTCGAGGCTTTACGAAAGCCCACAGAAAAGATTCCGACAGACCGATTGCGGCAACTCATCACGGGGCTCACTGGCCGGCAGCTGATGTGGTCCGCCGCGAATGCCGCGACGGCAGCCGCGGAAACGCTTACGGCGCCACCTGTACAGACCGACGTGAATGCTCTGAAGGTAATGATTGAAGGCCTGCATCAGTTACATGGCACTGTTGCGAAGACTGCAGAAAACGCCGCCACTGCTCACATAAAGATGACTGACTGCGAAACACAGATTCGACATTTTGTGAAGTCGAATCCGAAGTGCGGCACCTGTGGAGCAAGCATTGATCCGGAAACTCTGATGTCGACTGTTCCCGATGTTCATGGACATTCTCTGTCTGCAGCAACGCATGCAGATCATGCAGATCATGCAGATGGGGGCGATCCATCGTGAGTGACCATAACTCATTAAGTAGTTTTCAGGGACTGCTGTTCATCGGCGATCCGCATCTGGAAGCGCGCATTCCGGGATTTCGCAAAGATAACTACCCTCACGTCGCCCTGCAGAAGTTTCGCTGGTGTCTGCGTTATGCTCGCGAGCATCAACTGCAGCCGATCCTGCTGGGAGACCTGTTCCAGCTGCCTCAGGACAACCCTAACTGGCTGCTGTCCGCTATCATCGAATCCATTGATGAGCCTCTGCCGGCCATCTACGGCAACCACGATGTTCGAGAGAATTCTCTGAAGCCGCACGATTCCATTCATGTTCTGTTCGCCGGTGGACATCTGAAACAGCTGTCCGCCGAATCACCATGGATCGGCACGGTCGGTGGACAGCAGACCGTGGTTGGCGGTACGGCGTGGGGGAACAGAATTCCCAAAGAGTTTGTCAGCGATTGTGTGGCTGCAGACCTGGTTGTCTGGGTCACTCATCACGACATTTTTATTCCTGGATATGAAGAGGCCGGTCGTGTCCGTCCAGGTGAAATTTCCGGCATTGACCTTGTTGTAAACGGACATATTCACCGGCGACTGCAACCGGTGAGCAAAGGTGGGACTCATTGGGTTACGGCTGGTAACATAACGCGACGGGCCCGCAGTGACGCGTCGCGTGAACATATTCCGGCCGTGCCCTTCCTGATGTCGGCCGACGGCACTGGCGCAGACGATTCATCTGACGTATTTCGGTTCGAATCACACAGTGGCCAGTCGTGGAAGATTGGCTGGGTCACTGTGCCGCACGAACCATTTGACGATGTCTTTCATCCGGAAGTCGAATCTGACGGATCGGACGGAGAACGGGGCTCCGGCTTCATTGCAGATCTGCGTCAATTGACTGCCCGTCGCACCGATTCCGGTGCCGGGTTAAATGAATTCCTGAAAAAGTATCTGGACCAGTTTGAAGTACCTGTCGCCGACGAGATCATGCGATTGGCTGCTGAGGTGACTTCTGATAAGTCGGATAATCACAATCAGAACCGCGATTCCTGAAACGAAACGGATGGTGTCAGAAATGGCAAAAAGCAACAAAATCTCAGTACGCTCGATCGATGAGCTCAAGGGCGAGTACGAACGCCTGAACGAACGGAAGATTCAGGCTCAGACCCAGCTTGAAGAAGCTACGAAACAGCTGGAAGCTCTGCAGAAGGACGCGGTTAACGAATTCGAAACCAGTGATATCGACGAACTGAAAAACAAGCTGGAACAGATGGAGACCGAGAACGAAAAACGACGCAGCGACTACCAGGAACTTCTGGAAGGGATTTCCGGCGAGCTGGCAAAAGTGGAACAGGAAGCAGGGACGCCGCCGAATGCCGGGAACGGGGATGATGTCTGAGCTGGAAACATCAACTGACCTGTTGGCAGGAATTCGCGGACGGGCAGACCGGCTGCAGGGCAAGCGAGACGAACTTGTCGCGCAGCAGACGGACCTGACCAACAGACGGAACAAAATTGATGCGTATCTGGCGATCGCAGATTCGGTCACCGATGCGCTGGAACAGTTGAGTAACGACGTGTTTCAGCGAGAGCTTTCGGTGATTGAATCGACGTTGACGAAGGCATTGCAGGAGGTGCTGGATCAGCCGGTCGTATTCAAAGCCACGGCGTCATTCAAACGAGATGCCGCCAGCGTTGAATTCTCAATTGAACGCAACGGAAATCCTGAAGATATAATGCGCGGTCAGGGTGGTTCGGTGGCCAATGTTGTTTCTGTCGGGCTGCGCATGTTTGCTGTCACGACCCTGGACGAACGACGGCATCGCAAGTTTCTGGTGCTCGACGAGCAGGATTGCTGGCTGCATCCGGACCTGGTGCCCAGACTTGTGAAGATTGTTCACGAAGCGGGCACAGCCCTTGGCTTTCAGGTGTTGATGATCAGTCATCACGACGTGTCCAGCTTTCTGCGTCATGCCGACCGGGTTTATCGGTTGGCACCGGACCGGGGTGACGGCGTGGGGCTGGAATTGGTGCGGAATGACGCAGACGTGATCGTGTCCGACAGCACTTCAGTTTGATGCAGCCAGCCGAAATCCGTGCCGCTTACTTGACGCCAAAGAACAGCCAGTCAGTCTGCTGGTGGTCCACAAGTGTGTTAAGTGTTGTGATTGGTTCGACATGGACCGTAGTAAACGTGTTCCGCAGCGCTTCGGAAAATTCACTGCTTTCCGCGTAGGACCAGACTGCAAGGACGCCCTTTTTACGCAGATGGGCTTTGGCCTTCAAAAGACCTGCTTTTGTATAAAATACGTGATCTTCTTCACCCAGCTGATCGACGGGAGAATGATCGACGTCAATGACAATCAGGTCGAACTGTTCCGTGGGTTCTGTCATCAGTCGCTGATAGACGTCGCCTGCAGTAATCTTTAAATGTTCACAGGTGTTCAGTTCGCCTGACAGCGGGACCAGGTCGCTCTGCAGCCAGTCGATAACCTGTGGCAGATATTCGACAACTTCAACCGACGCGATATGTTCGTGTGCCAGTAATTCGCGAGCCGTGTAACCCAGGCCGAGTCCTCCGACCAGCGCTGACAGCTTACGGCCACCATGAATTTCGACCGATCGGTTTGAAATGGCACGTTCTGAGTCGGTGTTGTAACTGCTCATCAGAAATTCGTGATTCAGTGTCACTTCAGTCACAACCGTTCCCGGCTCAGACAGCAGTTCACGTCGCCGCAGACATAGCGGCCCCAGCGGTGTGTCTTCGTATGCCAGGATTTCGAGATTGGATGGACTCATGAAGAATGTTTTTTCTGTTGAAGACGCGACGCCGAATACAG
The DNA here is from genome assembly GCA_029245955.1 of Fuerstiella sp. GTDB lineage: Bacteria > Planctomycetota > Planctomycetia > Planctomycetales > Planctomycetaceae > Fuerstiella. The sequence goes on along the minus strand of JAQWOH010000019.1, from coordinate 240,483 downwards.
GATGACCGGATATCTTTTACAACCGGACGCTGCAAGTGTAACCTGTCGTGGTCCATATCAGTCGATATTTAATCGCTCATCACCGAACGCTATACAACTGCACGTGTCCCGAAGCAGGGAGGTCTGATAAGGTGCTGTCGGAATTCTTATGGGATCTGTTTGAACATAGGCGTGTGCTCGTTTCCGTACCGGACACGAGCACAGACGCGGACTTCGCTGGGGCAACCGTGGTTTTGAACAGAGCGGAAGAAACGTGGCGTCAGAGTCTGCCGTCGTATAGAAATGATGGTTCCAGCACCAATGAATTTCCGGTTTGTCGCAAAGACGGAGCAGTGGACGTGTTCGGCTACAACACGTAACGACAGTCGGTTCTCTACCCGTTCTTGAGCTCCATGAAGAGATCGCTGGCCGGGTTTCGTCGGTCATCGTTGATGATGAGTGCAGCACGGAACAGTGTCATTCACTCCGGAATTTGCGGATGCCGGACTTGTGCATCTCGGGTGTCAGTGGCAGTTCACACTTCTTCAACTGCACTGCGAACACATCACCGAACCTGCGATAGAGCGATTCCGGAAGTGTCTGTTGCATGAGGAGCTCAGGAGTTTCCGGAGGAATTCGCGGCCGCTCATCAGAGAATTGCATTGCACGGTCATCGAAATGACTCCAGTCGGCGTCGTAGTTTGAAATACCGCGTCGTGATACATGGGCAAGCAGACTCAGCGGAAGATCCGGGTGTGGGCCGCACAACGGGGGTCGTCAGAAACATGGGCGTTCTTTCGTCGCATTTCACCGTCGTCCTGCTCCGATGTTCAACTGACATGCTGATTCAGGCCGTCTGCAGGACACGCTTGACATCGCGACATTTATACTGATGATCAATGAGGTTCGTGATTATCAGTGGTGGCTGATGCTACATAAATGTCATTAAATAACAGTGGTTTTTGATTATCAACTGGCAAGTGTCAGGAAGGGGGCGGAATGAAATCGGTCACAGAGACGTTTGATGCTGTCGAACTCGTTGGACTTCTGAGTGATCTGATCGTGGACAATGGTTTGGCACCGGGGGACCGTCTTCCGCCAATTCGAGAACTGGCTGTTCGGTTTGGTGTCAGGGCGGGGACGGTCCGCGACGCGTTGTTGACGGCGCAAGCCAAGGGGCTGGTGAAGGTCCTTCCGCGCGTTGGGGCGATTGTGCAGTCCGAGGATGATTCTCAGAGATCTGAGTCTGTGCAGGCTGACTCCAGTCGAATACTTGATGAGGTGCCGGGACCGCCGGACAGGAATCTGTTCCACATTCTGGAAACACGTGAGGCGCTGGAATTGACGATGGTTGCGAAGACGGCTCAGCGGCGAGAGCTGTCGGAGTTGTTTCGGCTCAGGCAGATACTGGCCGACATGGCTGAGATTCCGCTTGCGGATGAATCCCCCGAGTACGCCCGGCTGGATGTCGAGTTTCATCTGGAGATCGGGCGACTGTCCGGCAACACCGTGATGACGGATTTGCTCAGAGTTTTACTCGCTCAGGTCCGGCCTCATCTTGATCGGATTCACTGGTCGGACAATCGGCGTGCAGAATCCAATAAGTTGCACGCTCGTATTTATTCAGCTCTCGCAGCAGGTGACGCCGAGCAGGCTCAGCGTGAGATGCGAGACCACATTCGTGCGGCCTACAACGGGCTGCTTGATGAATTGCGGCAGCCTCCGGCGATGAACGGAGGGAAGTGATATGCCGTTACACGTTAGAACCGGTCCGACGTTGCTGGTCGTCGCAATCGTCGCCTGGTTGATCACCACTTCAGCAGATGTGACGGCCGCTCAAGGCACAAATACCCCAGAGAATGTTCAAGGCGTCGCATTCTTCGAGAAGCACATCGCGCCAATCCTCAAGCGGCGTTGTTATCAATGCCACAGCCATGATTCCGGCAAGGCCAAAGGCGGGCTTGTGCTTGATTCCCGGCACGGCTGGGAAAAGGGCGGGAGTGAAGGAGCGGCAATTGTTCCGGGTAAGCCGGACGAAAGCCTGCTTATGGAGGCTGTTCGATATCAGAGCTATGAGATGCCGCCGGATAAGAAGCTTCCGGCAAGTGAGATCGCTCTGCTGGAGAAGTGGATTTCGATGAGAGCCCCGGATCCGAGGAAGTCGAAGGCACCGAAGGTCGATCCAGCAAAACTCTGGGCTCTGCAGCCGATTGGCAGTCCTGCCGTACCTGTCACGAAGGATGCGAAATGGGCTCGTGATGACCTGGACGCCTTTGTACTTGCGCGGCTTGAAGCTGAAGGACTCACGCCGGCCGCGGATGCGGATCGCTACACGTTGCTGCGTCGAGTGACGTTTGACCTGACCGGGCTGCCTCCGACGCCTGAGGAAATCGAAGCGTTTGTTAACGACACCTCTGAACGTGCCTATGAAAACTTCGTTGATCGACTCCTCGACTCACCGGGGTTTGGTGATCACTGGGCTCGGCACTGGTTTGATCTGTCATGCTATGCGGACCTCGCTGACATTCAGGGAAACGTCCTGATTCGCGATGCGTGGCGTTACCGGGACTATGTGATCGCAGCATTCAATGCAGACAAGCCGCTGGATCGTTTTATTCACGAGCAGATTGCGGGTGACCTGCTTTCGTATGAATCCGACGAGCAACGGCGTGAGCAGATTATTGCGACCGGTTATCTGGCAATCGGCCCGTGGACGCTGCAGAACTACATCAAGAAGCAGCTCGATGCGGATGTGGTTGATCATCAGATCGACCGGATTGGTAGAACGTTTCTTGCTCAGACAATCTCCTGCGCTCGCTGTCACGATCACAAATTCGATCCGGTCCCGACTGCCGACTACTACGCACTGGCCGGGGTCTTTCACAGCACTCGGACGACCAGCTACGACGGACCGGGTGTGTGGAGTGCCATTACACAGGTGCGTCTCCCGGATTTGAGACGTTCGCCGGACGACCAGGCCCAGCGACTGGAGATGCTCGCCGATTTGCGGTCTCAGCGGCAGACGCTTCAGGCCGAGCTGACGAGCCTGCTCATCAAGATCCCCGGCGGCTCAGACGCGAATGTTCTCACCCTGAGAAAGCCGATCGCTGCTAACGACAAGGGCACAAACTACGAGTTGAGTTTCAAAGCCGGACCGAGTGTCTGGGCGGGCGCCACACAGCGAACGACCGCTGGTGACGGTCTGCAGATCGACCTGCAGCGGGAAGACGGAAGTATCCTCGTTGGATTCCGGCATGCCCCCGGCCCATGGTCGGGAGCGAAGAACGCTCAGCGGTTGAAACCTGTTCGGTTCAACTACACGGGCGATGGCTCAGGCAGTGTCAGAATTCGTGTCACGAGTGCGACGCCCGGCAGCTCAAAATTCGGCGGTGCGATCGATGACCTTAGAGTTAGTGCCGGCTCGCGGACTTTCTTCTTCGACGATTTCGATGACCTGCGACGTGGTCCTGTCAAAGGTGCGCAGGCCGATACAAAACTGACAGTGTTCGCGAAGGCCATCGTTCCTGGATGGACTGGTGGTGGGCTGAACCACTCGCACGCGGTCGATCTCGGCAACGGCGATTACGCGATCCAGTTCTACGGCGGCGGGGCAAAGGGACTGGCCGCAGTCAAACCAGTCACGCCCGACCAGAAAGAGGCCCACGCGCGGGCAGTCGAACTGGATAAACAACTGAAGGACGCGGCCGTAAAAGTCGCACAGGCGGAGAAGCTCGATGCTCCCAAGCATGCGCTTGCGGTCCGTGATGTCGACGAACCGGCCGACAGCCCGATCTACCGGCGCGGTGATTTTCAGAATCTCGGCGACGTCGTTCCTCGCGGTTTTCTTTCCGCGGTTTCTACTTCAACGAACTACTCCGTTCCGCACGGCACGAGTGGTCGTCTGCAACTGGCTCGATGGTTAACCGATTCACTGAACCCGCTGACTTCGCGAGTCCTGGTCAATCGTATCTGGCGCCACGTGTTCGGCAAAGGGCTTGTTCGCACGGTGGACTATTTTGGTGTTCACGGGGAATCGCCGAGCCATGCGGAACTGCTGGATTTCCTGGCCTCTCGAATGCGTGGCGAGGACGGGTGGTCTTTGAAGAAGACGATTCGTCGGATGGTGCTGTCGCGCACGTATCAGATGGCTTCGACTCACAACGTCAAAGCGGCCGAGGCTGATCCGGACAACCGGCTGATGTGGCAAATGCCTCGTCGTCGACTCACAGCTGAATCGATCCGGGACACCATGCTGGCGACCAGCGGCCAGCTCGATCCGAGCCGAGGCGGACCATCCCTGGGACTGGAGTTGAAAGGCAATATCCGAGGCGCCGGCGGCAAAGTGAATCCACCAACATGGGGCAGCAAAGTTCCCGATTATGTGAAGAATCGTCGTACCATTTACCTGCCGTTTCTGAGAAAGCGACCGGAAGGCGAGCTCGAAATCCTCAGTGTCTTCGACTTTCCACACCCCAACGACATCATCGGTGCGCGGCCCAACACAACCGTGGCAACGCAGGCGTTGTTTCTGTTGAACGCACCGTTCGTGAAGCAGCAGGCCACGGCTTTGTCCGGACGATTATCGAAGCACGAACCGGAAGACGAACGGGCTCGAATCGACCGGCTTTATCTGCTGACAACGAGTCGCCCGGCTGCATCCGATGAAATTGAGACGGCGCTGAGCTTTCTCGATCAATGCACCGAAGACCTGAAGGGAAACCGCGGTGCCGCATGGAGTCAGTTGTGTCACGCCATGCTTGGGTCGAACGGATTTCTGTTTCGTGAATGAGGTGCCGTAGGGTCGGTTCCCACCGGCCGAGAAATCAGTTGGCCGGTGGGAACCGGCCCTACCAATGAAGACGCAAGCCAATGCAATTCTCAACAACATCACGTCGCAACTTCCTCCGCACCACCAGCTGTGGTTTTGGCTCGCTCGCGTTGAGTGCCATGCTTCAGCAGGCAGTTGCCGCATCGCCGGCGAAGCGGAATGCCGGTGCACCTCTGGCTGTTAAGCCAACACATTTCCCGGCAAGAGCGAAGCGGATCATCTTCCTCTTTATGTCCGGAGGCCCATCTCAGATGGACCTCTTCGATCATAAGCCGGAGCTTGAGAAACGATCCGGAAGTGACCTGCCTTACAAGCTGCCTGAGACCGAAGCGACGGTCGGTCTTGATAACACGAAGCTGCTTGGCAGCGTCTCCGGTTTCAGGCACGCGGGCGACTGCGGGCTCTACATGAGCGACCTGCTGCCGCACACGGCGAAGCACGCTGATGACCTCTGCGTGTTGCGAGCCGTCCACGCAGGCAGCCCCAATCATCCGGTCGCAATCCGACAACTGCACACTGGCAATCTGTTCGACGTCGTTCCTTCGATGGGTTCATGGCTGTCGTATGGCCTCGGCACGGAAAACCAGCAGTTGCCGAGCTACATCACCATTCTTCCGCAGGAAGGCGAACGCAACTACAGCAGCGCATTCCTGGCCGCCATACATCAGGGCACGGCGATTCAGAGTGTTGGCTCTTCACCGAACAAGGCTCCGATCCGCCACTTGACGGACAGGTCTGTTTCGGAAGACGTCCAGCGACGCCGCATCGATCTGATTCAGCAGATGAATCGTCGGCAGCTTGAGCGACTCGAAACCGATCAGCAGATGGAAGGCGTGATCGAGTCCTTCGAACTCGCCTTCAAGATGCAGGCGGAGACTCCCAAGCTGGTGGACTTCGCCGAGGAGTCAAAGGAAACGCAGGCTCTGTACGGCATTGGCGAGAAGCAGACCGACACGTTCGGGCGACAGTGTTTATTAGCAAGACGCTTATCCGAAGCAGGCGTACGGTTCATTCAGGTCTCGCTTGGGGGCTGGGATCATCACAACAAGATCTCAACGGGATTGCCGGATCGCTGTGCGGTTTCCGACAAACCGGTTGCCGGGTTGCTCGCCGATCTGAAAACGCGCGGCCTGCTTGACGACACACTGGTGTTATGGGGTGGCGAATTCGGACGCACGCCTCACGCTCAATTCGGAGACGGCCGCGAGCACAATCATCACGGCTTCACGATGTGGATGGCCGGCGGCGGCGTGAAGGGCGGCATCACTCACGGTGCCACAGACGACTTCGGCTATTACGGAGTCGAAGGCCAGGTCCACATCAACGACCTGCACGCCACGATGCTCCACTTGATGGGACTCGACCACGAACGACTGACGTTCAAACACCACGGCCGTCCGTTCCGCCTGACCGATGTCGCCGGGAATGTCGTCAAGGAGATTCTCGCATGAATCATTCCATCGTTGAGTTCATTGTTTCACACAAGCACGCTGTTCAAAACGGTTCATCCAACGAGATTGCAGCGATTCCAAGGTGGACGATGGGATTGGCCCTGATGGTGTGCGCGTTGGCGGTAAGTTGCCCCGACCGTGCCTGGGGAGAGACGTGGTCGCTGGCAAAGGACCTCTCCTATACCGAGAACGATTTGGAAAGCACCTGGTCGTATCGGCTCGACGTTCGTGACGGCGTTACTCCGTCGTTTCCGTTGCTGACACGGAACGACCGCGACGCAAACCAAATATGGGGTTCGGACTTCGCGACTCCGCCCAGGATGTGGAGTGAAGAATCGGGCTACTGGTGCATTGGCAGGAACGACACCGGCGGCGAGTTGTTTTCCAGCCGCAACCACACGAAGTGGGCTGCCGGCGAAGTGCTGTTGCATCCCAAAGCGGGCGTTTCCCCCATCGGTTTGGCTGTCGGTTGGACTTCCCCCAAAGGCCTCTTGGTCGATGTTCGCTACTCTTTCCAACTCGCCTCACCCCAAAGCCGCGGGATCGGTTACAGCATCCTGAAACGGAGCGACACGGGCGACATGCAGATCGTCGCGTTGGGCAACATTGGGAGCGAGACAACAAACGCACTGAAGAGAGTGGCGGTGGCCAAGGGCGACCAACTGTACTTCCGATTCGATAGCGCCGGAGACCCTGGTGGCGACATCGTCCGGGCCGCCATCACCATCGAGGGTCATCCAGCGTCGACGCCGACGGCACCGTTACCGGCGGGCGCCGAGATCACGGCGGGCAGTGACTTCACCTTGACCGCCACCGGTGACGGCGGCGGGCCTTTCCAATGGGTTAAGGACGGTCAGCCGATCGTCGGGGCCACTGCGGCCAGCCTGCTGATTCGAAATGTGAAAAAGGACGATGCGGGCAGCTACACCGTGCGCGTCGGATCGCGATCCAGCGGCACCGCCATTCTGAAGGTCACGCCTGGGAGTCCCCGGCCTGAACGATATGCGTCTCCCGTGCCGAGGACGGTGTTTTCTGAAACCCTCGCCGAACAGAAAAAAGAGCTTAAGACAAACGAACTCATGCTTCGTTTCGCGGAATCGCGCAAACGGCTGGCGACCGACCCGTATCGCCCGGTCTATCACTTCACCAGTCCGGAAAGCTGCATGAACGATCCCAATGGTCTCTGCTTCTGGCAAGGACGCTGGCATTTCTTCTACATTGCCATGCCGCCCGATGAGTTTCCCAATCCGGCGGACATAATCAAACGCTGGCACCGAACCAGCATCGGACACGCGGTCAGCGATGACCTGATCCACTGGCAGGACCTGCCCTATGCGATCCATCCGGGGATCGAGAAGGCGTGCTATTCCGGCGGCTTTCTGGTTGAGAAGGATCGGGTGGTCACGTTCTATCCCGGAATCGGTGCGGGTCAGATGGTGGCCATTGCCGACGATCCGTTATTGCTCAATTGGGACAAGATGGGGCCGGTGAACAGCGGCATGGGTGATTCGTGCATCTGGAAGGAAGGTGACACCTACTACGGTCTGGTTGGCAGATCCGTGTGGACCTCCAAGGATCTCGCGCACTGGCAGGGGCGGGGCGGCTTCCTGACTTCCCTGCCCTTCATCCGCCATGACGACGAAGGATCCTGCCCGGAGTTCAGGCGGATAGGAGACAAGTACATCCTGAGCTTCTTCAGTCATGCAAACGGCGGTCAGTACTTCCTGGGCGACTACGACAAGACACACCACCGGTTCACACCCTACCATCACGCCCGCTTCAACCATGGCACCGTTGCGCCGGGCGGCGTGCACGCGCCGCGCATGGGGGAAGACGGCAAAGGCGGACTTTTCAATATTCTAAACTTCAACCATGGAAAACACAGTGACGATTGGGACCAGGTAATGTCGCTTCCACAACGGCTGACCCTCGGCCCGGACAAGCTTCTCCGAATCGAGCCGATCGCCGCCGCGGCTTCCCTTCGCGGGAAACACCAGCACGTCGGAGAAACGGTGATACCTGCCAACAAGGAGATTGTCCTGAAAGGAATTGAGGGCAATACCATGGAATTGGAGGTGGAGATCGATCCCAAGAACGCCCGTTGGGTGCAGCTCAACGTCCTGCGCTCGCCCGGCGCCGAAGAGCAGACTTCGATCACCTTCTACAACCATGATAAGAGACTGGCATTCTGGTACGACACGCCCGGGAGGGTCGTTCTGGACGGCTCCCGCTCAAGCACCCTGCCCGATGTCTGGCTACGTCCGCCCGAGCAAGTCGTCACGCAGCGGGGCGGTCAACCTTTGCGATTACGGGTCTTTGTCGACCGAAGCGTGGTCGAGGTCTTTGTCAACGAACGCCAGTACCTCGCTATGCGTGTGTATCCCGGCCGCGAAGACAGCATCGGGGTGTCTCTCCGAGCGCAGGGACAGGACGCGATGCTGAAAAAGCTGAACTCGTGGCAGTTGAAATCAATCTGGACAACACGGAGCGACACCAAATGATTGGAGGCTTTCCTGTTAATGGCCAGATTCTCACACGCCTATGCCGCCTGTCCGATATGCGGGCCGTCGCGCGCCGCGATTATGACGGGGCGCTATCCGTCGACCTCCGGATTCGTCGATAATTTTGTCAGCGAAACCAAAGGCGGAATTTTGAAACGTACGCAAGAACGTTCCCATCTTGAACTGGAGGCGGTCACACTCGCGGAGAGCCTGAAAGCTGGTGGCTATCAGACCGGCTTTCTTGGGAAATGGCACCTGACGAATAACGACGAAACGCATTTGCCGACCGATCAGGGTTTCGATGTCAATATCGCCGGCGGCTGGAAAGGACATCCACGCGATGGCTATTTCAGTCCGTACAAACTCGCCCATCTGGAAGACGGTCCGAAAGGCGAATATCTGACTGACCGACTGACGACCGAAGCAATCGGTGTGCTTGACCAGTTTTCGAAAAACGACGCGCCGTGGCTGCTCTACATGAGCTACTACACGGTACACGCGCCGTTCCACTCGAAGCCGGAAAAGACAAAAAAGTATGCGGCCAAAAAAGCCAAGAATCCGAAATATGGCGGGATGATGGAATCGATGGACGAAAATATCGGTCGCATCCTTTCGTGGCTCGACGAAAAAGGGTTGCGCGAAAACACGGTCATCTTTCTTACATCCGACAACGGTGGCTATAGACCGGCAACTGATAACACTCCGCTCCGTGGACACAAAGGCGATTTGTATGAGGGCGGAATTCGCGTTTCCTGCATTGCCGAAGGCCCCGGCGTTTCCAAGGGCGTGGTCAGCGATACGCCGATCCACGGAACCGATTACTACGCAACGTTGCTCGAAATGGCGGGTATCGAAAAGAAGCCTGAAGTCGCACCGGACAGCGTGAGCCTTGTCCCGCTGCTCAAAGGCGACACGAAGTTCAAACGCGGCCCGATGTTCTGGCACTATCCGGTTGCGAAGCCGCTAACTCCTTTGTCCGAAACGGGTAGCGTGGTTCGGGACGGCGACTGGAAATACCTCTATTTCTACTCCGATGGACGGAGCGAGCTGTACAATTTGAAAGAAGACATCGGCGAAACGAAAAACCTGATCGACACGATGCCGGAAAAGGCGGCGGCGATGAAAGCACTGCTCGATGCCGAACTCAAAAAACACAACGCGACCATCCCGACGGCCGTGCCAGTGAAACCGTCGCGTCCTGCAAGGAGAAAGAGTGCAGTGAAAACAACAAATGGAACCTTGAAACCATGAAGAACGATACGACCTTAGTCGTCTATTCCGCCGTCGCCTTGCTGTGCGCTTCCAACGCGCATGGCGCCGAGCAATCCGATCGCCCCAACATCCTGTACATCGCTCTCGAAGATATCACGCCGATGATGAGCTGTTATGGCGATACATATGCGAAGACGCCAAACTTCGACAAGCTGGCCGAGGAAGGGATTCGATATATAAATGCTCATGCTGTGGCGCCTGTCTGCTCGGTATCACGCTCCAGTATCGTCACGGGCATGTATCCCAGCACCATCGGCACGATGCATCATCGCAGTGGAGGAGTCCCGGCCCCCGCGATTCTTAAGTTCGTTCCTAACCTCATGAGCGACGCGGGTTACTACACGACAAATCACAAAGGCGACTACAACATTGTCGGCATGAAGTATGACAGGCAGGGAAAGAAAGGCGGTGACACGCCGTGGCGCAGTCGGCCGGATAAAAGTCAGCTGTTTTTCTCAAAGGTCGATTTTGGTGAATGTCACTCCAGTGTCACCAAGACTTCGGAAGACGTCGTCGTCAAGGCACGACTGAATCGACTGCGGCCGAGTGACTTCCACGATCCTGCCAGGGCGCCCATTCCGTCGTACCATCCTGATGACCCTGTCTTTCGCAAAGCCTGGGCCCGCTACTATGACGCCGTCACTCAGGTTGATTACCGCGCCGGAGAGGTTTTTGCAGCACTCAAGGAAGACGGTCTTTGGGACGACACCATCATTATCGTCTGGGCGGACCACGGTGTCGGCATGCCTCGTGGTAAACACACTGCCTGGGAACAGGGCACCCATGTGCCGCTGATCGTTCGCTTTCCTGCGAAGTACCAGCACCTTGCACCCGCCAAACCAGGAGCTGTCGTTGATGACCTTGTCTGCCTGATGGACATGGCGCCCTCGGTATTAACGTTCGCTGGTATCAAGCCGCCGGACCATATGCAGGGCCGTGCGCTGCTTTGCAAAGGCGACGCGCAAGAACGTGAGTTCCTCGTTGCCGTACGAAACCGACTCGATACGCGCACGCAGTTCGTTCGTTCGATTCGAGACAAACGGTATCGTTACATGCGGCATTTCTACCCTCATCGTCCGTACGCCCCGTACGAGACCTACCAGTGGGAAGCGCCCATATACGACCGCTTCCAGCAACTGGCTCTCGCCGGAAAACTGAAAGGGCCGCAGGCCGAATACGCCCAGCGATTCAAAGCCGTCGAGCAGCTCTACGATTCGGAAAATGATCCGGAAATGGTGCATAACCTCGCGGGCGATCCCGCTTACGCAGATGTGCTGAAACAGATGCGTCAGCGTCTTTACGACTGGATGATCGAGACGCGGGACCTCGCCCTCGTCGAAGAACGCGAGCTTTACAAGCGGGCGAAGGGGCGATCTCTCTGGGCAGTCGGTCAGGAGATCGAAAACTACGAACGGATTCTCGAAACAGCCAACCTGCAGCTCCAGGGAGAGTTTGCTCTCGCGGAGCTGAAGACCCGCAGTGCGGATGCAGACCCGTGGGTTCGCTACTGGGCTGTGCTCGGCTTGATGGTCATCACACAAACCGCCGAAAGCGAAGTGGTCGCGGAGATTCTGCCGAGCCTCAACAAATCGCTCACTGATGAATCGATCGACGTGCGTCTGCTTGCTGCCGAAGGATTGTTCAACCTGGGTTACTACAAAAGAGCCCTGCCAGTTGTGCTCGCCGAAATGGCACATCCCAACACCGATGTCCAGGTGAGAGTCGGCAACATCCTCGACTCCCAGCCGCCGGATGCGAACGAGCAGCTAGCGTCCGCGATCGAACCTCTGGCGGTCGCCATGAGAAAGTTCAAACCGTCGGGACGTTATGGCGGGCAGAACAAACCCTTCGAACGCGCTTACCGGGCGATCACTGGCCAGCAACTTTACTTCCGTTGGGGCATGGGAGCGTCCGGTTCACCGAAGAGTCCGTTAATCGCTGTCCAGAAAAAGCCCTTCGTCGCGAAACCCGCATCGCGAGTGACGCCGCAGCCAGGAAACCGGAAACGCAAGCGATCTGAACCATCTACACTGAAAGCGATTGGCGGAAAGATCGTTGAAGTGAGCAGCTTCCATCCCGGCCACGAGCCGGACCACATGCTGGACGGCGATCCCGCCACATTCTGGCACACGCGGTTCAAGCCGGAGTTCGCCGAGCGACCCCACTTCGTCGTTCTTCAGGTTCCGGCCGACAAACCGATCGCCGGACTGGCCTACATCCCGCGCACAAAACCGAACGGACGAGTCCTCAGTTATAAGGTTTCGGTTTCTAACGACGGCCGGACATGGTCAAATTCAGTGGCGAATGGCAGATTTGGAGCCAACGCTACAGTCCGAAACGAAATCAAATTCACGGAGCCGACGGGCCGGCGTTTTATCAAACTGGCCGTGACGGACGCGGTCTCGGCGGGTGGCCAGTCCATTGCTGCGATCGGCGAGCTGGACGTGTTAACAGATTAATTAGGCGGGGGACATAGAATGAATCGTACCATGCTGTTGAATAGGGGCATGTTACTGGCCTTTCGGGCGACCGCAGGAATCACATTATTATTGATTCTCGTGATGCCTGCTGCGGCCGTAGATTCGGTAGCCGGAGCGGACAGTCGCCCCAATGTCGTGCTGATCATGGCGGATGATATGGGCTATGAAGCCCTGTCAGTCAACGGCAGCGAATCCTGCAAGTCGCCAAATCTGGATAGGCTGGCCGTCCAGGGCGTTCGTTTCACCAACTGTTTTTCGAATCCCCTCTGCACGCCGTCGCGAGCGAAGATCATGACCGGGCAATATAACGTCCGGAACTACATCAAGTTCGGCATGCTTGATCGCGGGCAGACAACGTTTGCCCACCAGTTGAAGGCAGCCGGCTACGCAACATGCATCGCTGGAAAGTGGCAGCTGGGTAAACAGAAAGACTCGCCGCAGCATTTTGGGTTCGAGCAGTCCTGTCTATGGCAGCATACACGCAGCGGGCGGTCGAAACAGGACGGTAAGACGTTTGATCGACGCTTCGTTAATCCGCAGCTGGAATTCAACGCCACGGAAAAGGAATACGTCGATGGCGAATACGGGCCACAGGTCTGTACCGACTTTGTCTGCGACTTCATCCACGATAACCGCGAAAAACCATTTCTTGTTTATTATCCGATGATACTGACCCACTGCCCCTTCGATCCAACGCCGGATTCGAGCGACTGGGATCCGAAGCGACTCGGTTCGACCACCTATAAGGGCGATCGTAACGATCCGCAACGACATTTCCGCGACATGGTCGCCTATGCCGACAAGCTGGTCGGGCAGGTTGTGACACAGCTTGATAATTCGGGCATCCGCGACAATACGCTCCTGCTTTTCACCGGCGACAACGGCACCGACAAACCAATTGTGACCCCGTGGAACGGCACGAAGGTTGTCGGCGGCAAAGGCTCAATGACCGACACGGGAACGCGTGTGCCGATGATTGCCAGTTGGCCAGCGGGAATTAAGCAGCCCGGACGAGTCGTTGATGATCTGGTTGAGTTCTGTGATGTGATGCCAACGCTCTGTGAGGTCACTGGTGCCGAGTTGCCGGCGAATTATCCGGGCGATGGTTCGAGCATTGTCCCCGTACTTCAGGACAATTCGCGTGCACGCAGGAAGGACTGGCTCTACATCTGGTACCGGGGACAGGTCATGGTTCGCAACAAGCAGTATTCACTGCTTGCAAAAACCGACGGTAGCGCTGCCAGGCTGACTCGCTACCAAGGTCCGTTTGATGGAGAAAAACTTTCGGACTCTGCACTTTCAGAACCGGAGCGCGCCATCAAGGAACAGTTTGACGCCACACTGGCGCGACTCGCGAAGACGCGTCTGTCCACCGTAAGCAGGGAGGGCCGGACCCAGGCGTTGAGGGCAAGCAAGAAAGGCCGAAAGTAGTCTTTCGCCTTTTCCTCAGGCCCGCAACTGGACGAATCCTGCTTCCACCGGTGAATCACCTGAGTCTGCATCGCAAAGCACAAACATTGGTCTATGCTGAAGAAGCGGTCGGTATACCTACTCCTGATTCAGCAAGTCAGAAATCGATAGAGGCATCAAGAGCATGAATAGATGTAAGACATGGCACCTGGTGGCAGCGTTGTGGTTTCTATGTGCGGAAACGGCCTGCAGTGCCGAGAAACCGGGTCGGCCAAATATCGTGTTCATCCTTGCCGACGATCTCGGATATGGAGATATCAAAGCATTTGGTGGTGATAAGTGCAATGTTGATACTCCTCATTTCGACCGGCTCTGTGCAGATGGAATGAAATTCACGGATGCTCACGTGACCGATTCCGTATGTGTTCCCAGCCGCACCTCGATCATGACGGGCCGCTATGCCTTCCGGTTTGGTAAAGCTGAGCAGGGCGGACCCTGGGGATTTACCGGGCTGCGATTTCCAACCAGTCAGTATACGCTGGGGAAAATGTTTCAGTCCGGCGGTTACTCCACGGGCTATGTTGGCAAATGGCATCTTGGCACGAGAATGACGACGCGGGACGGACGGATTCAGGGCCCCACGAATACCGATTTCACAATGCCAATTCAGATTGGACCTGAAGACTACGGTTTTGAAAGTTGTTTCTTTCTTCCCGGCTCGCTGGACATGTTTCCCTATGCGTTCATCCGTGGAAAGCAGTGGCAGGGAAATATCACTGCGCAGAAAGGCTGGAGTGCCTTTAATCGGGTGGGGCCGGCCGCCGAAGATTTTCGGGACACCGAAGTGCTTTCGATGTTTTGTCAGGAAGCGGGAAGATTTATCAATACCAGGGCACAGGAAGAACAACCATTCTTTCTGTACGTCGCTTTGACCGCTCCCCATACCCCGAGTTCGCCGGAAGCTGAGTTTGAGGGAAAAAGCCGCATTGGTATCTATGGCGATTTTGTCATGAACACTGATGCCTGTATCGGACGAATCCGTGACCATCTTCGTGATGCCGGAGTCGATGAAGACACGGTGATCATGGTCTCATCTGATCACGGCCCTGGTCATTATTCGGGCCGCAGGCGCGAGGCGACCGCCAACCAGATGCAGGAGATGCAGAAAGACGGGCACTATTCAAACGGCCCGTGGCGGGGATACAAATTCTCTGCCTTCGAGGGTGGCCTTCGCGTACCTTTCGCCGCCGTCTGGCCTGGCGTCGTGAAGCCGGGAAGCGTGACTGATGCGCTGGTTGGGCTGAATGATCTGATGGCAACCTGGGCAGACATTGCGGGTCTTGAAGTGTCTCCGATGCGGGCTCCCGATTCGGTGAGCTTTCTGACGGTGTTGAAAGGGTCGGCCACCCGATGTCGAGACACCCTCGTCACTCGTGGAACACGTTCTGATGCATTTCGCAGTGGCGACTGGAAGCTGATTCTGGGGCCAGGTAGCGGAAGTTCCGGCGCCTTTTTCAGTGAACCGAAATCCGAGGATGCCTGGCATATTGCGATGGAAGCGTTTGGTCGGAAACTGGTGAATCACAAAGAGCTGGAAAACCCGGCCTTTGTCCAACTGTTCAACCTCAATCGCGATCCGGGTGAAACACAGGATCTCTCTGCAGGTCATTCAGACAAAGTGAAACAGATGCTGGCGGACTACCAAAAGGTCATCCGGGATGGTCGATCCACACCGGGACCTCATCTGAGTAATGATCGTGTTGTGAAAGCGTTTCGACCACCAGCCTTTGTATGGGACAAGTAAGTCGATCAACTCTTCTGTTGCTCCCGGAATCAAACAATCATGAAGAACGTGACGACAAATATACTGTGCTCAATATTTCTTCTGGTTGCCGTCTCTGTTCATGGGGCCGCGCGTGCGGAACGCCCCAACATCATTCTCTTTGTCACGGACGACCAGAATCAGGAAGATATTTCATGTTACGGCGGCGACGTGTTCACTCCGAACCTCGACCGCCTCGCACGGGAAGGGATGCGTTTTGATCATGCCCATGTGCCATCAACCGTCTGCACTCCATCTCGGTACACACTGCTGACCGGTCGCTTCCCCGGGAACTCGTATTTCGAACCGTATCTCGCCGAATTTCCGCGAAACACGTTCGCAAAGCCTGCGTTCAACGTTGGTCTTGAGGAAGACAACATGAACATCGGCAACGTGCTGCGCATGAGCGGTTACGTGACCGGACTGGTGGGCAAAATTCACGTGGGACCTCATCTGAAGGAACCCGCGGAATTCGCCCGTTACGGACTCTACGATGTCTCGAAGAAAAACGGCGTGATGGATCCGAATGACCCGGCGGTGATTGCCGGCTGGCAGCAGAACGAACAATGGTTTCGGCAATGGGTCATGGATCGCGGCTTTTCGTGGACAAAGAATGTGTATTGGGGCAACGTCCATGGCGCCTATCCGCGACACAATCCGGAGTGGACTCTCGAAGCAGCGCTGGAATTTATCGAGACGCACAAGAGCGAGCCATTCTATCTGCACTACACAACGACGTTGATGCACGGTGGCGGCCGGCAATGGAACGAATCGATGGCACACCCACTGGTTTCCGGTGCCGGAAAACTCAACACGCTTCCAGACGTTATGGCATCGCGCGACGAAATCAAACGCCAGGTCGAGAAAGCCGGGTTCGATCCGGGCACCACCGGCTTCACCTGGATGGATGCTACTGTCGGAGCGCTCCTCGACAAACTTGATGAGCTCGGGATTGCCGACAACACGCTTTTTGTCTTTGTCTCCGACCATGGTACGAACGGCAAGTTCTCGCTGCATGATCACAACGGCACCAATGTGCCCTGCATCATGCGCTGGCCGAAAAGAATCCCCGCGGGATCGGTCAGTTCCAGCCTGATCCAAACCACCGATTTCGTGCCGACGTTTCTGGATGTCGCCGGGGTCGACAAGCCTGTGGAATATCGTCTGGACGGAACCAGTCTGCGTCCTCTGTTCTCCGACCCGAAACAGGCGATTCACGACCACCTCTACTTCGAACTTGGCAATGCCCGGGCGGTCAGGACACGGAATTGGAAGTATCTCGCGATCCGCTATGACGCGGAGCAGTTCCGACGGATTCAGTCCGCCGATCTGCGACGCCTGCCCCGCGCTCTTGCCTATATCGGTAATGACAAGAACCTGTCCAACCACCTTGGCCGGCGGCCGCATTTCCTTGAGTCTGATCAGTTCTACCACCTCACCAACGATCCGATGGAGATGAGCAACCTTGCCCGCAGTCCACAACACGCCGGGCAACTCGCCGAGTTGAAATCAATTCTTGCCGAGGAACTGAATTCTCAGGCGAGACCATTCGGCGAATTCGTTCCCGGTCCCGATTTGGTGCCGATCGAACAGGTCGAGCCTTTCGTGGCGAAACTGGCCGGCCTGAAGGTGGTCAAAAGGGGATTTGAAGTCATCGACGTGGACACGTCTAAACCTCCGGTCGAAATGCTGAGCCGCGAACAGCGAAAGAAACAGCGAGAGGAACGCAGGAAACAACGGCAAATGCCAAAGCAACTGGATTCGTCGCCGCAGGGCCGGCTTCCATCGACCCGCGATGTCCGGAGTCGATAAGAACTGACCAACTCGACATTCGAGAAATAGAAATGACAATCGGACGACCATCCAGCTTGATTCCTTTGAGTGCAGAAGCCGCCTTGCTGTTTCTGTGTTTCCTGCCGATCGACGTCTTCGCGACACCGCCGGGTGGAACCTCCGGCTCGATTGCGGCTCGGACCTCCCCTAACATCGTTTTTATCCTCGCCGACGACATGGGGTACGGCGATCTCGGGTGTTACGGCGCGACGCTGATCAAAACGCCCAATATCGATCGGCTGGCTAAGGAAGGCATCCTGTTCACCGACGGGCACTGTGGAGCTTCGACCTGTACGCCGACTCGCTATGGACTGATGACAGGACGACATGCCTGGCGATCGTGGTGTAAGTACAGCGCGCTCAGCACAAACGCTCCGCTGCTGATTGAAGAAGATCGGGTGACGATTGCTTCGTTTCTGAAGTCGGCGGGCTACGCGACGTCGATTGTTGGCAAGTGGCATCTTGGCTACGGTCGCGAAGAGGGCTTTGAAAAGAATCGCGGAGACGCCCCGCCGAATTACTGGGACACTCGTGGAAGCGGGCCGAACTGGAATGGTGGACTTAAGCCCGGCCCGCGAGAGAACGGGTTCGACTATTCCTACGTCATCCCCGTGGCCAACAGCTTTCCGCCGTACGTGTTTGTCGAGAACTACCGCGTGGCCGGTCTCCGCAAAGACAGCCCTATTGCAATGCTCCAATCACGGAACTTTGGAAAGATGGAAGGCGGCGAGGGAGCCCGTTGGACGGACGAAGAATTGATCGACAAGTTCGCCGACAATCTGGTCTCACAACTGGAAGGGTTCGCCAAGGAGCAGAAGCCGTTCTTCCTGTACTACCCGCCGAGCCATCCGCATATTGGGTCCCGCGTTGTTAAAGGGAACTCGCACTGGCCGAACGCTCGCTTCAAAGGAACAAGTCAGGCCGGGAACTATGGCGACGTGGTTCAGGAACTGGACTGGTCCGTCGGTATGATCCTCGACACGCTCGACAGGCTTACCCTCACCGAGAACACGCTGGTCATCTTTACCAGCGACAACGGGGGATACACTCGCAACTTCAACGGGCATCAGCCCAATGGCCCAATTCTGCGAGGCGGCAAGGGCGATCTGGTCGAAGGTGGCATCCGCGTGCCGTTCCTGGCGAAGTGGCCGAGCAAAATCAAACCGGGCACGCGCTCCAGCGAGATTGTTTCGACAACCGATATGCTGGCAACAGTTGCCGCGATCGTCGGTAAGGAACTGCCGGCTGGTGCGGGACCGGACAGCTGCGATGTGCTGCCGGCATTGCTCGGGAAGAAGCTCCCGCATCCCGAGCGTCCCGTTGTTCTCTCCAGCGGCGGAACGGGAGCCATCTCGATTCGCTCCGGCAAGTGGAAGCTCATCGACGGTCAGGGGAATTGTGGCTATGGAGAATTCCGACGCAAACAGCCATGGCCGACTCCCAAGCCTGACGCCCCTCCCGCACAGCTCTACAACATGGAAGAAGACCTTGGGGAAGCCAACAATCTCTACCTCAAACATCCGGAAATCGTTCACCGGCTGAAGGCGACCCTTGAAAAGGTCAAAGCCGATGAGAGCTACAATCCGATCGAACTGGAACAGCCGAAAGGTAAGCTCACGATCGAGCAGTTGAACGCGTTGTTTCCTCCGCCTGTAAACTGACCATAACGACGAACAACTACGGCCATGCCACAGCTTCAACCACGAGTTCACACTATGTTTCGCACCATAATCATCGTCGTTCTAATCCTGCCTTGCCCGATGCTATTGGCTGGGGATCAGTCCTGGTCGCTCGATTCGCCCAGGACATCTGAGCTCAATGTACACGGCCACGTTGCCGGCGCTGATGGGGTGGAAGGGAGCAGCCTCGTTTTCGATGGCGATAGTCTACTCAAAGTCAAAGAGTCGGAACGTCTCGCAAATGAAGAAGCCGGATTTACGCTGACTGCCTGGGTGAATCCTTACCGGCTCAATCACGAGCAACAGATGATTGCGGCGAAGAATCGCTACTCGCTTCGCGAGCGCCAGTGGAGTGTAATGATTGATAAAGACAATCGCTTTCGCCTGTATGTCTATCAGGGGAGTTGGGCGACCGCCGCTGGTTCTGCTCAACCAAAACCCGGTCATTGGCATCTGATCGGTGTGGTGGTTCGTCCGGCCAGCGCTGAATTGTGGGTGAACGGGAAGCTGGCGGGAGAGGTGGAACTCACAAAGCCTGTTCCGCAGACCAAAGCTCCGCTTACGTTCGGTGGAGTCGATGACAACGGTCGTATCCGGCAGAACTTCGTCGGAGCACTCGATGAGATTCGCCTGTTCAACAAGCCACTCGCCGCCGGACAGATGGCGGCCGCTTACAAGCCGGTTACGGCCACGCACAGGATTCCGACTCAACCCGAACTGTTCACGTTATGGAGCGGAGAGGCTTTGTCCACGACCTCAGAAGCTGAAGTTCTCGAAGGTGTGCAGTTTCACGTCATTAAAAAGTACGAACGCAAGGTGGATGGTTATGGTTTTCTTCATGGCGTGTCTCTGACCTGGCACAAGGGAAAGCTCTACGCCTCATTCGGACACAACAAGGGAAGCGAAAACACGCTCACGGAAGAAGGCCGATATAGCGTAAGCGAAGACGGCGGTAAGACATGGTCAAAGGTGCAGACAATTGATGTGGGGATTGAAGACGATGATCTCGCCGTCAGCCATGGAGTCTTTTTGTCGCGTCGTGAAACGCTTTGGGCGTTCCTTGGCTCTTTTCATGGTAGACGCAAAGGAGTGCATACTCGGGCCTACAAACTGAATGAAGAGACCGGGCAATGGCAGGCACAGGGCACCGTCGTCAAGGATGGTTTCTGGCCCATGACCGAGCCGGTAAAGATGGACAACGGCAACTGGATCATGCCGGGGTTCATCGTGGGGCAGGGTAATCCGGCCGCCGTGGCGATCAGTGCCGGTGATGATCTGAAGACATGGAAGACTGTGATCATTCTCCGTGGCGCCGGAGTCAGGAACATGTGGGGAGAGTCATCAATCATCGTTGATGGCTCGCGGGTGATGAATATCGCTCGTTATGGCGGCAAGCCGTTAGCGCTTGTCGCGACGAGCAGGGATTACGGGCAGACATGGACTGCGTCCGCCGAAAGCAATCTGCCGATGGCCAGCTCGAAACCATGTTCAGGAGTGCTCACCAATGGGCAGCGTTACCTGATTTGTTCGACGACTGCCGACGGTGGAAATCGCCGCTCGCCACTGACCATTGCCGTGAGTCAACCCGGTGAGAACACGTTCTCTAAAGTGTTTGTGATTCGGCACGCGGTGTCTGACGACGGCCCCGGTGAATCACATCCGAGTGCGGCTCTGTCGTATCCGTACGCGGTTGAATATCAGGGCAACCTCTACGTGGGCTACTCCAATAATGGTGAACGCCACGCCAACAACAACAGCGCTGAACTGGCGGTGATCCGGATCGAGAAACTGTCGACCAAGTAAAACTCGAATCACATCCGGGAGTCGGAAACGAAATGAAATTGCAGCCTTTGAGTCATTGGAAAACGAACCTGACAACCTGTCTGGCAATCACCATCACGGTTGTTGCCGGAATCGGTATAAAAGCGGCCGAGCCTGCCGACTTATTCGATGGGAAAACACTGCGTGGCTGGCAGCGTCAGCAGGGAGTTGCCGAGTTTCGTGTCGAAAACGGGATGATCATCGGCAAGACCGTGAAAGACGCCGGCAACACCTTGCTTTGCACCACGAAGCACTACACCGATTTTGATCTGACATTCGAGGTCAGGTTTCTCAGTAAGCCGGTCAATTCCGGTTGCGTGATTCGCTCGCTCATCCGGAAGGAAGACGGCGAAAAGAGGTACATGAAGAAGGGAAACGTGTATGGGCCACAGGTTGAGATTGAGGGCAACGGCCCGAAAGGATCCGAGTCCGGGAACGGATTTCCTGAAACCGAAAGTCGGGCGAGTCAAAGCAATCAAAGACACCGAGTGGAATCACATCCGAATCCTCGCTCTCGGACCACGAATTCGAACCTGGATCAACGGCGAAGCCATCGCGGACGTCACCAATCACGAGGTCTACGCGGATCATTCACGCGGAATGGTTGGCTTGCAGGTGCACGGCGTAAAGAACTTCACCGAGCCACAGGAGATCGCCTGGCGGAACATCCGCATCGTCGCACTCACCGACGGGACAACGCCAGAGAGTGCTGAGTCGAAAGAACAAAGGTAGCAACTACCATGAATACCATCTCAGAAACGACGAATCCCGGCCGTGGCGTATGCTTCCAGCTTGCGGTCCTGCTGTTGGCGGCAAGCTGGCAGCCTACACCACTTCAAGCCGCCGAACCGATTTCACTTCGAGCCGGGCCGGTTTCGATGGTCTTCGATGCAGACAACGTGTTTCTGCGTTACATCCGAGTCGGAAAACACGAGGTTCTGCGAGGCATCAACGCGCCGATCCGCAATGAGAACTGGGCGACGATTGCACCGAAGGTCTCCAACCTCAAAGTGGAACAACGCGACGACGCCTTCAAAGTCACGTTTGATGTTGCGTGCCAGAAATCCGACATCGACTTCCGTTGGAAGGGCACGATTTTCGGGAGTGAGACGGGCAACATTGAATTCGCCTTTGATGGTGAAGCTCATTCAGCATTCAAGAAGAACCGCATTGGTTTCTGTGTGCTGCATGGACCGTCTGCCGCCAGCCAACCGTGGGTGCTTGAGACCGTTGACGGGAAGAAATCACGCGGACGATTTCCGAAGCACATCTCGCCTCATCAACCGGCAAAAAATTTGAAAGCAATTACTCACGAAGTCGCGAAAGGTATTCACGCTCGAATCGCCTTTGAAGGCGACATCTTCGAAATGGAAGACCAGCGAAACTGGACGGACGCGTCATTCAAGACGTACTGCACTCCGCTGGAGATTCCGTATCCGGTGCAACTCGACAGGGGAGCGAAGATTTCGCAGAAGATCACGATCAGTCTCGACGGTGATCTTTCCGGTGTGACTTCGTCGTCTGAACGCACGGTCCTGACTCTCACCAAAGAAAAGTCACCGCTGCCATTGCTGGGAGCGCAGGTCTCCAGCGAGATTGAGAATCTCACAGACAGACAGATCGAACGACTGAAGGTCCTGGACCTGAATCATCTGCAGATCGATCTGGCTCTTTCCGACAAGTCGTTTGTTAAGAACCTGCGACGGGCGACTAGTCAGGCCAAAGCTCTCGGCGTTTCTCTTCAAGTTGTCCTTGGACTCGGAGAATCACCAGACCTGACCGCGCTGCTGAATGGGGTCAAAGAGCTTAAGCCGCCTGTTTCGTACTGGCTGATTCGGGGTGGCGATTCAGCTCAATACGCGGCAGCTCGCAAGGTCCTGGAGCCGATTGCTGGTGATGCAAAGATCGGCGTAACTCGCGTGTCGAACTTTGTCGATCTGAACCGGGCGCGCCCGGAAGACAAGTCCATTGAAGCTGTCGGCTTTGCTATCAACCCGCAGATTCACGCATTCGACAATGCATCCATGGTCGAGACTCTGCCGATCCATGCGGATGCTGTGAACAGCACTCGTTCCTTTGCAGGCGATCGTCCGCTGGTCATCGGCCCGATCACTCTGGCACCGCAGATTCTCGATGGAGTTGACCAGCCCGGCGGCCCACCGATGGGAGGTCCATTACCAACATTCGTCGACCCAAGGCAGGTCGAGCCAATCACTGCTGTCTGGACACTCGGCAGCGTGAAGTATCTCGCCGATTCCGGAGCGCACTCAGCGACGTTCTTTGAAACCGTCGGCTGGGCCGGAATCATGGACGCTGACGATGTCTCATCCCGACCAAAGGAATTTCCGTCTCGCCCGGGCAAACTGTTCCCCGTTTACCACCTGCTGCGTGATGTCGGCGGATTCAAAGGTGGCTCTGTCTATAACGTGGATACCTCAGACAATCTCTCCGCAGTCGGCCTGGCTCTGTACAAGGACGGGCGTCTGCGTGTGCTTCTCGGGAATCTGACTGGTGAAGCTCAGACAGTCACGCTGCGAGGACTGACTGGTAGTCCGGTCGATGTCCAGATACTTGGCGCGAACAGGATCGAATCGACGCCCGAACTTTCCATCAACCTTCCTCCATACGGCATCGGCCGGATTGATCGGGCGGTTGATTGATGAAGTCTGACTTACCACTTGTGTCACGGCTGTTCGCTGGAATTTCCGCCGTCGGTGCGATCGCCGCTGTTGTCGCTCTGGTTTCGGGAAATGCTGTCTGGATTGGCCCGGCGTTGACCGGCTGCTTTCTCAGCCTTTCTCTCGCAGCATCGACGGGGCAGGGCTCTCTGAAACAGCTCGCTTTCACGATCTGGATTGTCACCGGCGTTGTCGTCGGGATGTCGTTCAGCAAGTGGTTCATCACGTTCCCGACATCGTGGCCGTGGCTCGGCGGCAGCGAGATGAGCTTCGTGTTCATCCCGGTGCTGCAGATCATCATGTTCGCGATGGGAACAACATTGAGCGTCGGCGACTTCACTCGCGTCGTCAGAATGCCAGTCGGAGTCCTGGTCGGGCTGGTGTGCCAGTTTACGATCATGCCTTTCGTCGGATTCGCTCTGGCAAAGTCATTCGGTCTGCCGCCGGAGATCGCCGCAGGTCTGGTGCTCGTCGGCTGTTCGCCGAGCGGCCTGGCCTCGAATGTGATGGCGTTTATCGCGAAGGCCAACGTCGCCATGTCCGTCACGATGACGGCGTTTTCCACGTTGCTCGCGCCGCTGCTGACGCCCATCCTGATGAATTTTCTCGCAAGTGAAATGATTACAATCGACGTTCAGGACATGATGTGGAAGATGACAAAGATCGTGCTGCTCCCCGTTTTCGCCGGACTAATATTCCATCATCTCGTCTACCACCGGTTGAAGTGGTTTGAGCGAGTGATGCCGATGATTTCGATGATCGGCATCCTGATCATGACCGTGCTGACAGTCGCCGTCGGACGCGACAAGTTAATGCAGGTCGGCCCGCTGCTGATCGTCGCCTGCGTCATTCACAGCACGGCTGGCTTCGGACTCGGCTATATCGTGTGCCGCCTGCTCAAACGCGACCGGCTGACCTGCCGAACGATCGCGCTCGAAGTCGGCCTGCAGAACTCCGGCATGGCAGCAGGACTCGCAAAAGACCTCGGAAAGGTGGCCACACTCGGCCTCGTCCCCATCGTCTTCGGCCCGGTCATGAACGTGATCGCCTCGATGCTGGCCAACTGGTGGCGAACACGTCCGCCGGAGACTCAGTCGGCCTCGGTTCCCCGCGAGTGACTGGAAAGGCCAAATGAACCTGTCGATGAAGAAGCCGTACCAATTCGTCCTGCTCCTGCTTTCCATCGCTTCAGCGTGTGCTGCGGACGAACGGCCGGCCGAGTTGTGGAATCATCTTTCATCGGTTGGGGAACTGTCCGACGTCCGTGGCATGTCTGCGCAGTTCGACGATTCCGGCGACCATCGCAGATTGAAACTGAAGGTGTCGGCATTAAATCTTCCCGATGGCGAGAATCTGGTTGAGCTGAGAAGGGGGATTGGCTGGACGGTTATCTCACCGCCAATCGGGGGGTGGCAGCTTTCTTATACGAAGAGTATCCAGGCGACGGTCAGAAACACCGGGTCGAAGAAAGTGGAAATCACGCTTTGGGTCGCATCTTCCCACGGCTGGGCCGCAGTCGGGGGAGCCGCAACGCTGGAACCAAAGCAAACTGTGGTGCTGAATTGTGATCTGCGGGAAACCTATCCTGACGGAACGCCGAAAATCGATCCAGGCCTCATCAGTGAGATTCGCTTGATGATTCAGAGAACAGACTCAGCAACCGTTGAGATTTCCGGACTGATTGCCACGGGGACAGCGGATGACTGGGTGCGTCCGAAAGGCCGCATGGATGTTCCCGAAATGATGAATGGAACGCCAGCAGCTGGTCGCCGCGTCCGTTACCAGCTTCCTGTCGATGTGGATAACGGTATTTACTGCGCCCTCTACCTGCCTCCGGACTGGAAGCCCGGCGAACGCTATCCGGTAATTGCGGAGTTTCCCGGCAACATCTTTTTCAACGCCAGTTCGTGCTGGTCGACCGGGCGCCCGGAACAGTGTGCCATGGGTTATGGTTTGAGTTCAGGTGCCCGTGCCATCTGGGTCAGCCTGCCATTTGTCAATCGCTCCAGCGGTGAGATTGCCGAAGCCGGCTTTGGTTCAGACCGTGGCGAAGACACGACTCATTATGTGATGGAGGTGATCGACAATATTTGTAACAACTGGGGCGGTGACAGGAGCAATCTGTTCCTGTGTGGATTTTCGCGTGGCGCGATCGCCTGTGGCTACATTGGGCTTCGGAACGACCAAATTGCTCGTTTGTGGAAAGGATTTGTGGCCTGCCAGCATTACGACGGATCTGACTGGCGCCAGTCAGGAATGGAAGAGGCAGTGGAACGCGCGCCACGTTTCAACGGGAAGGCAATTTTTCAGGTTGATAACAGTCAGGAAAAGTATCAGCCGGTGGTTGACGCTACCGACGCTTCCGTGAAGTGGACCTGGGCCAGGTCTGGGTTAGGTTATCACGCAACGTCGATGTTTCTTGACGATCGTCCTTCCATGAAGCAACTTCGGCAGTGGTTTAGTGATCTTGTCAATGATGTCGACGGGCATACGAAGACGTTGAGAACCGAGCGATAATGTTGTTTGTTATCCTGTGAGTTCGCCACGAACGAGCAACGGTACTCGTTCTGTATCCGCATCTGTTAGCGCTGTTTGCTTATTGTCGTGGACGATACTGTTTCGCGGGAGCAACGAAACTGCTGTCGAAAACGTTCTTTGCGGTCAGAAGTCAGCGTGAAACGCTGTTAGGGCAGTGATGTTGCCGTCTGAAACGGCGGAGACGGAGAAAGTGCTGCCCTGGGTCTGAGCTCATGCTGCAATTTGTTGACTGTTGATAGCACAACCAAAGAAGATCTCATATCTTTTCTATGGCACAGTCTGTCCCGAGTCACACGACCAGCGGTATTGAGAAAACGGAAGGCGTTCAATGTCATCTGCTCTTTGTTCACTCATCGACTCCGGTACAAAGCTCTGGCTTGATTCGATTGATCCGGATCTCATCGCAGAGAACAAACAGCTTGGAGCGACAGGCGCGACCTCGAATCCCATCATTATCACAAATCTGCTGAAGACCGGCAGGTTCGACGGCGTCATCGACGAGTTGATCGCGAGCGATTTGCCAGCCGATGACATAACCTGGGATCTGACGGATCGTCTGGTGCGGAGTGCGCAGCAGGAGTTCCTGTCCGTCTGGGAGGAGACCTCAGGTAACGACGGTTATGTGAGCTTCGAACTCGATCCTTTGCTGGAGGATCTGGATGTGGCGCACGCCCAGCGAGTTGAACGCTACGTTGAACTCGGCAAGAAATGGTCACTAGGCCACAAGAACCGAATGATTAAAGTTCCGGCGACACCAGCGGGGCTTGATGCTCTTGAGGAACTTTGTGCAGCGGGCGTTACGTTGAACGTGACTCTGATTTTTACTGAGCAACAATATGTGCAGGCCCGCGACGCTGTCTGGCGCGGGGCTCAGCGTCGTGATACACTTGACGGTTTCAAGAGTGTATACAGCATCTTTGTTTCCCGGGTCGATGTTTACACTGCTCAGCACATTCCTGAACTCAGCCAGGCGGTTGCTGGCCAGGTGGGTATCGTGAATGCTCAGAGAATATGGCAGAAGAATGTCGAGTTTTGGGCCGACAAAAATCTACCGCTGCAGCAGGAAATTATCTTCGCCAGCACCGGGACGAAGAATCCGGAAGACGCTGCGTGGAAATATGTGGCGGCGCTGGCGGGCGCTGACATTCAGACAAATCCGCCTGCGACCAATCATGCCATTGCCGAAAGCGACCAGACCTTTTCGCGACAGGTTGCTGTTGCTGCGTCAGAGGAAGTGCAGCGGGAAATTGATCGGCACATTGACTTTGCAAAGATGCAGAATGTTTTGATGCAGGAAGGTGTTGAGAAGTTTGTCAGTCCTCAGAAGTCGCTTCTGGAGCTGATACAGACAAAATGCTCGGCCGGTTCTCAGTGTTAGGCGGCGCTGTGCCAGAATGACCGAACAATACAGACGATGGGATTATCCACTATGGCATGCTGTAGATTTCCGGTTTTCGCGGTCATTGTGATCGTAGGCTGTTCTAGGGCGTTACCTGCAGCTGACGAGGTCACATACTTCCGGCACGACAACGGAGTTGCTGCGGACTCGCCCGCACTGACCGAGGACTTTGGGTCGGATTCAAATCTCGTGTGGCGAGTGTCGTTGATGTCCGGTATATCGTCACCGTGTGTGTGTGGCGATCGGATTTTCGTCACGACGTTTGATAAAGAGTCCAGCGAACTCGCGACAGTTGCGCTTGACCGAAATACCGGGGGAACTCTGTGGACAAACGTGGTGCCGACCGAACGAATCGAAGATGTGCATCAGGTGGGCAGCCCGGCATCGTGTACTCCCGCGTGCGATGGGGAACGTGTTTATTCATTCTTCGGAAGTTACGGACTGCTGTGCTACTCCATGGATGGAGAATTGTCGTGGGAACGCCGGCTCGGTCCGTTCCAGGATGAATTTGGAGCCAGCAGTTCTCCGATACTGGTAGATGATCTTGTGGTCCTGAACGAGGATCACGATGTTGACTGCACTCTGACAGCCTTTGACAAATTGACGGGGAAGACTCGCTGGGAAGTCCCGCGTGATGGATTTACCCGGAGCTATTCATCTCCAGTTCTGTTGGAATCGGCGAACGATCGGTCACTTGTGGTCGCCGGCTCACTGAAGCTTGTAGCGTATGATATTGAAACCGGTACACCGAAATGGTGGGTCAACGGGCTGTCGCGGATCGTGGACCCAACGCCGGTTTATGCGGACGGACTGGTTTATATTGCGACATGGACTCCGGGCGGTGACCCGTCCAGCCGAATTTCTATGGGACCCTATGACGAGGCGCTGACAACGTACGACAAAAATAAGGACGGCCTTGTCGCGAAATCTGAGTTGTCGGAAGGCGCCGTCCTGCAAAGGTTTTTTCGCATTGATCTTGATCAGGACGAAAAGCTCAGTCGCATGGAATGGGACAAACACGGTCGAGTATTTGAGTTGGCACAGAACGCCGCGACTGCCATACGCCCCGGTGGCAAGGGTGATGTTACCGAATCCAATATTGAGTGGACATATCGGCGGGGGCTGCCGACAGTTCCCAGCTCCGTTGTATACAGAGGCGTGATGTATATGGTGAAGGACAGCGGCATTATCACCATGCTGGACGCAGCGACCGGTGAAATGCTCAATCAGGGCCGGGCTCGCGGGCCGGGTAACTATTACGCATCGCTGGTCGCAGGCGACGGTAAGGTCTACCTGATCAGTGAACGCGGAGTCATCACAGTTCTGAAGGCCGGCCGCGACGGGTCTGTTCTGTCCTCGCATGATTTTGGTGAGCGGATTCTGGCAACGCCGGCGATCAGGGACGGTCAAATCTTCCTGCGAACTGATGCGGCGATGTACTGTTTTGTAAAGTCCTGAATCGTGAATACATTCAGCCCCGCTTACGAGGTTTCTGTCTGAGTACGATCGGGATGACATGACGACAAGTCGCCGACAGGTGCTGCAACGAATCGGAGCCGGTAGTCTGGCAATGCTGCCCGGTGCAGGGGTGTTGCGGGCGGATGGGCACAGGAAGAAGTTGCCCGTTGCAGCTGTTGTCAGCACATACTTTACGAACTCGCATGCGGATGTACTTGTCGGCAAGATTCTGGAAGGGTGGCGGCAGACTGGCGGCGCCGGTCCGGATCTTGAACTGGTGTCGCTATATACCGACCAGGTTCATGCGAAGGACCTCAGCCGCGACCTGGCAAAGAAACACGGTTTTCGAATTGCGAAAACAATTGACGAAGCAGTGACGCAGGGACGGAACAGTCTTCCGGTCGCAGGTGTGCTGAGTATCGGCGAACACGGCGATTATCCTGACAACGATATAAATCAGAAGATGTATCCTCGGCGGTACTTCTTTGATCGGATCGTCACGGCGATGGAGCGATGTGGTGAATTTGTTCCGGTCTTCAATGACAAGCATCTATCCTGGAACTGGTCGGATGCCAAACATATGTATGACACCGCTGCCGGCCACGAAATTCCGTTTATGGCCGGCTCGTCACTGCCCGTTGCCTGGCGATACCCGGCCACGGAACTGCCGGTTGGCAGTGCAGTCGAAGACGCTTTTGTGGTCGGTTACGGCGGCGCAGAAGCCTACGGTTTTCACGCGATTGAAGCACTGCAGTCAATTGTGGAACGTCGTCAGGGAGGAGAAACCGGAATCGTTGCAGTTACGGCGCTGAAAGGCGAACAGATCTGGCAGGCAGAAAAAGACGGGAAGTGGGATCGGCAACTTCTGGAATCTGCTGTAGCCACGTTTGACGGATCTACAGACAAACTGCAGGAGCGGCTCAACCCGGCGACAGCGGTGTTCTACCTGATCGAATATGCAGACGGAATCCGTGCGACCGTTGCTATGCTGAACGGTGTGGCTGGACAGTTCTCGGTTGCCTGTCGAATATCTGCACACACACAGCCGTTTGCTTGCTGGTTTCGATTGGAAGAAAAAAAACCGTTCGGACACTTTGAACATCTGTTGCGCGGGATTGAACATATGATTCATACGAAACAACCGGCTTACCCCGTGGACCGCACGCTGTTGACAACCGGAATTCTGAACCGAGCCATGCAGAGTCTGAACCAGCAGGGGAAACGTCTGTTGTCTCCGGAACTGTCCATTCGATATAGGCCGGCCGAATGGGGATTCGCCAATCGCGGCGAAGAGAACTTTCCGGTGCGAAATACGGAATGAGTTTGATTTTCTCCTGCATCTCCAGCAACGCCGCCTGTTGGATGGCTAAGGGCAGGTTGCTTGTTGTCGTAGACGATACTGGCTCGTGGGAGTAACGAAACTGCTATTGAAGACGTTCTTCGCGGCCACAGATCAGGGTGAAACGCTGTAAGGGCAATAAAGCTGCAGAGGAATTACAAAATGAACTCGTTGAGCCTGATCGACTGGGCTATCTGCCTTGGGTACCTGGTGGTCGTGTTTGCACTCGGCCTGTGGTTTGCCCGCGGACAGCATTCGAATGATGACTATTTTCTGGGAGGTCGCCGGATGCACTGGCTGCCAATCGGCTTGTCATTATTTGCCGGCACGTTCAGCTCGCTGTCGTTTGTGGGGCTGCCAAGTACAGCAGCGTACGGTGACTATCACCTGTACCTTGCGATCTTGTTTATACCGTTCGTGGTCTCGCCGATTGTCTGGAAGTTCTTTCTGCCGATCTATTTTCAGCTGGGGGCAACCAGTTCTTATGAGTACGTTGAACGACGTTTTGACCGGAGATTGCGGCTGGTTTGCAGCGTGTTGTTCATGCTCTATACGGTCGGCTGGATGGGCAATATGCTGCGTGCGGTGGGGGTGATTCTGGAAGCGGTGTTTGACCTGTCGCAGACACAGACGGTCGGCCTGCTGATCGGAATTGGATTGTTTGCCACTATCTATACAACGCTCGGCGGTGTCAAAGCGGTCGTGTGGACCGACGCCATTCAGGCGGTTGCACTGGGAGGCGGGATGCTGACGGTCCTGGTTCTGGCGGTCGGCAAGGTTGACGGGGGATGGTCTACGATCTGGCAGGTCGGTAACCAGCATGGTCGATTCGCAATGTTTGAAACATCTCTGAATGCTGAGCACGGCAATCTTTGGGCCGCAACTGCGTTCGGTGTGTTCGTTTATCTTGCCGGTCACGCCGTTCATTTTGGCTCCGTGCAGCGTTACGTCTCAATGCCCAGCCAGACGGCTGCCGGCTGGGCTCTTGTTGTCAATGGGTTAATGGTGGGGATTGTATGTGGAGTGTTCTTTCTGGCTGGCAGCACACTGTTCGCTTTCTATCAGCAGCAGAATACGCTTTCCGGTACTCAGATCAGGCCGCCGTCTGGCGAATCAGTTACAGCTGCCGTTGGTGCCGATTCATTGTATGACGAATTAGAGCGTGACAAGCATCAGGACCATCTGTTGCCGCGATTTGTGATGACGGAGCTGTCCGTGCCGGGCCTGCTGGGCCTGCTGTTGGCAGGTTTGTTTGCGGCGGCCATGAGCAGCATCGACAGCGGGATCAATTCCATGACGGCGTCCGTCGTCTGTGACTGGCAGGCAGATCGGCATCTGAAACTTCGCCACAGCCGTATGCTGTGCTGCGTTTTCGGGCTGCTTTCAGTTTCGGTCGCGATCATATTTTACTTTAAGGGCGGCAATGTGTTTCCGCTCATTATGAAGATCGCCGGCATGTTCTTTGGGCTGCAGTTAGGGATATTTCTGCTGGGGATGTCCGTGAAACGAGCATCTACGTCCAGCGCGATGATCGGACTTGCGGCAGGAACCATCGGGCTGATCCTGACGTTCGTGTTTGAAATTTCACACTGGTGGTATGGTGCCAACACATGTGTGCCAACATATGTGGCCGGTGCCGTTGCCAGCTGTCTGGGCTCAGCAGACGACGGGTCAGACAAATAGGCGGAAACCACATTGTGGATTGAACAGTTTACCCCTCAAAAGTGATGCTGCTGACACTCCCTGTTCCTCGCGCCACACTGCTGTGGTCCCGGTATTGTTCGAGTTGCTGTTCGTCCAGTTCCACGCCGAGTCCGGGGCCTTCCGGAACGCGTGCGGCAGACGGTCCCAGTATCAGAGGCGTTCTCAGCATGTCGGCTTCATGATACAGCGGACCGATGAAATCACCGGGAAACCGTTCGCTTGTTATTGTCGGCAGAGCCGCTCCCAGATGCAGCATCGCGGAGGTGCCAATTCCCAGTTCCAGATTGCTGCCCATGGCGCATGGAATTCCCGCTGCCTTTGCGACGTGCACAGCTTCCACCGTCGCCAGAAGCCCGCCATTTTTGCCGGGATATACGCTGATGATGTCGACAGCACGTTCTGCGGTAAGATGCCATACGTCGCCGCAGGTGAAAGCACTTTCGTCGGCCATAATGGGAATGTCCGTGTGCCGCCTGAGCGCTGCCAGTTCCGATCGGTCCGCTGTTGGAATCGGTTGTTCAGCGAACAGGATGTTGAACTCTCTCAGTCGCTGCAGCATCTGTCTTGCCTGTGGCACGGTCCAGCCACAATTTGCGTCGACACTGATTGGTATGTCGGTCCCAGCCAGTTCCCGAATCGCTCGTACGCGTTCAAAATCCTGATCCGGGTCAAGACCCACTTTGACCTTCAGGCACTTGACGCCGTTGTCCAGGAACTTTCTTGCCAGTTCAACCGCCTGCGGGATGTCGATTGATCCGATCACCATTCTGATTGGCATTTCTTCACGAACCTTACCACCCAGCAATTGATAAACCGGGATGCCCGCGGTCTTGCCGGCAAGGTCCCAGAGCGCCATTTCCACGGCGGCTTTGGTAAACGGATTCAAACGCACTACGCCTTCGATCTGACGTCTCAGGTGATTGACCCGTGTTGGGTCTTCACCTGTCAGCACGGGAGCAATCAGTCCATGGATGACAGCTACGCAGCTCTGGCTTGTTTCACCGCTCCAGCGTGGTGCGACCGTAGCTTCGCCGAGTCCCGTCAATCCAGCGTCCGTATGAACCTGAACGATCACATACGGCGACGTGGCATGTTCACCATGAGACGTCTTTGTCGTCATGCCGGGTTTGAGTGGCACGTTGATCGGAATGGCTTCGATTCGAGTGATCTTCATGGGGGAGGTCTGATTGCAGGGCGTCAGAAAGTTTAAGGCCCGGAACATTAATCAAAGATTGGATCTGATCGTGCGTCACACGTATTCCGGCAGAAATGATTTCCAGTTTTCATAGATGATGTTGTGAATTATTTCGTCGGGAACCTTTGGGAAACTGGTTCCGGCAACAACATCGTTGATCTTCTTCTGGCCGGAGATCACCTGCGCCGCGGTGGCTGACGGAAAGTCTGAACCAAAGATCAGCTTGTGTTCCACTCCGTATTCGATGGCCGTCATGAATGCCTGATAATGACGCAGCGGCCGGTAATGCAG
Source organism: Fuerstiella sp. (assembly GCA_029245955.1). Taxonomy (GTDB): domain Bacteria; phylum Planctomycetota; class Planctomycetia; order Planctomycetales; family Planctomycetaceae; genus Fuerstiella. The sequence goes on along the minus strand of JAQWOH010000019.1, from coordinate 206,805 downwards.
GGCCGATATGTTGGTGTAGAGGTTCGGGTGCTTACGAATCAGTACGACACATTCATCTTCCCATGGATGCCCCATGTGACTGATGACAATTCGCAGATCCGGACACGTAATGGCGATGTCTTCCAGCTGGATCGGATTGGCATACTTCAGCGGTCCGGTCCGGACAAAGGACGTACCCTGGTGAATGTTCACCGGAATCCCCAACGATTCAGCCTTTCTGAACAACGGTAGATGCTGCGGGTCTTGCGGGTTCCAGTTCTGATAGATCGGTGAACACTTCAAGCCCCGCAGACCGAGGTTGTTGACGTAGTGTTCGAGTTGTTCGACACAGTTCGTGTCGTTCGGGTCGACGGAGCACCAGCCGACAAACTTGTCAGAGTGTGCCGCGACGAAGCGGGCGATGAGTTCCTGGTCGCAGTTGATTCCGGTGAACGGGGCCTTAATTCCAAACACAATCGCCCTGTCGACGTCGGCTGTTGCTAACAGCAGTTGTTCCGGTTTCGAATCGAAAGCGTTGGCTTCTTTGGCTTCGTTGCCGGCAAAATAGACATCTTTGGAGAGTTTCATCTTGGCGCGCTTCGCTTCCCATGCGAATTCAACGAACTCATCCGAGAGATGTTCCGGGTACCACATCAGGTTGGTGTGTGTATCAAACAGCATGGCCGTCTTCGATCGTCCTCAACGGATTTACAAGAATCCAACTCAGTGCGCCGGAAAAATAAAAGACGGCGTGCAGATAAATCACCAGGTTCCAGTTTCCGTCGGTCTCCCGGATTTGTTCAAACCAATTGCCCAGCAGGAGCGGGAGCAATACGCCTGCCAGGCAGCCCGCCATGTTCATGACTGCCATAACAACCGCCGTGTGCCTGCCGCCGATATCGATTGTTGCAGTCCATGCAGCGGGTGAACCGATTCCGGAAAACAGTGCTCCTATTGCGATAACAACGGAAAGTTCCGTGGCTGATGATGTCCAGGCAGACGCCATTGTCAGAAATCCGCACACGGACAGCGACACAATTGCAGTTCCACTGCGGCTGATCCATTTGCTGCCGCTCACTTGAAACAGCCAGTCTACGATGATTCCACCGGCAATGCTGCCGACGACCACCGCGATCAGCGGCAGACTGTTCAGCAAACCGGCTTCGGCTTTGTCGATGTCGTAGACGTATTCCAGAAATGCGAAAAACCACGTTACGAAGAAAACATAACCGGCTGCGCGAAAGAACGACTGAACACAGAGCCCCCACATCCCCGGACATTTCAGCATGTTCAGCATCAGAACGTGGTGAGATGTCTCGTGCTGCGTCACAACGTCTTCCTGTATCGGCTGGTATTCCCTGAGTTCTGTCGTGCCGTCAGCGGATCGGTCGGACTTGCGGATCAAAGTCAACTCTGCCTGATTCACACTGCGGTGATCCTGCGGGAACGTGCGAAAGTACCAGTAGAAGCCCACGGCCCATGCAACTCCTACCAGTGAGTATACTGAAAATATTGCTCGCCAGCCGTAACCCTGGCCCAGCAGCCAGCCCGTCAATACCATGGTGAACGCGCCGCCTACGGACATTGACGCGGTAATCCATGAACTACTGCGTCCTCGCCACTGCAGTGGAATCCAGTCCTTCAGAATCCTGGCAGAGATCGGTGTCAAACCGGCCTGAAAAAGCCCCAGCGAAAACCTCGAGGCCCACTGCATCTGGAACGCAGATGCCATTGCTGACCAGACATTACTGAATGACCAGCACACGCTTAGAAATGCGAAGGCGAAACGCGTGCCGAATCGGTTCCCCAGCCAGCCGCCGGGGACCTGGCACAACAGGTAGCCGACCGCAAATACGCTCATCAGTTCACCCATCTGCGAGTCGCTGAATTCAAGATCTCGCTGGATTGTGGTGTTGGCCGCAGAAATACAGTATCGAGTGAGATATGCGCTGGCGGCGGCGAATGACACAATGCCCAGCACGAACCAGCGGACACTGGTTGGCGAATCGGAATGGAATTGTGAGCGCGTGGGAGTCACGTTTTTCTTTCGAGAAACTGACGTAGAACATTGCGCGTGACAGTTGAAGTTCCGTCGTCGATCGGCAGGGACAGCGTCCAGCACAGCGAACCGGTGGCAAAGACGCTCCCGCCGGAGGGGGTGTCGTAGATCGTCATGTCTGCACCTGCACCATCTGGATTTGTGCCTTTGGCAAGATGCACGAGGTTGTCGGGTGAGTTCCTGCTGATCTTGTCCAGTTCGTGGGCTGACGCGCCGCCGGGGCAGCGTTCATGCAGGCTTCTCATACCGAACAGATCCCCGTTGTTCAGGCCGGTGCCTGCGAAGACCCAGTGGTCATTATTAAGCACACGATACGGCGCCCCGGTCTGGAATCCGGAATGTGTGTAGGAGACACCTAACAGTCTGGCTTCGGGCTCGCCACGGAGACTGTATTTGCCCTCGCGACGACAAAGCATTGTCGCATCGTCCTGAAACTCGACCTCTGCATACAGGGCGCATCCGCCGAGATACATCAGCCGCCCACCCTGTCCATGGACCCACTGCTTCACGCGAGTGTACATCTGAGGCGACCAGTACTCGGAATGAAGATTCAGCACAAGGACTTCATAGGCTTCCAGCGGCAGACGGTCGAAGTGCAGTTCGGTTTCGGAATACAGGTCATAGTCGAAGCCCTCGCGCTCCATCCAGCCAAGCAGTCGCCATTCGCCAGGTGCGAAGATGGATTCGGTGCGACCGGCAATTGTGTCCGCAATCTGAGTGTCTTCGGGAACGCAGCTGGACGGCTCCGGACGTTGAAATGACAGGGGCGCGGCTGTTTCTTCAAAGGGCCATGTGTCCGGTTGAGTGTAGCGTTTCAGGTCCTGACGTGAATTGACGACGGGACGATCCGGCAGACCGTCCTGATTAAAGTAGTTGCTGCGTCCGCCGAATCGGTTGTATGCGTTTTGTGTAATCGTGGACGACAGGACAGCGATCTTCGCCTGAGGCTCGCGCGGCGAAACGATCCATGGAAATGAACAGAACTCACCATCGCGTGTCGTTGCATGCAGGTAGTACAGTCCCGATCGTTCCGGTGCCGGGATGCTGTGTCTCTGGTGCTTCAGACTGTAGCCCGTACGATTCCAGTTGACTCCGGTCTGGGTGAAGTCGTGGTCGGGCAGAATCTGAGTCATGGCCTTCGGTCCGTGTTCATCGCACCATCCGAAACTGCAAATGAACTTTTTTTTCCAGCCGTAGTGCCAGAGGTCCAGCCGAAACTCTTTTGTGCTGTGCACGCAGTATTCGGACGTTTCTCCGGATCGACTCCATTTGGGCCACATGAAGCCATACATGCGATCCGACAGCAGGCGAAATGGAATCACTTCGCTGACGGAGACTTTCACATCCCCACGCTTAGCGGTATACCCCGGCTTCGAAAGCGTAACCTGCCAGATGCCCGGTTCGACGTCGGCATATATCGCTCCTGATGCGCAGGAAGCCGCTGTCAACGCCACCCCACCGCGTTCGAATTCGAACTCCACCCCGGCGAGCGCCACGTAGTCTTCGTCACTGACATATCCAACCAGCACATTCGCCCCCTTCCTGACATGCAGCACGCTTTCTGTCTGCAATGTTCAGTCCATGAATCGTCGCAGAACATTTTCTGTAATTCTTGAGACCGATTCATCGACAAGCACAGAACTCGGCCAGCAGATGGACCCCACGGAAAACACCGCACCCCCTCCGTCAGGTTCATGAATTACAATTTCTGCACCACCGCCATCGGGGTTCAGCCCCCTGGCCAGCACCTGTGCATTTGATGGCGATGATGCCGACACCTTGTCCGTCTCATGACCGGAGGCTCCGCCGGGGACCCGCAGATGCAGACTCTTCTGTCCGAAGATGTCGCCATTCTTCAGGCCCGTTCCTTCAAGGCACCAGTGATCCGCCATCGTCACCTCATACGGTGCAGCAGTCATGATTCCCGGAAACGTAAAAACGACTCCCAGCAAATTGGCTTCTGATTCCTGCCGTTTGGCGAAACGGCTTTCGTATTCACTTCCATCGGGGGCGAACTGTGGTTCCGAGTGACTCCAGTTCGTGTTCTGGTATACGACGCGATGATCGTCGAGAAACTCGACCTCGCAGTTCAGGCCGTTACCGCCAAGGTACATCAAACGCCCACCGCCTTCGAATACCCAGCGTTTCAGTCGAAAGTACATGTCTGCCGACCAGTATTCCGGATGAGTGCTGATGACCAGCACGCGGTATTCATCCAGCGGAACCTGGTCAAAGTGAAACTGTGTTTCACCGTAGAAGTCGTAATCCAGTCCTTTACGTTCCATCCAGCCCAGTAGCCGCCATTCAGCGGCTGCCAGATGGCAACCCTGGCGACCGGCAATCGGATCGGTCAGCTGCTCGCTTTCAGCGATGTGGTTGTACGGATCCGGTCGTTCCAGCGACAGAGGTTCATAGATGTCCTGATCGTAAGTGCGGTGTTCCTGCTGCGTATATCGCTTGAGTTCCAGACGTGAGTTGATGATGGGTGTCGGTGGTAGTTTGTCTGCATTGATATAGTTGCTGCGACCACCGAAGCTGTTGTACGCGTTCCATGTGATGTCTGACGCCAGCACTGCAACTTTAGAACGCGGCCTGTCAGGAGCTACAACCCATGGGAATGTGAATGACAGTCCCGATTTGCATCGTGCATGGAAGTAATACAAGCCGGAACGATCAGGAGCTCTAATAAACTGATTCAGCGCTTTGCTGTGGTAGCCATGTTTGTTCCATTCGATACCGGTCTGCGTGTAATCGCCGTCGGGAGTAATCTGCATCGTGGCGCGCGGTCCGTGTTCGTCGAACGTACCGATGCGGCGGATGAACTCTTTCTCTGCACCGTAACGCCGGAGTTCCAGTTCGTATTCTTCGACTGCGTGTACTCGAAATTCAGACTGCTCACCGGACTTTACACAGCGAGGCCAGACGTAACCCAGCAGACCGTCCGACAACAGACGGAACTGATACGGGATGTTTTTCTGAATCTGGACGGCGACGATTTTTGAACCATATCCACTCCGGCCCAGGACAACTTCATAGTCGCCCGGTGAAATATCCGCGTAGACAGCCCCTGAAATTCCGGATTGGGCTGCGACAACGCCGTCATGGCTTCGAAATTCGAACAGTACATCAGCCAACGCGACGTAACGTTCATCACTGACATATCCCACAAGCATGTTCAGTGGCCTTTCCCGGACAGTCTGTTTTCCTCTGGTGAACCACTGGACCCGCCAGTGCCCAGCATTGAAAGGCTAACATAAAGTATCCTCAGAGCCAGTGGTCCGAATCATTCGGCCTTTCGGTGATGCTGTCTGTTGAGGCGAGATTCCGATACATCCCGCCGAATCAGGAGAATGAATTTCCTCGACTGTTGTCTCCATGAACGATATTTGCGATTGTATTGTTGCAGATCTCATACAGTTGTGAGGTGAAAATGATCGTCGACGTACACAGCCACACGTGGCAGTATCCCACGCATTTTAATGATGATTTTCAGCAGCAGGCGCGTCGGGCACGAGCGGGGGCTGAAGTGGATCTGACGGTGCGCTATGACGAATACATGGCCGGGGCCACTCAGGTTGACCGAACAATCGTCTTCGGTGGCAAGGCACGACTGAGCGGCCTGTGGGTTGATGATCGCTATGTGGCGGAGTACGTGTCAGCTCATCCTGAGAAGTTGATTGGCTTCCTGTCGCTGGACCCTACTCAGGATGGATGGCAGCAGGAAATGATGTACGGTCATCAGGAACTTGGATTGCGGGGGATAAAACTGCTTTCCATGTATGCCGGATTTCAACCGGATGATGAACGACTTAATCCCCTGTGGGAATATGCCACGCAGCACTCACTTCCTGTGCTGCTGCACACCGGTACGACGTTTATCGCGCAGGCGCCGCTGGAGTGTACGTTGCCGCGACATCTGGATTGTGTGGCAATCCGTTTTCCGGATGTAAAAATGATCATGGCACACCTTGGTCATCCGTATGAACACGAATGTGTCGCGGTGGTGCGCAAGCACACAAACGTTTACACCGATGTCAGTGCATTACATTATCGGCCGTTTCAGCTGTATCACAGTCTGATGCTGGTTCAGGAATATGGCGTCTGGGACAAGTTGTTGTTTGGCAGTGATTATCCATTCACGACTGTGGATGCATCGATTGATGGTATGAGAAAGTTGAATGAACAGGTTGAAGGAACTTCTCTGCCGCGATTGCAGGCTGATGAGATTGAAGCTTTGATTCAACGTGACAGTCTTCAAATTCTGGGGCTGAACGGATAATGCACTGCCATCCAGTGCCGTGTTCACGCGATCAGAAAATTCGTCCGGCAATATGGCCCTTTGCTGTGAGTACATTCTTGCAGGGGGTTCAGGCTGACATGTCCTGACACGCGCCGGTTCACGGCCAGCCGCGGCGTTGCAGTCCTACATCGTGCGAAACACGGCACCTCGTTCGGCTTCGATACGTTTCACAATTTCGTTAATGTCCAATCGGTTTTCGGGCCAGTCCGCAGACGGAACGTGCGACAGGCGCAGCAGGAATCTGGCCAGTATGCCGGCATAATCCTTTAGCTCGCGAACGCGCAACTTGTCCGGAGTATCCGCGTTGCTGTGCCCATACGCCGTTTCCGGGTGCCGACCGACAAACCGCCATCGCCACAAAAACGAAGACGGAATCCCACGACGTGCGAACGGAAACATATCTCCGGACGCATCCAGTTGTGACAGTACATGACACTGCAGGCCTTCGTTCAGGTCGCTCAACTGGTCCTGAATCAGCTCCTGCAGTTCAGGAAACTGCAGCACGGTGCCTTTGATCGGTCCTGTGGCCAGTTCATCAAGAGCCAGCATGAATTGTGGTTTCGGCTCAGGGCCAAAGTGACGCTCGACGAATGCAGTCGAACCCTGGAGTCCCTGCTCTTCTGCGCCAAATGACACGAATTGGATTGTTCGGCCGGGGTGAACGTCCATCGCATTGCAGACACCAGCTAACAGCCGTGCGGTCTCAAGCAGCACTGCCACGCCCGCACCATTATCGTTGGCTCCGAGCGAATCAGGTGTTGTGTCGTGGTGAGCTCCCAGCACAATGCTCTGTTCCGGGATCAGCGCCCCCGGTAGTTTTGCCAGCGTATTCCAGGACGTTGTACTCCGAAGATCAGAGTCAACTCGAACGGAAATTCTGGCTCCGGCAACAGCGCGGTCCTGCAGGCGAGCCGCGTCTTCCCGGGAAGTCTGGACCAGTGGAAGTGGTACCAACGTCGCATCGTCTCGCCAGTCCGAGGCAGACGTGTGACTCATTCGACGCCCATAGTGCGGGCTGCCTGTGACGGCCGCAACCACACCTGCATTCGCAAGATCTCTGAGTCGGACGGTGAGCAGACGCGGCTCGGTGAACGGTTCGTATTCGGACTTGATCAAGGCAACGCAGCCCGAAAGCACATTTCCGAGCGATTTAAGTTCATGCGGCATGCCGTAACCGACATTCACCAGTCGGGCTTCGACGTCAATCGACGGGCAGAACAGACATGGGCGAGTGTCAATGCGCCACGCGTTCTCAGTGACGACTTTCAGTGATGCAGCATGGCAGTCAGCTGTGCGCAAACTGAATGTTTCGACAGACCGATCCTGCAGATTGAGCAGTTGAAACTGCGTGGCGACATATTCCGCGGCCGCGAATTCGTTATCAGTGCCTGCCCAGCGCACTCCTATGTCGTCGCACAGAACCTTGACGTGATCAGCGATCTTTGACCCCACTGACGCTTCACCCATCAGCCAGCAGTCGGTCGTTCTCCAGTCGATGCTCATGCCAGTCCTTCGGTCCAGTCGTTGGCAGCATACGATTCCAGAGACTGCGTTCCTGCTGTCCGTCAGCACCAGGACGGACGTGCCCCATGGATCTTACCGTTGACCTTGGTTGTCAGTTCCCGTGCAGAATAAATTTAGTGTGCTGCTCGATGATCTATACTGAATCTGAATCTGTTGGGGTTCAGTCCTGGCAGATAACGAAACATCATGCTGCGTCAGCATTTGGGTGTCGAGACAAAATCGACGTGATGATAACAAGTTTCCAGGTCGGACAGGGAAAATGTTCACCCTCAGCCTGTGTTGTGCTTAGAAGTCGTTGCACGCACCGGGCACCCCATGCGTGAGCCAGGGACTCCAGACAACGTCATTTCCCGTACATCCCTCAGTTACGCGTCGAGTTGCCAGGGCGTGTGGTGAACAGATTGTTCAGGCCGTTGTCTGCGGCGTTGGTACGCTGTGAGAAGTCGGTTTCTGCACGCGGACGTCTCCATTCTTACACGCCAGCTTCGTGAGTTCAGCCTGCGGTTCGTGTGTCGGCAGCAGATCGTTCAGTACGTGCTCATCAGCATTTGTGTGTTGGAGAATTTCAAATCCACGCGATTCATCCTGTGGCGTCACGACTGGTAGATTTCCAGCTTCCATCAGCCGGTCGAATTCGTGGTCGTCAAACGTTGCAGAGGATGTGGCCATGATTCCGAAGCCTCCGCCAAGAAGCATCAGGCCAATAATCATGCATATGCCGACAGCGGGCAATGAAAGTCGTCCGTTTATGCCGAGGTGTTGCAAGGTTCCGGCTGCGACCATCAACATGGTGGCGACACCACAGGTGCTTAAAGTCAGGCCAGCCATGAATCGACATTTTTTCATTGGTCGGGCAGCAGGTTGTCTGTCTGTCTTCATTTTTCTCTCCCGCCGTTTGAGTAAAGATTCTTTCGCAATTGAACAGGTTGTCGCACTTCGCCAATACAGGATCCTTAACGCACCCGTTTGTTCAGCAGTTCAAAGAATTCTGCCAGGAATCTTCGACAGTCGTCGAATTACATCATTCGGCGCGGCGAAAGTGCTTGGTTTCTTCTGGTTTTCGTGACTCCCGGCAATTTTCAGGAAAAATGCCGAAAATCGGCCAGGCATTCTGAAGGTGTGGCGAATCAGAGAGTGTGACGATCGTTTGCGTCACATGTGTGTGTGTGTGTGTGTTTCCCACAGTGTTTGACGTTCAGGAGAGAGACGATGTTGAAGAAAATGATTGTCGGATCGCTGGCTGCGACCCTTGTTGCCGGATTTGTCCTGGGAAAGGACATGTTCAGTTACGCCACGACGGCGTGCACAAATGTCCGGGATGCGGTGAAGTCTGAGATCACACCGGAATTCGAACTCGATCGGATCCGCAATGAGATCGACAAACTGATGCCTGAGATTCGTCAGCACATGACCGTGGTGGCCGAGCAGAGTGTCGACGTAAAGGACCTGGAACGCGATATTGTCAAAAAGGAATCTCATCTGACCGGCCAGAAAGACGCGATTATCGCTTTGCGATCTGATCTCAGCAGTTCAGGTGACAAGTTCACTTATCGTCACGTGTCATATACTCGTGGCGAGGTGGAATCTGATCTGTCCCAGCGATTTGAGGCATTTCGCGCGGGCGAAGATGCTGTGAAACGTGATCGGCAGATTCTGACGGCTCAGAAGCAGACGTTGAGAGCCAATCAGCAGAAACTGGATAGCATGCTGGGACGAAAGCAGGAACTGTCCGTACTTGTGTCTCAGGTCGAGGCTCGTTTGAAGACGATTCAGGCAGCGGAAGCGGTCAACAACATCGAAGTTGATGACACGAAGCTCGCTCGTGTCGAGGGGTTGATCAAGGACCTGAATCATGTGCTGGATGTTCGGGAATCAATGCTCGAAACGGAAGGCCATGTCCTGGGACGAATTCCTGTCGAAGTGGAATCCGTCGAATTGCAGACGGATGTTGTGACCGAAATTGATCAGCATTTTGGTCTTGTGGCTGACGAAACCGTGGCAGAAGCGGACAGCAACAGCTCAATCTGATTTACTGGCACGCTGATCGCGTCAGGACGAGCAGATCAAAGCGTAAGCGATTCCAGGAATCTCACTGAATCAGATTCAGCATGGCGGGACGGGAAACCGCCGCTGAACCGGGACACACACTTGCTCCGGGCTCAAAGGCTTGAGCTCGGAGCATTTTCATGCTGCAAATTGCCTCCGGTCACAAACAATACTGATCCAAAGTAAACAAATTCACGTTCCAACGAAGTCACATCAGGACGACGTTACTCCTCAGCGATTCGATACAATGAATTCGGGCACTCTCCAACTGGACAGTCAACACAGACAGAATCGCTGGTGTTGCGATACCTGTGTGCCCGAACGGGAAACGGCTCTCAAAGGAAATGCGGTGGCGATAAGTCCGTCCAGAAAGTTTATGCTGTGGATCGACGGTGTCGGTGCATGGCAACTATGTGTTGGTGAATCCTTTGTCGTCGGCGCGCCGTCATTTGAAGAAAAATCCGCTGATATTGCCCTGCTGGCCGATATTTCGCGAAAGCATGCTTCCATCGAACGGAACGGTGAAGAATGGCGGCTGACGGCGCATCAGTCAACGGCGGTCTCGGGGCGGACGGTCAGTCAGGATACTGTTCTTTGCAGCGGTGATGAAATCCAGCTGGCAGAACGAGTGCGACTAGGGTTTCGAATTCCCAGTATTCTGAGCACTTCCGCCATAATCAACTTTGAAAGTGATCATCGACCGTCACACAGTGTTGACGGTATCATCCTGCTGGCGGATCATTGTCTGCTGGGGCCGCGGAAAGACCATCATGTTTGTTGCACGCAATGGTCTGACGTTGTTGTCCTGTTTGCCGGTGACGGTATGCTGCGCTGTCGGTCGAAGGTCGCTCTGAGTGTTAACGGGCAGGTCGCAAACGATTCCATTGAACTCAAACACGGTTGCGTGGTAACAGGAGAAGAACTCAGGTTTCGAGTCGAGCAGATGGAATAGCGTGCTGCACTCAGCGACTCATTCAAATTCAACTGTTCTCGCATAAAACAAAACGAAATCCGGGCTGGACCGAAATTATGAAATTCACCTTTGCACCAGAAGCACGTCCTCTTGATGGATACACCATCAAGCGTGCCGTCCACCGCGGTGGATTTGGTGAGGTGTATTACGCGTTGAGCGACGCCGGTAAGGAAGTGGCTCTTAAGTTACTGAATAACAATCTTGATATCGAGCTTCGTGGTGTCAGGCAGTGTCTTAATCTCAAGCACCCCAACCTTGTAACGATCTTCGACATCAAACAGGACACTGACAACGATTACTGGGTGGTCATGGAATTCGTCAGTGGTCGCGGCCTTTATGAGGTACTGCAGGACTACCCCAGCGGAATGCCGTTGGAAGAAGTGCTTTTCTGGCTTGACGGGATAACGGCCGGACTTAGTTTTTTACATGACCGCGGTATTGTGCATCGAGACCTGAAGCCGGCTAATGTCTTTCAGGATCCCGGTGGTGTGAAAATTGGTGATATCGGACTGTCCAAGTACATCTCAGAAAGTCGCCGCAGCGCTCAGACTCAGAGTGTCGGGACGGTGTACTATATGGCGCCTGAAGTTGCCAAGGGCCGCTATGGCCGAGAAGTCGACGTTTACGCAATGGGCATCATGCTGTACGAAATGCTCACCGGCAAAGTGCCGTTCGACGGTCAGACGGCAGCCGAGATTCTGATGAAACATCTGACGGCGGAACCTGACTTGTCCCGCCTTCCGAAGGAGATTCGTCCGGTTCTGTCAGCGGCTCTGGAAAAGGATCCGGCCCGGAGGACCAGTAGTAGCGAAGAACTTCAGCGACAGTTCCGCAATGTTGTGGCCGCGGCCGACATGACAGCTCCTGTGCCATTAGCGAAGGCAACCCCTGTACCAGCCGAGTTGCGTTCTGAGCGTGTACGATCGATGGAATCTGAGACTATCGTGGAAATCGATACGGAGTCCGTGCAAGCTGGCCCGGCCGGAGTTGCAGTTCTTGTCGGATTCTGGAACGCGATTCCAACGCCATTGCAGTGGGTTGTGGGCGGTGCCGTAGCATGGCTGATTCTGGAGTCCGGGATGTGGCGTTCGGTTGCGGTTGGAGGCATGGTTGGTGGAGTCGCCTATTTGGGCTATCAGCTACTGAGCATTTTTGTCGGCGAACCGTTTTCTGCCAGTTCGGGGCCATACACGAAGGCTTCAACTCCGCCACCTGCGCCTGCTCGCCGTCAGAAAAAGGCGTCGCCCACCGCAAAGGCTGCCGTTCCGACAAAACCGATGTCCGCGCGACCCGTGACACGAAATACTCGAGACCGCGTCTATACGCCTGCGACTCTTCGGGAAATTGGGAAAACGCACCGTGCCACCGATGTGTCCACGTCCATCTCCGTGTCTCTGGCCGCGTCGGGCCTCGTGACTGCTGCCGTCTTTTTTACGACAAATCTACTGGAAGACAGTGCTCAGGCCGTCTATTTTGCTGCCGTCACAATGCTGGCAGCATGGGCACTGATCATTCCCTCAAAGATCTGGGAAGGTCGGAGTGGCGACAGTTTTACACGCAGACTTTGTCTTGGAAGCCTCGGTCTCGGCGTTGGCTTTCTGGCCGCGGTGCTGCCCGAATATTTGCTTATCAGTCATGACGAACTGTTTCATGGAAGTCATAGCAGTGGCCGTGTGCTCATCGGCCGTGTTGCTGTCTCAGATGGAAGCCAATTTCCGACAGTCGCGTGCTTCATGATATTCTTTGCCGCGTTATTTTCGGCTCGACGCTGGTGGTGGCAGATTGATAGTTTTCGGAAGGCTCGGTTTCGAGTTTCCAGCGCATTGTTCACATTGGTCATTGGTATCATCATTACGGGAATGCTGAAGGATTTTTCTTTTCCTGAAGCACTGGGAGCAACTTGGGCGCTCGCCATTTCGGCAGTCGTGCAGTTATCAGCTGGCTGGACACAGGTGGAAGACAGAAGACTTTCACCGGCCCCGTCGCCCACGACAGATCCGGTCCCCCCACGGTCGGTTAATCCACAGGTTCCGTTGGCGAAAGCCGAGCAGGCCTCATTTCATTAACGCTGTGTTGTGGCTCGGCACTGGATCCAGGCGGTTGCTGCGGGCAGGCCATTACAACTGGAAGTCGGAGTAAATCTACCATGCTTACGCTGATGATTCTGGCGGTCGTTGGCTTTCTGCTGCTGCGACGGATGTCTTCCGCACCTCGCGGAATTCTTCATATGGCAGGTCTTGCTGCGGCCATCTGCGTGGTCTTGACTCTGGTAAGCCGCTTTGAAATCGCGGACAGGCTGACCCGGGGGCTGGCTGGTTCCGGCTTTCGAGTCATGGTCGATGAAAGTATTGTGGATGCCGACCTGCATCGTGTATCACTTGCAACGGCAGACGTGACCGAAACTAGCACTTTTGGATCGGCCGGTCGTTCGATGACCTCACAACTGGACAAAGGCGACATGCTTGTGTTGCCGTTGTCCCAGGATTTCGTAGCGGGACTGCTTGGCACGAAGGGGGCTGACGCTGTTGCAATGCTAAACGCATCCATTTCGCCTGAACTACAGCAGGCTTATGCGCTTATTCCTCTGTCGGCAACCGCGCCACAGACTGCTGGTCCTGTGATCCGTCACGCTTTTAGTCCTTCAGGTTTTCGTGCATTGCTGTCAGCGTTGTCGCATGTGTGGCAAGCCGCCGACGGGGAAGCTCAGCTGACAGCAGAGGCTAACACCCAGGATAATCTGCTCACAGAGTTGCCGGAGCCGACTGAGCCCCCGGAATGGATTGACAACCCTGGAATCGGACAGACGGTGGTGCAGTCGAAATTCATCGAAGCCAGTATTCCGGCGGCAGAGGCCCTGCGCGCTGTCATTGTTGAGACACTGAAGGACAGAGTCACAGAAAAGGTCTTCGCCGATTTTTCTGCAGCTGCTGACTGGGAGAAAGTCGTCGATCTGAATGTGACCGACCGTGCTATTCTCAATTCTTTCAGGAAGACATATACCCGTACGGAGGTTATCGATACTGCGGGCAATCCGACGCCGATGCGGCAGACTTATGCCCTGATTGAATTCCCGGAGGCCACCGAAGAACAGATCTTGAGTGACATCGAGTCAGCTCTGAAAAAAAACCGCGTCATGGCTGTGTGCGTTGCACTGGGAATTCTGTGGCTCTGCGCGGTGCTGCTGAACCTGGCGCTTCGCGCAGGACAGCACGGATCTTTTCTCCGCAAACTTACTGCCGTACCAGTCATGGGATTATTGATTCTGCCGTGCGTCGCGGCCTTTCTGGCGATGACCAGCGCTATGGCCAATGGGCGAACATTCGACTTCAGCTGGTCCGACAACCGAGTCAGCTGCGTGGTTGACTACGTCGAAAAGTAAGCCTGCTTTCCAGGCGTTATCGGACAACTCGGCCGGTGCCGGAGCCCGCCATTAGCGCGTCCACTTCAGTCCGATTGCTGAAATTGAAATCGCCGAGGATTGAATGTGCCAGGCACGAACTGGCAGTGGCGAACTGAAGTGCCTCCAGTGGTCCCGCGTAGTCGTTATGGTTCAACGCAAACAACAGCCCAGCGGCAAAGGCATCTCCTCCGCCCACGCGGTCCACAATATTACGAATCAGATACGGCTGATAGACTCCTTCGGATTCCGGTGCGAACAGTGCTTTGTCAGCAGAAACGTCAAACAGCATGGCACCCCAGTTGTTGTGGCTGGCAGAAATACTTTCCCGCAGCGTCGTTGCCACGAACTTAATGTTGGGAAACCGCGACGTCACCTGACGAGCGACATCGGGATAGGCCTGAACTTCGACGTCTCCCGAATCCACGTCGCTGTGTCCGGCGTGAATGCCCAGGACGTCCCCGCAATCGGCTTCATTGGCGATCAGAATGTCGACATGCGGCAGTACCATGGCCATTGTTTCGGCCGCCAGTCGTTTTCGTTCGACGCCTGGTTTCCAGTTCCAGAGTTTCGCCCGGTAGTTCAGGTCACACGATACACGAATGCCTGCTTCCTGGGCGCGCTGGACCGCTGTAATGGTGGCTGCCGCGGCCAGCTCTGACAGAGCGGGAGTAATTCCGGATACATGCAACGAATGTGCGCCCGCGAATGCGGTTTCCCAGTCATACTCCTGAGGCGCTGTCAGGCTTATGGTTGATCCATCCCGGTCGTAGATGACCCGACTGGGCCGCTGGTTGGCTCCGCCTTCCACAAAGTATATGCCCATGCGTCCTGTCGCCGACCGAATCACGTTTGCGGTGTCAACGCCGAGTCCCCGCAGCGTCGCAACACAGGCTGCTGTAAGCGGATTGTCCGGCAGTGCAGACACGAACGCGACGTCCGCTCCCAGCATCGAAAGCGATGCGGCGACATTTGCTTCGGCGCCGGCAAACGTTACATCAATTGGTCCAGGCAGCGTTTGTTGAAGACGCAGGAATCCAGGCGGAGCCATCCGCATCATGATTTCACCGAACGTTACGAACTGCGGCATGTCTGCTGTCCTGTTGATATTGATAATTCGGCGGAATACCCTTGTCGAAATTCAGGTCGACAAATGCTCAGGAAGTGTCTGTCGGCCATGACTGAGGTATATTCAGGAATGACGCCCGCATTGATCAGATCATCTCTGATTCCGGCGGCTCCGCAGTCTTTCCGATCAACGGAAACAGATTTCAGTCCTCGAAGGGACACTCTGACATCCTCCGTCCACTACGGTGCCTTCGAGGTCTCTGTGTTCAGCACCTCGTACGGTTGCTTCGAATTAGTGCGGCGCGGTGGTTTCAGATAGTGATAACCGGTATTGGGGTTTGTACGGTCGAAGGCGAACGCATCCCGATTGGCGATGAAGTGACGCAGGTAGGCCACCGGAATGGCAAACCCCAGGCCTTCACCAAAGGTCAGCTTCATGTTGATTACGCCAACGACTTCGCCCATGGAATTGAACAGGGGGCCTCCACTGTTACCGGGATTAATCTGGGCTGTCGTCTGGAGGTAGACAATTCCATTCATGTTTCGGTTTCGCGTGCTGACGATCCCTTCAGAAACTGATCGTTCCAGCCCCAGCGGACTTCCGATCGCGAAAACCGTATCACCTTCGCGCTGAGAATCATTTTCTGACACATAGATCGGTTGAAATTCGATTCCCTTCTGTTTGGGGATCTCCAGCAAAGCCAGGTCAAAGTGAGGATTCAATGCCTGAATCTTTACGTCCCGCACCGCCACTCGTTCAAATTCGCCCGTTTTTCCACGATGGAAGATTGTTACGGCAACGCGAGTCTGGCCTTCGACAACATGATAGTTTGTCACGCAGTGACCGGCCTTGCTGATAATAAATCCAGACCCCAGTCCATCCGGCGTCTGGACCAGGACGACTCCTTCGGCAAACCGGCTGACGAGTTCCTTGACTGTCCGTACAGGAAGTTTGGCCGAACGCAGCAGTCCGGAATCTGTCTTGATTTCTTCAGGCTTTGCTGAGGGGGTGTCTTCAATTCGTTTGCCGATTCTGTCCAGTGGAATACGAATAACGTCCACGCCGATATCGACGAACACGGAATCCTGCTGGACTTTCAGAACCTGACCAACAATCTGCTGTCCGGACTTCAGCACAATCGTATCGGAATGAGCTGCAGGTGCGGCCAGCACGGCTGATACCAGACAGACGCTGACCAGCAGACGTCGTGCTGTCCGGCGATTTCGGCGATGATTCAACATGATGGTTGCGGTTCCTGCGCTCATGAGTGCGGCTGCCGTGATTAGTTGTTCTTGTAGGCTGCGTGGCATTCCTGACACGCTCTGGAGACCTTTGACAGTGAGAGCTCATATGCAGTGAAGTCGCCACCTGCGGAGGCGTCCATGGCAGCCTTTGCACCCTGCACGATCTGTTGAGCATATCCAACGTACTCTTCATCGTCGCCATAGCCATAATCTTCAAGTGAAATAATCTTCACAAGTGCGCCCAGAAGAGAGGATTCGTGTTTGATCATGTCTTTTCTGGACGCGAAGCCACTCTCGTTCACTTCGGTCTTCAGCTTCGTTTCCGCCTGCTCCATTCGCATCATGACGTAACGCATTTCGGCGACGGTTGCGAAATCATCGTCCGCCGGTGGTTCCTCCAGATCCGCAGGTCGTGACCGGTTCAGAGTGTCGACAATACTTTCGAAGAGTTTCAACAGTCTGTCCTGATCCTTCTTGCCCGCCATCAGCGTACTTTCATTCATCTTCTTAGCCAGGTCGCGGATGTAGACGGCATCTTCCTTCCAGCTTATGTCCTCGGGGTGCTGCATGACAATTCCTGACAGCACAGCAACCGTTGCCGCATTTGGAGGGACCATGAGCATTGATCGATTATAAGACCCGACCGACTGCAGAGACTGAGTCAGGAAGTTGCGAATGGATTTAATTTCCTCGTCGATCACAGTGATTGGCAACAGTTCATCCCATGACAACCCCTCGCTTTCGGCTGTTGCCGGCGAATCGGCTGACTCAGTTGCCGATGGCGGCGAGTCGTTACTTGCGGTCGCTGTTGGTGGAAGCGATTGGCCGTTCGTCGGATCAGCGCCGTTCAGAGGTGTCATGTCTGAGGCAACCGAATACGGTTGATCGAAGAAAACATCCAGTGGCACGTTTCCAAGGTATTCCACACCATTGGCATCTGTCCAGCGCTCGTTCTGACGATGCGACCGATCAGGATCGCTGTCAGGCGCAGCAGAGGAAGCAGCCGCTGGCGTATCGTTGGAACCTGTCACCGTTGCCGGCGGTGTCCTGACCGGCGCAGGTGGCGTGCTGTCACCGCACCCAACGAAGAGGGCTAATGCTGAAACGAAGGCAGCGACAAACAGTTCCTGTTGTCGAAATACGAATTTGGTAACTGCCGGATCGTTCCGGCACGGCTCAAATTCTGTTGGCGTCTTTTCGCAGGAAAACATCTTTAATTACCCAGACTTAAATTCTGACGAGCTGTCCTTCGAGCACGTAACACACAGTCTACACCAAGTGCAACTATCGAACCATCTTGCCGCGGAAACACCTATGGACAACCGGAACGCAGGAAATCCCGAAATATAACGCCAGGCGAGAACGTCACGGTGGCCGTCCATTGGGGCCAGCCCTGCCCGGAATACCTGCAATAATCAGAATAATCCGTAAAGTCTTCCCGGTTTTACAGCCGATGAGTCGGAATGTCAGTCGGCGACCGCTGCGCACTGGCCCTGCCTGGGAAGTGAGATATGAACCACAGATTATTGGCTCCCATTGCTGTTTTTCCCCTGCTTCTGGCCGGTTGTTGTTGTCTTCCAGCGCCTGTCTGTATGCAACCGCCTGGCATCCCTCATTATATTCCGAGCCCTCAAATTGCGCCGCCAGGGCCCGTGTATCGACCATACGCGCCGGTCATGCCAGTGGCCCGTCACCGTCACCGTCGCCCTCACTCAATCACTGCTCGGTTTCCGGCGAGACCGCACCGTGGATTGATTCGGCATGGATGGCCGATTACTCAGGCGTATAGTACGACTGGCGTGACAGGCAGGTCTGACTGCCCGACGTGTTCCGACTGCACGACGTGTTCCGACGGCCACGGCTACCGCCAGCGTGCCTGCAGTGGTACGCACAGGCGCCATGAATGCTTAACGCCACAGCCCGATTGTTCGGTGCTCTGTGGCGCTGGATGCGGTCTTGAACATGGTTGTCATGCACCTGCTGCACCATGTTTGGATTCACGTGTGTTTGCACCAACAGGGGCATCAGATCGTGAGTTCAATCCGAATTTGAAATCTGTTGATGTTGAACTACCACCAACGCTACCAACGCTACCAACGCCACCAACGCCACCAACGCCACCAACCCCGTCCGCCCCGTCCGCCCCGAACGCAGCGGTCCCGGAGAGTCCGCACGAAGCTCAGCTTGTCCTTCCTGCATCGGATACACGTCAAGTCAGCTACGTGAATTCCAACAGTTTTGCGCAGCCCGAAGATGGCAATCACAACGACACGCAGTCAGTGGACTACGAGAAATACGAGTCGACGACGATTCCACCGAGGACGGTCTTCCGCAAGACGATCCAGTGACTCAGCTTCGCAGAAAAGCTTGAAGTTCAACGGCGGGATTCAACGTGGCTGAGTATAACGGCGCGGCCACGTGCGCATTCGAATCGACACGACCCGAATTATCAGCAACGTGGTGCAACTGGCTGCTTCCGCACGCATATTTTGCCAGAGTCCACGTGTCGATGAGGTCGATAGATTCTTTGGGGTTTGACTGTCTTGTGTAACCGGAAAACTGACCAATGAACGCTCGAGTTCTTCTCCTGGTACTTATTACCGGCCTGTTTATGGCAGCCTGGGATGGGGATCAGGCTGCAATGCATGCTGCAATAGCGAGGCGTACACAGCAAAGAGCGGCCGCTGTCGCCGCGATAGAACCGGCCGTCGAACGTGGGCAAACGGCAGCCGAAATTCCTAAACACTCACTGACTGTGTTGAAGACTGAAGAATCCGGACCGTCAGCGCCTGAGGAAACTCGCGTGCCACTACCGATCGAAATTGCTGCCGGCCGATATCAGGCCGTCGATCAGTTCGGCCAGACACGGTTACTGGACGTCTCTGAAGACGAAGCGACCGGACAGAACGTACGCGATTTTTATCTGGTCGATGCCGCGGACGGTACTCGGTGGTATCTGATCAGAATCAAAGCGTAATAGGTCGCTGCTGACGCGTGTCCGTGCTGCGTAATCGAAAACCTCGGCCGCGGATTCGAATGTCAGATCGTTAATCGGCAGTTGGCAGAACGTCTAGTCGGCGTGTCTGGTTCACTACGGCTGTTCCCGATCACAGATTCGTGCGGCGGTCGAAATCCGTACCAGCAGAATTCCAGCTCGCAGAATCCCCATTGCCGCAAGCATCACGACACCCGCCTCCACGATGCGGGCGTCTTCCGGATTCGACACGTAGTCGATCCCCACGCTGACCAGGTACAGGGCAGCCAAAACAAGCAGCCAACCTGCAACTTCACGAATCAGTAGGAACATGTCTTGTCTCCGGGGAGTCATACGTGGTCGTTTCTGTTACCGAGCGTTCTCTGTGTCGAGCAGTTCGACGGCGCTGCTTCAGTCGTCGTTTAGTCAGCATTCGCAGATCTCGATGCATCCATCTAAGAAGCACGCTGCGCAGATAGATACCGGCCTGAGAAGAGGAAAGTCTGCGCCAGACACCTTCGTTGATGAACAGCCAACTAACCACGAACACCGAATACAGCAGCAGCCCGGACATAATGATACGGTATCCGGACGGCCGCAGACGAAATTCACTGACCGTGTTAAGTCCCGTGATTGTTCGGTCCGCCGGAACTAAGGACATCAGATTCAGTGCCACCAGACAACAGCCGACCAGCAGCAGTGCAGAACGCCCGCTTGTCACCACGGCTGCGGCGGTATGCCGGCGTATTACGGACGCGTCATATTCATGCGCGTTTGTACCGCCGCTTATCACGGATGACAGCAGACGCCTGACAGTTGAATGCTCATCCTTTTCCTGAAGCGTACGAAAACGACTCACAGCCATGATCAGTAAAACTGTGGTCATGACCCACACGAATTCGCCGATTGCGCCTCCAAAATCCGCAACACGCGGCTCCAGAAAGAACAGGTGAACCTGTAGCAGCGCCAGCAGTAACGCACCTGTCCAGCGACGCAGAGTCAGCACCAGAATCGCCAGAAAGAAAAACTTCAGTGACAGATTCAATACAGCGCCGGTGTACAGAAATGTCAGAAAAAACCAGCCACAGAACATGATCAGCAGCAGATTGGCCGCTTTCATGATCTGCAGTTCCGGCCTGGCTGCTGTGACACTGTCATCAGTTGAATGCGGCTTCGATTGGGTATAATTTGACATTCACCGCACTCCCGCAAATACAACACGGCCACTGCGTGCCAATTCGGTTTCTGCGAGCACCATTCGAATGGCCTCCTGTTCACCGGACAGAGCAACCTTTGCTCCCAGTCGTCGCAGTTCGCGCTGCAGTCGATCGGCGAGATTGCAATTGCGTAAACCTTCAGCCCGTTCAAGCAGTTCTTCAGCAGATGTGCCGGGATCCGGTGTGCGTAGTGGCTGCGGACGACGAAACGCGGGCGTCGGGAAAACAAAGACCACTCGATGGTGACGCGCCAATGCCAGTTTGATGGCGGGCAGCACGTGACTGATGTTCGTGGCGCACTCCAGAAGATTGGCCATGATGACGTAGACTTCGTTGTCGCGGGCCGTGGCTACGGAATCGGCAATGGCCGTGCTCAGCATTTCCATCGTTGCCATACCGTCATGAAATCCCTGATCCCGTGTCTCCACGAGCGGGGGCATCCACGATACGCCTGCATCACTCAGCAGACGCTGAGTAAATTGTGCCATCATTCGGTCATCATGGACGAGTTCGATAATCTGACTGACCGACAGACCGTATAAGCCGGCCAGCACGTTGGCCAGGAGGCTGCGCCGGTAGACCAGGTGACGTTTCCACGGCGAGATGGGAAAGAATGTGAATGGCACCTGGTTGATTCGAGGGTCCAGCAGGTCCGGATAGTGTTCGCCACACAGTCGCATCGCAGCGTTAATCAGCGCTGGCGATAATCGCCGGGCAGGAGGCGATGGCGGCACGGCAAAGGCGGTCAGCTGATCCAGCAGGTTGTGAAAACCACGTTCTCCACCTGCCGGACGAATTCGTTGCTGACCTCGTTCATCAAACAGTATCGCTCCGACGGGATCGCCTGCCGAGACCGCAGATCTCGCGACGCTTCCGGCGACGTAGCTCATCTGATCAATCAGCCTTTTGCCAAAACCACCGATTCTGGTTCCGACAGAGCCGTCGACGAACAGATAGACACGCACGGGAACTTCGGATTCGTATTGCCGGGTCATCAGCATGTCGCGCCGAGCCGATACTTTCCATGCGATTGACTTTGGTGGATCGCCCGGGACGTATTCCCGCAGCTCAAGCAGCTCTGATCCCATCCCGGCTCGCTGCAGACGGTGAATGCCGTGCTGCGGCAATGAATTCATCCGCTTCACCAGGGGCTGAGATTCATTGATGCCGGCATACGTCGGGAGGACTCGAAACGTCTGCTTCAACGGAACAAAACGTTCGGTCACAAAGAATCCCTGAGGATCCTGCAGCGTCAGGTGAATTCCCGGAAGAGTCAATTCGCCAAGTCCGAGTGCCCGTCCTTCATAGCAGAAGCGGCTTGACGGCGATCTGGAAATCAGAACGCACGTGCTGCGACCGGAGACCAGCTCGAAATTCTCGGGCAGGCAGTCGTGGATGACCAGCAACGGGCTCAGACGACGTTTTCCGGACACCATTTCCACTGACACAGACAGCATTCGACCGGACCAGATGAGTCCAGTGGATTGGGTTTGGTCATTTACATGTCGAATGAACTTCAGCTGCGGCAACTCCCGCCAGACTCGCCAGTAAAACCGAATCCACTCGGCAAACATCCAGACAAGAACTGTTAGTGACGACCATGCCAGGACGTTCTGGCCGCGCAGAATGCCGAGACCGAACCCGGCGATTCCCAGCAATACCAACCAGCGACTTCGAGCAGTCATCGTAGTGCTACATTAAGGATGGTAGGGGCGAGAAAAACTGGCCATGACTCGCCGAGTAACGGTGTGAGCGGCTCTTGACAGAAGTGTCGTCGCGGTATGTCACCCGGTTAGACTTTAACATCTTTGTAGACAGCGTTCTGTTGATGCAAGGCGTAAGCAAAGACATGCCATCCACGATAGTCTAGTGTTGATCCAGAACCGGCACTGCTGCAATCACCTGCCGGATGACATCATTCACCGTTCTGCTGTCCATTTCCGCTTCCGGTCGCATGATCAGTCGGTGTCCGAGGACAGGCAGACAAACAGCCTGAACATCTTCGTGAGTCAGGAAGCCACGTCCATTCATCAGGGCATGAGCGCGCCCCGCTTTCATCAGGTTAATTGCGGCGCGAGGACTTGCCCCCAGCACAAGGTCCGGGTGAGCACGGGTTTCGCGAACCAGATCAATAATGTACTCCTGCAGCTCACGTGTGCCGTATACACCGTCCAGTTTCCTCTGAATGTCAATGATCTCCTCAGCGCTGGTGACGGCAGTGGGGATGGCCGTTGCATGACTGTGCAGGTCCAGCATGTCAACTTCCTGGTTACGCTGCGGATAGCCGACTTCGATGCGAAACAGAAAACGATCCAGCTGAGCTTCCGGCAGACGGTAGACGCCTTCCTGTTCAATTGGATTCTGCGTGGCCAGTACCATGAACGGCTCAGGCAGCGAAAGTGTTCTTCCTTCAATCGTCACCTGTCGTTCCTGCATCGCTTCCAGCAATGCAGACTGGGTTCGAGCGGGTGCGCGGTTGAGTTCGTCCCCGAGCAGCAGTTGACAGAAGATCGGTCCCTTGCGCAACACGAAGTCGCTGGTCTGGCGGTCAAGAACCTGAGTGCCCGTGACGTCAGAGGGTAATAGGTCCGGGGTAAACTGGACACGTTCAAAGTCAATACCCAAAGATGTCGAAAATGTACTGCACAGTGTTGTCTTGGCCGTTCCGGGCACACCTTCAAGCAGCACATGACCGCCAGCCAGCAACGCCATCAGCAACTGGTCGGTGACATGATCCAGTCCGACCACAACCTGCCTGACCGACTCCAGTGTGCGTTCTCTGAGTGAGTTAACTCGATCCGCCAGTTCGTTCGTATGCAATACAGACACAGTTGATTTCTTCAGTGAGTTGTCGGGACAGGGACTCCCGATTCAGGCATCCAGCAAGACAGCCGGGCAGACAGAAGACGGCGATGGCAGTGTCCGCCGCAGCAATTGGTATCTCACCCAGCTGCGCCAGTTGACGTTTACTGTCCAGCTCACATTTCCTGTTCCGCGAGGTTGTTCGTATCCGTTGCAGATCCGGACTGTCTCAGAAGTTTTCCCTGTCGATTAAGTTTTCGCAGATGATCAATTATTTGACCAATCGATTCAAATCTGCGGCGTGAAATATGGACGGTACGCGTGTTAACAGCAAGGTCCAGGACAACGGAGAGTTGATTCTGGAGCGACATTTCCTGGGTAACCATCGCTCCGGTGGCAGCATTGGCGGACAGCATGCTTTGCCAGTCAGCTGAATCGTCCTGGCCCGTAAGTTCTCTGCACAGTTCCCTGGCCAGCATGCTGGACGCAAATCCAAACTCTGTCGACTTGATCTTGCGTCCGGAACTCAGTTCCTGAGCTGTCTTCATGGCCCGGCTGGGCATTGGTTGCTGAGGACTTAATCCGGTTGCCGAGATACGCCAGATGACGAACGCGAGTGCTACGATCGCCAGCACGAACAGACATATTCGCCAGTAGTACGGGGCGCGCGCATTTCGAGGTCGGTTGGCCAGAACTTCGTTCATCAGATTAGACTGTTCGACGTTTCGAATCACAGAATTTGCAACGCGCAACATGGTCTGCAGTTCCGGCTCCGGCATGTTCTCGGGCAATTCCGGCAGAGACGCCGGCCAGGGCCGTTTCTTCAGCAGGGGACTGTCTTTATAGCTGCCAAGTATGACACCATCAGCCACGAACAACAGTTGTGACCGTGGCCCCTCACACAGCGTCCTGCTGATGTTGATGGCCAGGATCGCATTGTCGCCGTGCCACAGCATCCCGTTCGTAAACAGGCTCTGGTCTCCGGCCATGATTACCGGGCCGCTGCCGCGCCGGTTGAGTGTCAGAGTGGCAATGACGGGCTTATTGCGGGCCTCGGCCGGATCACATTCCCGTGGAAGTCGAGCGGCCGCTTGCTGTTTTCTTGGAGACCACCGTGAACTGTCCAGCCATCCGGATCGATTGAGGACGATACTGTTGACGCCTGTCATCAGAGGGTGTTCCTGATTCAGGTCAGTGATTTCCAGGCAGTCAGAGTGTGATTGATACCAATCCCGCCGCTGAATGCTGGTCGCGGGGCTCTGGCGGAATTCACAGATTCGACCCGCGGCGTATCTCAGATCAGATGCCAGCAGAACTGCGCCGCCAAGTTCGCAGAACGATTCAACCAGGCTGGGGGGGATGGTTCCATTCAACCGTCCCACCATTACAAGAACCGAATTCTGAGGGTCGTTCAGGAGTTCCTTGACAGACGTTGCTGGTTCCAAACCGTTTTGCTCCAGCAGCATCTGAAACAACTCATAACGAAAATGCCATTCGTCGCGGTCAGATTCCTCAGGCGGTTGCGCCATTGATTTCGGACACGTGAACAGGGTCATCAATACCAGCAGCAGCGCACCTGTGTATCGGCGAAGGTTAGCGGCACCGTGCATCTGTCCGACTTCGGGGGCAGTGGAATGTATAGACCGGTTTGAACAGCTCGGGGCAGTGTGTCCGCAGTCAATCGTGCAGAAGTCACTCGCCGGGGACGAATCCCAAACTGTGCTCCGTCTCGTCAACATGATTCGCACTGTTTCAAGGCCTGACGAGCGGACTGAATCTGTTCCTGGTTGAATGGGGTTTCATTCGGCAGGTATCGAGCCTGTTCATAGAGCTCCGTCAGTATTCTAACAGCGTGGACATGTTCCGGGCGATCTTGAAAAATCTGATCCGCGACTTTGCGATGAGTCCACCACCGCTGCGCCTGCCGGGACGGTTGCAGCGCCATCTTGTGAAAGGCGACCACAACATCTTCCTTCGTCTGTATATCAGTGGCCCGCATTGGTACGACTCGAACAGGTTCGCGGAACGGGGGGGCAAGCAATCCTGACCTCCATGCGTACACCGCGACAACGACCACCAGTAGCAGCAAAGTCAGTACGCCAAAGATATTTTCCGAAACCACCTCATTGATTCCGACGGGTGTTGCTTGCGAAGAACCCGGCGACGACGCAGGCGTTGATGCCAGATTATTCAGGAAATCCCCTGTCGAACGGCCGATGCTGCGCAGTCCGGAGCCCGAACGACTGTTGGTGGGCTCACTGGTCGGCCGCTCAGCGGCTGACCGGGGTGGTTTGAATTTTGCGTCTTTTGCGATCTCGACAATATCCTTTCGAAGCCCGTCCAGCGTGCGAATCAACGAACGTTCAAGACCTGAGAATCCTCCCGACTGCGCACCGGATTGTGACTCATTCGACGTGTCTTCGACATTATCGCCTGAGGTACGAACCTGCTGCCGGGCGTCCCTCGCGATCTTTCGGAGTGTCTCCGTAATTCCACTCCGTTGCAGCGACGATTTGGTTTCCTTCTTCAGCTGTTCGCGTGTCGTGGCGGACTCTTCAGGGATTGACGGCTGTCGACCCGCCGAGATGCTCGGCTCGCTCGCAGACGGACGTGTCTGACGCATATTGGGTGGTTGTCTCTGCACAGGTGGCGATGGCTGGTTCTGTAACTCCCTTAAATAGTCAGCCACCGTCTTCGACTGAGAATTTGCCTCAGTTTCTTCATCAGTCACATCAGACTGTTTGTTTGCCGAACGAGCGGTTCCGAATCGTTTGTTGTCGGTGGCTGCAGCGTTGCTGCCATCGCCTTCACGCAGCTTTCGTTCCTCAGTGATCAATCGGTCCAGCACGTCGCTCCACGGGTTCTGACTGTCGTCGTCATCAGCCGGGCGCTGGTCTGGCAGAGGTTCAGGTTGCGCGTCTGCGGATAAAGGATCCTCTGCCGAATCCGAGAATCTCTTGAGCATCTCTTCCAGCATCTTTTTCAGTGGGCCGTCTGACGGATCGGCATTACTGTCGGAATTGGGCGACGGCTGGCTCGTTCCTGAGGCGGACGATGAATTCTGGTTCGATCTGTTTGGCGACCTGTTTCCTTCTGCTGGTGGCAGCAGGGGCATGACCGCCCCGGGACCACCACGAGGTAACTGATTATCTCTTGCGTACTGCTGTAACAACTGCTGAATCTGCTGCCGAGCCTTTGGATCAGCAAGGGTCTCCCGTATGACGTTTGGCGGGACGCTATTCAGCAAAGGCAGCATCTCCTGAGGAAGGTCGCCACCAAATTGTTTGATCATTTGCTGCAGCTGACTCAACTGCTCCGAATCAATGCCAGAGCCTTCCGTCGTCTCCTGTTCTTGACGCCCAACAAGACTCTGCAGCTGGCTGAGCATTTGCAGTTGCTGTTGCAGGTCCGACATGCCGCTTTGCGGCAGTTCAAGGACTCTGTGCGAACGCTGGCGGGGCTGTGCGATGGCGGAATGGCTGATGGCTCCGACGGCCATCAGCAGAAACCATTGCAGAGCTCTATATCGTGATCGCTGCACAGGCCGCATGCTAAGTTCCATTCGCCGATTGTTGCGTCGCCAAATCGGCGAATGGGTACATTATTGCAGTCAGTCGACCAAGGCATACCCGGGATACAGGCATTTTCGGTGAAATTGGCGGCCTGATGCCGCTTCGTCACTATTTGTCGTGCGCCGTAAGTTTGGCGCCGGTTAGCTGATTCAATTCAAGAAAGGGGCCATCCCTGAAATGTTTTCCCAGCCGTCTGGAAGTGTGTTAACTTAGCCATTCGTATCGTATGAAGTCGATTTCGAGATGGTGAGCAATTTATTGGAACGTCGCTTATAGGGAGCGCAGGGCGGATCACAAAGTGTTTTCGTCTGCGGCGGCTGAGTCATTGGTCATCGATGTGCAGCGTGGCGGCAATTCTTCCGTACTGCTAACGGTTACAGGTGTGGTCGGAGAAACCGGTGCGGTTTGACAGTAGGGGCAGGTATTTCCGTAGTAGACCCGTGCACAACTTCCGCATTGTCGGGGGCCCGTGTTGACGACCATTTTTTGTCGGGTAACTATAACAACGCAGCGAGTGAATACGATCGCTGTTAATCCGGCCAGAACCCACGACAGCGGTTGACGCAGATATTCCAGCACGACCACAACGATCAGAAATCCACAGATCGCCGTCACACAGGCTGTGAACCAGTCGCGTGCTGAAACCGTTGATTCGACTAATTCGTCATCGTGCAGAAGTTTCAGTGTCTCCTTGCGCAGATCGCTGGCCTTTTCCACAGCGTCGCTGTCCGTGGCTCGAAGCAGTCGTTCGATACTGTCTATGCAACGATAGACGTCACGCAGCGACACTTTTTTCTGGTGAGCCCAGCGATTTCGAAACTCGCGGAGTTCACTTACCAGACTGCGTTCGACGAACCCCATTTCGTGTCGAAAGACCTGATTCCAATGGTCCCACATCAACACCAGCACAACCTGGGCATCCCATTGATTTGGGTCGGCAGAGTTGAGAACCTGCGCTACGCGGGGGGCACGCTGCCAGTTGTCTCCCAGGCCACGGGTCAGTTTGTCGTTCACGTAGGGAGCGAGCCCCGAAGCGAGAAGCTGCAGTCCGGATGCGATTGTACCTTTCATGGACATCTTTCGTGAAACATCGGCTCAACGTGGGAACGCTATAGTAAAACGAGCAAAACGGTTTCATGCAGCCTGTCTAATGGCCGTTCCAGACCGATTTCCATCTTTTGGTAGTTCCTGTATTACTTCGCGTCACTTGTGTCAGACGCGACACGACGATGTACAAATGCGACGCAGGCACTGTTGCCAAGCGTCAACATCGAACGAGTTTTCCCCAAAACACTGGCATTAGCGCATGAAAAGAGCTGTCACCCGGAAGGGGACAGCTCTTGACGTGTGTTAACAGTGTGGGATTCGCTCGTTGGTCAGCTACACTTCTTCTTCTTCAGTGCCGCCAGACGCGACTTTGATCGTGCTGCAGCGTTGGCATGAATCAAGTTCTTTGCCGCTGCCTGATCAATAGCCTTGGCCAACAGCCCGAAGTGCCTATCAGCTTCCTCGCGACTTGGCTCACCGCTCAACAGCGTACGAAACCCCTTGATTTTTCCACGCAACGTCGAACGCTGCTGACGATTCTGCAGGCGTCGCTCTGTACTTGTGCGAAGGTACTTCTTGGCTGCTGGTGTGTTAGGCATCGAGCGTTGATGTAAGTTGTTTTGGGTTAAAGAGTTAACGGCGTCTTTGGTCGACCGTCAGGCTATAACAGAAGCGAGTCAGCTTACCGGTTGACCATCCGGAGTTCCAGCCTGATCGGCAAGATGCAGTGAAAACTGCACCAAAACAGAAAAAACCCATGGTATGAGAAACCGGATAATGCATCCGGGGACGTCTGTTAGACGCTCACTCGCTTCCCTCGCATTGATCTCATGTTATAGAATAGGCTGTGGTGAAGATAGCTGCTGCGGAGTTGCAGCAGGGCGGCGGACACCAATGATAACAATCGGTCAGGATGGCCGAGTCCGTTGCACGGAGGAATTCGCTGAAAATGTTTTCAGCAGTATCGGAATGGATTCCGAGAAAGGACTCTCCCATGGAGCAAGCATCGCCAGCTCCACATTTGGTGAAGGGACTTCACCAGATTGTGAATGATCTGAAGCAGACACCCGAGACCGTGCATTCGGGGCTCAGTGGTGTGGTTTGCGGCGAAACGGAACTTATTGGTTTCCACCACGGATGCGTTGAATACTGTGGCATTGACATCGGCGATCTGTGTCCTGACGGGTTCTTCGAGTCGGTCATCTGGCTGCTGCTGAAAGGGATTCCTGCAGATTCCGAAGAACTGGCCGACATCAGCACCATTCTTGCGGAGTCAGCAGTTGTTGATCAGCCCGTCAGCGAGACAATAGCAACCGTTCCTCTGCAGACGCGTCCGTTGGACATTTTTCCGCTGAGTATCGCGTTGTTGTCCTGTTTCGATCCGACCCCCGGTGATCGAAGTCTGGAAGCTTCACGGTCTCAATTCTGGCGCGTGATGGCTCAGCTTCCGGTACTGTTACATGTGGCATTTGGAGGCCATCTGAAGGACGGGCGGGCTTTGTCGGATGACGAAACGAAGACCTTGTCGTATGCCGGTCGCTTGTTGCGAATTCTTCGGGACGACAATGGTGAGCCATCGCCGGCCGAAGAACAGGCAATGAACACAGTGATGACGTGCCAGTGTCTGACCGAAATGCGGCCGGCATGCTTTTCTGCCAGATTCTTTGGCAGTGCGGTTAACGACATTGTGGCGGCATTGAAGGCCGCCTCTTCAATGTTTGTTTCGCAGCTGCGGAACGACCCATTTGCGTGGTCGTCGTCGCGACTGAAGAGTTTTAAGTCTCCGGACCATGCAGATCACTGGTGGAAGACTCGGCAGCCCAAAGCGATGCCCTTTGGGTTTCGCCGCGATGGCGAACAGGACCCGCGTGTCGCTATCCTGCAGCGACAGTCGCGAGAGCTTCTGGGGAGCCTGGACAGCATCGTGATGGAGTCGTCCGCCACTCGCCTTGAATCGCTGCTGGCCCGTGAAGGTTTGTTTCCAACGGTGGACTGGGCAGCGGCGCGGACGCTGACGCTGTTGAATGTACCCGAAGACCGCATTTCTCTCGCGATCGGAATTGCGAGGATGGTTGGCTGGGCAGCTCAGACAATTGAACAGCACACCTCTCGTATCCAGTTGCTGCCGAGTCTGCGCTATGCAGGTGATGCACCGGAAGTGACGTGAAATGAACGTTACTTTCGGAATCGCTATCATGCGGACATCGTAAACCGATTCGGACGGATTGCGGGAATGACCATTTAACGTGGCCTGGTCACAGCTGCAGGAGGAAATCTGTGGTTGGCCCGATTGGTTGCAGGATGCCAACATGACGCACGTTTGTTCATGCCGGATCCGTTAAGGACATCGCACATTCACTTCATGGACGGTGCATCGAGAGTACGTTCACTTCGTTCAGAATGATCGCAGGAAGACAATTTACATCATGTCCCACGCATTTCAGCAGTGTATCCATCCGGATTGCCAGGCATCATATGATATCGGTCAGATTCTGACGGCATGCGAAACGTGTGGCAGTCTGCTGGACGTGCAGTATGACTGGGAGCGGATTGCCGTTCCGACATCGCTGCTGGAGTTCGAAACCCGCTGGAGCAATCGTCTGAACCCACTGGACTTGAGCGGTGTGTGGCGTTTTCGAGAACTGCTTGGGTTTCCGGCGGACGAGCAGATCGTCACCATCGGCGAAGGTCAGACGATCCTGCAGCAGAATGATCGCCTTGCTTCAGTCATTGGCATGAATCCGGAAAAACTGTTTCTGCAGTATGAAGGTCTGAACCCTTCGGGAAGCTTTAAAGATAACGGAATGACGGCTGCGTCAACTCACGCTCGTATGGTCGGCGCAAAAATGACAGCGTGTGCGTCGACAGGAAACACTAGTGCTTCTCTGGCTATCTACGCTGGTGTGTCCGGCCTGTTTCAATGCGTTGTCTTCGTTGGCAGCGGAAAGATTGCATACGGAAAACTGTCGCAGGCGCTGGACTACGGCGCGACGACTCTGCAGATTGATGGTGACTTTGATGACGCGCTGGCGCGTGTCCGCGAACTTTGTGCGGAACACCCCATCTATCTTTGCAACAGTGTGAATCCGTTTCGGCTGGAAGGTCAGAAGACGATCATGTTTCGTGTGCTGGAGGGCCTGGGGTGGGAGGTCCCCGACTGGATCGTGGTTCCCGGCGGTAATCTGGGCAACAGCAGTTCATTCGGCAAGGCCTTTATGGAATTGAAACAGCTTGGTCTGATCGATCGGATTCCCCGCCTGGCCATCATAAACGCCGCCGGTGCCAGCACGCTGGATGAACTGGTGAACGACAACAAACTGCAGTGGAATGACGGTCGCAACAATGCCGCCGTCATTCGTGATTACTACGCGTCGATGGACGGTGAAGACCGTCGTGCCAGCACGCTTGCCTCCGCCATCGAGATCAATCGTCCGGTCAACCTTGTGAAAGCTCTGCGAGCTCTGAATGTCTGCGACGGTGTTGTTCGAAGCGTTACGGACCAGGAGATTGTGGATGCCCGAGCCCTGATTGCGGCGAATGGCTTTGGCTGTGAACCTGCCAGTGGCGCCACGATTGCCGGATTGCGGCAGTTGCGTACGGAGGGCGTGATTGCGGCCAGTGATCGCGTTGCCTGTGTTCTCACGGGCCATCAGTTGAAGGATCCGGACCTGACCGTTGCCTACCATACCGACGATTCTGAAAAACAGGCTGAAAAACTGCATCCTGCCGGCGTTCACCTGACGCCTCACGCCAACTCTCCGATTACCGTCAGGAATGATACTGCTGCAATTGTCCACGCACTGGGGTTGGCATAGGCGGTCTCGCTCAGAGCACATGACACGGACATGTTGCGGAGCCTGAGCCGCGTTTCGCGGTGGATCGGCGGCGGATGTCGCTGCACTGCGGTGCCTTGAAGTTCACGCGGCAAAACCCATCGAGCCGAGCACCGCATAACATATAAATACGGCGTACAGTCCGCACAGAATGAACGCCTTTTTTCGTGTCAGTTCACGGTTGTGCCACATGATCGCAAGTGTGATGACCGTCAGAATGACCAGCAGTGTTCGCAGTCCCACCAGGCCCGGAAGCGGTTTGCCGTCCTGCAGCAGACTGACGGGATCCCACCCGGTCAGGTAGGAATTCACCAGCAGTGGAATCGACAGGCAAATACACACGTCGAAAATATTGGAGCCAAATGCATTGGACACAGCTCCCGAATCATCGCCGCGCATCGCTGCTCCGATTGCCAGCAGTGTGTCGGGGACGGAAGACGCGGCTGCCGCAACGATCACAGCGACGAAGAATGTGGGGACGGACAGTGCTGTCGCAATTTCCCGCGTCGCGTTGACCAGGAAGTAGCACGCGACTGCTGCGACTACCGACGACGCACCGATGACCACCCACGCCGAAATCCTGGTCAGAGGAATATCGAAGCAACCGAACAGGACCCCCGCCGAGTCCGTATCACCTATTTCATCCGCGTTGTTGTTTCCGGCCGCGAGATCATCGAGTGCTCGTGCGACAAAATTGTGCGACACTTTCAGGCCGGAACCACGAATCTGTTCAGTGACAGCGCCAATGTCGCAGGACGTTCCCCGGGCTGCAAAGATGTCATTGACGGCCAGCATTTGCCGTCGCCACAGTCGGGCGTCACGGTACAGCTGGTAAACGTAGACCGCGTACAGAATCATGAACACGCAGGCCATCCACCAGTACATGTGGTCCTGAAACAGGAACAGAACCATCAGGATCTGGCAACTGACGCACCACATACCGTCACGTGATATCACTTCATCATCGACGACGATTGAAGGTCGTTCTGTACGAAAGTAAGAAATGACAATCGCGCAGAACGCGGGAATCAGAATCATGTTGTAAACAGCACTGCCGGCGCACGTCGCGATCGTGGCGCCGTAACCTTCAGATCCTGCCAGGATGGCTGCCTGCTCATCAGCTCCGGCCGACGATAGCGCGGTGAGTACAAAGAAAATGCCGCAGAATAATTCGGGCATGGAACTGGCGACGGCGTCCAGCGTCGCACCGCGCACCGAACCGGGCACTTTGAGCGTCTGACCAACGAATTGGGCTGCATCGGCGAACGGATCGCAGGCCTGAGCGATGACTATGGAAATCAACGCAATCTCGGCGGCAAGGAATGCCAGTCCCCACTCCGGTCCGAGAACATAGAACAGAACCATCGCACTGACAGATACCAGCATCGCCGAGAGCCAGATACGGTTCGCGTTTGAGGCGTTATCGCTGGTGGCCGCGGAACGATCTTCTGACACCATAGTCTCCGGTTAACTCCGCGTTTTCGTTGTCGGCATACTGGGGCTTTGACGGCCTGACGAAATCGTGGGTGGCAGTGTAGTGGGCGGTTTGCTGTGAAACCACAGCGTTACGAAATTCTGCGATTTGCGGAAACTGACTTCAGGCTTGACTGTTGAGATCAGGAACGTGAGGGTGGTGGACCTCGTGTTACCTGTTACCGGAGACTTCCATGACTTCTGATGTTTCACGCCGCCACTTTATCAAAACGTCAGTGGGAACCTCGACCGCTGTGTCGACTGCTGCATCGTATGGTCGCATAGTCGGTGCGAATGAACG
This sequence comes from Fuerstiella sp., assembly GCA_029245955.1. GTDB lineage: Bacteria > Planctomycetota > Planctomycetia > Planctomycetales > Planctomycetaceae > Fuerstiella. Next base: position 172,995 of record JAQWOH010000019.1, on the reverse strand, counting down.
ACTCCGTCTGGGTTTTATCGGCACAGGACGACGTGGGTTCGGTACTCACGTTAAATCGTTGACGTCTCTGAGAAAAACAGGTTCCAATATTGACCTGGTCGGTGTCTGCGACGTTTTCAGCGTGCATCGCAAGCAGGCTGTCGATCATATCAGAGCAGAAACGAACCTGGCGCCAAAGTCATTCGTCGATCATCATGAGTTACTGGCCGAGGCTGACGTTGATGCAGTCTGCATCGGCACTCCGGATCATTGGCATGCCACGCAGACTCTAGACGCTCTTGATGCTGGAAAACATGTGTACTGCGAAAAACCCATGACTCACTCGATCGACGAATCGCGTCAGGTTGTTGATCGCTGGAAGAACAGCGGGCTGGTTCTGCAGGTGGGAGTGCAATCCAGCAGTTCTCCGATCTGGGACGTGGCTCGCGAAATGATCAACAGTGGGCGTTTGGGGAAAGTCGTTCAGTTTCAGACCGAATGCTTCCGCAACGGCAGATCCGGTATGTCACGCCACAATGTCATTACCAAAGAAATGACACCTGCCAATATCGACTGGAATCGCTGGCTGGGAGTCAAAGAAGGTCTGGCCCCGAAAATGGTTTTCGATCGCGCGGTGTACGGCCAGTGGCGATGTTACTGGCCCTTCGGCTACGGCATGTTCTCGGACCTGTTTGTTCACCGTGTTACGGGAATGTTAAAGGCAACGGGGCTGCGCATGCCGGGTCGCGTCGTTGGGGGTGGGGGTATCTTTATGGAATACGATGATCGTCAGGTGCCGGACGTGGGATCGATTATTGCCGATTTCCATGAAGGCGTGCAGGGTGTCGTCAGCAGTACGATGGTTTCTGAAGAACTCAAGATCGATCACATTATTCGAGGTCATAGCGGTAACCTGCTGTTTCAGAAACTGTCGTATACGAATGGACCGTCTGCCTCATTCGACTTCATTCCTGAACGCCCCCAGGTGACGCTCGACAGCAAGCTGAAGAAGGAACATCACGAGGCGAAGTCGCCATATAACTTCAACCTGTCTCACTTTGATAATTTCATCCGAGCGATTGAATCCGGCCGTCCGAATTCAGTTAACAATGACCCCGAACTGGGTGCCGCGGCCGTAATGTTTGTCAACCTTGCGATTCGCAGTTATCGCGAAGGAAAAGTTTTTCATGTGGACCGTCAGGGGCAGGTCAGCGACGGTAATTCCAGCTGGGCAGATGGCTGGGAACAAATGTCAAAGTCAGAAACAAAGCCGAAACACGTGGCCGGCTGGAGTGCGGGAGATTCGGGCAGTCTGATGACGCCGTTCGATTATCAGAAGCTGGCCGGACCATGGATCAACGGGCGAGATCCGGCTTCGTGACCGGTCCATGTTCGTTCTATCCTTCCTTCAACCCCGCACCAACGAACCACCGCTCACCAGGAGTCACCATGCGTCGCACTTGTTTTTTCTGTGATCATCGCATTCTTTTCCGAAGATACCTCACCCCGGGTTCACTGTTGCTGACCTGTCTGGCTATAGCCGGTTTGACTGTCGCCAGTACGTCTGCGGAGGATGCATCGTTCGGCAAACAGTATGACGCGACAAAGGCGCTTCATGAGTTGTTTGATGCGGAATGGCAGCGAACGTTGCGCGAAAATCCGACACAGGCATCGCGGCTCGGCGATCGTCGGTACAATCGTCTGTGGGACGATGTTTCCGAAGCGGCGATTCAGACGTCGGCCACTATGACTCGCCAGGCTTTGAATACGCTGCTGAAGATTGATGCCGCTCAACTGAGTCGCGCTGACCGACTTAACTACCAGCTGTTCAAACGCGAATATGAGACTCGGCTTGCCCTGCAGCCGTTGAGACTGCATTTCCTGCCGCTCAATCAACGGGGGGGCATTCAGAACGAAAACGATCTGGCAAGACTGTTAAGCTTCGACTCCGTCACCGACTACGAAGACTGGATTGCTCGAGTGAACGCTTTTCCGACGTATATGGATCAGACCATCGCCCTGATGAAAAACGGCATGGCAACGGGCCTGCTGCACCCGAAGGTCGTCATGAAACGAGTTCCTGCCCAGATTCGCCGGCAGTTGGTCAGTACTCCTGAAGAGAGCCTTTATTACGCGCCGTTTCGTACATTCAAGATTGAGCTGTCGGACGCCGCGGCCACTGAACTTCGTGACCGCGCGAAGTTGGCAATCGAACAGAATATTCTGCCTGCCTATACCCGGTTTCTGTCGTTTTTCGAGGATGAGTATCTGCCAGCGTCGTTCGACAGCGTGGGTTGCTGGCAGCGTCCCGATGGCCAGCAGATGTACGCTGTGCTGGCACGGAAGTTCACGACGACTGACCTGACACCGCAGCAGATTCACGACATCGGTCAGAACGAGGTCACTCGAATTCGTTCAGAAATGGAGGCGATTCAGAAGCAGGTGGGGTTCGCTGGCAGTTTTCAGGAATTTCTTACTCATCTGCGGTCCGACTCGCAGTTCTACTTTAGCGATCCCAACGATTTGCTGCAGGCCTACAAAGACTGTTGTGAACGAATCGATCCGGAACTACCCCGGCTGTTCAAACGCCTGCCGAAAGCTGCGTACGAAATTGTTCCCATCCCGGCGCAGATGGCTCCGGACACGACCACGGCCTACTACCAGAGACCCTCTGCGGACGGCAGTCGTCCCGGCGGATACTATGTCAATCTGTATCGTCCGCAGGACCGTCCAAAGTACGAAATTGAAGCTCTGTCACTGCATGAGTCGGTGCCTGGCCATCATTTTCAGATTGCTCTGGCAATGGAACTGGACGACACGCCGGAGTTTCGCCGCTACGGAGGGTATACGGCTTTTATTGAGGGTTGGGGACTGTATAGCGAAAAACTGGGTGAAGAACTGGGGCTCTATCAGGATCCATATTCCAAGTTCGGCCAGCTCACCTACGAAATGTGGCGCGCCGTTCGCCTGGTGGTCGACACCGGAATGCACAGTCTGAAATGGAGTCGCCAGGACGCGATTGATTTCTTTGTGGCCAACACCGCAAAGTCGCTTCTGGATATCGAAAACGAAGTCGATCGCTACATCGCGTGGCCCGGGCAGGCACTGGCTTACAAAATCGGCGAACTCAAAATTCGAGAACTTCGCGCGCGGGCAGAAAGCGAACTTGGGGGCCGATTCGACATCAGAGATTTCCACGACGTTGTCCTTCGCGACGGAGCTGTGCCGCTTGGTATTCTGGAACATAACGTCGAACGGTGGATCACGAAAGTTCCGTAAACCGGTTGAACGAATTGGCGTCCTCAAACACTGCAAGGTCGGCGTCCAGCCGTTTGTCCGTGAGGGGGGATCCGAACAGCCACGTCTGCCGTTCAGGCCAGAAAGAATGCCGCTTTACGGACTAATCGCCGAGCGGGTCGTGTCGAAAGAACGCCGGTACCCCGCACCAGTGCCGTGAGCGTGGCTGTCTGACGATTGACGATTGACGATTATGTGCGATGAAATGGAGTCTGCAGGCCACTCCATTGCCGCAATATCGCATTTCGGACGAACTTTGTTGCCGACGCGAGTGTCCGGCAACTGTTCTCTTACGATCCCGATGAAAATCACCTGGAAATCGGGACGTATCGTGCTGTTCAGGAAGTGGAATAACCTCCGGTATTTATTCGTGACGGCGGGACTGTTTCCTGCTCACCCTGACGTACAGTCGCTGCAGACTTGAAGCAGGACCAGATCGGGGAATATACAGTACAGCCGGTTGGGCAGGTCTACTGGTCGACTGCATCACCGGGCACCCGTCCCGCAACGACCTCGCTTCTGTATCCGAATCAATCCGTCTTTCCCGTCACACTGGCAATGCCGGTTTTTTTCTCCGAAGGCAACGACTGTGACCGCTGGCATTTCTGCTGTCCAACGTACGCTGCGGGCGTACGTCGACCTGCCTGTGCCGGTGCGACTGCTGTGTCTGGGGTCTTTCATTAACCGCGCCGGGTCGTTTGTGTTTGTCTTTCTGACGATCTATGTCAGTGAGCAGCTTGGTTTCGGCGTTGCTTACGCCGCCAACTGCTTCGGCGTATTCGGACTGGGATCGATCGTCTCGTCTCTGGCCGGCGGGCAACTGGCAGACCGGATTGGACGTAAGCCAGTGATGGTTGTTGCTCTTTTCGGGGGAGCTGCAGCTTTGTTTCTGCTGGGTGTTGTCAGAGATCGCTGGGGGTTTCTGGGTCTGATCTTCGTTTTCTCACTGGCGATTGAAATGTACCGGCCTGCGGCGTCCGCCATGGTCGGCGATCTGGTTAACGCAACCGAGCGACCTCTGGCGTTCGGCCTGATGTATATCGCTTTTAACCTTGGCTTCGCGTTTGCTGCACCTGTGGGTGGAATTCTCGCGCAGTTCTCGTTCAAGCTGCTGTTCTGGGGCGACGCACTGACGACTGCCGCCTACGGACTGATTATTGTTCTGTTCATCAAAGAGACGCACCCGCGTCTGACGGCCGCAACACGGCGTGAAACTCAGGACCAGCATATTGGCCTGGCGAACGCCGTGGAACACATTCTCAGAAACCGAATTTTTCTACTTGTTATGCTGGCAACGTTCCTGACGAGCCTTGTTTTTATGCAGGCATTTTCGACGTTGCCCATTCACCTGAACCAGCTTGGATTTTCGAAACGTGATATCGGATTGCTTCTGTCGACCAATGGTATCCTGATCGTATTGTTTCAATTACCGGTCACGCATGTGCTGAATCGTTTTGAACGCGTCGGTGTGATTCTTGTGGGTGAGTTGCTGCTTGCATTGGGCTTTGGCCTGACAACTTTTGCCGTGACCGGCCCGATGTTTCTGGTGACGATATCTGTCTGGACGATGGGCGAAGTCTTTCAGGCGGCGTTTAAGCAGTCCCTTGTTGCAGATCTTGCGCCTCTGCAGATGCGAGGCCGGTACATGGGAGCCTATTCGCTGTGCCACGCTGTCGGCCTTTCGATCGGCGCGCCGCTTGGTGGCAGGGTTCTTGACCAGTGGGGCAGTCAGGTTCTGTGGCTAACGTGCTTTGCGGTGATGATGGCGGCCGCGGCTGTCTACAGGGTTGTCTACTGGAAACAGCAGTCTGCATTCCTGGCAAACACCAGGGCTGGCAGTACGTAACGGAGGCAGTTTCTGAAAGCTGCGATGTTATTCTCGCGCAATCAAAGTCGTTCCTTCCCCGGAAACCGCAGTGCCGGACGGGTGCTTTTGCTCGATGTCCCCGTTAATCTGCCCACATGTCGTTTGCCGAATTAGTGGGGAACAGAATAGTCGTCACCGGGGCGTCCAGTGGAATCGGACGAGCCATCGCGATTGAGTGTGCGCGCGGCGGAGCAGACGTTGTTGTCAGTTTTCGCACATCCCGTGACGGCGCGGAAGCGACGGCTGCGGACATCAGGAAACTGGGACGTGAGGCGACCGTACTGACAGTTGACGTTTCTGACTCGGTGTCCTGCAGTCAGTTTGAAGAACAGTGTTTTGCCGGCGGGCGTGTTGATGCCATTGTCAACAACGCCGGTGCTGATCTGCTGACAGGTGAGATGAAGGAAGAGAACTTTTCGACGAAGTTAAGAACTTTGCTGGACGTTGATGTGGCCGGAACGATCGAAATGTCACGGATATTCGGTCATCGTTTTCAGGGGCAGGGAAGTGGCTGTATTCTGAACATCGGCTGGGACCAGTCAGATCGGGGAATGGAAGGCGACAGTGGCGAACTGTTTGCGGCAACCAAGAACGCTATCATGGGATTTACTCGTTCGTTGGCGTTGAGTCTGGCTCCCGACGTACGCGTCAACTGCATTGCTCCGGGCTGGATCAGGACGGCCTGGGGTACTGGTGCCAGCGATTACTGGCAACAGCGGGTTCTTGACGAAACGCCGTTGAAGCGATGGGGACGACCACAGGATATCGCCAGCATGGCTCGGTTTCTGCTCAGTCAGAACGCCGCATACATCACGGGACAGATTATAAACGTCAATGGTGGCGCGATACGGTGACCGAAGACCGAACATCAGACCTTGGGAATTCGACGATCCTCTTCGTCACCGGGCGTCTGGCCGAAACGAGTTTGCGGGAGACGCTTTCTGAGCTGTCGTGTCAACTCGGATTTCGTTACGAAGTCGCAGTGCCAGGCATTCAGGTTGCTGCGTTACTGCACGTTAACCTGCTTTTGAAGCGGCTTCACGTTCCGGCCGGTGTCGACCGAGTTGTTCTGCCTGGCTGGTGTCAGGGTGATCTGATAAGGCTGGAACAGCACTTTGGCGTGCCCTTTGAGCGTGGGCCAAAGGATCATCGTGATCTGCCTGAGCATTTTGGGTGTGGCCGGAAGAAAGATGTCTGCCTGGACCGTTATTCCATCGACATCATTGCCGAGATCAATCATGCCACACGTCTTTCGGTTGCAGACGTGGTGTTCCAGGCACAGGCCATGTTCGACGCTGGCGCTGATCTGATCGATGTGGGTTGTGTGCCGGGTGAAAGCAGTCCGTCAGTCGGTGACATTGTGCGGGCATTGCGTGAAAAGCACCTGCGAGTCTCGATCGACAGCTTTGACCGTGACGAGGTTGAGCAGGCAGTTGCGGCGGGTGCAGAATTGATTCTCAGCTGCAATCACTCGAACATTGACTGGGTGACCGATTTTGGTGTCGAAGTCGTTGCGATTCCGAATACACCGTCCGACACCGAATCGCTGGATCGGATCATCGAACAGCTTTCCCGAAAAAACGTACCGTTTCGAATTGATCCGATCATCGAACCTATCGGAATGGGATTTACTGCGTCGCTGCGCCGTTATATGGACGCTCGGCAAGAGTACCCGGAGGTCCCCATGATGATGGGCATCGGGAACGTTACAGAACTGACGGAAGTGGATTCCGCTGGCGTAAATATGCTGTTGGCCGCCGTTTGCGAAGAGCTCGGTATTGGAAGTGTCCTGACGACTCAGGTCATCAACTGGTGTCGGTCGGCTGTCGCCGAATTTGATGCGGCACGCCGACTGATTTCTCATTCTGTTGGCAACGCGGTCATTCCGAAACACATCGATTCGTCGTTGGTAATGCTCCGGGATGCGAAACTCAAGTGCGATTCGGAAGACTCGCTGAACTCACTTGCAGCCGCGCTAACCGATCCGAACTTCCGGATTTTTGCCGATCCGGCGGAACTGCATCTGATGAATAACACGGGCTATTGGCGTGGTGAAGGTGCCTTCGAGATCTTCAGACCGGCACTTAAGTCTAATCCGGACGTCGACGCAGGGCATGCGTTCTACCTGGGGTACGAGCTGGCCCGTGCAGAAATCGCTCGGTTTCTGGGAAAACAGTATAATCAGGACGAGAGTCTGAGCTGGGGCGTGCTCGGGGAGTTGCCCGGATCTTCGTCTGTGAGGCATGAAGCCGGCGCCGACGAGGGTGAACTGAACGAAGGAGGCCTGACGTCATGAACACTTCAGTCCCTGTGCGACGGTCATCAGATGTTTCAGCATCGATTCATCCGGCAAAACCCGAATGGCCGACGGAGTCACTGTCGCGACCGTCATTTTTCGTTGACACCTCCCCGCGATGATCGAACGCAACACTGTCTCTGATTGGTATGTTTGTTCTTTCTGGTTTCAGCTGTGTCCAATTCTCTTCACATTCACAATTTGCCGCGTGATCTCGACGTCGTTGACACGGTCAGACGCTTTGCTGATCAGTCGTTCCTTGTCGTCTTCGACAGTGCTGTTCCGGGACAGCATCAGGATGCGCGATACACGATTCTGACGGCTGATCCCGTTGAAGTTTGCCGGCTGGATCGCTGCGATCACGGAGACACGCCGTTTGAGAAGCTGCGTGAGTGGACCACTCGCCTTCCCGTGGTCGATCGGGAAATCGCTCCACCTTTTTGTGGCGGCGTTGCCGGGCTGATGTCTTATGAACTCGGCCATGCATTCGAAGTTCTGCCGAGAGCGTCCGTTGATGAATTTTCCACGCCGGCTCTGGCTGCCGGCCTGTTTGACTGGGCCATTGTCTGGGACCATGCAGAGAATTCGGTGCAGCTCTGTGTGCTGCAACTTGCCGGATTGGCTGCCCCTGACACGATTCAGCGACAGCGCACGGAATGGATACTGGCGAGGCTTGCTGCCGGGCGGGAAGGGGTGGTTGCCAGTCATGTCCGCGGTGCTCGCTGTGACCTTTCCGAAAAGTATCCGCTTGAAGGCCGCCCCGCCGTCTCATCCGGGTTTTCTGAGACGCAGTATGTGGCCGCCGTCGAACGAGTGATTGAGTACATTCGCGCGGGGGATATTTTTCAGGCAAATCTGTCTCAGCAGTTGACGACGTCGTGGCTGAAGTCGGTTTTCGATCTTTATTGTCGAGTGAAACAGCACAATCCGGCACCGTTTTGCGGCCTTTTCCAGTACGATGAATTCGCCGTCGTCAGTGCCTCGCCGGAACGATTTCTGAAAGTGAGTGAAGGTCGTTTTGTGGAATCGCGACCGATCAAGGGGACGCGTCGTCGTCATCGTTCTCCCATCGCCGATCTGTTTACGGGCAACGCGTTGTACGCGAGTGAAAAGGATCGAGCCGAAAACGTAATGATTGTCGATCTGCTGCGAAATGATCTGTCACGTGTGTGTCGGCCAGGATCAGTCAAAGTGACGGGGTTATGTGAAATCGAAGTGTTCGAAACCGTGCAGCATCTGGTGTCCACGATCGTCGGTGAACTGCAGCCTGGTCTTGACGTCTGGCACTTGTGTGCGGCGGCGATTCCCGGTGGTTCGATTACCGGCGCCCCCAAGATTCGAGCGATGGAAATCATTGCGGAACTCGAACCTACAGCGCGCGGAGCTTATTGCGGGAACATGTTCTATTTCGGGCCGAACGGTGACTTTGACAGCAGCATCCTGATTCGTACGTTCACGGTGAAGGACGGTGTTGTGCAGTTTCCGGTGGGCGGCGGAATCGTGGCGGATTCTGACCCCGAAGATGAGTATCGGGAAACGCTTCACAAGGCGGCGGGCATGCTGCAGTCCGTGGGAATGGGCGGCCTCTCGAGTTGAGCCGTTCCTGAGGACGTCTGTTCTCTAATCGTTACGATCAGTACAGACACTCCCTTTTACACATTCCGGCGATGTCTGTTGTTTCTGTGCAGAAAGCCGGATTACGGTCGTGATGTGCAACGACTTGATTCCGTCAAACGTCCGATACACACAGAAGCTGGCCCCGCTCAACGTTATTGGTCTTCAAAAAAAATAACCGCTTGGCGTTGATTACCGCTGGCACACTCCGTCGCACGACACACGGAAGTCATAATGCCGAACCGAATCGCCGTCTCACTAGCTGCTGTCATTTTTTCCACAACAGCCTCACTGTCCGTGGCCAGTGAGGGCTGGTACGCCACATACGAATCCGCTTGTGATGCAGCAGAGAAGCATGAGCTGCCTTTGCTGATCCACTTTCATGCATCGTACTGTGGTCCCTGCAGGCAAATGAGTTCGCAGGTGTTTTCAAACCGTGAAGTGCAGCAACAGCTGCGTCAGGGAGTTGCCGCGGTTGAGGTTGATGTGTCGCGAGATCCTGCGTTGGCGGCGCAGTTTGGTGCGTCGACGATTCCGCGTGACGTCGTCGTTTACCGTGACGGAACAACTGAAACGCTGAACGTCGGATTTAAGTCAATTCTGGCATACATGTCCCTGCTCAGGGAGGTTTCAGCCCGAGGGGCGAAGATCTCCGTGCCACAAATCGTCAAGAACACGAAGATCATTGGTCTGGAAGGATTCTGTCCTGTGCGTTTGTTGAAGGATCGGGAATGGGTGTCCGGTCACGAAAACCTGACCTCCACTTACCGAGGCGTCACTTACTTCTTCAGCAGCAAAGAAACACAGAACCTATTTCTGAAAGCGCCATCGGATTACGCCCCGCAAAACCTCGGGTGCGATCCCATTGTTCTGTTGACCGACGCCCGTGCAGTAGCCGGTAAGATCAGGTTCGGTGCGTTCTTCGACGACCGACTGTACCTGTTCAGTTCTGAGGATAACCGTGTTCGCTTTAAGCAGAGTCCGCTGAAATACACCCGGATTCGGCACGCCGTCAAGGCAGACCAGCTGACCGGTCAGCGCTACAATTGAAAGTTGTACGAAATATCCAGCCAAGAGCAGACGAAACGCAATCAAGGGACATCTGAGGATCATTTCAGGCAGTCGTGGCGGTCGTTTTTGTGAGGGGATGTCGACGGCCACATCAAAAAAGATTAACAATCCCTGTAAAATGTGTGTCCAGATATGACAGAGATCGATTGACACAGCAAACCGTTAAGTTAATACTAAACAACTGAGTTGCTGTTGATCGCGGGTTCACCGTAATCTCAGCCGCCATGTAAGTAAAATCTTCGCGTATTCTCGGAGCTCCCTCTGGCAGCTCCAACAACTGACGAAGTCCCCCCACAGGCGCGACCGTTGCCTTAATTTCGGTTGTCATCGAGGGCCATGTTGTGTCCTTGTGATACGTCCAGGGGATGGTTTCGTGAGATTGTGCATTTGAGGGATGCGACTGCCTTCCCGTTTGCCTCTGCAAACAGGTTTCTCGGTGATTCGTTGTCGAGAGGCATGAATCCCGTGGCCTGCCCGAAAGGGTTCGTTTATTGCCTGCACGCAGGCTCGCTGGTTACCGACCGTTCGCGGATCAACAACATTCGCCGTATGGCACGAGTTGCATCGCCATATTGACCATTGATGTTGTGGGTTCCGTCAATTTCAACGACGTGGGCAAGCGTTTTCGCGCTTTGTGTCGCTTTCGCCACGTTTCTATTCGTTCAGGAAAACAGGGTTTCCTATGCCGACAAGCAGTTCCAGTGCTGAAGAAAAAACTTCACCAGCACGCAAGACCAAAGCTACTGCCACACGAAAAAAAGTCACTCGCACTCGTCGCAAGAAGACTGAGGATGAGGCTTCCGTTGAAGCAGCAGGCAGTGAAGATTCCTTTGGAGACGGAGTCACAGAAGGCGCACCCCCGAAAAAACCGGCGAAAAAGCGTGCCGCACGAAAAAAAACGCCCGCGAAGAAAAAGAAAGTTGTCGCCGAACAGGACTTTGCCGACGATCTGGCCAAAGCTCCCCCCATCGATGATACAGCCTCTGTCATGGAAGAAGCTCGAGCTGCCAGGTTTGAAGACCATGGCGCAGACCTGATGGATGATGCTGCGGGAGACCGCAACGATTCCGGTGCTGCTGGTGACGGCGAAAGCTCCGAGGCTTCAGGTGACGACGCTGCTGCCCGCAATGGCGGTGCATCAGGAGACTCAGAAGGTGGTGAAGAGAGCGATCGACCACGTCGTCGACGACGACGACGACGACGCGGTTCCAAGCAGGACGGTCAGGGCGGTGCTTCCGGTGGCAGCGATGCTCGCGCTGGCGGAGGTGATCCTCGAGGTGGCGGTGGCCGCGGAGGCCGTGGTCGTGGTCGCGATGGTGGCGGACGTGGCCGTGATGGCGGCGGACGTGGCCGGCAATCCACCCGGGATCGTGGTGGTCGTGGTGGCGGTGGTGCGAATAGCGGCCGACGGCGCGGTCGACAGATCCAGTTCAGCGGTGAAGTCGTTGAAGGTCCGTTCGAAGGCATTCTGGAAATGCATCCGAAGGGATATGGTTTTCTGCGGGACCCCAGGAAGAACTATGCGGCTGAAGATGCCAACCCATTTGTCTCAAGTTCCGTCATTGAAAAATACCGTCTTCGCGAAGGAGTGATGATCAAAGGCGAAGTCGGAGCGGGCACCAGAAATCAGGGACCACGGCTTCAGGAAGTGGAACTGATCGACGGTTTCACGCCGGAAGAGTATGAGCGCATCAAGAACTTTGATGAACTGACACCGATCAATCCATTCGAGCAGATCAAACTTGAAATTGGTCCGACTCCGATCACGATGCGAGTCATGGACTTGTTGTGTCCGATTGGAAAGGGACAACGAGCGCTGCTGGTCGCTCCACCGAGAACCGGCAAGACGATGCTGCTTCAGGATATTGCGAACTCGGTGACAAAGAATCATCCGGAAGTTCACCTGATCGTTCTGCTGATCGATGAACGGCCTGAGGAAGTTACCGAGATGACCCGCAGCGTTGAGGGCGAAGTCATTGCTTCGTCGCTGGACAACGATGTGGAGAGCCATGTTCGAATTGCTCAGCTGATCATCGAACGTGGCAAGCGACTGGCCGAAGAAGGTCAGGACGTCTTTATTCTGCTGGACAGCATTACGCGTCTGGCACGAGCGTTCAATAAATGGGTGAACCCGTCCGGCCGTACCGGGCGTGGCGGTCTGGACATCCGGGCACTGGATGTTCCGAAAAAACTGTTTGGAACCGCACGTCGGTTCGACGAAGGTGGTTCTCTGACCGTCTGCGGTACAGCATTAATCGACACAAATAACGGCATGGACGAAGCCATTTTCCAGGAGTTCAAGGGAACCGGGAACATGGAAATGCAGTTGAGCCGTGATCTGGCGGACCGACGAATCTGGCCGTCAATTGATATCAGCCGGTCGGGCACACGTCGCGAAGAAAAAATTCTGGACCCGACAACGCTGGAGGGCGTAACGATGCTGCGTCGCAGTCTGATCAGTCTGAGTCCTGTGGATGCGATGGAGCAGTTGACAAAGACAATGGCCAAGTTTCCGACAAACGAGGAGTTCCTGTCACGAATTCAGGCCGTGCTGTAAAACCGAGAAAGCCGTCACGGATTGTGAATGTCAGGTTGAGTACAGCGGACAGCCGAGGCCGGGAACGATGAGAGCCCCGGGGTTTGTCTCGCAAGCTGAGTCGCCCGATTATGCTCGCGCAATCGTCGAGTATTACTGCGACGGCCCGATTTCCATGACGTCGTAACCGGTGTCTCTAAAGCCCAGGCGATTGTATGTTGATTTCGCGGCGTCGTTGTCTTCCTCAACATAAAGCCGCAGGCAGGCCACGTCGGCGTCCGTGTGTACAGACGATCTGACGTGATCGAGTAACTGGCGAAAAACGCCCTGTCCTCGATATTCTGCCAGAACATATACGCTTTGCAGCCAGACGATCCAGCCGTCTCGCCAGTCGCTCCACTCACGCGTCAGCATTAGTTGTCCCACGATTGTTTCGCCACGTTCCGCGACGAAATACCGAACCTCGTCTCCCACTGAAAGTCCACGCGTGACGCCGGAGCGGACGGTGTGAAAATCCAGCGGCTTGTCTTCGGTTTCTGCTGCCAGTCGGCAGTTGAAGTCCGTCAGGACGTCGATGTCAGACGACATGGCAGTGCGAATGGAGACCTGAATCGGCTGATTCATGACAGATGCCTGGCGAGTTGCGCAAAAAAGAAAGCCGCCAGGCCTGATGGCCGGACGGCTTCGGGTGTTAAGAACCAACCTGTTTAGAATGAGTCGGCACTCAGTGGGTTTTCAGAAAGGAACGTATTTGGGCTGGGGATCGTTCGCAGCCGAGTTCCGTCCGGAGTCATGAGTTGCAGGTAAACTCGTTCATCGAGGTTTTCGCTGATTGTCCGGGCTGCACCATCGCACATGGATACGACCACGATTCCCGGATGATTGGAATTCAGATACGGGGCGTTACCGTCCGGTCCGGTCTTGGCCTCATTGGGATATGCGGGCAAAGCGACGCCGCCACCATTTGTTGCAATGGCACCAGTGGGATCAATCATGGTGCCAGGGCCGACCGAAGCCGTGTCCAGCGGGAACATGAACCCGACGGCTCGTGTACGAGGATCAGCCCAGGTTGAGCTGCCCAAAGCGTTGATGTTTTCGCCGAACATGAAGGTATTGCCGGAGCCATCATAGATTTTTCCGATCGACGCACTGGCGTTGCGTGTCTGAGCGACACCTTCAAACTCTGCCCAGAAGACGCCAGTCGCTTTTGTGATCTTGGTGTCGTCAGCATCATTAACAACCGGCGATGCGGAGAGGTCATTTACGATCGAATCACCGTCCCAGTCGAATTGTTCCTGCAGAAAGCTGTGCTGGACTGCGCCGCCGTCGTTTGCAATGATGACGGCATCACCGAAGCCGGCATTTGCGACATAGCTCAGGCCACCAGGTGTGACGAATGCAGACTCGTCGTTCGGACACGCAAATGCCTCGACGTACAGATCCTCCGCCAGTCTTCTATTCGCTGACGCTGACGTATCATCAAACGGCACGTCTTTGTTCCAGCGGTCGTAGGTACCCTGCTGATCAAGGAATGGCAGCAATTCAACAGCCCAGCTGCGGCCATTAATTCGTCCTGACGAAGCTGGATTCGCGGGGAAGTATCCGAGGGCTGGCAATCGACTCTTGTTCGACGTGGCAAAGTTCAATGCTGCCAGCGTGACGTTGCGGATGTTGTTCAGACACTGAGTTCTGCGGCCGGCTTCCCGAGCATTCTGAATGGCTGGCAGAATCAATGACATCAGAGTGGCGATGATGGAAATCACCACCAGCAACTCGATCAGGGTGAAGCCGCGCCGTGCCTTTCTGGACGCTGCGGTGTGACGACGTGACTGCATAATGAGCTCTCCAACAAAGGAATAAGAGTATTTCGAGTGAATTTTGAAGGGCAGAAGGGAGTGAGTGAACGGGGACGGGACCGTTCCTCCACGTCAGAGGCCGCCCGCCTCTGTTCTAATTTCACACCGAGACCCGTTTGGATTGTTTTCGGTTGTGCTAGTGCCAGTAACGCAAATTCTGGGGCAGTTCCGGACAAAAGTCTGCAGTAATCGGATGATATCTGGAAAATCCCTTTAAAACCAATGGTGACAACACCTTGCAGATCGACCTATTGCGCAGTTCCGCGTAACCGGACCGCCGCCTCGAATGATGAATTGTATCTGTTTGTATCAATCGGCAGCGTTGCAAAACGCTACAAACCTGAATCTGCGTGTATGACATCCGTCATCCGGGGGGCAGCATCGTGTACAGCAGACCGGCAGTCGACTCGTTCTTCAGAGATAAACAGCAGAATTGGTGTGCCGGTTAACACATGTCAATGGTCCTTCTATCATGTCCGCTGCTCTTTCGATGATTCTTAAACCGTGACTTTCTGTCGCCACCTCGAATACGATGACTTCGGACGAACCTTCAAACCACGACGAGCCTCAGGATCCGCCGCCTTTGAAGCTGGAGACGGCAGAAGCCCACTGGGAAGCCCTCGCCGTTCATGTTGAGGCTTTCTTGGAAGCATGGGAGTCAGCGGTCAAGCCGCCTGAGATGGCTGTACATCTTCCGGAGCCGCCCGGGACGCTTAGGCGGATGGTGTTGATCGAACTCATCAAGGTCGATCTGGAGTACCGCTATGGAAGCGATCGCGAAAAGCTGTCTCTGGAATCCTATCAGTCACAATTTCCGGATCTGAACGAACCGGACGGAATGCCGGTCGATCTTATCTATGAAGAGTATCACGTCCGCAGAACTGCCGGAGAAACGGTCGACGTGAATGACTGTCTGGCTCGATTTCCAGCGCAGTCGGAGGCGATCATTCGTATGTTCAAACTGCATTCGCCTACGGTCAGCATGTCACTGTCCGGCCAGCAGCCGACAAAATCGTTTGAGCCTGGTGACCGCATTGATGACTTTTATCTGATGTCGAGTCTGGGGTCCGGCGCATTTGGCAGTGTCTTTCTGGCTCGTCAGGAATCCATGCAACGCATGGTGGCGTTAAAAGTCTCTGCTGACAAAGGGGCTGAGGCTCAGACGCTGGCTCAGCTGGATCATCCGAATATTGTCCGCGTGTACGATCAGACACGTCTGCCGGATCAGAATCTTCGTCTGCTGTATATGCAGTTTGCTGCCGGGGGAACATTGCAGGCAGTTGTACGGGCCGCAAAAGTTGCGGATGTAAGAAACGGACAGATCGTTGCTGACTGCGTTGCTGACGCTCTGGATGCGACGGGCGTACTGTCATCGCAAAGCATTTCGCTGAAGGATGGCATGGCGCAAAAGCCCTGGCCGCAGGTCGTCTGTCAGTTCGGTGTGGAGCTTGCTAAGGCTCTGCACTACGCT
The DNA here is from genome assembly GCA_029245955.1 of Fuerstiella sp. Lineage (GTDB taxonomy): Bacteria > Planctomycetota > Planctomycetia > Planctomycetales > Planctomycetaceae > Fuerstiella. The sequence continues at coordinate 157,008 of JAQWOH010000019.1, read as the reverse complement.
CACGGTCAGGGCATTTTGCATCGTGACGTGAAACCTGCCAATGTCCTGCTGGACGCAAACGGTACAGCAAAGCTGGCGGACTTCAACATCAGCTTCAGTTCCAAACTGGAAGGATCCGGTCCAGCCGCTTATTTCGGCGGCAGCCTGGCCTATATGTCGCCCGAACAACTCGACGCCTGTGATCCGGGTAACCCGACTCAGCCCACCGACCTCGACGGCCGCGCCGACGTGTTTTCACTGGGAGTGCTGTTGTGGGAACTCACTTATGGCCAGCGACCGTTCAATGATGAAGCCGCCGTGGGAAATTGGTGTGAAACACTCGCATCGATGGCAGCTCTTCGCCGGACACAGCTTCCTGTTCCGCTGTCTTCGGCTGATCCTGTGCAACAGTGTTTGTTGTCTGTCCTGCAGCGGTGTCTGGCACCGGAACCGAATCACCGATACCAATCGGGAAATGAACTGGCCCTGGATCTTGGTTTGTGTCTGCAGCCGCGAGTCGCCAGATTACTTCAGCAGAGTGAACGCGGGTTGGCAGGGTGGGCCCTGAATTGGCCGGCTACGGCCGCCATATGTGCGGCCATTGTTCCTAACGCATTGGCAGCACTGTTTAACTTCAAGTACAACTTCGCCGAGATCATTGAGCGACTTCCCGAAGCGAAGGACGCATTTGATAACGTCCAGCTGACAATTAATTCGATTGCTTTTCCGCTGGCCATCGCGCTTTGCATATGGTTCGCCCGCCCCCTGATGAAAGCTCTGCGTCGGGTTCGCGATGAAAGGCTTCGTGCTCCCGATGTTAGTGCACGACGTCGGGCACTGAGGCTGGGCCGCTTTGCTGCCTTGCTGGGAATTGCGGAGTGGGGCATCGCCGGACTGGCCTATCCCATCAGCCTGCACGTCATTACCGGCGGGCTGGACGCTATATGGTATGCTCACTTTTTTGCGTCGCTGCTGATCTGCGGTATGGTGGCAGCCGCATATCCATTCTTTCTGCTGTCTGTGTTGGCCATACGTTCTTTCTTTCCGGCCCTGCTGCGAGGTGACACACTGACCGCCGGAGACGAGGCTGAACTGCACATGTTGTCAGAACGGTCGACGTGGTTGCTGTATTTTGCCGGTGGTGTACCGGCCGCCGGAATCATGCTGCTGTTGCTGACAAACGACAATATGGCTGGCGCGAACAGTGCGTTCGCACTAACGATTCTCAGCGCACTGGGGGCCGTAGGGTTTGCATTTGCGTTAAGCATCGCCCGGTCACTGCAGAACGATATTGAGGCCCTGCAGGAAGCCCGGCGGCTTACCAGTCATTCTGAAAACAATCGTAACGGACGAACGCGAAGCGCATAGGTGTTGTGTTGAGAACAATCCCGACCTTTTGTCTCAGGCCAGCACCTCTTTGACAACGCTGCCTTCGACATCGGTGAGCCGATAGTCCCGTCCAGCGTGTCGGTACGTCAACTGCTCATGATCGAATCCCATGAGATGCAGGATGGTCGCGTGGAAGTCATGAACGTGTACCGGCTTTTCGACGGAACGCAGGCCGTGTTCGTCGGTCGCTCCGTGGACCATGCCTCCCTTCACTCCGGCACCGGCGAGCCATGATGTAAAGGCCCACGGATGGTGCTCACGACCTTTTGCGTCGGCCGTGTTATTGAAGGGCGTCCGTCCGAATTCGGTGGTCCACACCACCAGCGTCTCTTCCAGCATGCCCTTCTGCTTCAGGTCCTGCAATAGTGCAGCAATGGGCTGGTCCACGTTTTTTGACAGTGAAACGTGGGACATCATATCGCCATGAGCATCCCAGTTGCCGGACGATCCGGTATCGATCAATTCAACAAAACGTACGCCGCGTTCAACAAGTCGGCGAGCAGCCAGGCATTGCCAGCCGAAGCCAGTCGTCTGATTCGGCTGCAAGCCATAGTTCGAATGTGTTACAGCTGTTTCCTGTCCGAAGTCGAATGCCTCCGGGACGGCCATCTGCATGCCAAAGGCCGTCTCAAACGAACGCATTCGGGCTGTCAGCAGTGAATCATCGCGGCGGGATTGCAGATGTTCTGCGTTCATCGCGTGCAGTGCCGCAAGTTCCATTTTCTGACGATCTGCCGGTACGCCCGGCGCGATGTTTCTCACGGGCACGGCACCCGGCACAACTACGGTTCCCTGATGAGCTCCCGGCAGAAAGTCGCTGGCGTAAACCTGAGTTCCCGCGTACGTCTGTTTCGGTGCGATCACGACGAAGCCGGGCAGATTCCGGTTCATCGTTCCCAGTCCATAGCTCACCCACGAACCCAGACTTGGCCGGGCAAAAGCGAACGAACCGGTGTGCATGCCCAGAGTCGCGTTGTAGTGGTTCGAATGAGACGTATGCATCGACCGGATCATCGCAATGTCGTCCACGCACTCGGCAACATTTGGAAACAGGCTGCTGACTTCCGTGCCACATTGTCCGTGCCTTTTGAAATCCCACTGCGGTCGCTTCAGAAATATTCGTTCGTATCCTGGACGGTCTTTGATCTCCGGATGGTCGGCCTTGATTTCTTTGCCGTGATCACGATTTAGTGCGGGCTTCGGATCAAACGTGTCTACGTGAGACACGCCGCCCGTCATAAACAGAAAGATGATGTTCTTTGCACTACCAGGGAACTGCGGCTGTGATGCGGCCAGGGGATCACCAGCGTCAGCCAGTAGTTGTTGAACAATACCGGAAAAGATGGTGGAGCCAGTGACCGCAGATTGCAGCATTGATCGCCGGTTGGGCGAGTTGCGTGTTTCAGCCATATCCGTTTCAATCAAGGAAAAGGAATTCGTTGGTCGCCAGCAGCACGCGCGCATAGGCTGCCCATTTCTCCTGCAGGCTGCCTGGGTACTGTTCCAGGAATTGCTTGCCGGTCTCGGATTCGGTGGTTGTCGGCGCGCGTTGGTACAGCAACCGAAAAGCGGAGTCGATTCTACGCCGCTGTCGGGCACTGGGCATTTCTTCGGCCTGCGCCGATACATTTGAATTTCGGTCCGTCGTCAGGATTCGCTGCGAGAATCCCGCGGCTTGATCGTGAAAAAACGGCGAGTTCAGGAAGTACAAAGCCTGAGTCGGAACGGTCGTCAGTTGACGGACGGGAGTGCTGGCGTTGGGATCGGCTCCGTCGAACAGAGCCAGGTAGGGATCTCTGCGTTGTCTTTGCACCATCATATAGGCACTGCGTTTGTTGGTGTCGTAGACGGCCGCAAACGGATTGTGCTGCGTAAAGGTCCATGTGCTCTCGGCCGGAAACGGATGTGCTTCAGCGACCGTTGTGTCCAGATTGCCGGCTGCCCCCAGCAGACTGTCTCTGATTTCTTCAGCGTTCAGTCGGCGCCGCGCGAACCGTGTCAGGAATTGGTTCTGTGCGTCCCTCGTGGCTGACGATTCAGTAACCTTACTGCTGCGTTGATAGGCCACGGTGGACATGATCAGTCGATGCATCGATTTTACACTGTATCCGTTGGCAATGAACTGAGCTGCCAGGTAGTCCAGCATCTCCGGATGTGTGGGGTGCTGACCACGCGAACCAAAGTCGCTGGGAGTTGCTACCACCCCTCTTCCAAAATGCCACTGCCAGATGCGGTTCACCATGACGCGAGCCGTCAGCGGGTGCTGTGCGACCCAGTCACCGAGTTGTCGGCGACCGCTGCCCGCTTCTGCCGGGACCACATCTCCACCAAGAACCGATAGCCACCGCCGTGGCACAGAATCTCCGGGCTGTTCCGGGTCACCTCGTTCATGCAGCGCGGCGTCCTGCCCCGTGCCTTCTGCGACGGCATAGGCGACAGGAATGACCGGCGCGGATTCGATCTCAATATCAGAAAGATTCCGTGACTGACCGAGTGTGAAAAGAGAGGCCCCTGAATCCGGAGATGCGATGTGTTCAAGCTTGAATGTCACCCCGTCTCCGCCGGAACGATGTGCATCCATAACTCGTCCCTTGATGCTGATGATTGCATCGTCCGGACAGATCCAAGCCACGGCGACAGGTCGCCCGGGTCCGGGATGTACGAAGAATGATTCGGGCGACAACGACGTCCAGACGTTGATCGATTGTTTTGAACGATTAACGAATACTGACGGAGTGTCACCGAAACGCCACGCATTCAGTGCGGTATGACCGTCGATGCGATCCTGTTTTTCAGCAAGAAATTTCGGGCCATCGGTGACTTCCAGAAAACACCATGCCGCGCCATCATTTGCCTGGAGAGGATTGCCACTGAGTAACTCGGGGACCACGTCGGAAATGTTCCACTGTCGATTCGTATCACTGAGGTCAGTCATATTCAGTTCGACCAGTGTGCTGTCGGCACCGTGACTGCCGTTGGGGAATACCGTCAGCTGCAGGGTCTCACCCTTTCGCATTACCACCCGACCCAGCGCTTCCGAGAAAGCGACACTGATGCCTTCGCCGACAGCTCCTTCTGCAAGCAGCCGGGATGAGTGCGTGGCGTAGTCCTTCAGGCGATTTCTGATTTCGATGGCAGTCTGCTCGTGCCGCTTCTTTTCGGCCATGGCTTCAGCGTTTCTTTTCTGCCAGGCCCGAGTCATTTCGTCGACCCGGGTTTGAGGCAGCAGTGGAACCAGGTCCCTGGGCTGTCCTTTGGGTTCGCAACCGGGGAAGGAAAAACGCGTGCTGCTGAAAATGCCGTACAGTGCGTAATAATCCTCAGTCGTGACAGGGTCGTACTTGTGGTCGTGACACCGCGCACATCCCGTGCTGAGCCCCAGGAAGTTCTTGCCCAGATTGTCGATCACATCTTCGTGCATCAGATGAATATCTTTGTCAATGTCGTGACCAAAGCGTCGCGCGATTGCCAGATAGCCCGTGGCGATAATTCCTTCGCTCATCTGTTGCGGGTCATCATTGGCGTGCAATATGTCCCCTGACAGCTGCATGCGAACGAACTGGTCATATGGCAGGTCTTTGTTGAATGCGTCGAAGACCCAGTTGCGGTACCTCCATGCGTGCGGCAGCGGGCGGTCCGTATTCTCACCCGCAGTGTCTGCGTACCGAACAACGTCCAGCCAGTGTCGTCCCCATTTTACACCGTACTGTGGCGAATTCAGCAGTCGCTCAATGACTGTGTCGAATGCTGTTTCGGTCTCGTCAGAAAGAAATTGTTGCACCTCATCAGACGTCGGCGGCAGCCCTGTCAGATCGTAGGTCGCTCGACGTATCAGCGTCCGGCGGTCCGTGCGGTCGTTTGCAGTCAGTGAGCGGGCTTGGTGTTCGGCATTAATAAAGTGATCGACCCGTTGCGAGAGAGCGTGTTCCTCTGCTGCAGGCAGCATCTGAAACGCCCACCACGATTTCGCTTTCTGCTGACTCATGCCGCCAATATTCGCAACTTCGTCACGCGGATCCGGCGCGCCGATTTGTACCCATTTCGTAAGTGCGTCAATTTCTGCATTACTGAGCTTTCCGCCGGCGTCTCGAGGTGGCATCTCCAGCGACTCGTAGTTGACGGCGCGGATGAGCAGGCTTTCGCCGGGCTTTCCTGGAACAACTGCCGGTCCACTCTCACCGCCTTTCTGCCAGCCGCTTCGGTTGTCGAGAGTCAGTCCGCCATTCGTCTTTTCGCCACTGTGGCATTTATAGCAACGTTCGATCAGCAACGGCCGAATCTGAGACTCGAAAATCGAATCGTCGGCGGCATGCGAAAAATCGCACTGCACCGCCGTGAACGCGATGGAAATAGCCAGTACGGCCGTGCCGGAAGAACCCTGAATCAATTGTTCAAATCTCATGGCTAATGTCGTTCTCTTGCATGCAGCAGGGCGATTTATGCCGGCTCAGGCCCCATTTTCTTTGTCTCGCCCAGCAGAAAGAAAAATGTTGTCAGCATCGACCATACAGCAACGATCAGCAGTAGTAACAGAAACAGCGTCCAGCTTTCCTCGGCGACTTCGCCGGCAAAGTAGTAGAATGCGGCGGTCATGCCGAATGCCAGAGCATCCAGCAGCGCGATCAGGAACCCGGAATGCGGCCCGCCGAATTCGATGGAAAAGACACTCATTGGTATGTAGTAACATGGCGAAACACAAAGTCCAAACATAAACAACAGTGCCAAAGACAGTCCGACCAGTGCTTCCTCAGACATTCCGAACTGCGGCATCAGATAGAAAGTCAGAATGCATCCGGCGGCAATCAGCAGCATGCCGCCCATGACCCATGCCATTGATCGTCGACTAAGCTTGTCAAAGACGAATCCTCCGACCAGCACGGATATCAAACTGCCGAAGGGAAAAGCCGACGCAGCCACTGACGCACCGCTCGGTGTCATATTAAGAGTGTCGCGCAGATACAGCGGAACCAGCAGCAGAAAATCCCACATGATGGTCAGTCCCATCATACTTCCTGTGATCAGCCAGAACTGACGACTTTGGCAGAAGTGCAGGATGGCTTCAGCAAGACTGGTGTGATACAGCGGGTGAGCGGCCTCGTTGCTGATTTCGTCCTGCCCGACTGCGATGTTCGGCATGGCAACGCTGAGTTTTCCGGCGGCCGATTTCTGTGACATGGCAAAGTAGACGGTGATAACGATGCCGGCGGTTCCGGCGATGGACAGCATTGTCTGCCACGAGATGACTGCCAGCATCCCGCCCAGCAGCAACGTGGCAACCAGTGTGCCAATGCGGGAACTTGTTGCCAGAACTCCCCACACGCGGCCGTATTCGTTCGGCCGAAAGGACGTCATGATGATTTTTGCCATGGATGGCCAGCCGGATGACTTGGCCAACAGCGCCAGAAAGAAGGTTGCCTGAAACATCCAGACGGCTGTCGACGCTGCAAATGCCAGAACGCCAACGGCACTGACAAACAGACCAATGGTAAACGTGATGCGTCCTCCCAGTTTATCGGCGGCATATCCGCCGATAAACTTGCCCACGAGTGCGCCAATTGTTCCTATGGCAAGGATACGGCCCCAGTCTCCCGTGTCCACGTTTAGATTCGGGTCATCAGTAATTGACGTGCCTGCAACGGTCGGAATCATCCTCAGTACCATGAACATGGCGTAGCCGATGTACATGGAAACGACCACCATGACCTGATGGCGACGGTTGACCGTGGCATCAGGCTGCGTATCTGCAGTTGATGTTTCCGTGTCCGCAGTGGGAACACCCGCCTGATATGGGGATGGATCAAATTCAGTCATGAGGCGGCCTGGTGATCAGAGCAGAGTGTCGACTCCCGGGACAGGCTGTTCAGCATGTCGCTCAGGCTGGCTTCCAGTTGATTCAGCACGGGGTCCCCGTCGGTTCCGCGTTCACGTTTGGCGGCGACGGGAATCGGATCACCGACCTGAATAATGGCCTTCAGGGGGGGGCTGACCTGTTCTTTTCCCGAAAGGTTTTCCGCCATTCGTTCGACGGTTTCCAGAATGCGATCCACTGTCGGTCTGGACGCGATGTACTCGCGGGGATACAGGCTCAGAGCCTGAGCAAACTGCATGTCCTGTAACTGCCGCCACCGACGGTCGAGTTCTTCCGAGGGCAGTGGGGTTCGTTCCGTGGCTGGTTCGTCTTCACAAATCATGCCCGGCACAACGGCCTGTCGGAGTTTTTTGACGCGATTAATGACGGAATCGTCATTGCGACTCTTCAGCCATTCGTGTTCCAGAGGCAGCAGGAGCGCATCGATCAGTGCCTGTAAGCGGTCAGCAATATGACCGGGACGAGGCCCGCCAAGATACTCGGTTTCCTTCAGGCCCAGTAGTGCATTGCCGACCTTGTAAACGCGTTCGACAATAGGCATGTTGTCCTGAGTACGCCATGACAATCGTCGTTCAATGTCGGCCAGTATGGGGCCTGCTGCAGTGACAAGATCTCCCTGAAACAGGTAGCGAATTGCGACTGGAACGATGCAGACGCTCTTGCTGTCGCCGTCTGCCTTCTGTCTCTTCCTGGCTGCTGTCCGCGCGATAAAGGACACTCCTTCCATCAGTGCGTTCAGGCGATCGTTGGCATGACTGAGAGCACCTTCCGGAAAAAGGACCAGGGGGCGTTTGTTCTGAACAATGATATCGACAGCTGTTTCCACCGCTTTCCGGTCAGCGCCTTCGCGGTAAACGCTGAACGCCCCGATCCGACGAAGCGCCCATTTTATTAGCCGGTTGCCTCGAAACAGATGTGAACTGGCCATGATGAAAAACGGTTGATGCAGCGACTGTGACAGACTTTGCAGTACCATCGCATCAGCCATGCGACAATGATTTGGTGCCAGCACAATTCCATGACCGTCTGCCAGCAGAGTGGCCAGCTTTTGCTGATCACGAATCTCGACCGAATGGACACCGTATCGAGTCCTGATCATTCGGGTTGAAAATCGGGAAAGCAGTCGTGGCCAGATTCTTCCCTGGTGCGGTGGAACAAATTCGTAACTGGAATCCGTGACGATCAAGGGCGGCATCTGTGTCTGTCTCCGAAACGTCTCAATGCCCGGCCAGAATCTGGTTTGACGCGATGGCAACTCTGTAAAGTTTAACCGCATTTTGCAGGAAGTTGCCAGGGACCGGTCATGAACGTTCGCGCAGTCAGTGGGCTCCGAGGTGCCCGTTGATCACCCACACCCGTCTGGTTAAGATGGAATCGGGTCACTAGGACGTCGTCTGGCGTCAGGGTGAGGCGACGAAGGAATCCGAATGCACGGCCGCGCGAGGAGCGTCAGTCGTGTCGGTGGCAGGGCTGGAGTCTTCAGTCTCGCCAGTATTCCCGGTCGTGGCCCCGTGAGCCTCATCGACACGCCCACCGACGCTGTTCGACGAACCCTGATCTCCCGAATCGTGTGTGTTTGTGCGGCGAAACCATCGCACCAGATAACGCGTCAGGGGATATGCGATGACTGACCCAATCGGAGCGATCAGTAGTGAGCCGATCAGCATGGGCATTCCGACCTGGACTGCAAGTGAACACGTCGCCTGCCACCAGCCTGCGAGTCCTTCGAAATCAAGAATTGCTTCGAACTGATCAACAGTGGCATTGCCAGGGACAAACCATGTCCCCAGTCGGTACCAGAAATAGTACATCGGCACCGTGGTCAGCGGGTTGGACACATACGTTGACAGCATCGCTGCCGTAACATTGAAGTAGACAAGCCGGCGGAAAATCAGTGCCAGCGCAACAATCAGGATGGTCTGGATGCCGACAGAGGGAGTCAAGCCGACGAAAATGCCGATTGAAGTACCCAGCGCGATGGAATGCGGCGAATCATCCAGGGCGAGTACACTTCGCAGCAGTATCCGAGGACTCGCGGACAATTTCAGAACCTGTCGCCACATGTTGCGAACTCTTAACCGATTGGCAAAACCAGAAGCAGCAATGAATATAGTGCGCGATGCCCTGTCCCGCAAAACGCTTTACCAGAGATTTTTCAATCCGGTGCCGGAACCGCCAAATCGATGTTAACGACCTGTAGAGGCTGCGACCCACACATTATTATTGTTACGATCAGGACAACACACCTTGCCCCCCAAAACGTACATGCCGGACCTATCTATGAGAATGCTGATAACATCGCTGCTGGTTGTTACATCGGCGCATTCGGTCAGCGCTTTTCAGGAAAAAAACCAACCTGCAGATCTGACCGCAGATGAGGTTCCGGAGTGGATCTGGGCAAGTAACGGCAGGGATGGCCGGCAACACGTTGTCCTGAGCCATGTCTTCCGCGTACCGACCGCATTCAGCGAGGCTCGACTGCGACTCTCTGCAGACTTCGCGGCCTGCTCCGTCCTGTTGAACGGCGATGTGGTTGCAGAATTGGATGCCTTCGGCCCACACCTGGATCTGGATATCACGAGTTTTCTGCGACGCCACGATAACACTGTCCGTGTCTGCGCCCAGGGGACCGACGGTCCGTCCGCGATCGCACTGAACCTGCAGATTACGACGGAGGGTGTGACAATGAATTCCATCGTCACCAATGCGTCATGGCTGACGAAAGTTGATAATATCGCCACTGCTGATTCTGCGCCGCGTGACGTCGCCTGGTCACCGGCCGTTAGCTTCGGCAAGATGTCGGATCGAATTCGTAAAGACCCTCGTTTCACCAGGATCACGGCCTTTGACGATTATACTCAGTGGAAGCGCGCTCAGAGCGACAGCACTGCTGCCGCTGATGTTCACGTCACTGCGCCGCCCGGGTTCGACGTTGAACTGCTTCGAAAAGCTCAGCTGGATGAAGGGTCGTGGATCAGCCTCGCATTTGACCCTCAGGGGCGGCTGACTATCAGCCGGGAAGACAAAGGTCTGCTGCGAATGACGCTGACGGAGGATGGTAAGCCCGGACTCTTTGAGAACATAAACAATACGTTGCTGGAATGTCGCGGATTGCTGTATGCGCATGATTGTTTGTTTGCCAATGCCAACAATTCAAAGGGGTTCTATCGACTTCGCGATTCGAACGGAGATGATCAGTTCGATGAAGTGAAGTTGCTGCGTAAATTTTCGGGCGGAGCGGGACACGGCCGCAACGATCTGGCACTCGGTCCGGATGGCTTGATTTACAGTATTCACGGAGATTCTGTCGATCTGCCGCTGACGGATCTTGAGGACAGGACATCGCCGTATCGCGACGGCCGGCTGGACCATCCTCAGAAGCAGGGACATGTGGTTCGCACCGACAGAAATGGAGAGTACTGGGAGCTGGTGGCGACCGGGCTGAGAAATCCCTATGGCATCGATTTCAACGAAGACGGAGAGCTGTTTACGTACGACGCGGATGCCGAATTCGATATGGGAGCACCGTGGTACCGACCGACGCGGCTGGATCATATCGTGTCGGGAGCTGACTTCGGCTGGAGAGGCCTGACGAATCAGTGGCCACCCTATGAACTCGATCACGCCGATAATGCTTTACCCACCGTGACCATCGGCAAGGGGTCACCAACCGCAGTTCAGTTTGGGCGGACGAGTAACTTTCCCGCTCCGTGGCGGGACGCCCTGTTTATTCTGGACTGGGCGTATGGACGTGTGGTGGCCTGTCATCTGTATCCACGGGGAGCCGGATACTTCAGTTGCAGCGAAACATTTCTGAAGGGACGTCCCCTGAATGTCACTGACGTGACGTTCGGGCCTGATGGGGCTATGTATCTGATTACCGGCGGTCGTAATACGGAATCGTCTCTGTATCGAGTGCGATGGGTTGGCGAGTCCACGTTGTCTCACCAGGCGACGCCCCACGAGATCGCCCGAAACTCTTTTTCCGTGCGTCAAAGAAAGCTGCGGCGTCAGCTGGAACGCCGGCATATTCGTTCCGAAGATCGGGACGCTGTGGCCGAAATCTGGCCGCATCTGTCCAGTCCGGATCCTTCGATCTGTTATGCTGCACGAGTGGCCCTGGAGCATCAGGATATCGATCAGTGGCGGAACCGTGCTTTGCGCGAATCAGGTGCAGCGACAGCCGCCATTTCGCTGCTTGCCCTTGCACGTGGTTCTGAGGCCCGTGATTTTGCCGCCATTCTTTCAGCGCTCAACATGCTGTCGACAGACAAGCTTTCTGTCTTTGCGAAACTCAGCATTCTGCACGCCTATTCTCTGTGCCTGGACGACACGACACATGTGCCATCCCCCGTGTTGACTCGTGCTCAGGCGCGTTTTGTAAACTGGTTATCAGAAGAAGCTGAACTTCGATTTCAGCGGATCGGGCCTCTGGGTACAGGGCACGGTATTGCGGAAAAACTCAGTCGTCTGGTCATGCGAATGGATGGCGTGGCTGCCAATGCGGACGTCGTTAAGCTGCTTAGGGCAGCGACCGCCCAGAAAGACAGGATGCGATATCTGTTTTTTCTGCACAAGACCACTACCGGATGGCAATACAAGGACCGGGTTTTGTTCTTTGAAACGCTTGACGACCTGGAGAGAAATGCGATCGGCGGGGATGGCATGCCCGGATTTCTGCAGCGAATTCGTCAGGGGGCCGTTGAGGCTCTGACCGACAGTGAACGAGACAGACTGGGTGATCTGGTCAAACGTCATGAGAGCGGTGCAGATAACCGGGCAACAATTGAACGTCCCCACGTTCGTGACTGGGATGTCACCGATATTGATGAACTGCTGGGTGCTGTTGATCAGCACGCTGCCGATGCAGAGCGAGGCCGGCAGCTGTTTGCTGCCGCGCAATGTCGACGCTGTCACCGAGTCCGGAATGATGGAAGTGTCGTGGGGCCCGATCTGACATCCGTTGGTAGTCGATTCAGCAACCGTGACATTCTGAAGTCTGTTCTTGATCCATCTGCTGTAGTCGCCGAAAAATACCGTAACGTTCAAGTTGTGACTGCCGCCGGACAAACAATTGTTGGGCGCGTGGTCGACAGCGGAGACTATCGATCACCGATACTCAGAATCGCAACCGATCCTCTTGCGCCTGCAAAGACGGTTGAGATAGCCAAGGTGGGAATTGAGGCCCATGAATTTTCCAAGGTGTCGCCCATGCCAAAGGGGCTGCTGTCGACATTAACTGCCGGTGAAGTCGCAGACCTGCTGGAGTATCTGATTTCAGCGTCCGGCGGGATTAGCGCCTCAGACCGATAGCGGGTTCCGAGTCCGAGCGGGGTGAGTCAGGCTTCGTGCCGAAATTCTGCGGCAGATCCACTGTAATTATTCCCCGTCAGACTAAGCCTGAAATTGTGCTTTGTTCTTACAAGTTTTCAAACTGCGGAAGCTCTATGTCACGTCTGATTTCAGTCCATCCTCTGCCGACATGTTTTGAACCGGATGAGCTGGTGGGCGGCATTGCAGTAGTGGTCGATATTCTTCGTGCAACTACAACTATCACTCATGCTCTGGCGAATGGAGCCGACTGCGTAATTCCTTGTGGTACAGTTGAACAGGCCCTTGACATCAGAAACGATCTGCCCGCAGGCACGTGCCTGCTGGGAGGCGAACGTAGCGGTGTTCGGATCGATGGCTTTGATCTGAGTAACTCGCCGGCTGACTACGAACCGAATACTGTTCGCGACAGGTCGATCGGATTCACCACGACCAACGGGACTCGGGCACTTCTCCGCGCTGAAAAGGCGGACGAAGTCCTGATTGGTGCGTTCGTGAATCTGTCAGCCGTCGTGGATCGGTTGTGTTGTTCCAGGCTTCCTGTCCACATTGTGTGTGCCGGTACGAACGGGCAGATTACGGGAGAAGACATTCTGTTCGCCGGGGCTTTGGTGCAGCAACTGCTGGAATCTTCCGCTGAGAGATTCCAGGCGGAGGATTCGGCCCAAATGGCAATCAGTCATTGGCGTCAGGAATCCGCAGATGATGCCTTAGAAATGCTGGAGGCCGCTCTGCGACGATCCCGTGGCGGGCGCAATTTGATCGAACTCGGGTACGATCATGATATCGCGACAGCCGCAAAGACGGACTCCGTACCCTGGATCGGAACACTCAGCAAAGACCGAAGAATCACCGCGTCAGCGACTCCTTTGCCGTAGAGCAGCAACGATTCTTTCGTTTCACGGCATTGCCCACCGGGCGGCGTACTCCGACCTGACTGCAGCATAAAACACTGTTAGCAATTGTGGCTGTCAATTGAACGCTCGAATGCGGATCAGCTCAGTGAGACGATCTAACTGCGCGGCTTGGCGGGCTTCCGTTTCTTGCCTTTGCCGCCACCAAAATTCCTGCCGCCTGAGCGATTAGTGCGCGGCTTGCCGTTTCTGCCCGCACTCCCATTTCGATGTCCGTTGCCCTGGCGGAGGCCTGAACCGTAGTTTTCCGCAGTGGCGCGGCTTAAACGCAATTGCTTGCCGGCCACGCGAGTCTGTTGCAGCGTCTGAAAAATGTCGCGGGGCATACCTTCAGGAAGATCGATCGTGCTGTAGGAATCATGGATATTGATCGGGCCGATGTGTTCGCCATCGATGCCGCCTTCATTGGCAACCGCTCCCACGATATTTCCCGGTTTGACGCCATCGTCCCGTCCAACTTCTATGCGATAGCGGTCCATACCCTGCTGAGGAGGACCGGCCTGACGACCGCCATTTCTTTCATTTCGACGGGGACGGTCATTGAATTTTCCGGAACCGTTGCGTTCAAAGCGATCACGGCCGCCTCGTTCGTCATTCCTTTTATCGCGGAAGGGCTCGTTCCGTCGGGGTCGATCCTTCATCAGGAACGGACGACCGTCCTGACCGATCTGTGCCAGCGCCGCAGCAATCATTTCCATTGGTTTGCCCGATTCCTCGGCGTATTCCGCAATCAGCTCCTTGAACACCGTGAGGTCCTGACCGGCCGTCATGTCGGTAATACGTTGTTTAAACCGAACAATTCTCATCGCATTGATGTCGTCGGCCGTCGGCGGCTGCACAACTTCGATGGGCTGCTTCGTTGTTCGTTCGATTATCCGCAGCTTGTGACGCTGACCGTTCGTCAGAAAGATAACCGCTTCCCCCTTGCGCCCTGCTCGGCCGGTGCGACCGATGCGGTGAATGTACGATTCGCTGTCCTGAGGAAGATCGTAATTGAAAACGTGACTGACCCGACTTACATCCAGTCCACGTGCGGCCACATCAGTCGCCACCAGAATGTTCAGTTGTCCCGTCTTGAGCTGCGAAATCGTTCTTTCGCGAACTTTCTGCGGCATGTCGCCATTGAGGGCAACGGCGGACAGACCGTGTTTCTTCAACTGCTCGGCAACAGTTACCGTCGCTTCTCTGGTCTTTGTGAAGACGATAACGCCATCAGATTCTTCCGCTTCCAGGATCCGTGTCAGTACGTCAACCTTGTCACGTGGAGCGACGAACAACGCTCGCTGGCGAATCGAATCGGCCGTCATAGTCTTCTTCTTGATGGTGATCCTGGCCGGGTCGTTCAGATACTGCTGAGCAATACTGCGAATCGGCGCTGGCAGAGTCGCTGAAAACAAAGCCACCTGCCGTTCGGCGGGAGTTTGCTCAAGTACGAACTGAACGTCGTCCAGGAAGCCCATGTTCAGCATTTCATCGGCCTCATCCAGTACCAGACATTCAATGCCGCTGAGGTCGAGTGTCCTGCGTTTGATGTGGTCGATGACACGGCCCGGCGTGCCGACAACAACTTGTGCTCCGCGTCGCAATTGCTGAAGTTGCGGTTGGTAGTCTGTTCCACCGTAGATCGACGCGACGGTGAATCCTGAAACGTGTGCGGCGTACGTTGAAAAAGATTCCGCGACCTGAATTGCCAGTTCGCGAGTTGGTGCGAGTACCAGAACCTGCGGCTTGCGCCGACTGATTTCGATACGCGACAGGATCGGCAATGCAAAGGCTGCCGTCTTGCCTGTGCCTGTCTGTGACTGAGCTAAAACGTCGCGGCCGTCCAGCATGAAGGGAATGATTTCAGCCTGAATGGCGGTCGGTGTTTCGTAGCCCGAGGACTGCACGGCTCTTTGCACATCGTCGCTCAGCGGCAGATCTCGGAACGCCGGCGTGCGAGGGTTTGCTTCAGAAGGCGAACTGGTTTTGTCACCGCGTTTGACAACAGCCGTCGGTTCCGCAGCGACGACGGGTTCCGCTGCAACGACGGGTTCCGCTGCAACGACGGGTTCCGCAGCGACGACGGGTTCCGCAGCAACGACGGGTTCCGCAGCAACGACGGGTTCCGCTGCAACGACAGGTTCCGCTGCAACGACGGGTTCCGCAGCAACGACGGGTTCCGCAGCAACGACAGGTTCCGCAGCAACGACGGGTTCCGCAGCAACGACGGGTTCCGCAGCAACGACAGGTTTCGCAGCAACGACAGGTTCCGCAGCAACGACAAGTTCCGCTGCGACGACGGGTCCGGCTGCAACCGCCTCGTTGCCCGGTACCGTCACATTTTCGGACGACATTGTGGCAAGTGGTTCAAGAACAATCTGCGAGGTTGGCACTTCGAACGTGTCGAATGGACAGGCACCAGGATTGTCATTGCGCACTTCATCTGTTGAAACGTTGTCAGCCATCGGGATCAGGTTCTTCCGGTAAATACAGGATCACCACCTGCGGTCTACGAAGGTGGTGTATGCGTCTCGTCAAACTGGCGAAACCGCGATTGGGGCGTACGCATCGTGTAATAAAAGCACAGACAGCGACGCCGCTTCAATCACCAAGTTGTTCTCGATTTGCGGGCATACCCGGAGAGAACATTCAGAAGACCTGTCGCCTGCGAGCCTTGTGGGGAATTCGCCACCACTTAACGCTCGCGACATTCTGTATCGGCCGACAAGGCCGAATCATTTCGAAGTTGTGCTGACTTCGAAGGCTCATTGCGCGAGTAACCTACACGAAAACGACAACATTCAACAGGAGAAAGTTCGCAATTCCGCAACAAATGACGGACACCGGCCGTTGCCTGCCGATTCACGCATCAAATGTTTCGTTATCGATATATTGCTTGCCGCGGTAATCGATCTGACAGTCTTTCATACATGATGTCTGCCACATTTTTTTGCAACAAAAACACTGGGGAAATCACGTTGCGAAGCCGGATGTCAGGTCATCGGCGTCTGCTGCACATATCGCCGCGCAATATTTGCTGTGTCTGTTAGAAACTCATTCCCAACTCTGGTTCCGCCAGCGGTGACCGATCGATTGGAATGATTCCCACCACGTCCGATTGTTGTAGGCTGATTCAAATGCTGCATCTATTTCCACATTCTGACGAAACAATCTGCGGATGTGCGGCCGCGCTGCGGTCCGGCTCAACCAGCGCCATCGAACTGGTGGGACGGTGTCTGGCCTGTATTGACGAGTGGGATTCGTCGATACAGGCATGGGTCTCAGTTGACCGTGACGCTGCACGCCGGACGGCTCATGAACGAGATCGCGAGTTGGCACAGGGGCACGATCGAGGACCGTTGCATGGGATTCCAGTCGGCATCAAGGATATCTTTGACGTGGCGGGCCATGTCACGGCTGCAGGATCAGAAGTGTGGTCTGCCCGCGAACCGAAAACAGAAGACTGCCCTGTTGTCTCAAGGTTGCGGGCTGCCGGCGCCGTGATTCTGGGAAAAACAGTAACGACTCAGTTTGCCTGTTTTGATCCACCGATGACCCGCAATCCGTGGAATACGAAACACACTCCCGGCGGTTCATCCAGTGGGTCCGCTGCGGCTGTCGCGACGGGAATGTGTCTGGCTGCGATCGGTTCACAGACTGGTGGCTCCATCACTCGGCCTTCCACGTATTGCGGAATCGCCGGCTGCAAACCTTCGTTCGGAACGGTCAGTCTTAACGGTGTTGTTGCAGTTGCAGAAGATCTGGACCATCCGGGTCCCATGGCGCGCTGTGTAACTGACCTTGCGATCCTTCTGAGTGTGATCCGCGATTTTCCTGAGGAGACGCATGGGAACTCAGCTGCAGGGCTTCCACCTCGTATCGGGCGGATTCACGGGTTATTCGATAAACTGGCAGACGATGATGCCTGTGCAGCTGTCGCATTCGCTGTCGAGACGCTGTCTTCTGCTGGCGCGAAGATTGTTGATGTCGATCTGCCCGAAAGCTTCGACAGTATCCTGGAGCAGCACGGCATCATCATGGCCGTCGAAGCCGCACAAACGCATCGTGACCACTTTGCTGCGGACCCTGATGATTACTCACCCGCCGTTGCGGGGCTGATTGAGCGAGGAACGGCGACATCTCGTGTGGATTTTAGCGCCGCGCTTCAACATCAACAGCAGCTGTCGCAACTGGTCGGAAATTGTTTTCGCGATGTCGACGTTCTGATCTGTCCCGCCACGACGGGCACTGCTCCCGATCTTTCGACGACAGGCAGTCCGGCTATGAATTCGCCATGGAGCTATACGGGTTTGCCGACGGTTTCGTTTCCGACACAGTGTGCCGCCAATGGCCTGCCGCTTGGCGTACAACTGGTTGGCAGAATCAGGAACGATTCCACTTTGCTGGATTCAGCGATATGGTGTGAATCGAAAATTGCTGATGTCGCCCGCAAACCGTAACGAAAACACAGAAGCATGAAGAGATTTTTGCGAGTCATTGGACTGGTCATCCTTATGCCGACGGTACACAACGCGAATGCCGCAGCTGACGCGAAGCCACTCAAGGTCTACATTCTGGCTGGCCAGTCCAACATGGAAGGTCATGCACGCGTTGATGTTCTGGACTATCTGGGAGACGATCCGCAGACGGCATCATTACTGGCGGAAATCAAAACTGCAGACGGCAGCCACCGGCTGATAAAAGATAGCTGGATCTCTTTTCAGACTGGCCTGCGGGGACGCATCGACGGTGAAAATCGTGAAGTCTTTGGGCAACTCACCACTGGCTATGGCAGTCAGGCAAACCGTGATTACGACCAGCCAGGGGAAAAGATCGGCCCCGAACTGGCCTTTGGAATCACGCTGCAAAAACGTTTGGACGAACCGATCCTGATCATCAAGACAGCCTGGGGCGGACAATCGCTGCATACGGATTTCCGTTCGCCGAGTTCCGGGTCCTACATCCCGTCGAATGGTGACATTGCCCGCGGAAAATTTGAAACCGAAGAGCAAAAAGAAAAACTAAGGAAGAAGACCGGTGCCAGATACCGGCAGATGATAGATCATGTGAAGTTTGTATTGCAGGATATCAAACGTGTGTGTCCGGACTACGATTCACGGGGCGGCTACGAGCTGGCTGGTTTTGTCTGGTTTCAGGGATTCAACGACATGGTAGGTCGCAACGTCTATCCTGAGGTCGAATCCGACAGCGTCGTACCACGCTTCGCAAAATACACTGAATGGTTCGCCAACTTCATTCGTGATACACGACAGGACTTGTCTGCACCGGACATGCCGTTCGTAATCGGAGTCATGGGGGTGGCCGGAGCTGACGCCAATGAAGGTAACCTGGCGTTCCGCAGCAGCCAGGCAGCGGTCGCCGACATCCCCGAACTCAGGGGCAATGTCGTGGCGGTCCCGACGTCTCCGTTTTGGGACGAAAGACTGGCGGAAATCGACAAGAAACGCGGACAGATTCGACAGAAGGGCCGCCAGCTAAAAACAAAGAATGCGAAACACGAAAATGCTGACGGCAAGATGACGCCGAACGACATTAAGCGATTTCTTGCCAGGTACGAACAGGAAGTCTTCACCGCCGCAGAACTTGCGCTCGACAAACGTGGCAAGTCCAATGCGGGTTATCACTATTTGGGGTCAGCAAAGACCTTCTGCCAGATCGGCCAAGCGTTCGCGGAAGCGTTACTGACGCTCAGTGAACACCGCACGGACAAATGATGTTAAGTGTTCTTAACCCTGTCGGTTCGAATCCCGGTAGGGGATCAAATCGGGCAGTTTGATACCCAGGTTGTGCCCGTAGAGTCAAGAAAATAAATCGACTGCAAAGCTCTTTGAAAATCAGGTGTTAGCAGTGGGAACTGATCGCGATTTCAGTCGAGCTTCGGCCAGAGACAGCGACCACAAGCCGTGGAATAAGCACCGGGCGATGCAGAGCGCACACCTTCGTCTCGGGGGGGCCACATTGCAGTCAGCGAGAAATGTCGTCAGGCCGCGCGATAGTGGTAGTACTTGAGCAGACGACCAGGCCGTTCACGGCATTCGATCCTGCCCTTACTGCAACCGACCTGTTGACCGGACTCGATAAGTTCGTTTCCGAGTCCCTGAACAGATTCTGGAAACGACGCGTTCTCTGCTTCTGCAGATGGTTCACCGAATTGCTTTGACACATCATGAGCGATGGGACGGCACGGGGTATCCAATCGGGCTTGTCGGGAACGATATTCCCGTGGATGCGTACTTCCGGATTCTGAATCAGGGGTGTGGCACGCACTGTGATCCGAAAGTGCTGCACGCCTTTTTCAGGTGCCGTGACGCAGTTGTGCAGTTGCAAATGGACTTTCCGGGTATCAGCAGGCCGACTTAATATCTTCCGGTGCAGCGTACATACGGGATTTCGACACGTCTTTCCCGCAGGCCATGGAACCTTCTGTACAGGTGTTGTCGTCGTAATGGCAGAATGAACCTGTACCGGAATCGATGTCGCCCTTGTCCTCCTGATCGGAGAAGTCACTCCGGCGACAGTCGGCCTGTTGCGACTCCCAGGTCAACCGTGACGAATCGGTGGTCAGAACCAACGTCCGAGCCGACCCGGCAGGACGAACATTGCAGTTCTTTTGTCGTTAAAACGTGATCCAGCACCAGGCCGAATGGAAACCCCGGGTACCGGTACCACGTAGGAGTTGCATCGAACGCTTGGCTGGCTCGTCGAAGTCCGGAACTATTTTCGAATCCGGCAAACAAAGGAGACCACGGCGTCAGATTCAGATCTCCCATGACGATGACGGGAACGTCGGGAGCCTGCTTTCGCAGCCGCTGAACTTCCATTGCCAGTCGCTGAAGGTGTCTGTTGCGATGATTAAATCCGCGTTCGTCCATCGGTGGTAACGTGTGCGTGGCCACAAGTTGAAACCGTCGCCCCTTGACGGTCAGCGAGGCGACGATTGACTGGATGGATTCGTCGTTGAAGTATGTCAGCTTCGCGAATTCAAAACTGTGTCGCGAATACAGACCAATCCCGAAGTTGCCGTTGTCCTGCGAATCCGCCAGCGAAAACCGATAATCATCCTGAAATGTACTCGCCAGGTGCTTTCTCAGATCGGAACTGAGCTCAAGGACAGCAATGATATCGGCATCCGCAGATCGCAGTTCTGCTTCAACAGCAGCGTAGTTGGTATTGCCCGTGAATACGTTGGCTGTCGTGACTGTGATCGCAGGCTCTGATGTGTCTGTCGATGTCTGTTGAATCAGCGACCCGAAGAATGGCAGATGAACCGTCAATAACAGGAGCAACAGCAGCAGCCATCTCCACTGGCGACACGCACTGGTAAGGACCGCGGTCACGATGAGGCCAAGTACCAACTGGACTCGCAGATTGGCAGCCAGGTCACCAAGCCAGAAAGTCCTGGCAAACAGCGACAGCAAGGTTGCCGCCCCGAGCCCGAAAATGGCCAGCAGATTGCCCAGCCAGAGCCGGTTACAGGCGGCACTAAGACGATTCGTGCTCTGCTGACACCGTTTGTACGCCTCCGGCTCTGTCATGGTGTCATCAGATGTACTGGTTGATGAGGTTTTCCAGCATCTCCTGACGTCCGCTCTGGTTGGCGTCTGCTTCGCCTTTTTCAGTCATGTACGCTTCAAGTTCTGCAAACGTCGCATGACCCTGTTCGATACGTTTTCCGATTCCTTCGTCGAAACTGCTGTAACGCTGTTGCACGACGTCAGTGAGTGCCTGATCGGACCGGATTCGGGCGGCCGTTTTCAGGCCACGGGCAAACGCATCCATCCCACCGATGTGAGCATGGAACAGGTCGACCGGGTCAATGCTTTCGCGACGGACCTTCGCATCAAAGTTTGTGCCGCCGGCACCGAGTCCGTTCTGAGCCATGATCACCAGCATCGTCTGTGTTGTCAGGTAGATGTCGGTCGGAAATTGATCCGTATCCCAGCCCAGCAGCAGATCGCCGGTGTTGGCATCAATGCTGCCCAGTGCATTCTGAATACGAGCGTACTCAAGTTCATGCATCATGGTGTGGCCAGCCAGAGTCGCGTGATTGGTTTCGATGTTGAGCTTAACCACGTCCAGCAGTCCGTACTGCCGAATGAAGTTCAGGCAGGCTGCTGCATCGAAATCATATTGATGCTTAGTGGGTTCCTTCGGTTTTGGTTCGAACAGAAACTGTCCGGTGAATCCGATTTCTTTGGCGTAATCATTGGCCATGTGCATGAATTGGGCCAGGTGATCCAGTTCCCGCTTCATGTTCGTGTTGTACAGGTTCATATAGCCTTCACGACCACCCCAGAATACGTAGTTTTCACCACCAAGCGCGTGAGTCACTTCGAGGGCTTTCTTGACCTGAGCAGCAGCGTATGCAAACACGTCGGCGTTCGGGCTGGTGGCCGCTCCATGCATGAATCGCGGGTTAGAAAACAGATTGGCCGTACCCCACAGCAGCTTGACTCCTGTTGCGTCCTGCGATTCTTTCAGTTTTGTCGCGATCGCGTCGAGATTGGCGTTGCTTTCCGCCAGAGTCGTACCTTCCGGCGCGACATCACGGTCGTGGAAACAGTAGTAGGGCACACCAAGTTTGGTGATGAATTCGAATGCCACGTCGACACGGCGGAGTGCGTTATCGACTGAGTCTGTTCCATCGTCCCACGGACGATTCAGAGTTGGTGCACCGAATGGGTCGACGCCGGTGCCCCGAAATGTGTGCCAGTAACAAACGCTGAATCTCAGCCAGTCCTTCATGGTCCGGCCTTCAATGACCTCCTCAGGATTGTAGTACTTGAAGGCCAGCGGGTTTCGGGACTCGGGGCCTTCAAAGCTAATCGCCGGGACATCGGGGAAGAACTCATTCATCGAACATTGACCTTCAGGGCAATAATTTAAGAAGTGCAGCCGGCTGCAGACTGAGAAATCGCGCAAGGGACCGCAGTTTAACGAGGCTTGAGCCGGAATAAACTCAGTTGCCTGCGTTGTATGCAAGCTTGCCTGAAATGGGTGATGGCGGAACCCATCCTGTTGCGTGCCTGGCGATGCCGCGGGCCGTTCCCGTGCGAAACGAGGAATACCAGCAATTTTTGCCGATTTGTAATCGACCTGATGGATATGTTTCTGCCCCGACCTGACGTGCTGAAATGGGGTCGATTGGTGGCCGGATCATGTGTTAGTCTGCCCGCCCTGCAGAGAAAAGGATTTTCAGGAGGTTCACGGATGAACATTATGCTGCGACTGAGCGTCTTTCCCGGTGCCCTGTATGGTTTCTGTGTCATTCTGTCAGCGCATACGGTCGCACAGGACAAGCCTTCAGCGGTCGAGAAACCGGCGGCAGATGCGCCGACATCCAGTGTGGAAAAATATTTGTTGCGTTTCAACTTCAAGGAAGGTGAAACGCTGCGGTACGAGACTGAGCAACGGGTCACTCAAAAAGCTGTCGCAGCAGTGGGTGCGAAGGTCGATTTGTCGACCGTGAAACAAACGCGGCTGTTCCGGGTAGGCGACGTCAGCGAGCAGGGTGAAGCGCAGGTGTCGATGCAGTTTGAGTACGTTCGCATGGAACTGAGATCGGACGATCAGCCGATGGAAGTCTTTGATACGTCCATGAAAGAATCCGAAGTGCCGACCAAGTTCCGTGCAGCCGCTCGAAAGTTGATGAGGCCTGCCCCCACGTTTACGCTGCGGACTGAGGGTACACCCGTATCTGACGAGGGTGTTGAGCAGATCCCCAAGGGCGGGCAGGCTGGATTCATGATGCCGCTGCCTCCTGAACCCATCGCCGTTGGGCAAACTTGGAAAGTGAATATTCAGCCGGAGGTCCGAATCGCAGAAGGTGTCATGAGAAAAATTTCACTGCTCCGGACCTACCGATTGAAGGAAGTCGAAGGTGATGTTGCCATCATTACGTTTGCCACCTCAGTCGCATCAAAAGTCAGATCGCCAGCTATCAAGGCCCAGCTGCTGCAGGCAACGCCTCGGGGGACAGTGATGTTCAACGTCAAACTGGGACGTGTATTGGAGCGAGAACTGACATTTGACCGGTCAGTAATGGGGGCTGTCGGCCCCAACACGATTCTGAGTGCCAAGGGGCGAACGACCGAAATACTGCTGCCCGATGAAGCAGAGCCGAAGGCTGTTTCTGCTCGCTGATTCGACGCCGGGACTGCGTGTTCAGTGAACACGTTTCGCAGACCTTTGTCCATGGTCCGGAGACGATGTGATTTTTGCAGATCGCATCGTGCGCCGCGCGCTGACAGAGACACCGACGGTCCGCCGCCAGTCAGCTGTACAGCAGGCACGTAGGGGGTCATATTCAGCGACCACGGTTGCGGTTCAGCCGGAATCTCCAGGGTGACCTGAACACGCTGACATCTTCTCTGTTGTGTGGAATATTGAGGACCAATCACATCGCGGAATGAATATCGCTGACTCATTGTGTGCTGTTTCACAGGGGGGCTTTGCACGCAGCCGGGGGAATAGATGTGAAGGAATGGTGCGATGCCCGGGCCCTTTGGGGTGTATAGGGTTTTTGCGTTTACTAAACTCTTCCAGGATTCAGGCAAGAGATCTATCTGCTGAACAGGCGGAATGGAGGCTCAAGAGCCGAACGGAGCGGCATTAAAATCCCTTTTATTAACGGGCCCGAAGGGGGGGCGCGAGGAAAAGGAATCTGCCGTGGCGTTGCAGTTTATTCGAGTCGCTGGGTGTTTTTGTGCATTACTCATCGTGTCTGCACCTGCGACCGCCGGTGGATGGGAACATGACTTTGAAACGGCGTTGAGTCGTTCACGCGAGCGTGAACGACCGCTGCTGCTTCACTTCTACGCGGACTGGTGCGGCCCGTGTCGCAGTATGGAGCGCAACGTGCTTAACACGGCAGAGGTATTGTCGGCGTTGACGACGAAAGTTGTTGGGCTGAAGGTTAACAGTGACGCGCGCCGTGACCTGGTTCGGCGATACGGAATCGCGACCTTACCGAGTGATGTGATCGTTGCTCCGGATGGAAATGTGATACACAGAGCGTCCGGCGCTGCATCTCGCTCTGCCTTTCTGGCGAAGCTGACACGTTTTGGTCGGCCATATTCCGCGTTATCGCCCACCACCGTGGCTCAGTCCGCAGTTCAGCGCAGCAGCGGAGAAAAGCAGCCGCTTCGTCAGCCAGCGCTCACTCGGACGGCAGCTGTTCACGAGCAGTCGACAGTCCTTGAAACGGAATCAACATTAGATGTGCCGCAGTCAGCTGTTACTGTGTCAGAGCAGGCGACCGACGCAGATTTCAGGCAGGCGTTCAA
Source organism: Fuerstiella sp. (assembly GCA_029245955.1). GTDB lineage: Bacteria > Planctomycetota > Planctomycetia > Planctomycetales > Planctomycetaceae > Fuerstiella. Next base: position 132,238 of record JAQWOH010000019.1, on the reverse strand, counting down.
TGAGCAATTCACTCAGATCAACGATGTCGAAGATCCTGAGCCTTCATTGACCCCGACGCTTCATCAGGAGTCGGGGCGACGGATCGGACTTATCGGATATTGTCCGGTTTCGCTGTCAACTGAGTCGAAATGGGTTCAGGGTGTTGACGAGTTTCACTGCGAGTACCAGCGTGTTCATTATTATCTGAGCAGTGCACCACAGATGAAGAAATTCCAGGCGAATCCTGAGAGGTACATCCCTTATTTGCACGGTTGTGATCCAGTGGCACTGGAAAACGACAACCGGATTCGGTCAGGAGCGATTGAACTGGGAGCATCCTATCGGAAACGCGTTTATTTCTTTGCCACTGAAGACAATCGGTCAGCATTCCTGAAGGCTCCGACCAGATTTTCAGCAGTCCGGATCCTGGCAAACGCTGATTGAGTGATTGCCTGGGATTTGCCGTCTGTTTTCGCATAGTGTTTCATTGCGGGGCGCACAGTTCCGGCATTCAACGGTGTCCGGATTCGGTGTTAGTGTCTGCAGGTGGATGTTGACCCTGGCCATGAGTATGATGCTGAAGATCAGCGGGAACAGTTTCCGTTTGCTTCGTCTATGACTACCCAGGCTGAGTGCCGTGATTTCTTCGATACCCGTTGAACGTCAGTTCGTATTGACGACATTGTGTTGTATTGCAGCCAGTGTAAACGAAGCCGCCGCTGACGACAGAGTTGACTTCAATCGCGATGTTCGGCCAATTCTGTCCAACCATTGTCTTGAGTGTCATGGTCCTGATGCCGAGCAGCGTCAGGCCGACCTTCGGTTGGACCAGCGTTCGAGCGCGATCGCCACTCATGACGACGTGGCTGCGATTGTGCCGGGCAATGCAGCTGTCAGTGAGCTGGCCGAACGCATAACGTCTTCGGACGAAGACCTGCTCATGCCGCCCTCCGATTCCGGCGAACGTCTCAGCGATCAGCAGGTCGCCATACTGACGAAATGGATTGATCAGGGAGCAGGCTACGCGAAACACTGGTCCTTTGAACCCGTTAATCGCCCTGCACTTCCCGATGTTAAACCTGCTGAATGGCCGAAGAATGCGGTGGATACTTTTATTTTGGCAGAGCTGAATGCTATTGGAATTGCACCATCGACGGAGGCTGAAAGGACAACTCTGATTCGGCGTGTTTATCTGGATCTGCTGGGGCTGCTGCCGGGCCTTCAGCAGGTTGATGACTTTATCGGTGACACAGAACCTGGTGCCTACGAACGTATGGTGGACGACGTTTTGCAGAGTCCGCATTTTGGAGAACGCTGGGGGCGACACTGGCTGGATCAGGCGCGTTACGCAGATTCACACGGTTACACGAACGACAACGAACGTTCCATATGGCCGTATCGCGACTGGGTGATTGAGGCCTTTAACCGCGACCTGTCCTTCGATCAGTTCACGACGGAGCAACTGGCAGGCGATTTGCTGGACAACCCGACGCTGAGTCAGAAGGTTGCGACAGGATTTCATCGCAATACGCTGATCAACAGCGAAGGCGGAACCAAAGCCGATCAGTTTCGCGACGAACAGGTAAAGGACCGGACTGACACCACCGGACTGGTCTGGATGGGGCTGACGGTTGGCTGTGCAAAATGTCACTCCCACAAGTTCGATCCGGTCGGCCAGGCCGAGTACTACCAGCTGTATGCATTTTTTAACTCCACAGTCGACCGTAATTCCGTGACGCCAACGGTACAGGTGCCGTCGGCAGATCAGACCAGGCAGCTGAATAAACTGGCCGCATTGAAGACCTTGCTGTCGCAGCAACTGGCCAGCGACCCGGACGTTGAACGACGCCAGAAGATCTGGGAAAAAGTTATTGCAGTAAAAGCCAAAAGTGTTGCTGTCGAAACTGACGACGGGATGTCGTGGCAGATTCTTCCGTTGTCGGGCAAGTCGACAAAGGATTCCACGCTCCGCAGCCTGGACGATGATTCGCTGCTGGTGGCGGGAGCTGCGCAGGAAAGTGAAGAATATCATTCCACAGCCAGAAGTCCGCTGACGAAAATACGCTCCGTGCGACTGGAAGTGTTAACGGACGACAGTCTGCCCCACAACGGCCCCGGTCGTGCTGACAGCGGCAACTTCGTCCTGTCGGAATTCTGGTTTCGTACCGGTGACGGTCGTGAACTGAGATTTGCCCGAGCGGGGGCCGAGCATTCTCAGGCAGGCTACGCTGTGGAAAAGGCCATCGACGGCAAAGGTGACACAGGCTGGGCGATTAACGATGCACCGGAAGGCAGCCACAATCGCAATCGTACTGCATGGTTCGTGCTGCCGGAAACACTGGAGGTTGAAGAGGATCATGCGCTGACGTTCAAGATGCAGTTTACGCGAAAGACATTCAGCGTCGGCCGGTATCGGCTGAGTATTTCTTCAGACGAATGGACCGATCGTCCGGGGGTTGCTCAGTTGGCAGCACTGATTTCGCTGGACGCGAACAAACGCAGTGCTGAGCAGAAAACAAAACTTCGCAAGGCGTTCGTGCAGTCAGATTCTGAGCTGGCCGACCTGGATCGTCAGTTGACAGAAGCAACGAAGAAGTATGACGCCATCAAACGCAGTATTCCCACGACGATGATTTTTCAGGAGCTGGAAAAACCACGACAGGCTTATGTGCAGGTTCGTGGTGACTTTCTGCGGCAGGGTGACAGCGTTCAACCGGGGGTTCCGGCGGTCCTGCCGCGACTGCCATCCTCAGACGGATCGTTGACCCGACTGGACCTGGCCAGGTGGCTGCTCAGTAAGGAGCACCCTCTCACTGCACGAGTTCGTATGAATCGAATCTGGATGCGATTGTTCGGGCGCGGTCTGGTTGAAACGGAAAACGATTTCGGCACTCAGGGAACGCTGCCGTCGCATCCTGAACTGCTGGACTGGCTGGCTGCGGAGTTCATACAGCAGAGATGGTCAACCAAAACGATGCTGCGACTGTTGATGACCTCTGCAACCTATCGTCAAAGTTCTCGCAGTCGCCCTGATCTGGTCAGTATCGATCCGCGGAACCGACTGCTGGCCAGGCAGTCACGGCTCCGTGTTGAGGCAGAGATTATTCGTGATCTGGCATTGTCTGTCAGCGGCAAACTCAGCCCGAAGATCGGTGGTCCCGGAGTTTATCCCCCACAGCCTGAAGGAGTGTATGCGTTCACTCAGAGAAAGAAAAACTGGAAGACCAGCACGGACGAAAATCGTTTTCGTCGGGGCATGTATACATTCTTCTACCGCAGCGCGCCCTACCCGATGCTTAGTACCTTTGACGTGCCGAAATTCAATCAGGTCTGCACCAGCAGAGACCGTTCCAACACGCCTTTGCAGTCACTTACGCTGGCAAATTCGGATGCTTTGTATGAACTCGCATCATATTTCGGTCAGCGTATTATCACGGAAGGCGGTGATTCCGATCTCGCTCGAATGCAGTTTGCCTTTCGCGCCAGTCTTGCCCGCAGCCCGACATCAGCCGAAAGCGTTCGACTACTCGATTACATAAAGAACGTTCGAAGACGATTCCGTAATGAAGACAAAGTCTGGACCGCAGTGGCCCGAGTAATCATGAACCTTGATGAATTTGTAACTCGCGAGTGAGCAGACGAACATTGTCGACAGGCGGGGTTATTTTCTCGTCTGTATGAATGACCGGAATCACAGGGAAGTTACCTGGCCTGACGCCAACGACACATTGCCAACGGCATTGCGACACGATGAAACACGAATCTAGATCTTCAAACTCTTCGCTGCTGGAGTCAACTCGCCGAGGCTTCTTCGGCCAGGCGGGGTTGAGCGTCGGCAGCATGGGGCTGGCGTCTCTGCTTGCCGACTCGTCTTCGGCTGACGCTGCTGCCAGGCCCGTCGCCAGGGCAAAAGCGGTTATTTATCTGTTCATGGCAGGTGGTCCCAGTCAGCTGGAATTGTTCGAAAACAAGCCGAAACTGACAGAACTGTCCGGGCAGACGCCGCCGGAAAGTTTCATGAAAGACAGGCGTTTTGCGTTTCTGAAAGGAACCGAAACATTACTGGGTCCCCGACAGAAGTTTGGTCGCTTCGGGGAAAGCGGAGTTGAACTTAGTGATCTGTTGCCGTACCACAGAGAGATCGTCGACGACGTCTGTTTCCTGAAGGGTATGGTGACAGATGTCTTCAATCATGGTCCTGCCAAATTATTTATGCAGACCGGTTCACCTCAGCCAGGCCGCCCCTGCATGGGGTCGTGGGTGACATACGGGATCGGCAGTGAATCGGACGACTTGCCAGGATTCGTGGTGCTGCAATCCGGTCCCAGAGGCCCCCGGGGCGGTTCGGCATTGTGGTCCAGCGGATTTCTGCCGACGAATCATCAGGGCGTACCGTTTCGGGGACAGGGCGATCCGATTCTGAATCTGAAAAGTCCGGATGATTATGACCGTGAAGCGCAGCGGGATTTCACTGATACGGTCAGCGGTTTGAATCAGCTGCGGTTCGACAGTGTCGGTGATCCCGAAATTCAGACGCGGATAGCGGCTTATGAAATGGCGTATCGGATGCAGATGAGTGCTCCGGAACTGATGGATTTGAGCGACGAATCAGACCATGTGCTTAACATGTACGGCGTGGAGCCCGGAAAACCGTCGTTTGGGAACAACGCCATTCTGGCGCGGCGTCTGGTCGAACGTGGTGTGCGTTTTATTCAGCTGTACCACACCAGCTGGGATCAGCACGGCGCGGCGGAATCTCTGGACGGCGAATTACCACTGCGTTGCAAAGAGGTTGACCAGGCGTCGGCAGCTCTGGTGAAGGATCTGAAGCAACGCGGACTTCTGGATGATGTTCTGGTCGTCTGGGGCGGAGAATTCGGTCGCACACCGATGGGGGAAGAACGCACACCGGCTGGTCGGGACCACCACATTGATGCCTATACGATGTGGTTGGCCGGCGCGGGGATCAAACCCGGATTTACACTTGGGGCCACCGACGAACTTGGTTTTGGCGTGACCGCAGGCCGGGTTCACGTCCACGATCTGCAAGCGACGATTCTGCATCAGTTGGGCATTGATCACACACAACTGACGTTCCGCTCTCAAGGGCGAGATTTTCGTCTGACGGACGTTCATGGGAATGTCGTACAGGAAATTCTGACCGGATAGTCGCGTTCAGCTTGACATTGGCTAACATGATTTGCATCTGGCGGGACATTCATCAGGCGTTGTAAGATGCCGGTCTTTGCACTCAATTGACAGGTTATACAATGAATCACTGTGATCTTCGCATTCTGCTTGCTCCCCTGTTCATTGCGTTGTTGTGTGTCGGCGTTTCGGGCGGTGAAAGGTCCGAGCCACTCAAGGGGCTCCTGATCACCGGTGGCTGCTGCCACGACTACGAAAACCAGAAGCGAATCATTACGGAAGGAATGAGTCAGCGAGTCAATATTACGTGGGATATTGTCCACGAAGGTGGTACCGGTCGCGACCACAAGATTTCCGTCTATGGTGAGAAAGGATGGGCGAAGAAGTACGACGTGATCTTCCACAACGAATGTTTTGGTGGTGTCACCGATGATGATTTTGTTCAGGCCATTACAGCGGCTCACCACGATGGCGTTCCTGCGATTTTTGTGCACTGTTCACTGCACAGCTATCGTAATGCGGCTGTCGCAGCGGATTCGTGGCGCGAACTGATCGGAGTTACGTCGCGAAGTCACGAAAAGAAGCGATCTGTTAAGGCGGTAACGGTGAATGCCGAACATCCTGTCATGAAAGGTTTTCCCCGCGAATGGCAGACACCCAGTGGTGAGCTCTACAAGATTGAACGAATCTGGCCGAACTGTATTCCGTTGGCACAGGCGTGGGGCGAAGACACCAGGAAGGATCACACGGTAATCTGGCTGAACACTTTTGGTCGGGCGCGAGTATTCGGGACTTCGCTGGGGCACCACAATGAGACCATGAACAACGATGTCTGGCTCAATCTTGTTGCCAGGGGGTTGCTGTGGAGTGTTGATCGGTTGCAGCCCAACGGTGAGCCGATGGCTGGTTATGAGGGGACCGGAATCAAGCCGATTGTCATCGGAGAAAACCAGGCAGCTGTTCCCGTTCCGGATCCACGTTTTACTGTCTCAGCACGATAGTTTGTTAACCGTGCCGATCGTGACAGTATTGCAACCTGGATTTCAGTCTCCTTGTGACAGGTTGAATGTTTGTCGTGCTGTCCGTGTCCGTTGGCTCATCCTGCGGCAACTCTGCGGATGACGTCTGGCTGCTGACCGCCCTTGTTTCTATGGAATAAACATGAACTGGGCCCTTGTTGCACGTCTGCTGGGACTGATCTCGCTGTTGATCGGCGGCTCTATGGTTGTGACACTGCCCTGGTCGTATCCATGGTTCGGTCAGACGGTTGTGTTCGAAGAGGTCGCCTTCGGGGGGATGCTCAGGTCTATCGCAGTGTGCGGTGTGGTCGGCGCGCTGCTTCTGTTTGGTGGCCGAACGGCGAAGGAAAAACTTTTGCGGAAAGAGGCGCTGGCAGTGGTCGGTGTCGGCTGGATCCTGTGCGGCATTCTGGGGGCGCTTCCGTTTCTGTTGACGCCCACTTATCGCATGCCGGCCATTCCAATGAGCGTATCGGATGCCGTGTTCGAATCGATCTCGGGATTTACGACGACCGGTGCGTCTGTGCTGACCAACCTGGAGATCCCGATCGGCGTGAGCGACTGCGAACAGGCCGCGTTACGTGGAGAAATTGCTTACGTTCCTCGGAGTGTTCTTTTCTGGCGGAGTTTCACCCATTGGCTGGGAGGAATGGGAATCATCGTGCTGTTCGTTGCGATTCTCGGACAGCTTGGTGTCGGCGGAAAAGCATTGATGCGCCGGGAAGTTCCAGGCCCGCTCACCGATACGGTGCGGCCGCGTGTTCGTGAGACGGCCATGTTGATGTGGGGAATCTATCTGGGATTGTCAGTATTGTTGACGGTCCTGCTGCTGCTTCAGGGGCTGGATCTCTTTGAATCATTGTGCCACACGTTCGGCACTCTGGCGACCGGCGGTTTCAGTACTCGAAATTCCAGTGTTGGTGCCTTTGGCGACGCCGGAATTGAGTTCACGATCATTGTTTTTATGATCGCTGCCGGCACCAATTTTAATCTTTATTATCTGCTGCTGCGAAAGCCCGCCGGACGTTCAGGACACACTGTCATCGACCGAATTCGAGCATTCTTTTCAGACCCGGAGTTTCGAGCTTACCTGTCGATTCTCTTTCTCGGAACCGCATTGCTGACAGCTGTACTGTACGGGGTCGGCACTTATTCGTCAGTCTCCGGGGGCCTGCGTCATGCCTGTTTTAATGTTGTCGCTGTCATGACGACGACAGGGTTCGGCACAGAGGACTTCGCTCGCTGGCCGGAGTTTTCCCGGTCAGTATTGCTGTTACTGATGTTTGTGGGAGGATGTTCCGGGTCCACCGGTGGTGGCGTCAAGGTGATCCGTTTTCTGGTGCTGTGGAGAGTCCTGAAGCTGGAGGCTGAACGTGCGTTTCGTCCCAATCTGGTCAGCCCGCTGCGTATCGCCGGTAATCGCGTTGACGATTCAGTGGGTCGCGACGTGTTGGTTTATTTCTGTCTGATTGCCGTCATTTTTGCCGGCAGCTGGTGTCTGCTGATGGTGGTGGAACCGAGCACGCAGTGGCAGGGAGAAACCTCGGCGGAAAAACTCACCGATTGCGCCGGAGCCGTCGCGGCAACGCTCAACAATATTGGTCCGGGGCTGGGCGTCTGTGGTCCTCATGGTAACTATTCGGCGTTCTCGGATGCTTCGAAACTGCTGCTGACTGTTCTGATGCTGCTGGGCCGACTGGAACTTTTCGCCATCATTGTTCTGTTCATCCCGGGATTCTGGAAGCTTCATTGAAAAATTTCGGCGACGGCTGACAACTGTTTTTTCTGCCAGCGAAGTCACGCAGTCTGCAGACGACATTATTCCGTGAAATCTGTATTGGCTTCTTTAAGATCCAGTTCCCTGATCCATGTGTTGCGGTAACGCACGTCGTGCCCTTCGCACTGCAGCTTCAGGCCCTGGGGTGTGTTCGTAATTCCAAATCCGTTATTGTTGCCGCCGTCAACGCCGGAATTGGGCCCCCCCCAGACTTTGTTGATCTCGACGTGGTGGTGAACTTTTTTTGCGTTGAAGTACATTGACACCCTGGGCTTCTGAATCAGTTTTCCGTTTTCGAAACGGGCCGCCCGAAAGCTGATGTCGTATGCGTTCCATTTGCCGAATCCGTTGTAGGCGTGATACGGCGATTCCGTTTCGTTAATCACGGCTCCCATACCATGCTTCGTTCTGTCACCGTCCAGCACCTGGATTTCGAAGCGGTTCTGCAGATAGACCCCGCTGTTCCCGCCAGGCTTGCTTACCAGAAACTCGATATGCAGCCGGAAGTCGCGATACTGTTTTTTTGTGACAATGTCAGCAGTCCCGTACTTGCCGCCGGCGGCAGCAGGATCGTCTGTCATGATAACCGTGCCGGGGTCGACCGGATCATCAACAATCTTCCACTTGATCGGCAGTGATGAAGAAAAACGAGGCCCCTTCCAGTAGGTCCACTTTTCATCCAGCATTTTTCGAGACCCGTCAATGATCACTTCAGCGCCATCAAGTGGAGCGGCTCCAACGCCGACGTCCGCGACGGTGGTAGACTCTGCATAGAAGCAGTGGCATGTCAGGACAGTTGTAACGACGAAGAATCTGGACAGCATTGTTGAACTTTCATTGAATCCGGTCAGTAGTTTTGACATTCGGCAGAACGGATTTTATCGTCGTTGGGGCTTTCTGTCGCAACGCTGTGACCGATTACGGCGGCCACTTTGCGGAAATCATTCAGGTTGTAAATGGGCGAAAACTAACCGAAAGCAAATTTGCGGCATTGGACATTTATGGGCTGATTGCTGCGTCATGGGCGGGTTTCTGATCGCGGTCGGGCAGTGTGCCGACCTGTGGTCACGTCACCTGTCGAGACGGTGAACAGCCGCTGGTTGGCCGATTCTGGGGCGGTATTCGATCCTGAGGACGTTGCACCGGTCGAATTTGCCAGACCTTCAGCGATTCCTCTTGCTTCATTGCTCGTTTGCGGGGCAAACTATGCCGAACAGAAGTTGGACAGTGATTTCTGCCGAAAAGACCAGGGAGACAAGCGTCATGGTTGTGATGCATCCGGCATCCCCGAAAATCGTCAGCCGGACTCATCGCCGTTTGGACGTGACGCAAGCTCACAATAATCACGGACATTGAATATGAATCGTCAAATTAAATTCTTCGGCGTTTGCCTCGCAGTTCTGGTCGAATCCCTGACGTCCTCGTCCGCATCTGCACAGGGACTGATCTTTCAGTTACCGGAAGATGGTACCGGCGTGGAGTACCGAGGTGAAATTATTCAGGAAAACGTCCGACCTGATATCGCAGACGGAAAGGAAACACTGAAGTGGGAACGTGAGATCAGTGTGAAGTCCGTTGGCCGCGAAGAGGCCGAATTTGAGGGGACAATGCAGGCCTGTCGGTGGATTGAAATTAAGGTTGTTACCGGTGACCCGGGTGCCGCCGGTATTGATCCGGGACCGGTCGGAGCACGAATCTACAAGGTACTGGTTCCGGAAAGCAAGGTCGTGGGGGAATCGGTCGACAGTGATCTCGTACCCAATGTGATGCTGCCGATTGTGCGAGGCCACAGGCGTCTCGGGGAGAATCAGGTCAAGGTGATCAAGAGTCCGGCTCTGCGCATCTACCCGACGGTATGTCTGCTGAATAATTATCCGAAGCCCGTGGTCGTTTCGCCCTCCGAAAGTCCTCAGCTTATCGCGACTAACCTGTCGTTTAATGCACGTCACCTGAAAGGGCAGACGGTCATGGAAAGGCCGCAAAGTCGTTCCACGAACGAAGGAAACTTCTGGGTCACGCCGGAAGTACCGTTCGGTCTTGCTCGCTGGGAAGTGGTGGTAACTCGCGAACAAAAGGAATCGACAGCTTCGCGCGATACATTTGCCGAAGTCAGCACAATCAAAAGCACGATGTCTGTGCAGCGCATTCTGGACATAGCGGAAAGTGAACTGAATACACAGTAGTCGTAGCCGCGCAACAAGTCGTTACGGATCGTATCCCAGGTTCGGTGCCAGCCAGCGTTCGGTGTCTTTGACCGACATCTTTCGGCGAGTGGCATAATGTTCGACCTGGTCTTTTGTAACACGGTCGACACTGAAGTAGCGAGCTTCCGGAAGACTGAAGTACAGTCCGCTGACAGACGCAGCGGGCCACATGGCAAAGTTTTCGGTCAGCGTCATGCCGGTAGCAGCTTCCGCGTCCAGCAGAGTCCACAACTCACCTTTGGGAAGGTGGTCGGGACACGCCGGATAGCCGAACGCCGGTCGAATGCCGCGATACTTTTCAGCGATCATGTCCTCACGGGACAGCTTTTCACCGTTGCCAAAACCCCATTCCGCGCGAGTCTTCGCGTGCATGTATTCTGCGAATGCCTCGGCCAGACGATCTGCAAGGGCCTTGATCATGATCGCTCGGTAATCGTCTCCGGATGATTCGACCGATCTTGCCAGTTCGTCGCAGCCGTGGCCCGCCGTAACAGCAAACGCTCCGATGTAATCGGGGATAGACGACGCGTCACCGCTGGAACCCCCGGCCATAGGCGCGACATAGTCGGCCAGGCTGCGATAGTCCTTCTGACCGACTCGCTCCCATTGCTGCCGCAGCATCGGAAATCGCATCCGTTCCGTGCTGCGGGTCTCATCGGTCCACAGAATAATGTCGTCATCGTCCGAGTTAGCCGGCCAGAATCCGTAGACGCCTCTTGCTCGCAGACTGTTGTCTGCCAGTAGCTGTCTGAGATCTGCCTGCGCGTCGTCGAACAGTTTCCTGGCCTCTTCACCAATAACATCGTCTTCGAAGATACGCGGGTACTTGCCAATCAGCTGCCAGCTGCTGAAGAACGGCGACCAGTCAATGTGCGGCACCAGTTCAGCCAGCGGCAGATCCTCGATGACACGTGTGCCGAGGAAGTCGGGTTTCGGCGGCTGGTAGTGGTTCCAGTCGATGGTAAAACGATTTTCCAGGGCTTCACTGTATGGCAGAAGTTTCACCTGCTGCCGTTGTTGGAAGGCCGCTCGAGCCTTTTCCTGTGCCGCCAGATTCTGCTCGAGAAAGGCAGTCTTTGATTTCGGGTCAAGCAGGGCCTCTACGACACCGACGGACAGTGATGCGTCACCGACGTGGATCACCGGATGTTCGCAGGCTGGAGCGACTTTGACGGCAGTGTGTCTGGCACTGGTAGTCGCCCCGCCAATAAGCAGTGGCAGTTCCCAGCCCTGTTCCTTCATCGTACGAGCGACCGTGATCATTTCGCCCAGTGACGGCGTGATCAATCCACTGAGACCGATCATATCGGCGTTGTGTTTCTTCGCTTCTGCCAGAATTGTCTCGCAGGGCACCATTACACCCAGGTCGATCACTTCAAAGTTGTTGCAGCGCAGCACCACAGCCACGATGTTCTTGCCGATGTCGTGAACATCGCCTTTGACGGTCGCGATCAGAAATGTGCCCCGCGAGGCACTGGTTGCTGCCGTCGTGCCTGAGTCCCTTTCAGAGGCATCCACAAGTGTGACGGCTTCCTCTCGAGAACCGGTAAACAACCCGTTTCTGTCGAACAGACTCCTGTCATCGCCGGCTGCTTTTTCCGCTTCCATGAACGGTTCCAGCCAGGCGACTGATTTTTTCATCACTCGCGCCGATTTAACGACCTGTGGCAGAAACATCTTTCCTGCACCGAACAGTTCGCCGACAACGTTCATGCTGTCCATCAACGGCCCCTGAATCACGTCCAGTGGTCGGCCGAACTTCTGACGCGCCTCTTCGGTGTCCTTGTCAACGTAGTCAGTGACACCTTTCAGCAGCGCGTGCTGCAGCCGCTCTTCGATTGTGCCATTGCGCCACTCTTCAGTTCGCTTCCGGCCGCTGGCCTTTTCCTTGACCGTTTCGGCGTAGTCGACCAGACGTTCGGTTGCATCCGGGCGTCGATTCAGCAGTACATCTTCGATGAAGACCAGCAGCTCGCTGTCAATTTCGTCATAGACTTCCAGCTGGGTGGGATTCACGATGCCCATGTCCAGGCCGGCCTTGATGGCGTGAAACAGGAACGCTGCGTTCATTGCTTCACGGACAGCATTGTTGCCGCGGAACGAGAAGCTGATATTGCTGACGCCGCCGGACGTTTTGGCACCGGGACATTCCTGCTTGATCCGCCGCACGGCCTCAATGAATTCGACGGCGTAGTTGGCGTGCTCTTCCATCCCGGTTCCGACCGTCAGGATATTCGGATCGAAGATGATGTCCGTTGGCGGGAATCCCACTTTCTCAGTCAGCAGCTTATAGGCTCGCTTACAGATTCGCACCTTGTCTTCACATGTCGTCGCCTGTCCGGATTCGTCGAACGCCATTACGATGGTGGCTGCTCCGTAACGCCTGATCAGCCGTGCCTGATCCAGGAAGTTTTCTTCGCCTTCCTTCATACTGATGCTGTTGACGATGCTCTTGCCCTGGCAGCACTTCAATCCTGCCTCGATCACGTTCCAGTCAGAACTGTCGATCATGATCGGCACGCGCAGGTCGTCGTCGTGCAGCAGCCACAGAAATTTTTCCATGCAGCGGGGCCCGTCCAGCAGGCCTTCGTCCATGTTCACATCAATCACATTGGCGCCGCCCTCCACCTGGTTGGCAGCAACGCTGAGCGCTTCATCGTACTTTTCTTCGCGAATCAGACGAGCAAACCGGCGAGACCCGGTGACGTTTGTACGTTCACCGACGTTCAGGAAGTTTGTTTCCGGTCGCAGTGCCAGATAGTCAAACCCGGAATAGGTGGACCAGCCGTTGCCCTGCGGGATTCTTCGTGGTGGCACGTTAATGACAGCTTCGGCCACCTTGCTGATGTATTCGGGAGTCGTCCCGCAGCAGCCACCCACGACGTTGACCAGTCCGCCAGTTGCTGCTGTGTGAAGTGCCCGGGTAAACTCGGTCGCATTGCTGTCAAAGCCCCCCATTCCGTCGGGCATGCCGGCGTTCGGATAGCACGTGACATACTGTGTTGCCATTTCAGACAGCGTTTCCAGGTATGGCTTCATCTGTGTCGGTCCCAGCGCACAGTTGAATCCAACGCTGAGTGACGGAAAGTGTTCGACCGATGTGTAGAACGCTTCGACGGCCTGGCCGAGCAGCGTACGACCACCAGTGAAGACCGTGCCGGAAATCATGACCGGGATTTTGCGGCCCTGTTCTTCAAAGACCCGACTGATCGCGAACAGACACGATTTCATATTCAGCGTGTCGAAACTGGTTTCCGGCAACAGCAGATCGCAGCCTCCATCCATCAGACCACGAACCTGTTCAGCGTACGATTCGACCATCAGATCGAAGCCAACCGGTCGAGTGCCCGGCACCTCTGCGTTCATCGAAAGCTGGATTTTTGTCGGTCCAATACTACCGGCGACGTACCGCGGCTTCCTCGTATTTTCAGCGAACGCCCTGTCAGTGACAGACCTGGCCAGTTCTGCTCCCGCCTTGTTAATCTGATACGTCAGGTCTGCGACACCAAATTCTTCGAGAGAGACAATATTGGCGTTGAACGTATCTGTCTCAATAATGTCTGCGCCCGCATCGACGTATTGCTGATGAATGTCCCTGATCAACTGCGGCTGTGTCAGCACCAGCAGATCGGTGGCGTTTTTGACATCAATGTGGTGATTCTTGAACCGTTCGCCCCGGTAGAACGCTTCGTCCGGATCGTGTGACATGATTAAGGCGCCCATGGATCCGTCGATCACAAGGATGCGTTCTTCCAGAAGTTCGCGAATGTCCGGCTTGTTGGGCATTTGAAAGAATGTCGGGGCGGCCCTCAGCTGACTCGAGCGATCGCTCAGTAGCCGGTAGGTCGCTGCTAAGGGGACGGGAAACGGTTGGAAAGGCCCGGGTAAGATGCGTCTCGGGCTTTCAGAGTGCCGGATTCTAGGCGGATGGCAGCCTCTGCGAAAGCCGCGATTTCGTTGATGGTGTCGATTCTCGATGGTCGTGAATCATGACTTCGTGGGTGGTGTGACTGCACCGGTTTACATCGCAATTTAGGCCATGGAATTGCGATCACAGCACTCTGGCCATAGAATGCGCGGTTCGGTCCGGGCAAAATGGCCCCGGTAAACCTCTGTATACGTAATTCTGACCAGCGGTCATTGACCGTTTCGTCTTTCTCATTGTCTTACCCTGTTCCGGAGATCGTGCACTCATGGCGACCGAAAAGAAGAATGCGTCCCGTCGAGATTTCTTGAAGACATCCACAACCGCCGCGGCTGCCGGTAGTGTTCTCAGCAGTCTGAACGCCGTGCAGGCTGCTCATACCAGCTATGACGAGACAATTCGTCTGGGGATGATCGGGTGTGGCGGCCGTTGTACGGGTGCGGCCGAGCAGGCCATGAACACTGAGGGACCGACAAAGCTGATCGCCATGTGTGACGCGTTTGACGATCGTCTGCAGGGCAGCCTGAAGACTCTGAGTCGCAAGCACACGGACAAAGTTGACGTCCCGAAAGAACGACAGTTCGTTGGTTTCGATGGCTACAAAAAACTGCTGGACACTGACATTGATCTGGTATTGATTGCAACGCCCCCGGGTTTTCGTCCCGTTCATTTTGAGGCGGCTGTTAACGCGGGTAAGCACGTTTTCGCTGAAAAACCGGTTGCTGTTGACGCTGCCGGTGTACGCCGTTTTCTGGAAGCCACTCGTGTTTCCAAAGAAAAGAACCTGCTTGTGCAGATTGGCTTACAGCGTCGACACGAGCCGGCGTACGTGGAAACGATCAAACGTCTGCACGATGGGGCCATCGGCGACATCGTTGCTGCCCGCGCCTACTGGAATGGCGGTGGCGTGTGGACTCGTCCTCGTAAGGAAGGGCAGACGGAAATGGAGTACCAGATGAGAAACTGGTACTACTTTAACTGGCTGTGCGGAGACCACATTACTGAGCAGCACATTCACAATTTGGACGTTATGAACTGGTTGATGGATGGCCACCCTGTGAAGGGGCAGGGAATGGGAGGCCGCCAGGTTCGAACCAGTAAGGAACATGGTGAAATTTATGACCACCACATGGTCGAATTCACCTATGGCGACAGTCCGTACGGAAAAGACGCACTGATGATCAGTCAGTGTCGTCACATTCAGAAGTGCTGGAACAAGGTGGACGAATTCGCTCATGGCAGCAATGGTTCCTGTCACATCGGCAACGCCAAAATATTTGATAAGAACGGCAACCAAACGTGGGCCTACGGTCGCGGCGGTCGTGGTGGACATCAGCAGGAACACCATGACCTGTTTGCTGATCTGCGTGCCGGCAAGCGTCCGAACGAAGGCGAATATGGTGCTCACAGCACGATGACGTCAATCTTCGGTCGTATGTGCACTTACAGCGGTAAGGAGATCACCTGGGACGAAGCGATCAACTCGAAAGTTGTTGTTTCGCCGATTGATCAGTTCACCAGCATGACCGACACACCGCCGGTCCTGCCGAACGAAGACATGACTTACAACATTCCCATGCCGGGAACGACGAAGGTACTGTAGGATCGGTTGCTCGAAGACGAAATCTGCAAGGGCTGGCGTCTGCACGGACGCCAGCCCTTTTTCACAGTTGTACCGCCAGATCATGTATCTCATTCCCATTCAGAGAAGCCTGAGGTGGTCGGAGGCTGTCCGATGACAGCGATACGCATCCGTTTTGGCGCGTTTGCTGGCCGTGAAGTGGAGGACGGCCTGCGACGATTGTTCGATCGTCGCGTGTTTAACGGTATTCTGTCTGTTCTCTTTTCCACGACGCTGGTACACGCCAGCGGGTATCCGGAGAGACCAGTCAGGGTCATCGTCCCGTTTGCTCCCGGTGGCGGCAGCGATACGTTTGTTCGCATTGTTCAGGGAGTTGTACAGACCGAAGGACTTCTGGCAGAGCGACTTGTTGTCATTAATCGTCCCGGAGCCGGCGGCACGATCGGAAGTCAGTATGCCAGGGATGCGGAGCCCGATGGTTATACGATCCTGAACCTGCATGACGGCATTCTGTCGGCGCGACACGCAGGCCAGACAGAATACGGTCCGGAAGCGTTTGACCCGATTGCGGCGACCGGGAGGACCGGCTCCATGGTATGCGTGAAGGCAGGGGCACGATGGACCAGCCTGCCACAGTTGATGGAAGCAGCCCGTGACCAGCCGAATACCATTACGTTTGCTGCGAATCTGGGAGCTCTCAGTCACTTTGCCGGACTAAAGCTGGAATCCGCGTTCGACGGAGCCGGTTTCCGCTATGTTCCCACCGGGGGCGGAGCTAAACGATTTGGCGATCTGATTGGTGAACATGTTGACGTGAGCGTGTTCGCGGTCGCCGAGTACGCTCAGTTCAAAGACGGCGGCTTGCAGGCAATAGCGTACTTGGACGAAGAACGACATCCGCAATTTCCGAACGTTCGCACCGCACGTGAGGACAATATTGATGTCGTCTGGGATCTCATTCAGTACTGGTGGGCACCGAAGGGGACCCCGCAGCACTGCGTCGACCGAATGGTGAAAATGCTGCGTGACGCGATGCAGACCGCCGCGATGCAGCGGCGATTGTCGGAACTGATGATTGAACCATTGTTTCTGTCAGGACAGCCTTTGCAGCGAGAGTTGCTGAAACGTGAAGTCGTTATCAGTCAGGTCGGCACAGGCGATCCGATTCAGCTGCCGAACACGCCTCTGTTCGTGATTGCTGTTACGGTACTGTTGGGACTCGTCGCCACAGCACAGCGCCGCGTTTCTGCGTTGCAGAGTTTAAGGAGAATTGATACTTCGATGACTGACACTTCCGACCAGGACCATGTGTTTGCCCGGTCGGGACACAGTGAACAGAAGGATGCAGCATGGTTGCAAATGACCACAATTGGCCTGTTGTTGGCATTCTGCCTGTTGTTTTCGCTTCGCGTTGCGCCATATTGGCTGCTGAGCACCGCCTTTATTCTTATTCTTGGCGGTCGCCTGCTGGATTGGAATCGCCGCAATATGTCTGCCTTGATTGTCGCGTCCATACTGCTGGGGCCAGGATGTCATTATCTGTTCACGGAGGTTCTGATCATTGATATTTGATGTGGTCAACCCGTTGTTTATGTGGTGGACAACTCTGGGCGTTGTGCTGGGCGTTACAGTTGGCTGTATCCCCGGACTTACGGGAGCGATGGTCATCGCATTGACATTGCCGCTGACGTTTGCGATGTCGCCGCCGGACGCATTGACGCTGCTGGTGGCAATCTACGTGGGATCCGTGAGTGGCGGGCTGATCTCAGCAACATTGTTGAATATACCCGGGACACCGGCGTCGTTGATGACGACTCTGGACGGTTTTCCCATGGCCGCCGGAGGCCGACCGAAGCGTGCGCTGACGTTAGGGATTGCCGCTTCACTGGCAGGCGGCGTTTTCAGTTGGGGTGTGTTGACACTGCTGGCTGCACCGATGGCCGTGTGGTCCACAAGCATTGGCCCACCGGATATGTTTTCCCTGGTCATGCTGGCGCTGGTACTCATTGCCGTCATTAGCCGTGAATCGCTGACTATGGGGTTGCTCGCCGGCAGTCTGGGGCTGCTGTCTGCGATGCCAGGCATGCATCCCGCGACCGGTCAGACGCGCCTGACGTTTGGCTTCGGCGAACTTAACGACGGCTTCCGATTGTTACCCGTGCTGATTGGATTGTTTGCCGTCAGTCAGTTGTTGAAGGATGTGGGAAAGAACGCCCTCACCCAATCGGCCAATGCCGGTGGTAAGCTGCCCGGACCTTCCGCCGTTCCTCAGGATTCGGTTTCTGCGGCGCAGGATCAGCCGGGTGCTGCGGATGTTATTCCGTCCATTGGTGAATGGCTGCTGGCGACGCCCAACCTGGTGAGATCGTCTTTCATTGGGACCGCTGTCGGCATTCTGCCGGGAGTAGGAGCGAATATCGGATCGATTCTGGCGTACGCGACGGCTCGATCACAATCGACGGCGCCGAGCGATTTCGGAACGGGTTGCGAAGAGGGTATCGTTGCCAGTGAAGCTGCCAACAATGCAACGGTGGGCGGCGCGTTGATTCCGCTGATCTCGCTGGGCATACCAGGCAGCGTGATTGACGCCATTCTGCTGGGAGCATTCGTTATTCACGGACTGCAACCCGGTCCGCTGCTGTTTCAGAACAACCCGGAGATTGTGCACACGATTACTCAGTCGTATCTGGTCGCCAACATTCTCATGTTCGGATTCATGCTGATGTCCGCTCGCTGGCTGGTTCGACTGGTGGAGATTCCGAAGGGGCTGCTGGTTCCGGTCGTGCTGACGTTTTGCGTGCTTGGGTCGTACGCTTTGGCCAACCGCATGTTCGATGTCTGGGTGATGGTTGCCTTCGGCGGACTTGGTCTGCTGTTCGATCGGTTGCGGATTCCGACGCCACCATTCGTCATCGGATTCGTCCTGTCACCCATCGCCGAGGAAAATCTCAGCGCTGCCCTGATGGCGAGCGATGGGAGTTGGTGGCCGTTTGTACAGGAACCGGTGTCGGCCGTATTTCTTGGTATTTCTGCCATTGTGTGTGTCATGTCACTTCGTGGAGCTCAGGTGAGTAATCTTGCCAGACGCGAATGAGATACGGGCGCCGTCGGATTCTCTGCGCGCTCGAGAGTGGTTTGATTTTCTTACATGTCTCAGTCCGACGTAATCTTAGTTGGTGCCAGCGTTCGCAGTTTTGCTCAGTCAGCAATGCGCGACGGACTGCGTCCGATCTGCGTGGACATGTTCTGTGACGCGGATTTGCGCTTATCACTCAGGGAGCATGGCCTGAGCGAGACGCATTGGTGTCGCCACATTACTTCGTTTACTGAAGCAGCGCAGGCGGTTGCCGACGTGAACTCGAACGTGCCGGCCATTGTTCTGGGGGGATTAGAGAATCACATGACAGGCTTCCTTCACCTGTCGTCACAGCGCACGGTACGTGGTCCTGACTGGAAGACCATCGAGCAGTTGCGCGATCCGCTGCGATTGTTTCCGCGGCTGCGGGATCTGGGCTGCTGTGTGCCTCGCTTCCATGTGAAGGGCAGTGGCGTCCCGGTTCACGAACCAGGGCTGCGCTGGTTGCACAAACGTCGTTGTTCTTCCGGAGGTCAGGGAATTCGCTGGTACGCTGAGTCTGAAGTGTCGCGGCATACGCCATCGGAAGCCGTACCGACTGACGACCTGCAGGAGTTCATAGACGGTATCCCGATCTCCGCTTCGTTTCTGGCGACGGTATATTCGGAGAACGAGTCAGTGGCTCCCTGGGGCGGTGTCCAGCTACTGGGCTGTGCTCTGCAGCTGAGCGGGTGTCAGGAGTTGCATGCGGATGCCTTTCACTTTTGCGGCAATGTGGGCCCGCTGACACTGGCTGCGGATCTGACGCGGAATGTTGTGAGGGCCGGACGCGCCGTTGCGGCCGAGTCGTCAGTTTCGGGACTGTTCGGCATCGATTTTGTTGTCAGAGACGGGCGTCCGTTTATTGTGGAGGTGAATCCTCGTCCGACGGCCTCGCATGAATTGCATGAGCGGGGTCGAGTCTGTCTTCCCGGCCACGTGTCATTGCAGCTGGGGCAGCCCGTTCGGTCGAGTGGGCACACGGGCGGGGCGTCCGATTTCCATGCTGACGCCCAACGCAACGTTCACCAGCAGGGCAGTCGTGGCTGCTGGGCCCGATTCGTGATCTATGCAGATCAGGACGTCGTGATCTCTGATGATCTGCAATCAGAGTTGTTGAGTCGCTGTGTGCGGGAAGGAACTCATCCTTTCTGGCTGGCGGACATTCCTTCTTCCGGAACAACAGTCACACCGGGTACACCATTGTGTTCGCTGTATGCGGACCTTTCGGAAAAAGGCCTGCGTTTTTCTCAATTACACTCCCTGGTAGAACTTCTTCCGCTTTCAGCAGTACCATCCGTCGAAAAACTTGTCGAAACAATTCAAGCTCGATTGGTCGTTCTTGCGAACGATTGAAATTTCGAAAAGTGAGCACCGTCTGGGACTCGCTACTGATTCGTATTCCGATCACAATCGGGTTTCCGTGAATGTGGTGAGTCGGTCATCGCTCCGTTCCGGACTTTGTTGTTAACACCATGATTTGAAGTCCTGTTCATTTACTGACGCGTTTTACGAATTCCCGTCATAGCCATTTTGCCCTGAATTGTCTGGTTCAATCAAAGCCGCTGAAATTCGGGATGAGAGTCGATCACACATCAGGAGTCATCGGACAGATCAATGAGTAAGGAAAAGTCAACGGACATTCAGATCCTTGGTGTCGATGTCAGTTTTGAACCTGTTTCTTTTCGAGCACCACTGAAGTTTGGTGGCCGCGTTGTTGACCACACATACCTGATCAATGCAGTGGTGACGGTGGAAGGCCGAAACGGCAGTCGGTGCCAGGGCTTCGGCAGCATGCCGGTCGGTAACGTCTGGGGGTGGCCTTCAGCGACGGTTGAGCCGCCGGATTCTGAAAAAGCGATGATGGACTACGCCGAAAAGTTCGGTGAATTGTTTGAAAGCTACCCGGACTATGGACACCCTCTTGAAATTCAGTATCAGGTGGGCGCGGAATTCCATCATCAGGCACAAAAGGTTTCCGACAGACTCGGACTTGATGAACCTATGCCGGAACTGGCTCAGCTTGTCTCTGTCAGCCCCATCGACGCGGCGCTGCACGACGCTTATGGGCAACTTCACAAGACGAGCAGTTTTAATCTGCTGTCTGCCGAATTCTGCAATCGGGACCTCGCGTACTTTCTGGATGATCAGTTCGCCGGCGAGTATCTTGACCAGTACACGGCTCGGACCCCGGTGCCGACTCTGCCACTGTACCACCTTGTGGGCGCCCTGGACCCACTGACCGATGGAGATGTCAGCGACCGCCCCGATGACGGTCTTCCGGTGACTCTGGACGAATGGATCGCTGCTGACGGGCTGACTCATCTGAAGATCAAGCTGGCAGGCGATAATCTGGACTGGGATGTGGATCGTGTGCTGGCCGTCGAAAAAGTGGCGGCGGAATCCCAGGGTAAACGTGGCTGCGAAGCCTGGTTCTACAGTTGCGATTTCAACGAAAAGTGCGAATCTGCTGGATATGTGATTGAGTTTCTGAATCGTGTGAAGGCAGGTGTGGCGGCAGCGTACGATCGGATTCAGTATATCGAACAACCGACGAGCCGAGATCTGGAAGCAGCGTCCGCGGCGAAGATGCATGAAGTCGCGAAGCTGAAACCCGTGGTCATCGACGAAGCCCTGGTCGACTATGAGTCACTTCTCAAGTGTCGTGAACTTGGTTATTCCGGTGTGGCGTTGAAGGCCTGCAAGGGGCAGTCGGAATCGCTGCTGGCAGCAGCGGCGGCACAGAAATTCGGCATGTTCCTGTGTGTTCAGGACCTTACCTGTCCCGGGGCATCCTTTCTGCATTCGTGCAGTCTGGCCGCACGTATTCCGGGTATCGCAGCGATTGAAGGGAATGCGCGGCAGTACTGTCCCGGTCCTAACGAGAAATGGGCGAAGCGGTACCCCGCGCTGTTTTCAATCACGGATGGTACCGTCGGTACGGGAAAACTGTCCGAACATGGTCTGGGATTTCATTCCTCAGAATGGACGTCAGGAATCGGTGCACTTTCGGATGAAGATCTGGCCTCATCGTTTGAAACAACCGAACGTATCACGCGAAAAGCAGTTCGCGAGGAAAGTTGAAGTTGCCGTTGGGGCGGGCGCGGCCGGAAACGCAAATTCGATCCCCGAATTTGCACATGCGACAAACCCGCCGTCGGACGCTGCGGACGCTGCGGACGTTGTTTGCGTACTACGGCCGCAAATCGATGTCTTTGGATGCAATTACGGCACTGCGGCAGTAGCATGAAGTGCATCCAGAATCCGGCTAATTCCCGAACGAATTCGGAGTTCACTGATGCTCGCTTTTCGCTTTCTGTTTACCGTCGCCTTTCTTGTCACAGTCATCAACAGCCCGGCTGTTGTTCAGGCAGATTCAGATGCTGACGCAAAGAAAATCTTGTCGGAATCCGGCGTGTCTGCGGGCTTCGTCGTGCACTTGGGGGCCGGTGATGGCTCACTGACCGCGGCTCTGCGACAAAACGACCTCATTCAGGTGCACGGGCTGGAAGCGGATCCGGCGAACGTGGCGCGTGCTCGAGAGTCGATTCGTGCGTCCGGAAACTATGGTGAAATCTCCGTTGTGGACTTCAGTGGTAAACAACTGCCGTACGTCGACAATCTGGTGAATCTGTTTGTTACCGAAGATGCTGGCGCCGTCCCGACGCCTGAGATCGTACGTGTGCTTGTGCCCAACGGAGTGGCCATGGTCAGACAGGCGGATGGCACATGGACAAAGACAGTTAAGCCGCGTCCCGAAGATATCGACGAATGGTCGCACTATCTGCACGATGCCAGCGGCAACTCGGTGGCCCACGATGATGTCGTTGGTCCGCCTCGCCACCTGCAGTGGGTCGGCAGTCCGCGATGGGCTCGACACCACGATCGCATGGCCAGTATGAGTGCTCTGGTTTCCACGAACGGTCGCATGTTTTACATCATGGATGAAGGCAGCCGGATTTCCATTCAGCTGCCGCCCCGATGGAAACTGGTGGCTCGTGATGCGTTCAACGGTTCCATGCTGTGGAAACGGGACATTGAAGACTGGCAGAGTCATCTGTGGCCGTTGAAGAGTGGGCCGACTCAATTGTCGCGTCGACTGGTGTCCAGCGGTGATACCGTATTTGCGACGCTGGGTATCGATGCACCGCTGACGGCCATTGACGCTGCCACCGGTGAAACTCTTCGCACATACGCCGACAGCGACGCGACGGAGGAAATTATTCACACGCATGGCCGGCTGTTTCTGGTGGTGCGAAAGGGTCAAGCAGAACTTGCTGATTACGTGCCGCTGAATGCGACCGTCGGCGATCAGGCCAAAGTTCGCGAACTGTTCTGGGACGAAGAGCCTCGAGTCGTGATGGCCTTCGAAGCAGAGACTGGCAAACAACTGTGGGCCACAAAGACGAAAGTATCGCCACTGACACTGTCTGCTCACGGAGACAACGTCTATTTCCACGACGGCGAAAGACTGGTTGCGCTGAACCAGCAGTCGGGGGATGTTGCATGGCATACCGAGCCGGTAACGCGACGCAAGTCGTTTACGTTCAACTTCGGTCCGAGAATGGTCGCATACGAAGACGTTGTACTGTACGCCGGTGGTGACGGAAAAATGGTCAGCGTGGACGTGGCCACGGGCAAAGAGTTATGGAATGCCAATCATCCGAATTCAGGGTATCAGTCACCCCAGGACCTGATGGTGCTGAATGGTTTGGTGTGGTGTGCACCGACGACATCGGGCAAGGATTCGGGAGTCTTTACGGGACGCGATCCTCGCACCGGCGAAGTGAAAAAGGAGTTCGCCCCGGATGTGGACACCTACTGGTTCCATCATCGCTGTTACATCGCCAAAGCAACCGATAACTTTCTGATGCCGTCGCGCACGGGCATTGAGTTCGTCGATCCCGAAAAGGAACATTGGGATATTCATCACTGGGTCCGCGGTGGATGCCTGTACGGTGTCATGCCGTGCAACGGCCTGACGTACGCTCCGCCGCACAATTGCGCGTGTTATCCGGAAGCAAAGCTGTTTGGCTTCAATGCACTGGCTCCGTTCGCTCCGACTCGCCCCGTTCCTGGCGAAGTTTCCGAGGAAGGCCGGTTGGAACAGGGGACCGCTTACGGCAGCGAGCTGGCTGCCGCGGGCAGTGGCGGCCCAGATGACTGGCCGACGTTTCGTAGTGATGCCGAACGCAGTGGCATGACAACAATGCCGATTGAACCGAAGGTCGGCAACAGGTGGTCGGCAGACATCGGTGGTCGGCTGACGTCGCCCGTGATTGCGGCGGGAAGCGTCTACGTGGCTCAGATTGACACTCATACCCTCTATGCTCTGAACGAAAAATCCGGCGACGAACAATGGACATATACCGCTGGCGCTCGCATTGATTCGCCGCCAACCGTACAGCGCGGCCGAGTGGTGTTTGGTGGAGCCGACGGCTGGGTGTATTGCCTGCGTGCCAGTGACGGTGAGCTGGCATGGCGTTATCGAGCGGCTCCGCTGGATCGTCGGACCATGGCCTATGAACAACTCGAATCACTGTGGCCGGTTCACGGCAGCGTGCTGATTCGTGACGAGACGATTTATACTGTCGCGGGTCGATCTAACTTCCTGGACGGCGGGCTGCGTTTGCTGAGGCTGGACCTGAAGACAGGGAAAAAGATTTCCGAAACAATTATGGATCATACCAATCCGGCCACAGGCAATAACCTGCAGGAAGTTCTGCAGGTTCTGCAAATGCCCGTTGGTCTGCCGGACATTTTGAGTTCCGATGATAAATACGTTTACATGAAGTCGCAGAAATTCGACCTTGAAGGCAAACGTCTTGAGATTGGTCCGAACTCCGGCGACTTCGCCGGACAGGCGTCCAGACAGCGTGGTGAGGGTGCTCACCTGTTTGCTCCGATGGGCTATCTGGATGACACGTGGTTCCATCGATCGTACTGGGTAATGGGACAGAGCTTTGCTGGTGGACACGCGGGATATTACCAGGCTGGCAAGTTTGCTCCTTCCGGACGAATTCTGGTTAACGGCGACGGCTATGTGTACGGTTATGGTCGCAAGCCGGAATATCTGCGCTGGACAACAACGCTGGAACATCAGTTGTTTGCTGCACCTCCGGAACCACCGGAGATTCCTGAAGGCTTCCTTAAAAAAGGGGGTGGTGGAAATTCGCGGTCGACCGCAGTCAGTTTCGGCAAATCGCCGAGTCTGGATCCGACTGGCAAGCCGTTGACCGTGGAAGCATGGATGACTTCGACCAAACCGAAGGGCACAGTTATTGCCCGCGGAGGGCCAACGGAAGGATTCGCGTTGACGCTGACCGGCGGTAAGCCCCAGTTTCATATTCGAGCTGACAGCAAACTCACAACGATCACCGCTTCGAAACGAGCGGTCGGTGGCTGGCATCATATCGCCGGCGTCCTGACCGAAGACAGTCAGATGCGTTTGTACGTCGATGGAGAAATGGTGGCGGACGGCGAGGCGCCTGGCCTGCTGGCTGGCGATCCTGCTCAGGGAATGGAAGTCGGTGCCGACGATCAGAGCGCCGTAGGTGAATATCAGTCTCCCAATCCGTTTGGAGGCGTTATCGATGAAGTGAGGCTGTACTTTACCGCAGCGACAGATGAACAGATCGCAGCCCGATTCGAAGAAGGCGACGAACTTGCCGGTGATCCGGTTTTGGTTGTTGGTTTCGACGACGGTACAGCCCGTGACCTTTCAACTTACCGCAACAACGGCACCGTGGTTGGTGGAAAACCGGTGGAAGGAAAAATCGGTCAGGGCATTCAGTTCACGGTCGGACGTAATCAGAAGAAAGCAGGAGCCAACAAAAATGCCAACAGAAATGGTGGAAGCCTGGTGCAGCCGAAGTGGACCGCCGATGTGCCGATCTACGTTCGAGCCATGGTACTGGCCGGGCAGAATCTTTTCATCGTCGGTCCGCCGGACATCATTGACGAAGAGTCGACCTTCCAGAAACTGACAGAAAAGGATCCCGAAGTTCAAACGCTGTTGGCGCAGCAGGACGATGCTCTGGGTGGGAAAAACGGAGGACTGTTGCTGGCCGTTAACGCCGATACGGGTGAAGTGGAACACAGGGTGGAGCTGGGAACGCTTCCTGCCTGGGACGGACTTGCCGGTGCCAACGGGCAGTTGTTCCTGTCGACGCTGGATGGGCAGGTTATGTGTTTTGGTAAATAGCTCTGTTGCACGACCCGTGTTGTGGCAGCTGCCCGGCACTTGTACCGGGCAGGAATCCAACTGACCGCGCGCTGAGAACCCGGACGATTACGAGATAACCGATTGAGTTGGTTTGTACAATGAGACCGCTTGCGATTTGTTTTATCGTTCTGCTGCTTTCGGCCGCTGCGAATGCCTGCAATGTTCCCGTTTTTCGCTATGCGCTGGAACGCTGGCGTTCGGATGCCTGTGAAGTTGTTGTTTTTCATGGCACGCCGCTGACACAGATACAGCAGGCCTTCGTTCAGCAGCTCCACGCCGCTTCTGCCGGAAGCAACGCCGCGGCCAACATCGAAGTCCGGCAGAAGAATGTTGCAGAGGATATGGACGATGAAGTTGCGTCGTTGTGGGAAGAGCTCCGCCGGCACCCGGATCTGCCGCTGCCGTACGTTGTGGTACGTTCCAGTGTCGCTGGCCGTACGATCAATAACTGGCGCGGTCCCATCGGTGACGCGATGCAGGCTGGGTTGCTGTCATCTCCGATTCGAAGCGAACTTAGTCAACGCTTGCTGACAGGACATTCCGCCGTGTGGCTGGTGTTGAAGTCGCGTGATCAGGAACGCAACGATGCGGTTATTCAGCTGCTGAACGAGCAACTGAAAACGCTCGGTCGGAAAATTCCCATGCCTGAAGGCATTGGCCTGCCGGGATCTGAACTGTTTTCTGACATCCCGCTGCTGATGAAGTTTTCTGTGCTGGAAGTCGACCCGACTGATGACAGAGAGCAGTTTCTGGTTGAGTTGCTGACTGGCTTTGAACCGGAGGCCATCAAGAGCGGAGACCCCCTGGTCGTTCCGGTCTTTGGTCGTGGGCGAGCTTTGGAAGTGATTCCGGCCGAACAGCTGGATGCGGGACTGATTGAAGACCTGACGTTGTTTTTGT
The DNA here is from genome assembly GCA_029245955.1 of Fuerstiella sp. Classification (GTDB taxonomy): domain Bacteria; phylum Planctomycetota; class Planctomycetia; order Planctomycetales; family Planctomycetaceae; genus Fuerstiella. Next base: position 105,363 of record JAQWOH010000019.1, on the reverse strand, counting down.
GCGGGGCATGTTCGTGTCAGGTGAAAGAACGAAATCCTGGTTTCGATTTGCTGATCACGGCAAGCTGGGAGCGGGAACTGTTCGGAGAGGACGCAGAAGGACTGGCCTCTGAGATGATTGCGACCACCACGACGACCGCTGATCCGGTGCTCATACCGATTCCCTCGGGAAGTTCAAGAAACGAGATATCTGTCGGCGCGGATGATTCGGGCGAGGCTGCCATCAGAGATTCGGTTTCCTGGTTGTCAGCGGGAATCATTTGTCTGGTAGTAATTATGATGGCGATTGCATTTGGCCATTCGATGAAGACCTGAGCAACGCTCTGACCGACGGGAATTTTTCAGGCACTGTAAAGCACAAGACTTCATGAATCGAACATTGGTTGCAATGGTTCTTTCGCTCGCGGTGCTTGCCGGACTGTTGAGCGTGATGGTGACCACGGACTCTCGACCGAGGCCCGGGGGAATCGCACAATCGGCCGCTGCCGAGCCGGTCATGTTATACTGCGCTGCCAGCAATCGGGCGGTGATGGAAGCCATCAAGACGGACTACGAAACGGATACGGGCCGGCGACTGGAGATTCAGTACGGACCGTCGCAAACGCTGTTGTCGTCGATTGAGGTCAGCCATACCGGCGATCTTTATCTTCCGGCGGACGACAGCTACCTTACGATGGCACGTGAAAAAGGACTCGTTGATGAGATGATTCCTCTGGCCCGACAGCAGGGCGTTGTTGCGGTCAGAAAGGGTAATCCAAAATCGATTATGGCCTTTGATGATCTCCTGCGTGACGGTGTTCGACTGTTACAGGCGAATCCGGACGCGACAGCCATCGGAAACATTACGCGAAAGGTCCTGGAGGAACAGCAGCTTTGGGATTCCCTCGATCACGCAACCACAGCTTATCGCACGACGGTTACCGAAGTTGCCAACGATGTACTGGTTGGTGCGGCCGACGCAGGCATTGTATATGACGCTGTGCTGCACACGTATCCGGATCTGGAGTTTGTGGAGCTGCCTGAATTGCAGAACGCCGCCTCAGACATAGCGATCGGTGTTGTCTCCGGCACCAGCCAGCCTCAGCGAGCTCTGCATTTTGCTCGATTCGTATCCGCCGGAGATCGTGGGCTGAAACGGTATGCAGAATTCAGCTTTCGCGTAAAACAGGGCGACGAATGGGCGGACGTACCCGAACTTTCCGTCTTCGCAGGATCCATGCTGCGTCCGGCAATTGACAGTACAATCAGCGAGTTTGAGGGACGTGAAGGTGTGCACGTCACTCGAGTCTATAACGGCTGCGGAATTCTGGTTGCACAGATGAAATCCGGTCAACATCCCGATGCCTACTTCGCCTGCGACACAGAATTTATGCAGCAGGTACCGGATCTGTTTCCCGAATCCGTGGACGTGACGCAGAACGAACTGGTGATACTGGTCCAGAAAGGCAACCCTCACGGTATTAAAACACTGCAGGACCTTACCACACCCGGATTACGAGTTGGTGTGGGGCACGAGAAACAGTGCGCCATGGGGTGGCTGACTCAGAACACTCTGCAGGAAGGCGGAGTTCAGCGAGAGGTTATGGCCAACGTGACAGTGCAGGCACCGACCGGCGACATGCTGGTCAATCAGCTGAGAACCGGCTCTCTGGATGCTGCTGTGGCATATCTCAGCAACGCGGCTGGATCTGCTGAACACCTGGACGCGATCCGGATTCACGGCGTCGAATGCAGTGTCGCAACACAGCCGTTTGCAATTGCTCAACAGTCGCGATACCGTCAACTGGCAAGCAGATTATTCGAACGGATCTGTTCTGCCGATTCTCAGCAGGACTTTGAGGCCGAGGGTTTTCGCTGGCAGGTTGGCGCGGAACTGCGCGCTGCGGGCGGTTCGGAATAGTTGCGGCGACGCTGTAGAAAAACACTGTGTCTGACAATCAGCCATCAACGAGCAACGTACCTTACGCGCCACCCGTAGGAAGAACTCTGTCGCGGCGCCGTTCGGATAAGCCGTTTTTTCTGATAATGGGGGGCCTCTCATCCAGCTTTATTCTGCTGATCATTCTGTTGCTGGTCGCTGATTTTGTCTTTATTTCCCCTCATGAATTCAAGGCTGCCCTGCTGAAGCCAGAAATTCAGGCGGCGTTTAGGCTGACGCTGATTTCCTGCACCGCGGCCGCTGTCATGTCTGTGTGGGTAGGCACGCCACTGGGTTATCTGTTGTCACGATACACGTTTCCGGGCCGCTGGCTGGTTGACACCCTCGTTGATATTCCCATTGTGCTGCCACCACTGGTGCTGGGACTGAGTCTGCTGATTCTGTTTCATCTGCCTGTCGGCAACTGGGAGCTGGAAGCCTGGCTGCGGGACGACGTCGGTTTTCCGGTAACATATCGCTGGCCAGCCGTTATTCTGGCTCAGTTTTCAGTTGCCTGCGCGTTTGCTGTGCGGACCATGCGCGTGACCTTCGACCAGATCAATCCGCGAGTCGAAGATGTGGCCCGAACGCTGGGATGTACTCGGGGGCAGGCATTTATTCAGATTGCGTTGCCTCAGGCCTGGCGCGGTATTATTGCAGCAGCAACGATTTCCTGGGCGCGGGCCCTTGGCGAATTTGGTCCGATACTGGTCTTTGCCGGAGCCACCAGAATGCGGACGGAAGTTCTTTCGACATCTGTTTTTCTGGAACTGAGTATCGGCAACCTGGATGCCGCCGTGGCTGTATCGCTGTTAATGGTCGCAATGGCAGTGGTCGTGCTGCTGTTGTTGCGAGTCCTTGGTACAGGACTGACAGCATGATCGAACTTCGAGACGTATCGATAACAGCAGGACAGTTTTCACTGCAGCGGATTTCGTTCAAAGTGAATCAAGGCGATTACGGCGTGCTGATGGGACAGACGGGACGCGGAAAGACCACGATTCTGGAATCCATTTGTGGCCTGCGAAATGTTGACTGGGGAGAGATACTGATTCGCGATCAGAACGTCACTGATTGGTCGCCCGGCGATCGGGAAATCGGATACGTACCACAGGATCTGGCCTTGTTTCCCACCATGTCTGTACAGGCCCACCTTGAATTTGCTCTGAAACTTCGCAAATGCGGCGGGACGGACATCGCTCGGCGCGTGTCTGAATTTTCGGAGATGCTGGGCATTGGCCATCTACTGAAGCGATCCATCAGCGGCCTGAGCGGTGGTGAGCGGCAGCGTGTGGCTTTGGGACGAGCCCTCTCCTTTCAGCCATCTGTTCTGCTGCTGGACGAGCCCTTCAGCGCTCTAGACGAATCAACTCGAACTGAGATGCATGTACTGCTGCGAGCCGTGACAGAATCCACAGGCGTTACTACTCTGCACGTTACCCACAGCAACGAAGAAGCTGAAGCACTCGCCAATCGCAGATTTATTTTACAGAATGGCGTTGTTTCTGAAGCTGCGCAGGCGATGTGATCGGAGCGATGGCTTTCGGACGCGCTGATGATTCGCTGCCTGTACACGGCGTCTGACCGCTCGGACGTTCGATCTCCGGGAACCCGAAGGGATGAAGTGCAAATGAAGGTGGCAATTCAGTTTGAAGCTCAATTGCGTCAGGTTGCTGGAAGCGGAAATGTTGAAATCGACGTTCCGGACGGCGGTAATCTGCTGAAAGCCCTGCAGCAGGTCGCCTCGTCCGGTAGCGACGAACTTCGTGACCGTTTATTCACCGCGGAGGGAACGGTGCAGCCAAGCGTGCTTGTTTTTGTGAACGACCATCCGGTGTCATCACAGTTCGCGAATGTTCACGTATTGAATGCTGGTGATACAATTCTGTTGCTGCCACCAATTTCAGGCGGATGAGCGAGGAATCAGGCATCGCGTTGATTGGTCAAAATCGATACTTAAGAGCCAGCATTTTGCAATGACACAGTCTCTCCCGGATCTTTCTGACTCAGAACGAGCTCGATACGAATGGCAGATGTGGACGCCGGACGTTGGCGTGCAGGGCCAGCGGAAGTTAAAGGCGGCCAGCGTTCTTGTCTCACGACTCGGCGGAGTTGGTGGCACGGTGGCCTACTATCTTGCTGCGGCAGGAATCGGAAAACTTGTCCTGGCCCATGCCGGCAACGTCAAGCCCAGTGATCTGAATCGTCAGTTACTGATGACCACTGACTGGCTGGGAAAACCTCGTATTGAATCTGCTGCCCGGCGTTTGCAGCAGCTCAATCCTGAAGTTGAGATCCACACAGCTGCCGAGAACCTGTCTGAAGATAATGCCGCGGCACTTATAGGCGAGGTCGATATCGTTGTAGACGCAGCGCCCCTGTTCCACGAACGGTTTGCCATGAATCGCGCTGCGGTAAAGCAGAAGAAACCGCTGATCGAATGTGCAATGTACGACCTTGATGCACAGCTAACGACAATCATCCCTGGCAGGACGGCGTGTCTGGACTGTATTTATCCGAATGATCCGCCGACCTGGAAGCGTGAGTTTCCTGTGTTTGGTGCGGTGTCCGGTATGGTCGCCGCAATGGCGGCCGTGGAGGTTATCAAACTGATCACTGGTGTGGGCGATCCTATGGCCGGAAGAATGTTGTGGGTCAATCTGCGAACGATGAACTTTCGCACGCTTCCCACCGCACGAAGCAGTGAATGCCGGACCTGCGGAAGCGTGGAATGACAGCATGCAACGCTGGCATGTGGCCTTGTGCGACGTGATTCAGTCTCACGACCAGGTGTGTCCATGAGTTAGTCAGATTCGCGAGAACCATCACTTCATCAATCGGGTAAATCGCCAACAACCCTTACGACCGCTTTGGGAGGGTCCCGGTCAGTCATTACCACGGGCAGACGCCACGCAATTGTGGCGATGCCGACGACGATACAGTATGCAGCAAAACGGTGAAGCTGTCGTTGAGAAATCAGTTTCAACAGCCAGTTCAACGCCAGGTAACCTACGACAAACGACGTGAAGGAACCGGCCAGTACCGCTCCGAACGAGATTGTCGGCTCGGTGTTCTGTCCCAGTTCCATGAACTTCAGAAGTCCGGCGCCGGCAATCGGCGGAATTGCCAGCAGGAAAGAGAAGCGTGCTGCAGAAGTGCGGTCCAGACCAAGCAGCATGCCGCCGGCAATTGTGCTGCCGGATCGGGAGACGCCTGGAATGATGGCGACGGCCTGAAACAGCCCGATGGCCCATGCCTTGAGCCACGGCATCCGTTTCACCTGTTCACGGCCGTTTTCCAGACGTTGGCCGATCAGCAACATGGCTGCTGTGAAAAACAGAGCAATCGCGGGCAGCAGCGGTTCCGTGAATGCCGAGGCGATCACGTCTTCCAGCATGATGCCGACAACTGCAACGGGGACTGAGGCCAGGACGATCAGTCCACAGATGCGAGGCTGATGTCGAAGTTCGAGGATATCTTTCCAGAACACCAGGAGAATCGAGAACAGTGATCCCACGTGCAGTGCAACGTTCAACGCCATACCACCAGCGCCGAAGCCGTGTCCGGTCGTTTCTTCCATCAGCTTGTCAGCGATGACAAGATGCCCTGACGAACTGATGGGCAGAAACTCAGCGATGCCCTGCACGGCGCCCAGGATGATAGCTCGGATAACTTCAGAATCAGGCGGCTGCATGTTACGTGTTGGTGCCTGATATTCGTTTAATTAACTGAAAACCTATGCGGCGATGGACGCCATCCCGCAGTTTTCTTCGTAGGAATCCGGCTGATATTGATGGTGATTGCTGAAACGGCAGCCAACCATGTTTGAGTCACTCACGAACTATAGGGCTGAGATCAGGTTTCCAGAATATCGCTGACTGATTTCACACGCAGGGTTGGAACTGGCACAACTGGTCTTTCCAAATTAGGCCGAAATCTGCCGGTTCGCAATCACATTCTGCACTTTACCGCCGTTTCCCGGCTCAGCTGCCACCGATTCTGCCCTTTCGGTATGCGGGCAGCCGTTGGTTGTTCGCCCCGCCGTGTCGCGTACGAAGCCTGTTTTCGGTTCCTCGAAGTCAGGTCGGCCGCAGTTTCCGGCTGTTAAATTGTGCAGGAACTTCAAATCCGGCAGAACTGAATCAACTGCCACAATCGTCAGTTTTGCTTACCGGGGTGACCGAGACTCCCGACTGTGGGGGCTTTGGCCGTCCATAATCCGAGTCTCTTTTGATTTGCTGACCTAGGTTTAGCAGACGGAGTAATGTGTTGAGGGGAACTACGTTACTCGAACTGACTTTCTCGCCGACGGGGGGACGGCACGGCATGTCATTGCGAACATTCATTAATTCCGTACGACTATTGCTTGATCAGGGAGTGTACACGGCTCGGAATGCGATTCGTGCGGAGGACGAGTCGTCATCCCATCATCTCGATGTCACCCAACTGGAGGAACGCGTTCTGATGAGCGCTTCACCGCTGGCTGTTGTGGCCGAACCTCCGGAAGCCGCAGCAGCTACAGCAGCCACGACTGAACTGGCTGCGATTACGACTGTTCCGGCGAATGACGGGTTGCAGCTGGACGACCAGCAACTGCTGGATGTGGTCGGAGATGCAGTACTGCCGCAACCGTCGGTCGACGGAGACGACTCAAGACTCCTGCCTGATGCCTCTGAACACACGTTGGAGCTTGTTTTTGTCGACGGCTCTGTCAACGATCTGGATCAGATGGTGGAGAATTTGCAGTCGGCGAATACGTCCGATGAGAACTCCACGCTGGAAATCATTATTCTGGAGTCACAGACGGACGGGATGGGTCAGATTTCGTCCACCATGCGGAACTACCGTGACATTGATGCGATTCACGTGGTTTCTCACGGAAGTGATGGGCAGGTGCGTCTGGGCTCAACAACGTTGTCGCTCGACAATCTGGATGATTACCGATCATCAATCGGTGCATGGCAGGACTCAATGTCAAGTGAGGCCGATCTGTTGTTCTACGGTTGCAATCTGGCCGCGACAGCTGACGGTCAGGAGCTGATGAATCAGATCAGCGCTGAGTGGGATGTGGATGTGGCCGCCAGCGATGACCTGACCGGGCATTCTGATTTTGGTGGTGACTGGGATCTCGAATATCAGACCGGTGACGTTGAGACGCAGATCGCATTCAGTACGGATCTGCAGGAGAACTGGTATAACGTACTGGCCATTGCGGTTGATAACAGCTCAGATGGCGGCATGTCTTCGGGGTCAACCACGACCGTGTCGCATACGACATCCGGTGATAATCGACTGATGCTGGTCGGTGTGGCCACGGATCCTCATGGCGAAAGTGTAGCTTCCATCACCTACAACGGATTCAATCTGTCGCTGGTTGGGGCCGAAGAGGATTCGGGTTCACATTCCAGAGCCGAAATCTGGTCACTGGTTGCCCCGGATACGGGTAGCCATGACGTCGTTGTGACTATGACGGGGAATGGCCACCACGGTGTCGTTGTTGGCGTCATGACATTTACCGGTGTTGATCAGACGACACCGCTGGAAAATTTTTCGGCCGCGTCTGGTGCATCAAATACGGCGTCAACTACGGTCACATCGACATCCGACGATCTGGTATTCGGTGTTGTTCATTCGCATCACGGCTCCTCTTCGGCCGCGGGTGCTGGTCAGACTGAGTACTGGGACAGAACGGAATGGGTTAGTAACGGCAGCGGTACTGTCGAAGCAGGTGCTGCCTCAGTCACGACATCATGGACAGTCACTAATGACGACTGGACCGTGGCGGCCGTGTCGATCCGGTCGGCTTCCGCGCCACCTGTCATCACAAACATCGAAACGGTGGATCAGGATGCTGATGGACAGATCGACCAGATCCGTATCACCACGAGTGAAACCCTGAACGACAACTTCGGCGACCTCTCGATCGCGGTCTGGGGTTACGAGATCAACACCGGTGTCGGCACCAACGGCTACACGACCGGCGCCACCGCCAACGACAACATCTTCTACGTGAACCTCGTCGAGAGCGGCACGCCCGACACGGGCGCGACGCCGAACGTCTCCGTGGTCCAGAACACGCTGCTGACCGAAGACGGCGGGACGGATGCCCTCGCGGCCGACGCGGGCCACATCGTGTTCGAGCGCAACAGCAATATCTACACGGCCGACCCGGACGGCAGCAACGAGACGCTCGTCCTCGACGACCCGGGCGGGCTAAATAACTTCGCCCCGGTCTTCTCGCCGGACCGAAGCAAGATATTCTTCTATTCGGACCGGGACGGCACCAACAACCAGTGGGACATCTGGTCGATGGATGCCGACGGCAGCAACCTGACGCAGCTTACGACCGGCTCCGACAATGATCGCTTTGCGACCCTCTCGCCGGACGGGACGAAGATCCTCTGGGAGCGGCAGGTCGGTGGCGATCGGCAGATCTGGATCATGGACTCGGATGGGAGCAACCAGCAGGTCCTGATCAACAGCGGCAGCAACGACCGCCAGCCCGCCTGGTCGCCCGACGGCAGCCAGATCGTGTTCAGGTCCGACCGCGACGGCAACGACAACATCTACGTCGCCGATGCCGACGGTTCGAACCAGACGCCGCTCACGAGCTCGACGGACAACGAGCGCGGACCGAGGTGGTCGCCGGACGGTACGCAGATTCTCTACACGCGGGATGTTGGCGGCGACAATCAGGTCTGGATCATGGATGCCGACGGCGGCAATCAGACGATGATCGTGGACAGCCTGGGCGAGGACGAAAACCCCAGCTGGTCCCCGGACGGCAGCCGGATCATATTCATCTCAACCCGGGACGGCAACAACGAGATCTACACGGCCGATCCCGACGGCATGAACCAGGCCCGGGAAACGAACAATGGCGTGGATGAAAACAGGCCGCGCTGGGCCAGCGCATGGACCGTCGCCGCCACCGACGACGCTGACCCGGTCGCCACCATCACGCGCGATGATGCCGATCCGACCAGTGCGGACACGGTCAACTTCAGCGTCGACTTCAGCGAAGACGTGAGCAACGTCACCGCCGACGACTTTACCGTGGTGACCACCGGTACCGTCACGGCTAACATGACTGTCACCGTCACCCAGGTGACCGCCTCGACCTACACCATTACCATCGACACCATTGCCGGTGACGGCACCGTCAGCCTCGACTTCAACGGTGCAACGGATATCGTCGACGGTGTCGGCAATGCGATCAATACGATTCCGTCCACGGACGAGGTCTACACGATAGACCAACCGCCCGTGATCACCGCGCGCGAGACCGTCGACAGCGACGGCGACGGGCAGATCGACCAGATCCGAATTACGACCAGCGAAGCTCTCAACGACAACTTCGGCGACCTGGTCATCCGGGTCAATGGGATCGAATACAGCGCAGCCGATATGGATACGGGGGCCACGGCCCTGGACAATGTCTTCAACGTGAACCTCACGCCGAGCGGCACTCCCGACACCGACGCAACACCTTATGTAGCCATCGTCGCAAACACAATGTTGGCGGACGGGGGCGCCGCGCCGGACGCGCTCTCGCCGGATGGCGGACCTGGCTGGTGGGATGTGTACTGGCAGAACCGCCAGCAGATCACCCTCGACTGGTCGGCGCATCCTGGTGCAGACCGCATCGATTTCCCCGTGAGAATCCAGCTCGATTCCGGGGACGTCGATTTCAGCAAGATCAAGGCCGGTGGCGCCGACATCCGTTTCCGCGATGCCGACGGCAGCGAACTCAGCTACGAGATCGAGACCTGGGACGACGTTGGGGAAACGGCGACGATCTGGGTCAAGGTCCCGGTGCTCGACACCTCCAGTTCCCAGATCATCCACCTCTACTACAACAACCCCACGGCCATCGACGACCAGGACCTCGACGGGACGTGGGCTGCGAATTTTGCGGGCGTGTACCACCTGGACGAAAGCGGCACCGCCGCCAACGGATTCCAGGACAGCAGCGGAAACGGCGTTCACGGCCAGGGGGGCGACGGGAACCCGATCTTCGTGCCGATCGAGGTCAGCCCCGGACATTCGGGCGATCACCAGCTCTTCGACGGGGCGAACGACCACGTCAACTTCGCGTCGCGGGACTTCGGGAACCAATTCACCATCGAGGCCTGGATCAAGCCCGACAACACGCCCAACGCAATTCAGGGCATCGTTGCCAACAGCGCCACTGGGTTCAGCACTCAGGGATTCCGGTTCTTCATCCGCGGGGACGACGGCACGATCCGGTTGGAAACGAGAGGGCCCAGTAGTGGCAGCGCCGTTGTCCAGACTGCTGCGAGTCAGGTCAATTTTGGCGTGTGGAACCACGTTGCCGTGACTGTCGACCGAACCGCCGGGACGGCCACGATCTATCACAACGGTGTGAACGTCGCAACTGGAGCCGTCAAGACCGATTTCCCAACGAACAGCGACTGGGAAATCGGCGGCTTCGAAGACCGCGTTATTTCGTTCGATGGCGAGATCGATGAAGTCCGCGTCTCCAGTACTGCGCGCGACGCTTCGCACATTCTGGCGTCCTACATGTCCCAGCTAGACGACTCCCTCAACACCTTCGGGGTCGAGGAAGAGGTCGGCGTGGTCGCCACCGACGCCGCCGCGCCGGTACTGATCTCGGCCACGACGCCGCAGAGCGACGGATCGAATCTCTTCCAGGCCGAGGGCCAGACGCTCGACCTCGTGTTCAGTGAGGCGCTGGGCGCCTCGATCAGCGAGGTCAACCTCGAGATCGCGCTGCTCTTCGGCGGCGGCGCCAGCGACGGCGACAACCTGCCCACGCTGGGCACGGGCGCCAACCCGATCGCTTTCACCACCACCAACGTGGCCAACGACACGCTGCGCGTGACCTTCAACACGAACAACGTCGCCAATGCGGACTGGCTCCGGGTCGGCACCCACACGGTGCAGATCGCGGATGGCAGCAACCTCGACGACGCGGTGGGCAACGACGGCAACACCGCCGGGGCCGCCGTCACGATCACCGGTGTCGCCAACACGGCACCGGTACTCGACAACACCGGCGATATGACGCTGACCGACGTCGCAGAAGACGACACGAACCCGCCCGGAAATACTGTCCAGGCCATCATCGACAGCGCCGCGGGTGACCGCGTCACGGACGTCGACTTCTTTTCCGTCGAGGGCATTGCGGTCACCGACGTAGACGATACCGACGGGACCTGGCAGTACAATACGGGCAGCGGCTGGACGATTTTCGGGAGTGTCACCGACAACGCAGCCGTGCTGTTGAATGATGCCGCGTTGATTCGCTTCGTGCCGAATGGCAACTACAACGGTTCGGCGGGCGACATCACGTTCCGGGCCTGGGACCGGACGAGCGGGGTGAACGGCCAGATCGGTGTCGACGTGTCTGCCAATGGTGGCAGCACGGCTTTCAGCATCGCAACCGAGACCGCCACGCTCGATGTAAGTTCGATCAATGATGAGCCCACAATTTCTGCGATCGCTGACCAGAGTCTGTCGGAAGATACGGCCACGGGTGCGATCGCATTTACGATCAGTGATGTGGAAACCGCCGCCGGCGCGTTGACGTTGACCGCAACCAGCAGTGATCAGGCTTTGGTTCCGGACGGGAACATCACGCTGGGGGGTAGCGGGAGTAACCGTACGATCGAGGTATTACCGGGCCTGAACCAGACAGGCGGTCCGGCGACGATCACGGTGAGCGTGAATGATGGCACCACGACGACACAAACGACGTTTGACGTGACGGTAACAGCTGTCAACGACGCACCAGTGATATCATCGATCGCTGACCAGAGTCCGTCGGAAGATACGTCGACGGGTGCGATCGCATTTACGATCAGTGATGTGGAAACCGCCGCCGGCGCGTTGACGTTGACCGCAACGAGCAGTGATCAGGCTTTGGTTCCGGACGGGAACATCACGCTGGGGGGTAGCGGGAGTAACCGTACGATCGAGGTATTACCGGGCCTGAACCAGTCAGGCGGTCCGGCGACGATCACGGTGAGCGTGAATGATGGCACCACGACGACACAAACGACGTTTGACGTGATGGTAACAGCTGTCAACGACGCACCTATCGACGTCACATTAAGTGGCAGCGTTGTTGACGAGAATTCTGCTGACGGAACGATTATCGGAAATGTATCTGGAACGGATCCGGATGTTGGTGATGTTCTGATGTTCTCGCTGATCAACAGTGCCGGTGGTCGCTTTGCAGTTGACGTCAACACCGGTGAGTTCACGGTTGCGGATGGCAATCAACTGGATTTTGAAGCCGCATCGTCACACGGAGTTACCGTGCGTGTCACAGATTCCGGCGGATTGTCTCGCGATGAGTCATACACAATCACCGTCAGCGATCTCAATGAAGCCCCAACTGCGGTGAATGACACATTTTCTGCGAGACAGATGGAAGAACTGGTTGTTCCGGCCGGTGTGATTACGGGCAACGATTTTGATAGTGATGGCGACAGCGTGACTGTCGTGCTGGTGGCGGGGCCTGGCGATGGAACGCTGGCGCTGGCCGCAGACGGTTCGTTCACGTACGCGTCTGTGGGTTTGTTCAGTGGTCAGGACCAGTTTACGTATTACGTCACCGATGGGACGTTGAACAGTGATGTTGCTACTGTGGACATCGACGTTCTGATGACCATCGTCGTCCCCGACGTGGTGCGCGTTACAGACAGCGACACTTCATCCGAAATACAGGAGGATGCTGTTGATGAGAAACCAACGGATGACAACGAGGCAACGGTGGAACTGCCCAGTGACGCAGCGAATGCCACGGCGACCTCTGTCTCGGCTGCTAAGAACATAACGACCGGGGAACAGGATAGCGGGAGACCGACCGTGCCGGAGATGTCAATCGAGGTACTGCAGTCTACAGGCAGTGACCTGTCTATTTTTGTGTTTCTTTCGGATGTGCCGGAATCCGGATTCCAGCACAATGACAATCGGGCTCTGCAGAACGACTCGTCTGGTCTGATTGATCGCACGTCGGTCGACGCCGGGCGATTTCTCTTCCGTCAGATTTATACGGACAGTGCATTCTTTCCGTCGGGACAAATGGCTTCGGCCATGACTGAATACTGGCAGCATCAGGACGATCAAGCTGTGCAGGAACAGGTCGTTGAGAACATGGTCGTGGGAAGTACGGCTATGGTTTCGACATCTGTTTCCGTCGGGTATGCCGTGTGGTTGCTCCGTGGTGGTTCGCTGTTAACGACGTTTCTGTCGTCACTACCTGTATGGCAGGCCTTTGACCCACTACACGTGCTGAACTCATTTGAAGAATACGGCGACGAAGAGCAGAACAGTGAATCCCTTGAGTCTCTTGTTTCGTAACCAGGTCCCGTTGTGGCAAAATCGACGCGACAAATCATCGGGTTGGTACGGTTGAAACGATTAGTCAAGTTTTCACTCGGTTGCTGTCGATGCGGTGAACTGCAAGCAGGCAGATCGGACAGTGCGACTCGCTCGTCAGGCGAAAAATCAGCGAAAACTGGATTGCTTAAGGGCCTTGGCCACCTCAGCTTCAGATTCGATGAGCTAAGTTCACTGAAGTGGGCTTGCCGGCAACATCCTGTTCCCGCGTCCGATGCGACGCAGTGCAAGTCGACTTCAGAATTAGCTTAGCGATTGTCCCCGAAAGCTCGACAGTGCCTCAATTGTCGTCAACAGATCGAATCGTGCTTGGGCTGGTCAGCCTGTCGGTGAGCGTGCTGCTTATCGCGGGGTTGTTCGGGTTAATCCCGAACCCACGTCTCCAGGAACAGCATGCCCGCAGAGTCTTTTGTGAAACTACGGCGGTAACATTCATGTCACTGGCGACACGAATGGATTCCGATGATCTGAAGACGACACTTGACCAGATTCGTACGAGAGATCCAGCCATCACGTCGATCGGAGTTCGTGAAGCTTCCGGACAGTTGGAACTGCAGTCAGGTCGTCATACGTTATTCTGGGAATCATTTGGCGCCGAACCGGTCAACAGCAACGAGTACATTGTTCCCGTGCAGGCCAACGGTGAACCGTGGGGACGCATCGAGGTTCACTGGGCGGGTTCCAAATGGGTCGTGCTGGGAATTCCGATCAGGCCGGATTTTGCCCTGGCGATCTTCATCGGACTGGTGTCGTTTGTCGTTTATTCCGCCTATCTGAAGAAAGTCCTTAAGCACATCAATCCCAGTAAGGTTGTGCCCACCCGGGTTCGCGATGCCCTGAATTCGTTGAGTGAGGGGTTGCTGGTGCTGGACCGGAATCATTCTATTGTCCTTGCGAACGAATCGTTCGCAACTGCAACCGGATTCGCGTCCGAAGAATTGATTGGTACGAATCCCAGTCGTTTTGGCTTTAGCCATGACGCATCATCGACCGCCGCCGAATTACCGTGGGTGACTACGGCTGAACATTCCCAGTCGCTCAGTGGTGTTATCCTGACGCGAGGCGAAGGAGAAATGCAACGCACGTATTCAGTCAGCACTGTTCCTGTTCGCGACAACGAGAACCAGAATCGTGGTGTCGTTGCCAGCTTCGAGGACGTTACTCAACTGCAACGTCAGCAGGAAGAGCTTCGTGATGCACTGACCACTCTGAAGTCATCAACCGATGAGATTCGTACTCAGAATCGCGAATTGGAATGGCTGGCAACACGTGACACGTTAACGGGCTGTCTGAATCGCCGCAGCTTCTTCCGTGACTTTGAACAGAACTGGGAGAAATCATACGTCGAGAACATACCGATGGCGGGAGTGATGGTGGACATCGATCACTTCAAGGCCGTTAATGATAATCACGGTCATGGCACGGGCGACGAAGTCCTGCGTGTGGTTTCGGCATCCATCATCAAAACTGTAGACCCCGATGATCTTGTCTGCCGTTACGGCGGTGAAGAGTTCACGGTACTGATGCCGCACACCACTCTGGACGAAGCCGAATTGAAAGCCGAGAAATGTCGGCTGGCGATCAAGGCGCTGGAGTTTCCCAAACTCAGAATTACTGCGAGTCTTGGTGTTTCGGCGCTGTGTCAGAGTCCTGAGACACCCCAGGATTTGCTGGACCAGGCTGACAAGTGTCTGTACGTGGCCAAGCGGAATGGCAGAAATCAGGTGGTTCGGTGGGACAAAGCCCTTCTTCAGATCGAAAATCTTTCCGAGGAAACAGCTCCGACTCGTAAAGCAGAAAAAGAAAATAAAGCCGCGTCAGCCATACCATTCCACGCTGTCGCTGCTCTGACTTCGGCGCTGGCGCACCGAGATCAGGCGACTGCTGTACACAGTCGCCGTGTCGCGGACATGTGCGTGGCGACAGCCGAAGGACTGCTTTCCCTGCGTGAATGTTATGTCCTGGAAATTGCCGCACTGCTGCACGACATTGGCAAGATTGGAATTCCTGACTCGATTCTGCGCAAACCCGGTCGGCTCACACCGGAAGAGCTGGATGCCATGCACCAGTACAACCGCCTGGGCGTTGAGATGGTTCGTGGCTCTTTTGGTGCTGCCGTTCTGACGGAAATTGTGGAACAGCATGTTGTTCACTACGACATGAACAACTGTGAGCGCGGTGCCGGGCCAGCAAAAGAGCCGTCTATTTCCGCCAGAATCCTTTCGATTGCCAATGCCTACGACACGATGGTTTCGGAATTCTCATATCGCAACCGGATGTCCCGGTCGCAGGCCTTTGCTGAACTGCGTAAGTTCGCCTGCACTCAGTTCGATCCGGAACTTGTGGAACGGTTTATCGGTGCGATTAAATCCCGTCACCATCTGCATCCTGGAGCGAAGGTCAAGGTGACAAAAGAATCGGCATTGAGCATCGGTCTGCTGCTGGAACAGCTGGTCTCGGCGCTGGACGACCAGAATCTTGAACAACTCGCTGATATCACCGAATCACTGCAGCTCACAGCGACAACTCATGGTCTGATAGACATCGCCAAGCTTACCATGTTACTGCGTGAAACCCTGGATGAAGGGGGCGATCAGATTGAGATGATGCAGATCGCCGGTGAGTTGCTGGATCTGTGTCGCTCCACGCAGAATACGCTTCTGCGTGGTGCTCAGGAGCCCGGGGCTGAGGAACAAGTACCGGTCCATACGTAGCAAGTGCTGTGCCCCGTACTCAGAATCGCTGTACCCATCAATCGTGATTCGATGCCCCGGCAGTTGTCGAGTCCTGCGGCCGGGCGCTGCACGAAGAAAAATTCAGACTGCCGAAGAAGTGTTTTCAGCTGAATATCAGAATTCGGCTCTTTATCGCAGCGAACCTCGTCTGCCGAAGGCCCGATTGACGAGACTTCACATCGTACCTTTACCTGGTGTGCCTGGATCACAGTCGGAAACGGAAAGTCTCAAACAGGTAACGTACCAGCCACTGCCACGCTGTTCGGTTGTCGATCAGAACACGTGCTTTTCCTCGCATGCCTGGCTTAATCAGGGCCGCATCGTTCTTGAAGTGCATTTCTACGGTTGCGCGGAAGGCGGTGCTGGTCAAAGTCTCCTGGCCCTTGTCATCGGGACGCGTTGCCAGTGTGCCGCCATATTTTGTCGTGAGCGATTCCGGAGCGACTTTTTCGCCCCGGCGAGACATCAGCGTCATAGGAGCTACGTATGACAGGTGCGGCAATTCATCCAGTTTCAGCTCGACTTCCATCTCGTCGACAAAGTCTTCGCGATCTGACTGATCGATGTACATCACCGCGTGCAATTCGTCCGTCGGCGCGATGTTCATCAACTCTTCTCCCGCGTCCACAAAACAGCCACTGTTTTTGGGATCAAGAGGTGTGCCGTGCCAGCGATTCAGCTTTGTCTTGTTGATTTCATCGCGTGTTGGTTCCGGAACTCGATTCGGAGCGACGATCGTTCCTGATGACGGTGCATAGATCACTCTGGATCTGAGCTGCCGAACCAGTTCGGTCATGCGGTGCCGCAGTTTGACCAGCGTCGTGACTTCGCGCTCAATCTGCGTCGACATGTCCCGTCCCAGTTCGCCTTCAGAAATGCTATGGCTCTCTGCCTTCTTTATCTGAGACAGATACTGCTGCAGGATGGCGGATAACTCATCGCGATACTGGATCGCCTGTCCGTCTTCCATAATTGCCAGTACCTGATCCTTGACGACCTTATCCCCGGCCCGTACCGGATCAGAATATTCCTCCGGTGTGGGCAATGAAGCGAACAGATCCGGCTGCTGCTGATCGTAATGCTCGTCCACATAATCCCAGTTCAGGGATCCACATATGTCATCCAGTTCCTTCTGCAAATCGTTATAAATTGCTGCGTAGTCTTCCGGTGACAGGATCTGTCCGGCTAACGGACCACTTGTCACGTGGACCACATCCTTGGGCTCCATAAAGAATGGTGCCTGGTGATACCATGGAATCGGAATGCTGGCCACCAGCCATCCCAATCCTGCCGCCACCATCAGGCTGAAGGTGATCTTGATCTTGCTCATTGGTTCTGTCCTCGGCGTCGCAACGATCTGATAGATATTACGAAACATGGAGAAAACGATTCCGGCCATGGAGAAGACACACAGCGATACTCCAAGGCTCTGCAAATCGTATGGTTTCAGCACTGTGTAAAGAAACATGCTGATCGAAACAAGAATTACCCAGCGATAACACCATGCTGCAATGGCATACGTAATAAACCATGCCTTACCGGTTTCCGGCATGAAGGGATCCGGACGACTTTCGATGCCCAGGCAGTACCACGAAAAAGACTCACGCAGCATCTTGTCCGACTTCGCACGGAGGTTTGGAATCTCCAGAAAGTCGCTCATCATGTAATAGCCATCGAACCGCATCAGCGGGTTGGCGTTGAAGATGACGGTGGTGATGGTAGTCACGAAGAACGTATTCAATGCCAGAAAGTGCAGCATACCTGGCCGAGTGAACCACCAGATATAGATGGCGATAGCCGAAATGATGACTTCGATGTACATCCCCGCAGCACCGATGATGATGCGCTGCCACTTGTTCTTCATCATCCACGAATCAGTGACGTCACAATAAAGACACGGGCTGAACACCAGCAGCATCATGCCCATTTCGTGACATTCACCGCCATAATGGTGACAACTGAGTCCGTGTCCGAATTCGTGGATAATCTTTGCGATGCCCAGAGTGATCCACAGGTAGATCAGGTTGGGCCAGCCAAAGAAGCTCTGGAACTCCGGTAGGCGACTCTGAAATTCATCAAACTGAGCTCCCAGCATCAGCCACGCCGTGGTGACAAACAGCATGCACGACCAGACCAGTGGCTTCCAGAACATCCACTTCAGGTACGGGTACATCCATTGCAGAGTGCGTTCCGGGTCCCAGCCTGGCAACCGAAGATACAGCAGGCTCATGAACGTCTGCTTAATCTTCTGATTGCGTTCCTTCCGTCGTTCGCGAACAACGGCGGCTCCCTGTCCCGGACGGTTGCTGGTGACGAGGCACTTTTTGTGCAGGTCTGTGATCAGCTGCTGAATGTCACCGAGAGTGACCTGCAAAGTCGGAAAAAAGACTTTAAGATCGTCCCGCACCTGTTCCAGACTGCGGCTGCCATCAAGCAGTTCCAGAATCTTGTACTGCTCAACCTGGAGGCGATGATATTTCAGCCCGACCGGATCCTTGATGACCTGATAACCAACGCCCAGATAGTCAATCTCGGCAACCACAAGGTCGGCCCGGCGCTGCAGCGGAATCGGCCTCTGGTTAGAGGCGATCATGTCAGCAGAAGTGGACTCTGTGGATTCGGCCATGAAAGCGATTGACGTCTATCAGAATTTCAGCGACGCAATCGCGTGCCTGTTTGGGACAATCGGCAAATGCCGGCCACTCAGTTTTCGAGCATCAGTTCGAACAGACCGTCGCTGACGGATTGAGTTTGGTTAAACGGACGACTCCGAGTCTACGGAGAAAGAATCACGGCGTCGATGGAAGCGCCTTCCTTCAGGAGGTACTTCCCCGGCTGCGGTGACCGATTTTCGATGATGGCCCGGATTTCAAGACTGTAACCCAGGTCGGTCTTCAATGTTGGTGAAATCAGCGTTACGTCTCCTGTAAACACTTCGCTGACAGCTGAGGGTGGTGACTTATTCCGGCGAGGTTCTGATTTTTCAGCTGACGTCTTTAAGGCACCACCCCCGGATTTGCTGCCTGTGGCCCGGCGGCGGCGAATCAGGACTTTGTCACCGACATTGACCTTGTCTTCAAACTCCCGACTTACGGTCAGAACTGCCATGACGTTGTCCAGGTTTACGATCGTCATGATCGGATCTCCCTGTCTGACGGCAGCACCAACTGCTTTATTGTGCAGGTCTGTCACGATGCCGCTGAGCTCAGCATGTCGCGTAAACTGTTTTAGCTCTTTTTCTTTCGTCTTTGCGGCCAGTTCTGCCAGCAGTTTGTCGTGCTTTGATTTTTTCAATTCCGCTTTGCCCTGTTCCACGTCCAGCTTTAGCCGGCGGATTTCCGTGTCACTGAATAGTCCCGGAGTCATCCTGTTTCGGTCTTCCTTGTCCTTCAACTCGACTTCCGCCTGTTCAAGTTTGATCTCGGCAAATTTGATCAGGATTTCCGATGCGGCTTTTTCTTCCAGTTCCGCCAGCTGCGCATGTACGAGTTCGTCGTCGAGTTGAACGACCAGCTGGCCCTTCTCGACAACTCCTCCCAGATTATCAGGAGCAAGCTTTGTGATCGTCCCCGGGACTTCCACGGACACCTCGACCTGGTCCTTAATCTCGATCCTCGCCTCGTCCACCTCGATGTTATTTGGGTTATTGAACTCATCTGCAGCCTGTGCCATGCCGGTCGCCAGCACCGACAGGGTTGCATACAAGGTCATATCAGATAGTTTCATGACGTCGATCTTTCCCATTACACGAATCAGTCACCAGGGACAGGGCGCAGAACGTTGCCGTTGAACGTCCTGCTGGCGGACGTCTCTGCTGGCGGACGTCTCTGCTCAGTATATCTAACGAATTAGCCTCTTATCCACAATCCGAGTCAGGGACGCAACGGCGTTCACGGGTAAACGGGAAGTGGTAAGGAAAACTAGGGTAGCTCCGGGATCCTTGCAGCTATGCGTCCCGCACGATCGATACATGCGACATGCATTGAAGCTGTCTGAAAAGCCCCTAACATCACATTCATGAAGACTATCCGCTGGGGAATTATTGGACTCGGCCGGTTTGGCACAATCCATGCCGAAACGTTGCGATCGCTGCCAGGCAGCGAACTGGTCGCGGTCTGCAATCATGACGAGCGGCGATTGCAGCAGGCTTCCCTTCGTTTTCCTGGTGCAGCTGCAGTCCGAGAATACGACGATGTCGTGAACTCAAAGGACGTCGATGTCGTCAGTGTGACCACGCACTGGCAACAGCATCAGACCGTCGCGGAAGCCGCGTTACAGTCCGGGAAACACGTCTTTCTGGAGAAGCCCATGGCAGCGACCGGCGAACAGTGTCGGCGACTGCTTGAAGTGGCGGCAGATTCGCCCGGATACCTGATGGTGGGACACATCTGTCGATTTGATCCGCGCGTGACGCTGGCTCAGCAGGCCATCGCGGATGGGCGGATAGGGCGAATCGTGTCGATGCACGCGAAACGCAATCTGCCGAAGGCACCGGGCAACATTCGCCTGGACAAGATTTCGCCGCTGATGGGTGATGGAATCCACGATGCCGATCTGATGATGTGGTTTATGGGATGTGCGCCTTCTCGCATCTACGCACGAAACGTGCGTGCGAACAATTTTACTTATCCGGATCTGGGTTGGGCCATGTTGGAATTCGATGACGCTGCAGTCGGCGTCATCGAGACAAACTGGTGCCTGCCGGAAACCGTACCGACCGCGATCGATGCCACGCTGGAAGTTATCGGCACGGATGGCAAGTTGACTGTCGACTGTTCGCAGACCGGCTTCACACTGGTTGACGCCAGCGGCCCTAAAATGAGTGACACGGTTTACTGGCCGCAGCAGCACGGGCGGCGAGTTGGAGCACTGGCTACGGAACTTGCCTACTTCGCCGACTGTGTCCGGCTGTCAACCGTACCCACTGTGATCACTCCGCCCGAAGCGGCAAGAGCTGTGATGGTAATGGAAGCCGCAGAAGAATCTGCGAGCACGCGACAGCCCGTTGAACTCAGCCAGGTCGCCGATCTGGTCTGATCACTCGCCAGAGTTGCTTAACGGTGGCAGGATCCAGATTTCACCATACATTTCCGGTTGCTCCGCACGATATTGTTCGTGCCGAATCAGCTCCAGGGTGGCCTGGAAAATACCAACGATTCGCGACTGCAGTTTTTCGCCGTCAAAGAATGAAGTGAAGGTGACGCGAGGCTCCGTCAACAGCCGCTTTCGAATGCGTTCCTGATGGACAGACAGCGGGGTTTCATCCATCCGAATACTGGATTCTTTCTCCAGTTCCGGCACACGAACGATGCGTGCCAGGGCGCTGACAAGATCCCACAATTCGACTTCCCGGATGCGATCGGCAGCTCCATCCCGCTTGATGTCCGGGCGATCGTCACTCAGGCGAGGATACCGTTCCAACCATTCGGACGCTCGTTCGTCCAGAGTTCTGGCGGCATTCTTATACCGCTTGTATTGCATCAACTGAGCGATCAAATCGCTGCTGGAATCTTCAATCACATCCTCATCGACATGCTCCTCTTCCGGTTTTGGCAGGACTTCGCGGCTTTTCATTTCCAGCAGAATGCTGGCCATGACAACGAAGTCGCCAATCATGTCCAGATCCAGTATTTCCAACAGCCCCAGAAACTGCTGAAAGTCATTCGTGACTTTTGCCAGGGAGACTTCGCACACGTCCAGTTCGTGCCGCCGTACCAGATACAGCAACAGGTCCATTGGCCCGCTGTAATATCCCAGGTCGACTCTATAATCCGTCAGCGTCACTCCGTTCTCCTGATAGAGGCAGGGGGCTTATCACCAGTCGTGGCTGGCGGTGCATTTCCGCTTACAGCCGCATTCGCCGTCCTGCCTGCCCTTACATCCTTCGTTATCGGCTTCGTCGTACCAGTTCAGTGAACTTCAGACTTTTCAGGTGACGGGCGGCGAATTCACTAAAGATTCAGGCCATTGGTTGCAGCAAATTTCCAGTGGCGACGGGACGGTGAGTAATCACATCGTGTTTGTGTCGACAAGGATCACTGCCGTGGCCGTCGGTTACGGTTATCGTCTTCACGGTGATCGCGCGCGGAAAGAAGGTCACGAGGTGCGAAATTCCGCGGCTTCTTCCTCGGATACTGTTCTGTCGTTCGTGTACGCTGAGCCTTTCCGCAGTCCATGAATTCGCCCACGTCCCGTCAAGCGGACTCGGCGACGCCCAGCATTTGCCGCACGACTTCGAGATTGTCGGCGGCCACATTGTTGTTTCCATGCGATCGTTTCGCAGGTTGTAAAGTACTGGTCGGTTAAGGTTTGCACAGGCTTTGTTCTTGTCCCGGAACGGCAGTTGCTCCTTGCTGCGGGGCAGGTGAAGTTTCCACTGATCCTGACGCACCGTCTGCTGATTCTCGCAGTTGTAGTGTTAGAATGGTTCGCTGGCCGATCGCTTGAGCGTCTTGTTTTCAAAGAGCGGCAGCAGACTTTCGCCCTCGTAAACACGGTCGTTCGGCAGGGAGGCACCGATGATCTCAGATAACTTCGGGAAGACGTCCATAGCATTGACGCTCACATTGGAAACGGTCGCCCTGTTGATCACCGCCGGCCAGTGAAAAATAAACGGGACACGGCGCCCCCTTAAATGTGACGTACTTTGTTCCGCGGAAGGGCTTGGCGTACCTGTTAATTGTGGGCTCGTTGTCGGATGTATGGATGACGATGGTGTGTTCAGCGGCGCCCGTTTCCTGCAGTGTGGTCATCATCTGACCGATACTCTTCAGTCGAGTTCCTGCATCACGTCGCCACGAGGGCCCACGGAATTTCCTGCCGGCCTGATGCGGGGTATGCGGATTGTTGTGGGCGTAATAGAGAAAGATTGGATTCTTACCCTTCACCTGATCACGGATGAGTGAGATCACGCGCTGTGTGTAGAGCTGCGTCAGTCGGTCCAGCAGTGTCTTCGCGAAAACCTTCGCGTCGTCAAAGAATTTCGGTTCCTTACCAAAGTGCCATTTGCTGACCAGATGCGTTGCATTGCCCTGCTGCCGGAAGTGCTCTGCAAGCGTGATCTCGTCCGGGTGGAGGTCGAGAAACCAGCGGGCCGTCCGATTCGGATTGATGCCCCTGTAAAATCCGGCACGTTGCGGATAGGCGCCCGTCAATAAGGCCGTACGCGACGGCGAGCAGATCGATGCCGCTATACGAAAATCAGTGAATATCACATCTTCCGCAGCCAGGCAGTCAATGTTGGGTGTCCTGGCCTTCTGTGTTCCATAACAGCCGGTAGCTGAGTAGCCCGGGTCATCGGTCAATATGAGGATGACGTTGGGACTCGTTTTCACTTCCGGCGGCTCGGTCGCCGGAAGGGGCGATCCTGAGATCGTGTACGCCAGAGTGACTGAAACCTAAACGAGTTGGCCTGTCGTCGTTCTCATTCAACTTGTCCACAGGCCCTTCCTGCGCGTCCAACGTCGTTCGCACATCTGCACGCGGTGTTATCATCCGCGGTCATTTCGGGTGCGACGGTTGCGCCCACAGGACGCGCTAAGAGCGTGTTTCGGTTACCTCGTGGAGACTGCTCGGCGAGATCCATCATGCAGTCGCTGCGGATGGTGTCACCGCCTTTTTCACTTCCTGGTTATCCTGCAACCAAAAAATACGCCGCCTTGCGCATGTCTGCCGTTCTATCGGCAATACTCCCGCGCCGGCTCCCCCCGTCCAATCGCCGGCACTCGCGATTACAAGTTTGGGCCGATAGAATGCGTCCGACCTTTGGACGCAGATGTTTTGGACCACCCGCTGCACGTCGATACGAAGGCTTTCAGTGCGCGAAGTACCCATCTTATGCCCAAACAAGTATTCTTGAGTGACTCTGCACGAGACGGTGAATTCGTAAACCAACCGGCTGACGATCTCCGCGAATCAGGCTTAGATGCAGGGTTTGACAAACGAAAGAAGAAACATGGCGTGCCGCGGGCAAAGTGTCCTCACAGTTCGGGTGATGACGTGTTCGCGGAAACAAGCTTCCAGAGGTGACCGCCAGGGGCTCCGAGAGAGCCGGATTGCCGCCCTCGTCGTCCGGAGATTTGTTGTGTCAGATCATTCCGAAAGAGATTCCGGTGCAACGCTTGTCGTATGGGCGTTCACAATTGCGACGACACTCTTTTTGCCGTCAGTTCGCGGCGAGGAGGAAGAATTGCAAAGATTCGTCAAGGCCCGGACAATCAAGGCGTCTGCCGTCATCGTAAACAGCGTGGCCGTCAGCCGTGACGGAAAGCGGATTGTCAGTGGCGGGAGAGATCTGCTCGTCTGGGACGCTGCAACCGGTGAGCAGTTAAAGGCTCTCAAAAATCGGAAATCTGTTCGCAGTATCGCCTTCAGTCCGGACGGACAGTTGATCGCAAGCTGCGGTTTCAACGGAACGGTTGACGTCTGGGACGCGAACACCAGCCAATCACTGTGCACTCTTGATCATCCGGGTATCGGCTCCGTCAGAAGTGTCGCGTTTCGTCCTGATGGGCGAAAGATTGCCAGTGCTGGCTTACATGAAGTAAAGATCCGGGACGTTGCAACCCGCAACGACGTATTCGATCTGAAATCGCAGGCCTCAACGGTCAGCGTTGCTTTCAGCCCGGACGGAGGGCTGATTGCCACGGGAACCGGGAAACATCTGAAGCTGTGGGATGCGGAACGGGGCATGGAGCTGTGTGCCTTTGACACGGGGTTTCCAGTCCTGTCCGTCTCGTTCAGTCCTGACGGCAGCAAAGTCGTGTCCGGTGGTGTCAAAGCCTTGAAGGTCTGGGACATCGCGGGAAGGAAGGAAGTGGGTACGATCGAGAACCGAAAGGTAATTCTGAGCGTCGCGTACAGTGCCCACGGACAGCACATCGTCAGTGGCGGCGAAGACAATGCAGTGACGGTCCGGAATGCTGACACCCTGCAGACGCTGGAAGTTCTCAAAGGGCATTCAGATGCTGTTCAGTGTGTCGCTCTGAGTGCCGATGGACAACGGATTGTCAGCGGAGGACGTGACGGGATCGTGATTGTCTGGAAAGCAAAAAATGACCGGCCAACAGATTCCGGGGAACACTGACACTATTGCACGTGATGTCTGATCTTCAGATTTTCTGGGAAAAGGATGACGTCCTGATCGCACAGGTCAAACCGAGCGGGTGATGTCTGGCCGCTCCCGAGAAAGGACTGAACCAGACGACATCGCTGGCCGGGATGACACACATAAATGACGACTCAGCAACAAAACCCATACGTCGCAAAGAACCTCGAAGTATCTTCGCCTCGCAGCAGCTTCATCCGCACTGTGCAGGAACTACTCGGGTACAAAGACGTGTGTACGACAATGATCTATCTGCAAGTGATGAACAAACCCGGTTTGGCGGTGAAGAGTCCCGCGGACGTGATCGGCGAATCATGAGGTTCGCTGTGTCTGTCAACCGCCCTCTGTGCCGACGTCTCAGGAATACTTTGGGTGCTGGCGGCAGGCGTTCAAGCGCCGCGCCCGCGATTTCTTGTTGCCATTCAACGTCAGCAGAGATCGGATCGATCAAACTGTGCAGGCGACAGATTGGTATATCTTTAGTTGAGTTGATTAGCAGAGGCTGATTGTCTGTCAGCCTCTGCACTCAGTATGCCGCCCTGCCCCGCGGCGCCTCCGTTGGCGATGCCGGACATGCCGCCGTTCAACCAATGATGTCGTGGATGACATGACCGTGAACGTCGGTCAGTCGCATGTCGCGGCCGCTGAAGCGGAATGTTGAACGAGTGTGATCGACGCCCATCAGGTACAGCATGGTGGCATGCAGGTCGTACATTTCCGCCCTGTTCTCAACGGCCTTGTAACCGAACTCGTCCGTCGCACCGTAAATTGTACCGGGTTTCACTCCGCCACCGGCCAGCCAGACAGTAAAGCCGAACTGGTTATGGTCGCGGCCGTTCTTGCCCTGAGCAAATGGTGTGCGTCCGAACTCACCTGCCCATACCACGAGTGTTTCATCCAGCAGATCACGCTGTCGAAGGTCTTTAAGCAGTGCGGCGATCGGCTGATCGACCGCGCGGGCGTTGTTCTCATGTCCCGACTTCAGATTCGAGTGCTGGTCCCAGCGGTCGCCGCCAACTTTCGGGCACGTTAGTTCAATGAATCGCACACCCTGCTCAAGCATGCGGCGTGCAATCAGGCATTGCGCCGCATAGATGCGAGTCGGCTCGTATTTGGACTCCATGCCGTACATCTTCTGCAGATGAGCTGGCTCTTCGGTCAGTGACATCACTTCCGGAACGGCCATCTGCATCGCGTAGGCCAGCTCATAGTTCCGGATGGCAGACTCCAGACTGTCGTGCTTTCCGAACTGCGCCGCCGCCAGACCGTCAAGCCGACTGATCAGCTTCAGCTTCTCTCGCTGCTTCTGTGGATTAGCTTCCAGGGGCTGGATGTTCGCGACACCCGTGCCGGACGGCTTGAAGACAGAACCCTGATGGCTGGCCGGCAGGAAGCCGCTGCCGAAACAGTCGAGTCCGCCGGGGGGAATCAGTCCTCCGTTCAGCACGACAAAGCCTGGCAGATTCCGGCACTCGCTGCCCAGTCCGTAGTTGACCCACGCGCCCATACTGGGCCGTCCCTGCAAAGCACTTCCGGTATGCAGAAAGTAATTTGCGAATGTATGCTCTGGAAAACCGGACGTCATCGATCGAACAACGGACATCTCATCGACACATTCGGCGACGTGGGGAAAAAGTTCGCTGACCGGGATGCCCGACTCGCCGTACTGAGTGAATTTCCATGGACTGGCCAGAAGGTTGCCGTTGTTGTTGAACTGAGTGGGTTCAACATTGAACAGCTGAGCAGGGTCTTCGCCGTCGTGTTTGTCCAGGATGGGCTTCGGGTCGAACGTGTCGACCTGGGACGGTCCTCCGTCCATATACAGGAAAATCACGTTCTTCGCACGGACTTCATGGTGGGGGCCATGTCCGGCAGATCCAGGGCCGGACAAATTTTCAGTTTTATCGGCAAAAAGCGGATCGGTCTGCAGTGCCGACAGAGCCAGCGCACCAAAACCGCTGGCGCACGTTGTCAGCATTTTGCGTCGTGTTGTCGGCACCGATCGTTGCCGCTGGCATGGAAAAGTGTGCTGAGTATTCATCTTAGAAAAATGAACTCCTTGGCATTTATAAGAACATGAGCAAAGTCTGCCCAAAGATCCGTCTCTTCAGTTGTGACGTCGTGTTCGATTGACTGAGACATGAGAAAGGCAGCAGCTGCCTGGCTTTCCTCAACGGTCGGTCGTCGCCCGAACCCTGACAGATACATCCACGCAATTCGCTGCTTGACGCCTGTGGTACCGGTGTCCGGTATGTTCTGCAGAGCCTGTTCGCCCCACTTGCGTGAGAGTTCAGCGACCAGAGGATCGTTCAGCAGGATCAGCGCCTGAGCCGGTACGTTGGACACGTTTCGCCGCCCCATCGAACTGAATGGTACAGGTGTGTCGAAGGTCAGCATGAATGGCGACAGGAAATTGCGACGTACGGCGATGTAGATCGAACGCCGTCCGGCACCATCCATTGGGCCGCTGTTCTTCGGGCGGCCTCGCCCGTCCATGAATGGTGTCAGGTGAATCGGTACGGGCGGCCCCGAAGCGGTTCGGTCCAGACGGCCGGACAACGCCAGCAGCGAATCACGAATGGCTTCGCCCTGCAGTCGGCGAGGTGGTCGGTGATGCCATAGCAGGTTTTTGGGGTCGGCGTCCATTGCCTGCTGACCAGCGTGGCTGGACATTTGATAGGTCCGGGAAAGCACGATGTACTTAATCAGCTGCTTGATACTGCGGCCGCCGGAAAGAAACCGGGTTGCCAGATGATCCAGTAATTCAGGGTGTGTCGGTCGTTGCCCAAGAACTCCGAAGTCATCGACGGTCGGCACGATTCCCCGTCCCATAAGATGGTGCCAGAGGCGATTCACAATCACACGGGATGTCAACGGATTCGACGGGTCATTGATCTGCTGAGCCAGTCCCAGTCGACCGCTTCCCGATGGAATCGGAATTGGCGAATGCCCTGAGACTGCCGTCAGGAAATGTCGCGGTTCAACATTGCCGGGTTTGCGTGAATCACCGCGGATCAGTATTCGATCGTCTTCGCCTGTGCCATCCATCATGGCCGGAGCCACCCGCGACCTGCGGACAATCTGTGTTCCAGTTTGCTGCCGTTCCCGTTGCCACTCCTGAATGATTATGTGCGGCTCTGATTTGCCACCCGGTTTCGCGACGGCCTTCCGAAAGATTATGTGATCAATGCCGATATTTCCCCAGCCGGTCGTGTGGTTATCGACGACCTGAATCCTTGCCTTGCTGCCGGAAAAAGGCCGCACATTCCAGTTGTTGATCGACATCTGATTGTTGTTCTGACCCGTGACTGACCGAACCACCTTACCGTCAATAACCAGATTGACGCACGTTGCACCCTGATGAGCTCCGCCGCCCACAAGAAACTCGATCGCATCAAAGTCGATGGTGAATTCCGAGGATGTCAATGTTCCTGTCAGGTTGTCTGCGCGCCGAACGTCTCCGCCATGTCGAATGTTGTGGGAATTGACGAAGTATGTGCCCTGGCCGTTTATGCGACCCTGGTACTCGGCAATCGTCTTCAGTGTTTGCGGTATTTCCCCGAACGCCTCGCCGGTCACAGTCCACCCGTCGTAAGTCCCGGACTCAAAGTCAGCAAAGACACGCTCCTGAAACTGAGTGCTTCCATTCAGGATCTCTTCGGCGGCCTGAGCGTAATCTTCGTACTGACTGTCTGAGGCAGCCAGTCGGCGATCCAGATCAGTCAGCCCCTCCGCGTCCAGTCCCTGAGTCACCATGCGGACTGACAGCTGAGCGTTTACCGCCGGAACAAACTCAAGATGCAGACGGTGCCCGACGTATCGTGCTAAGTTCAAAGTGACCCAGCGGTCGCTGGCTTTGATGGGCCTGATCGTCTCTCCGTGAAGTGGCCCTGCGATAAGCCGATGCGAATCGACACAGGCGACAATATGTCCGACTCCGTCAACCAGACAACTGACTCTTCCGTGTTTTAACTCGAACGTTGGTGAACGCAGCGTGCGTCCGCTCTTCGGAAGTTTCGCAACTGAACTTCGGTTTTGAACAGTGCCTTCGGTGATCGACATCAGGCCCGACCAGATCGAATCACTAACGGCGGCCCCAAACCTCGCAATTCTGACAGTGGGTTCCGTTCCTGCTTCAGGATATGCCAGACCTTCACGCTGCGCTGAACGACCGAAGATAAATCCATCCTGCAGGTACTGACTGTGCGGGATGTTTCCGAAGTCAACGACGATGGCTTTATCAACCTGGTAGCTGGTCTGCTGCGGCCGCCGGACATCGTAGCTTTTAAGCAGACTGGAAATCCTGCGCTGATACTTTCCGTCGATCTGAGCCAGCTGATCGGCGACACGCCGGTTCTGTTCTATCGACTCGAACCGCACCTGCCGATAGTCACTACTTTGCAGAAAACCGGACAACGAGTAGTAATCAGCTGTCGGGATGGCGTCGAACTTGTGATCGTGGCACCTTGCACAGGCCACCGTTACACCCAGAAACGTCTTGGACATCACGTCGAGCATATTGTCAAAGCGATCGGCTTCGTCCTTGCGGATATCCACTGGTGAGTGAACCCATTCCCCCAGGAACCAGAAGCCCGTGCCAAGTACCGATTCGTTGAACTCTTTTGTGGGATGCAGACGCGGGTGCGGCAACAGATCTCCAGCAATGTGTTCGCGAACAAACTGGTCGTAAGGCACGTCAGCGTTTAACGCACGGATGACATAGTCGCGATACTGAAAGGCATTCGGCGTATCGTTGTCGAATTCATGCCCGCGGGATTCTGCATAGCGCACCAGATCCAGCCAGTACCTTCCCCATCGTTCTCCGAAATGCGGCGAGTCAAGCAGCTTGTCAACGAGTCTGGTTGCAGCTCCCGGGGCTTTGTCCGCGACGAACGCTTCAACTTCTTCCGGTGTTGGCGGCAATCCGGTCAGATCGAAATAAAGCCGACGCAGCAGAGCCGTTCGATCGGCATCACCTGACGGTTTCAGTCCGGCACTCTCAAGACCGGCAAGTATGTAGTTATCAACATCATTCCGGGGCCAGGCTGGATCGTCGACGGTGGGCGGGGCAGTAGCGGTGATCGGCTGCCAGACCCAGAACTCCGACATCCGCTTCTGCAGATCAAATGAATCCTGAAGTTTGTTGGCAGTCGGAGCGTTCTCCTTCGGCCACGGTGCTCCCATGTCGACCCAGCGCACAAGTGTGTCAACATCCCTGGCGGGCAACTTGCTCTTCGGCGGCATCTGGTATGACTCATATCGCACGGCTTGAATCAGCAGACTGCTGTCGGCGTCTCCCGGAACAATGACCGTGCCGGAGTCGCCACCGCGCAGCTGAGCCGCCAGGCTGTCCAGTCGCAGCTTCGCTTCAATACGCTTGGCATTCGCGCTGTGGCATTGGTAGCAATGCTTCGCGAGCAAAGGCCGCACCTGTTTTTCAAAGAACTCCAGCTGCGCCGTCGTCGGCGTGCGCTCGTCGGCGTGCGTCGACACACTCGCAAACGCAGCAAGACAGAAGGGCATGAGGAAGAAGATGAGGAACAGTCGGAAATCTATCATCGTGTCTTGACCGAATGAACTGCGACACCCTAAATACAGCCGGGAATCACCCAGTCATCCGATTATTGCTTCTATGGGCCGCTTGTCGAGGATAATATGCGACACGGGGAGTAATGATTTGCGACACGCGGGAATGGTGTTTGCTGATGCCGCCTAAAGTCAAAACTCGCCGAAAAGTCGCCTTGCTTGTCGAAACATCGCGCTCGTATGGGCGCGACCTATTGCGAGGAATAGCGAATTTTGCCCGACAACGCAGCGATTGGTCATTGCTGCATCAGGAAATGACCATCGATGTTCTTCTGCCTGAGTGGATGAAACAGTCCGCGGTCCACGGCGTCATCGCGCGAGTCGACACACGCACAATCGATCCGCTTTGTCAGTTAGGCATTCCAATCGTCGATGTCCGGTGTAGTCAGAGTTTCATCGGCATCCCCCAAGTAGAGACTAATGATCGGTACGTCGCTGAACTGGCATTTGAGCACCTCTGGGATCGTGGATTCCGTCGCTTTGCCTTTTGTGGTTTTCAGTTTGCCCATTTCTCAGAGGTTCGCCTTCGCTTCTTTCGCGAGCTCGTCGCCGACGCGGGATGCCCGTTGTCGGTCTACGATACACCCGGAAAGTGCGACGCGACGCTATCCAGCATCGAACAGTCAGGAGCGATCGACGTGGAAGTGATGTCCACATGGCTTACTTCACTCGCGCCGCCAACAGGGATGCTTGTTTGCAACGATATCAGAGGGCAGCAGGTTCTGAACGCGTGCCGGGGACTGAACCTTGCCGTGCCCGACGACATTGGTGTGATTGGGGTGGATAACGATGACACAATCTGTCCGCTGAGCGACCCACCACTTTCCAGCATTCGGCCTGATGCAGAACGCGTGGGCTACAGAGCAGCGGAAATTCTTGATGCAATGATGAATGGCAAACCGGCACTCACGTCTGTCGAATATATTCCGCCGACGGCCGTGGTTCAGCGAATGTCCACACAGGTCATTGCGGTTGAGGATCGTGAACTCGCCCGCGTATGTCGATTCATCCGCGAACATGCATGTGACGGCATCGATGTGAGCGACGTTGCCGGATTCACATCACTGTCGCGCCGACAACTTGAACGCCGCTTCCGCAGCGAGCTGAACCGTACACCTCATGAAGAGATCACCGCAGCGCAAATCACCAGAGTTAAACAACTGCTGCGGGAGACGGACATGACACTCGAACAAATCGCACCATTGGGCGGATACAGTCACAAAGAAAGGCTAATCGCAGTTTTCAAGCGAGAGATCGGCGAGACGCCCGGAGAATACCGAAGAAGAATGAAATCACATGAAATTTAGGCTGATCGCTGGTTCAAGTCGCACCACCTGGAGTTTCGCTTGTGCCATTCGATCCGGGGCGATCGGCGTAACCTGCTTGTTAGAAAGGCGTCTTGTTCGACGAATCCGCAATTCGGATTGAGGTCAGCTCGGGACCGGATTGCGAATTCGTTTCGGGGAACGTTCCAGAGCTACTGAGCGCTCTTCATGTCCGGTCGCAGTTTCTCGGCTTCACGCAGATATACGTGTTCAATTTCTGCAGGTTTTCGTTCGCTGTTCACGTGCAGAAGAATGCGGATGCATTTCTGCATCGATCCTGCAACGGGAATTTCCAGGGCACACAGTAGCGGGACCGTCGTCATTCCGATGTGGCGAGCGGCCTCGGCAGGAAACGCGGACACCAGATCCTGGGTGGTCGTGAAGACAGCGGAAATCACATCGTCGAAATCCGTGATTTCGTTACGCTTCAGGATTTCTTCGATCAATTCCCGAGTGGCTTCTCGGATTTGCTCCGGCACATCAGCGTCGACGGAGGTTGCTCCTCGGATGCCGCGCACTGACATATGAAACCGCTCCGAATTCGAATTCCCTAGCCGGACTTATCCCAGTCGAACTTTATCGTGCACAAGTCTGCTCTCCACAGAATCGGAAGAGGCCTATGCCCGTGTTCACCTGATCTGGTGCTTCCCACTGAGCACGTTTTCCTGTGGCGTTGATGCTTTTCACACACGATCTTTTTAAGGTCGGAGTTGGCCTCAGACCAAGTGTTCAACGCTCCATTCTGCCGAAGAGTCTCTGCCTCGCAAGAGCGTTTTGTGTGCCTGGCTCAGAATCTCGTTGAAATCAGCATTTTCTCTCGTTTCTGGTCACTTTTTGAAGTGCTTGAAGTTTGTTGGACCCACTGTTAACGTGTTCGCTCGTTTGAACGCCGGTCTGGTGCAGCCTTAGTTGCGCGCTGGCGGTAGTTCGTTCTATCCAGAATCCCCAAGTTGTTAATCGTAAACAGCTTGGGGCATCCTGCGCGTCATTTCTCGACGCCACATTCTCGTCGTGATCACCACGACACTACCTGACGAGGTCCAACCCAAAATGGCAGACACGAAGTACGTTTACACATTCGGCGATGGCAAGGCAGACGGCAATACTACCCAGAAAGCACTGCTCGGCGGCAAAGGGGCCAACCTGGCAGAAATGAGCCGTATCGGTCTTCCGGTACCAGCCGGTTTTACCATCACCACCGAAGTCTGCACCGCTTTCTACAAAAACGACCGAACTTTTCCGGCAGAACTGGCGGATCAGGTCAACGCCGCGATTAAGAACGCGGAAGACGTGATGGGTAAGAAGTACGGCGATCCGGAGAACCCATTGCTGTTGAGTTGTCGATCGGGTGCTCGGGAATCCATGCCAGGCATGATGGACACTGTCCTCAATATCGGCATCAACGAAGAAGTTGTTCAGGCGCTGATCAAGCAGTCCGGCAACGAGCATTTTGCATGGGACAGTTATCGTCGACTGATTCAAATGTATGGTGATGTCGTTCTGGGTCTGAAGCCTGAAGACAAGAATGATCCTGACCACTTCGAAGATATTCTTGAAAAGGCACGTGAAGCTGTCGGGGCAGAACATGAAAGTGATCTGAGTGTCGAAGCGCTGCGGCAGATTGTTGTCGACTTCAAAGCTGTGATCAAGAATGAAGCCGGCATCGACTTCCCGGAAGATCCGATGGAACAGCTGTGGGGGTGCATTGGAGCTGTCTTCGGCAGCTGGATGAATGACCGAGCGATGGTATACCGTCGCCAGTACGGCATTCCTCACTCGTGGGGGACCGCGACCAACGTTCAGGCAATGGTCTTCGGCAATCTTGGTGACGAATGTGCCACGGGTGTTGGCCTGACGCGAAACTGCTCGGACGGAACACCGGGCTTCTGCGGTGACTACCTGATCAATGCTCAGGGTGAAGACGTTGTTGCCGGTACGCGAACTCCGAAGCGAGTCGAAGAAACACTGCACATTGACAAGCCGGAGGCGTTCGAGCAGCTGACCAACATCGGCAAAACTCTGGAACAACACTACAAAGATGTGCAGGACATCGAATTTACCGTCGAAAACGGCAAAGTCTGGATGCTGCAGACTCGTAATGCCAAGCGAACGGGATTTGCCGCAGTTCGAATTGCGGTGGATCTGGTCAACGAAGGACTCATTGACTCCAAAACGGCTCTGGAAAAACGACGCATTCCCGCCGACGATCTGAATCAGCTGCTGCAGCCGATTTTTGATGCGGCTGACAAGAAAAAGGCCGAAGGCGATAACCGTCTGCTGGCCAAAGGCATCAACGCCGGTCCTGGTGCAGCTACGGGGCAGATTGTGTTCCATGCTTCGGATGCCGAAGAAAAGTGGAATGCTGACAATGACCTGCAGCTGGTTCTGGTTCGCAAAGAAACCAGCCCGGAAGATCTGCGGGGCATGAAGGTTGCCAACGGCATTCTGACCGCCTTCGGCGGAGCATCGTCTCATGCGGCTTTAGTTTCTCGCCAGATGGGAAAAACCTGCGTCTGCGGTTGCGACGCTCTGAATATCGATTACGAAGCCGGCACCGTTACGGTCGGTGACATTGTGCTGAAGGAAGGCGACTGGATGTCGATAGACGGCTTCAGCGGTGAAGTCTTCACGGGCAAGATTGAAACCAGTCCTTCGGAAGTCATGGAGGTTCTGACTGGCAACAAGAAGCCGGAAGAATCAGAAGTCTTCCAACGTTACGCTCAGTTGATGGCATGGGCGGACGAACATCGAACGTTGAACGTGCGAGCCAACACGGAATCTCACGATGCAGAAGTATCGATTCAACTGGGTGCCGAAGGCGTCGGGTTGTGTCGGACAGAACACATGTTCTTTGATCATCTGGACGAAATGCGTGAGATGATTTTTGCCACAGCGAAAGCCGATCGCGAAGCCGCTCTGGCCAAGCTGATCAACTTCCAGCGTGATGACTTCACTCACCTGTTCAGGACCATGGGCGACAAAGCTGTTACCGTTCGCCTGCTGGATCCACCTCTGCATGAGTTTCTGTCAGAACATCACATGCACGAGGATCCGGCTTTGGCCGGTAAACTGGCATCAACTTTCGGTGTAACGGAAGATGACGTGAAGCGTCGAGTTGCCGAGTTGGTTGAATCCAACCCCATGCTCGGTCATCGCGGTTGTCGTCTGGGAATCGTTTACCCTGAGATCACGGCGATGCAGGCTCGGGCGATTCTTGAGGCAGCTTGTGCATTGAAGAAGGAAGGCATCGAGTGCCATCCTGAAATTATGATCCCGCTGGCCGGCTACAAGGCTGAAGTGGATAACCAGACGGCGATCATCAAGGATACCGCTGCGAAGGTGTTTGAAGAACAGGGCCTGACGATTGACTTCATGACCGGCACGATGATCGAAATTCCTCGAGCGGCATTAACTGCTGGTGAAATCGCTGAGACCGCAGAGTTCTTCAGCTTCGGCACCAATGACCTGACTCAGACTGGACTTGGTATCAGCCGAGACGACTATAAGGGCTTTATCGGGTATTACACCGAAAATGACATCATGCCGGCCGACCCGTTCCAGACGGTCGACCAGACTGGTATTGGTCGCCTGATGAAGATTGCCGTGGCGGATGGTCGTGAAACTCGACCTGAGTTGAAGATCGGCATCTGTGGCGAACACGGTGGTGATCCGAAATCTGTGTACTTCTGCCACGAAATCGGCTTGAACTACGTCAGTTGCAGTCCACGTCGAATTCCAATCGCCAGGCTCGCTGCGGCTCAGGCTGCTGTCGAAGCTGGTTAATTCTCGACGCCAGGTCGAACAGAAACTACTTCTCCGGTCCCCTGTACAGAGACAGAGTATAGGGGACCGGTTTCTTGCGCAGACAGCTTTCTCTGTGAATCGGGTACGAGCGTTGGCGGCAAATGCGCGGGCCTTCTGCCCGGCCTCACTGCCCGTTTGTGCCTGGAAAATTTCGGAAGTCAATCTCCGGCAGGCCCCGTCACATTCGGTAGTTCGGAATTTACTGGAGACATATCCCCGGACCAGGTAAGCTACAAAGAATACAGGGTTCCGTGATTGGTCCTGCCAGCCCCCGCCCCTTTCGTGCTGCTTTTTAACTCCCGCCTTTGACAGCACTTACACTGCAAAAGTGTTTTGATGAAAAACGAACGCAAACTGGTCGTCCCGTTCCTGATGGTTGCATGTTCAGTGCTGTTGGCAGCACCCACGTCGTGCGGGCA
The DNA here is from genome assembly GCA_029245955.1 of Fuerstiella sp. GTDB lineage: Bacteria > Planctomycetota > Planctomycetia > Planctomycetales > Planctomycetaceae > Fuerstiella. Next base: position 69,080 of record JAQWOH010000019.1, on the reverse strand, counting down.
GTTGGCTGAAGTTACAGTCGAGTATGCGCGACTGGCCGATGAGTCCACTGCTGCTGCGCTGTCGCTGACGGATGAGCAGAATGCGGCCATTGCCACGATCATCGCAGAACGTAATGAAGCTGTTGCGGCAGCAGAAGACAGTGCGAAAGCCGGTATGCGGTCCGCCGCAGAACAGAAGCTGTCAGCACTGCTCACCGCCGACCAGCAGGAAGCGTTTGCAACGCTGTTTTCACAGCCGAGACTAAAGTTTAATTTTCGACTGCAGAAGTGGGAAGCCGTGCTGGATTGGGTGGCAGATGAAGCTGGCCTATCACTGGTCATGGATGAAGCTCCTCCAGGAACGTTCAACTACTCTGACAGCAAGGAATACACTCCGACAGAAGCAATCGATCTGTTGAATGGCTGGCTGTTGACGAAGGGCTACACACTGGTTCGTCGTGAGAGGCTGGTGATGTGTTTGAACCTGAAGGGTGGGCTGCCGGACGGCGCCATTCCACGGATCACGCTGGAGGACCTTGAGACTCGGGGTCGCTTCGAATTCGTCAGCGTGCTGATTCCCCTGGACGGGCGGCCGGCAGACGAAACTCTCACAGAGATCTCACCTTTGCTCGGAACGTATGGCAAAGCTGACTTACTGGCGGCGACTCAGCAGTTGCTGGTGGCCGATTCCGCGGCGACCGTGCGGACTGTCCAGCAGGTGGTCAAGAAGATTCCGCTGCCTAAAAAGGCGGCGACTCCGAAGCCGGATGTACCCGCGCCCAAGCCAGAGCTGAAGATCTATCCGATCGAACACGCTAACCCCGAGCAGGCAGGCGAAGTCTTGAAGCAGATTGTCGACGGCACGATTGTGGTTGATGCAACCGCCAGTCAGATCTCCATCAATGCCATTCCTGTTGAGCAGGAAAAAGCGAAGACGATCATCGGCCAGCTGGAGTCCAATCAGGGCCCGGACAAACAGCCCCAGCTGAAACTGTTTGCCGCTCGTGTACGCGATACAGCCGAACTGCTTGCGACGATGAAGCTGGTCAGTCCCGATGGCGAATTTCGCTACGATGAGGCAAGTCGAAAACTTGTGGCATGGGCGAACGCAACGGATCACGTCAGGATATCCGGGGCGCTGAAGGAACTGGAGGCTCAGCAACCAGTCGGCGGGACAACTCAACTGGAAGTGTATCCCCTGTCAGAGATCGATCAGGCCACAGCACAGACACTGGTCACGTCGCTGATGCCCGAAGTCAAAGTGACCGTTGACAGCCGGACAGGAAGCCTGATCGCAATCGGAACGTTATCCGACCATCAGGCCATACTCAGCCTGCTGGAACAGCTGGAGCCTCAGGTCGCGAACAAAAAACCGTCAGAACTGAAATCGTATCCGATAGATCTGTCGATCAGCGATGCTGCGACATCTGTGCTTGATTCTGTTGTGCCCGACGCCACAGTCACCACGGATGCGACCAATAAGCGGCTGCTGATTGTGGCGTCAGCGGAAGACCATGAGCTGGTGGCCGGCACGCTTCTTCAGCTGACGGAGAATCTGGCCAAACCGGATCAGCAGCTGAAGACGTATGACACGCTGGGCGTTGACACGGCCAGCGTTGTTTCACTGCTGTCGACGCTGAGCCCCTCAGCTCAGATTACGGATGACGTGGCGAACAAACGACTGCTGGTGATTGCGTCTGCCGAAGACCATGCGTCTGTGGAAAACGTACTGCAACAGGTTGTCAGTGACTCAGACGGCGTTGACACGATGCTTAAGTCTTACCCATTAACGGCCCACGTTGTTCCCGAAACAGTTACTGCACTACTCAGCACTCTGACACCGGCAGCGTCCGTTACGGTTGACAGTTCCAATCGCCGGTTGCTGGTGACCGCCACCACGAAAGATCACGACGTCATTGCGGCAACGATAGCTCAGGTCGCCCGTGATGCCTCGGGAGAAATTCCCGAACTTCAGTTCTATCCTTTAACAAGAGCTTCAGGTGAGAACGCAGCGTCGGTTCTGCAGGCAATGCTGCCCGCAGCGCGAATTACATTTGAGACGGCGGCGAACAGACTGTCCGTTGTCGCGGTGAAGGCCGACCACGTTGTGCTGCGAGCGACTCTCGATAAGCTCGAAGATGCAGCTCCTGTCGATGAAAAACGAACGTTGAAAGTCTATGACGTGACGACCGCTCAGCGCGCTCGATTTACAACGCTGCTGGACAGTCTGAGTTCCGAGTTGCCTGGCTTGCAGGTGCTGACGGACGCTCAGCCCGGAGAAATGACGGTCTGGGCGAAACCATCGCAGCAGGAAATCGTGAGCGAAGTGCTGGCTCAACTTCATCGCGAGGTGCCGCCGGAACAGAAGCCGAAACTAATTGTCTATCCGATTCGGAAAGTGGACCCAAACAGCATTGCGACGGTGCTTATCGAGCTGTTTCCGGATGCCACAATAACGATCGATACTGTGGCTGAGCGACTGCTGATAAACGCTCGGCCACAGTTACATGAGACGATCAAGTCGGCGATTGAGCAGCTGGATTCAGATATCGACGGTAATACCGAAATTAAGCTCATGGTTTATCCCGTCAAGGGGATTGATCCGGTCAATGCGGTGCAGTTGCTGAGTTCTGAAGTCCCTCGTGCAACGGTTATTCACGACACCACCGGTCAGACGCTGATTGTCAGGGCTCGACTGTCACATCAGCAGCAGGTGGCTGAACTGCTGGACGCTCTTCGTTCTGCTTCGGCTCCGTTAACGGAACGCACGGTTGTTGTGTATCCGATGCTGCACGGCAATACGTCAGCCGAACAGACGTTCTTTCAGAATGCGTTTCCCGATTCAACTGTTGTTATCGATCCGCTCGCTCAGACGATGACTGCGCTGGCGACGACGCAGGATCACGAGGCCATTCGCCGCGCGGTGGAGGCCATGTCAGATGCGGCCGGCGAAGCAGGGGCGGAGGTGAAGACGTATCCCATCGCCGATGCGGACGTGCCGGGTGTTACGGCGATGCTCGCCACGGCCGTACCGTCTGCGAAGATTGTCTTCGCAGACGAAAAGCTGCTTGCCTGGGGCCAGGCTCAGGACCATGCCATTATCATGAACATTGTCGAAGGAACGCGTTCTGCTCCAGAACACAGGTCCATCACAGCGTTTGACGTAAGCGAAATCGGAATCGCGACCGGACAGTCTGTGCTTGCTCAGGTCGCGCCGGAAATCTCGTTTCTGCAGGGTACCGATGGGAAATCCCTGATCGGGTGGGTGGACGACGGAACAAGGGAGCGAATCGAAGAGACACTGGGACAACTGTCCGGGTCACCCGCCGCAAATGCAGATCGAACGTTAAGGTTCTACGATATCGAAACTGCCGGTGGCAGCAACGCTCAAACCGTACTGGCCACAACCGTGCCGGGCGTGTCATTTACTGCCACAACCGACGGTAATCGGTTGCTTGCACTGGTTTCTCCTGAAGAACATCAGAAGATCGAAGCGACGCTGACGCAGTTGACGGCAGAAAAACCTTTTGCGGCCGAAACCACATTGCAGCTGTATTCCATAAGAGGTCTCGGTCCGTCGGCAGTTACTGTTCTGTCACAAAGTGTGCCGGCTGTGTCGATCACGACCGGAGCCCGCTCGGACCAAATCGCCGTCGTGGCTACACCTGCTGATCATGAACGGTTATCGAAGGTGCTGGCGCAGCTGGTGGCTGCAAAAAGTCCGATCCAAAAGAAGACGCTGGCCATTTTTGATCTCCACGGTACGGATCCAGCAGCTGTACAGACAGTGCTGCAGCCGTTACTGGATGCAGATGTGCAGTTGACTGTTGATCCCACCGGGCGCCGGCTGTATGTCCGAGCATTTGAGGAAAAGCAGGATCTGATAAAGGCGACGATCGACCAGGTTACGTCCACTCTGACCCCGGCCGGCGAACTTGAAACCAGAACGTACGTGGTTGGAGCTCCCAATGCTGATGAAGCCCAGGAGGTGCTACTGGCCCTGTACCCTGATGCAACCATCGTGACAGACAGTGATCGAAAACTGATTGTTGCGACAGCCACTGCCGAACAACATGTCAGGATCAGCGAAATTGCTGAACAGATTGCCGGAGTCGACATGGCCGAGAACGCCGCTTATCCGGTGGTATATAAGACGAACAACGTGTCAGTGGCGTACACTGAAGACTTGCTGGAAGACTTGTTCGGTCGTCTGGACAATGTTCGTCTTGCTGTGAACGACAAAACAGGCCGGCTGGTCGCCGTCGCTCGGAAAGACCAGCACAAGGTGATTCAGGATCTGATCAGTCAGTTCGACGGAGACCCGACCGAAGAAATCAAGCGAGACCTTGCTGTTTATCGAGTTTTGCCGCTGGATGGTCTGATCGTCAAAGAGGCCCTTGAGCCGTTGGTGTCCAAAGACGTGACCATTTCTACAGGCAAGCGCAGCGATCAGATTCTGGTCAGTGCTCCTCCGGACGAACAGCAACAGATTGCGAGTTTGATTGAGCAGATCACGATGTCGCGTGTCGGCGGCTCTGGTGTCGAAACGAAAACCTACCAGATGTCGCGTGGCGAGGCGGATCAAGCTCAGGAGGCGCTGCAGGCGCTGTTTCCCAATGCGACGCTTGTGACAGACGCAGGCCGCGAAGTGCTTGTTGCTACGGCTTCCGTGGAAGAGCATAAGACCATTGAACAGGTTGTGCAGCAGATGACGGGCAAGGCGCGAACAGCAAACAGTCCCGTGCCGAAGACTTATCGGCTGAATCAGGCAGACGGTTATGTGGTTCTGGACGTGTTGGAAGCCCTGTTTCTTCGGGCCGATGAGGTGCGTCTTTCACTGGACGACGTTAATCAAACTGTGGTCGCAATCGCTCGACCTGATCAGCATGAAACGATCGCAACGCTGCTGGTAGATCTTGATCCTCAGGGTGGGAACAGTGTTCGGAAGCTGCAGATGTATCCCGTGCTCGAAATGGACGGCAACATCATCAGCGAGGTCGTGGACAGTGTGCTACAGGAGGAAGATCGCGGAGCAAAAGTACTCTATGAAAGTGCCACCGGAAGTCTGTTCGTCACGGCAACCGCTACGGGGCACGAAGCTGTCGCGCAAACCATCGCAGGGTTTCGTAGTCCTGAGTCACGGCAGATTGAGGTTTTTCAGCTGGCCTATCTGGAGCCTCGTGTCGCTCAGATGGCTATTGACCGAATGATCAGCAGTCGATTTCTGCACGCTGCAACCCGTCCCCATATTCATGCGGACGAAGACATGCAACAGCTATGGGTGCAGGCATCGCCAGGTCAGATCGTCGAGATGCGTTCGTTGATGGTCAAAATGGGCGAAGTCGGGCTGGACGCTGGTGCCGACTCTTCAAATCGAAACCTGCGAGTTATCCCGGTTGGTGACGATGTTGAGGGGGCCATCATGCGGATTCAGGATCTGTGGCCCAAGCTGCGGAAGAACCCAATCAAGGTACTTCATCCTGGTCAGAAGAGCGTGCCTGGACAATTCTCTGTGCCGTCCGAGGAAATCAGCGAGCCCCAGGGACAGGAGAATGTTCCGGATTCCAAAACTGCCAAACAGGATTCGGCGCCGACAGCGCAGCAAGGCGATTCTCAGCTGATCAAACCTGTCGTTATCATGCCGGGCAATGGTCGTCTGACGATCGCTTCCGATGATCCGGCGGCCCTGGACCAGATGGAATCTTTGCTGAGAGCCATCTATTCGCGGCCAGCCGGTGGACGTAATCGAGACTTTAGTATCTACCAGCTGACGAATGCCGGGGCTTCTGATGTCGCCACGACACTGCAGCAGATCTTCGATGACACGGAAGGTCTGGTCTCGTTTGGGCACGTCGCGATGGTCCCGGATGAACGGCTGAACTCGCTTATCGTTTACGCAAGTCGTTCCGACCGCAATCGCATTGAACAACTGCTGGAAGTACTCGATTCTGACAAATTCGAAGACACCAAACGAGCCTATGTGACCAGAGTCATTCCTGTGCTGTATACGGATGCTGGCCGCGTAGAGGATGTGCTGGAAGGAGTCTATCGGCCGCAGTTGACGGCCGGTGGGGCACGCAGCACGATCTCTATACCTAAGGGGGTTCCGTCCGAGGTTGCCACAGTGTTGCGGCAGATTAATGCCGCCGCAGCCGCACCACTGCTCACAATCGAAGTTCAGACCGATACGAATTCACTGGTGGTGAAAGCTCCGCAGGATCTTCTTGACGAAGTCAGTGAATTGGTGGCCAGCCTTGACGAAGTTTCCCAGACCAGCCGCGCCCGAGGACTCACTTTGCTGCCACTGAAGAAAACAAAAGCGGCGCGAGTGATGGAGATTCTGGGCGATGTGCTGGATTGAGTTCCAGGCGGGATTCTCAGCCACGACAAAGCGGCCTCTCATTTCAGGCTTCCTGTCCCGCAGTATGCCCTGTTGTTGCCGCTGTTCGTATAATGCCGAATTCCACCGGAAACCGGGACGCTTTTCTGGTCCACTCCAGAAAACCTTGTATCGCCCTGGTCTGACGGATAGAATCGGAGCAAATACTGGCTTTGGATCACAACTGAAGGCAGTATCCTGCCCCATATTCCCACCTGACGTCCTGCAGCAGCAGGATCCTCCATATGAGTATTGCCTTCCATTTCGGTGAGGCCGCTGCCCCCGTTGAAGACGTTGCGCGCCGATTATCACCTCACGAGTTGAAACGTGTGCAGGAACTGTTTTCTGCCGGAGATCAGCTCGAACAATTTGCACGCGAATACCAGTTTGATAACGAACTGGATGCTCTTTCTGCGATCGGACGGTCACTGGCGATTCCAGTCCTCGACTTGTCGAAGGAAGAAGTCGACAAATCCATTTTGGAGGGTTTTCCCGTCCGGCTGGTGCATCGCCATGGCGTGTTTCCAATTTCGCGAAACAGCTCGTCAGTGCAACTGGCGCTTTCCAACCCTTTCGATGTGCAGGCTGCCGACGCAGTCGCGGAAGCCACGGGACTGTTCGTCCGAACTGTGCTGGCGCTGCCACATGAAGTGGCGACGCTGATCAAGTCACATCTTGGTGTCGGTGCAGAGACACTGGATGGTCTGATGGCGCAAGCCGCTGAGGAAGAGGATAGCCTTGAAGTCATTGGCGATCTGGAGTTCGACGAATCTGAAGCCGCCGCGATGGCCCAGCAGGCTTCGGTTGTACGACTGGTCAACGACATTCTGGTCGAAGCGGTCAACGCGCGGGCCAGTGATATTCATATGGAAGTGCAGGAGTCCGGGCTGAAACTGCGTTATCGAATTGACGGAGTACTGCAGACTCAGCCATTGCCACCGGAATTGAATCGGTTTCAGGCAGCCATCATCAGTCGTCTGAAGATTATGGCTCGGCTGAATATCGCTGAGAAACGAGTGCCTCAGGACGGTCGGATCCGAATTCGTGTGTCCGGACGTGAAGTGGACGTTCGCGTCTCCATCATTCCCATGTTGCATGGCGAGGGTGTCGTTATGCGTGTCCTGGACAAGGACGCGATGACGTTTTCTTTGTCCGGCATAGGCATGGAAGAGGACATCAATGAGCGATTTCAGAAACTGATTCGCCTGCCCCACGGCATCGTGTTGGTGACGGGCCCGACAGGTTCCGGCAAGACGACGACACTGTACAGTTCGCTGGCCGAAATCAAGAGTGAACGCAACAAGATCATCACCACTGAAGATCCGATCGAATACCAGCTTGAGGGCATCAATCAGATCCAGGTGAATCACAAGGTCGGACTGACCTTTGCCGCCGGTCTGCGAAGCATCCTGCGACACGACCCGGACGTTGTTCTGGTCGGTGAGATCCGCGATTTCGAAACGGCTGAAAACGCGGTGCAGGCATCACTGACGGGCCACATGGTATTCAGCACGCTGCATACAAACGACGCCGCCGGAGCGTTTATGCGTCTTGTTGATATGGGCGTTGAACCGTTTCTGGTCGCCAGCACGGTCGAAGGAATCGTTGCTCAGCGTCTGGTAAGAACTCTGTGTCGGGAATGTCGTGAAGGCTATGTGCCGTCGTACGAAGAAGTTCCATCCGATTTTCCGTTCGATGATATTGCCTACGGCGAACCGATTTATCGTCCGGTGGGTTGCCGTAACTGTCGTGGCACAGGCTATTCGGGGCGTCTGGGCATTTACGAATTACTGGAGACGAACGAACAGATTCGTCAGTTGGCCCACGACCGTACGGGTACCGACAAGATCCGTAAGGCGGCGATCGCCAGTGGCATGGTTACTTTGCGTCAGGATGGCTGGAAGAAAGTGGCTCAGGGAATCACAAGCATTGATGAAGTCCTGAGAGTGACTAAAGCAGATTAGCGACTCGAAATGCAGGAATTCGCTTACACCGCCAGAACAATAGCCGGTCAGGACGTAGACGGCCTGATCGCGGCTGATTCGCGCGGTGATGTGATGGCGATCCTGACCGAACGCTCTCTGTTTCCGCTGGATGTCTTCCCCGCGAAGTCTTCAGGTTTTTCCCTGAAACTGAATCGACGAATCAATGCTGAATTATTGGCCAATACGCTTACTCAGTTGGCCGATCTGCTGGCTAACGGTGTGCCGCTGCTGCAGGCTTTAAGTGTTCTGATTCAGCAGACACCTCATGAACGCATGCAGACTGTTCTGTCAGATCTCCGTAGTCGGATTTCTGAAGGGGCCCAGTTATATGAAGCGATGGGTGCACACAGAGAGGTATTTAACGATCTGACAATTAGTATTGTGCGAGCCGGAACTGAAGGCGCGTTCCTGGAAGAGTCTTTGCAGCAGACGGCCGAGTTTCTGGAGCGAACGGAAGAACTGAAGGCCAAGGTCAAAGGTGCCATGGCGTACCCGGCGTTTCTGGCCGCGGCGGGGTCCATCGTGACTATCGTGCTGATCGTGTTTTTCGTGCCAAAGTTTTCAGACCTGTTTGCTCAGTTGGAACGCAAAGGAACTCTGCCCGGTGCAACCGTGGCGTTGCTTTGGCTGAGTGACTTTCTGGGGCGGTTTGGGATTCTTGTCCTGGCCGCTCTTGGAGGAATGGTCGTCGGTGTCCGCAAGTGGGCGGTATCGCCAAAGGGGCGAGAAATCGTTGACGGCTATAAAACGAAAGTGCCTGTGTTCGGGCCGATCTTCCTGAACGGAGCGACATCTCGATTCTGTCGGATTCTGGGTACGTTGCTGCGAAACGGAGTACCCATTTTGAAGGCTCTGAACATCAGCAGCGATTCATCAGGAAACGTTGTTCTGGGGCGGGCCATCCAGGAGTCCGCGAAGAATATTTCCGCGGGCGAAAGTCTGTCAGGACCGCTTTCGAAGTGCGGGCTGCTGCCCCCTAACGTGATGGCGATGATCAGTATTGCTGAAGAAGCCAACAACCTGGAAAATGTTCTGAACAATATTGCCGACAACATCGACAAAAAGGTAGCTCGGCAACTGGATACGATGGTTCGTCTGATCGAGCCGGCACTGTTAATGGTGATGGGCAGCGCAGTGTTGTTTGTGATTGTGGCTCTGCTGCTGCCGGTGTTCGAAATGAGTACGTCAATGAGTTGAGACTCGAGTTGTCTGTCGCCACTGCCGACCAAACGTGAAAGTCCAGTGGCAGCGATTCTTACACACCGAGTCATGGTCTCAATCTGGTCGCGGTAACAACCGCATAAACATGTTGAACAAGAAGGAGAACTTAGGGTAATGAAACGACAAATGAATTCTACAGCGGCGAACGTTCGCAGGGGATTTACGCTGACCGAACTGTTGATCGTGATGGCGATTCTGGTGTTGCTGGTGTCTCTGGTTGGCCCGCGACTTCTGGGTAGTAAAGCAAAGGCAGATGTAAATTCTGTCAAGACTCAGATTGGAATGTTTCAGTCGTCACTGGAACGCTACGCCATCGACATGAATCGTTTTCCGTCCAGCGAGCAGGGACTGTCAGCTCTGGTTGCCGCCCCTGCTGCTGATTCCGGTGAGAGTGGTTCAGGAGGGGAAGACGGCCTTGAACTGGAAGGCGATGATGAACGTAGTGTCGCCGGTGGTTCTAACTGGGACGGTCCATATATCAAGACTGAAACACTGCCCAAGGATCCCTGGGGTAACAGCTATCGTTATGAGTATCCGGCGACGCACAACAAAATCAACGTTCCTGACATCTGGTCGTTTGGGCCCGATGGTCAGGAAAACACAGACGACGATGTTGTCAGCTGGACGGGTGACGGTACCAGCGGCGACGACGTCGCCCGGAATGATGACGGCAGCGCAGGTTCTGTGAACACTAACTAACGAGCTTTGCCGGCGACGGGCGGCGAATGACATGGATGTCCGTTTGTGAGAACAACCATGCGTTCATTCCAATCACGCCGATCTGCCAGAAACGTGAAGCAGACGAACCGTTTCCCTTCCGGTTCGTCTGCTTCTGCGCACGGTGGATATTCGCTGATGGAAATGCTGATCGTGCTGGCAATCATGGCCGCAATGGCGGCCTTTGCGCTGCCGTCTCTTCAGGGGCCGCTCGACAAAAGTCGACTGCGCTCCAGTGCTCGCCAGGTGCGAGCGGCACTCGCGAAAACGCGAGCAATGGCGATTCGGGAGGGAGCACCTCTGTTGTTTCAGTTCGAAGCCGGTGGTCGCAGTTGGACCATTGAGCGAAAGGGACCCCCGTCGTTGCCGTTTCAATCGGCCAGTGATGGTGCGCTACGGACTCCGTCAGGCCTGCCCACAGGGCCCGCGGCGAATGAAAACACACCATTGAGTTTTCAACAATCGTCCGTCCTGCGACAGGGGCTCTTGCCCGACGGTGTTAAGTTTTCAGATGCGCTGCCGATGGTGGACGCGGACGATCCAAGCATGTTCGGCGACGATCGTTCAGGTGAACTTGAAAATGGATTTTCAGGTCCGACGACGCAGCTGGTGACCTTCCGTCCGAATGGTCGTAGCGAAGACAAAACGCTGAGGATTGTCGGCAATCGGGATTTTGTCATTGAAGTTGAAGTTCGAGGCCTTACGTCGGCCGTGAGCTGTTCGTCTCCATTCCGCGCACTTCCCACAGCGATGGACGACAGCGTTGCAGAATTCTCCGATGAGGTAGCGCGATGAAGTGCGTTGGCTTTCGGTGTGCCAAATCACAAGCTGAACTGATAACCGAGCGACGGCGCGGAATCAGTTTGATGGAGGTCATCCTGGCCACAGCGCTGCTGATGGGCAGTGTGGTTGTGCTGTCACGACTTATTGGCATGGGACGGACGCAGGCCAACAAGGCAGAATTCCAGTCAGAAGCGCAGCGATTGTGTGAGGACACGATGCACGAAATTATGCTCGGGCTGCGGCCGATGGAATCGATCGAAGCCGCGCCGCTGCGGCCGGTGTCTGTGGCTGGAGACGCTGATTTGGAAGATAGTGTTGACGGTGATGTGTTCACAGCGACAGTCCGGCAAACAGCTTCAGACGCGAATCCGCGGTGGCTCTACTCCGTGCGGATCGGTCCTGTGCAGAGTTCACCGGAACTCACGGGACTTACGGTCGAGGTTATGCAGGCAGAGTCGACGCTGACCAGACCATCGCAATTTCAACTCAGCCGCTGGGTACGTTATGGCGCCAGGTCCGACGGCGACTCGGCGGGCGGATTGTTTTCCGAAGCCGGGGGCTTCCGATGATCAATCGGTATTTCTCTATCGCAAAGACGACTTACGAGGGTGCCCGCTGTGACTGGCGTGTTTTCCGTCGCCGGTCTCCGTTCGGGAGAACGCCGACGGCGAGTGTTCAGGGTTCACTGGCACGCAGTGGGTACACGCTGGTTGAGATGCTGATTGCGATGATTCTTGTGGCCACGCTGATGTCTGTGGCATGGGGGGTGATGTCCATGTACAACAGTCTGTTGACTGCCGGGCAGTCTCAAACAACAGAACAACAGCTGGTTCGTTCGCTGTTTCAGATTATGTCGGAAGATTTTTCGGCTGTCGTACTGAAGTCCGGCGAGCAGTCGTCGCTTCAATCCGGCAGCGGAATTGATGAGCTTCTGTCGCCGCTGGAATTTGATCTCGAAGAATTCACCGTATTTCCAGATGTCTCTGGTGTTGAATCACGCGATTATGTCGGACCGGCCAGAGTGGCTTTAACGGGAACGGCAACGGCCATTCGCGTGACAGCGCGTCGGCTTCCGCCACAGGTCGTGACGGCTCAGGCGAATATTGACCTGCTTAACGACCTCGGTGGAGGATCTCAGCGTGCCGACAGTCGGGAGGAAGGCCTGAGCGCCCGAGTTGCCGAGTTTCAAACAGTGGTGTATCAGCTGCAGCCGTTTGGGCAGGCAGATGGGATTTCATCGTTGCCGTCGGGACTTTATCGATTGCAAACAGACGCTATGGAATTTCAGGCTCTGCGGGCGGAGCGATCTACTATGGAAGAGAGCCTTTCGACCGATGATGTATCAATTGATCGCTCAACGCTGGAAACGCTTTTGTTTCCACAGAATAACCGTGTCGGTGACACATCCGATGATGCGGAATCCCTGGTGCGGCCGAGCTACGAGTTGATTCCAGAAGTTGTTGGCTGCCGATTTCAGTACTTTGACGGACAGGCGTGGGTGGACGATTGGCCGGAAAACCGAGCGGAAACTCTTCCTGCTGCTGTTCGCATATCGCTGGACGTGATAACGGCCACAGAGCTGGGAGAACTCAGCCTTGCGATGACGCAATCGGGTGGCATTCTGGACGACGAACTGGATCGTTCGTTTTCACAAATGGATTCAGGAAACGTTGCCACTCCGTTAAACGAAACTGATCCGTGGACAGGCGTTGTGCCTCGGACATTCAGTCGAATCATCCTGTTGGACACCACGCGAAGCATCGGAGACACCAACCCGGATTCGCCCGACTTTGCAGGTGAGTTTCTGCAATGATGAAGCACATCCTGAGAGCAAGGCGGATCTCTGCCACTCATGGCTGGCCGAATGGCGGCAACATACAACCGGTCACGCACCAGCGGACCGCACGCCGGGGCGTCGTGCTAATCGTCGTCCTTGTGCTGGTCGCGATGCTGGCTCTGGCAGGCTTTGGATTTCTTGCCGACATGACGACAGAATACGAAGCGGCCAGGATTAATGGTGACCTGCTTCAGGCGAATCAGACGATGGCCAGCGCAGAAACACTGCTGTTGGAATTGACCAGGCAACAGACCACGCTGCCGAACAGTTTCGAAGCGTTAACCAATGATCCGAATCTGTTTCAGTCGCGTGTCGTGTCTGCTGTAAACCCGTTTGGTGAGCCTGGTGGCGAGTCTTCAATAGACGTCGGAAGCGATGAGGACTGGCGGTTCTCTGTGTTGCACCATATTCCGAACAGTGTGGCAGCAGTGACAGCCACTGCTGATGGCGACACACGGGATGATCTGTTCTTCGATGACCCACAGCAATCATTGACGTTTGGATTACAGGACGAATCCGCAAAGCTCCATCTGGGACGAGTGCTGGAATGGGAAACGACCAACCCCGGAGACGGAATTCGTGCGCTGATGCAGGTCCCCGGGATGACAGACGAAGCCGCCGATTCGATTCTGGACTGGATGGATTCAGACGATCAGCCGCGTCAGTTTGGTGCTGAGGATGACTATTATCAGCGTCTGGATCAGCCGTATCACGTTCGTAACGCGACTCCGGAGTCAATGCAGGAACTGCTATTCGTGAAAGGCGTGCAGCGTGAGACCTTCTACGGGGCTCTCGAAACATCGGAACAGACGGATGTACAGGGTTCAACAGCGTGGTCCACTTATCTCACGCTCCACAGTGCAGAACGAAATGCCGATCTCGACGGACAGCCACGTTTCATGCTGAACGACAGTGTGCACACCAGTCTCGACGATTTCGAATTGGAACTGGCCCGGTTTCTTTCACCGGAAGTTGCTCGATTCATTCGATTGGCTCGTACTTATGGCACAATTGAATCCACTGAGTCTGGTGTCAGTCCACTGGACGTAGACATGGTGACAGATATTGAGGTCGCCAATCTTTACCCGATATTGAGTTTGGCAGATCTGGTCGGTTCTTCGGTGCAACTGCCATCATCGCCATCAGCAAAGGGACAGCTGGTGAAGAGCCCTCTGACCCTTGTTGAGCCCGACAGCGTTCAGCAATTTCGATTGCTGGAAGAACGTACGACAACGGCGTTGTCCGATGTAGTGACCGGTCGCATTAATATCAATTCAGCCTCAGAACCTGTACTGGGTGCACTCACCGGTGATCCCGCAGTTGCGTCCCGAATAGTTCAACAGCGAACGACGCTGGATACTGCCGAACGATCGTCAACGGTCTGGCTTCTGACGCGGCAAATAACAGACTTGCCGATGTTCCGGACGATCCATGCTCATATTACGACGCGTGGTGATGTCCATACGGCAGAGATCGTTGCGTATCGCCGAATCGGTGGCCCTTTCCTGCGACGTAAAGTCACAATCAATGCTGCCAATGACCCAGCGCGCCGAGTAGACTGGGTGGACCTTACGGAACGGGGACTGCCCGTTTCGTTAGGCGAGCTGGAACAACGATTTGAAGGAATGGAATAGACCGGTAACGCCCGTTGTGCCCGATGCGGTTCGCACAGCAGACGACCCCCAATGTTATGGCCAGGTTTCTTGCGATTAACTGGAATTCGAACGTTATCCGCTTTGTGTTTGGCAGCGCGGAGCGAGACGGCGTGCTGCGTGTCCTGAAGGCCGGCGAGCGAGAATCTGAATCAGACGAAACGGCTGACGATGCTCAGGTATCGATCGTCGAGCGAGTAACTTCTCTGGTACAAGAGCTGAAAGCCACAAAGGCAACGCTGTTGCTGTGTGTAAATCGTAGTGTGGTCGATTCCGTCACGTTTTCAGTTCCACCGGCGTCGACTGCTGAATTGCCGACAATTGTCCGCAACATGGCGCTGCGGCAGTTAACTGGTGTTTCTGAAGACAGTGTGATCGACTTTGTATCCTATCCGTCTGTCGAAAGTGGGGGAGGCACAGTCAGCGCGATGACGCTGCCGGTCATGGAGCAGCAGCAGATTCAGGACATTATTCAGAGTTCCGGGTGCTCAATAGTTCGAGCCGTTGTGATTACTCAGCCGCTTCGGATTTTCGCAACGGGAAAGGCCGAGGATGACCGGACGGCCACTCTGATTGTGAGTCAGGGGGCTGAAGCGACCCATGTGTTGATCGTTCAGAACGGATTGCCCCGGTTGTCTCGAACCATTCGTTTGGGGCCCGCGATGCGCGGGCAGGAAGCGGCGGCATACATAGCGTCTGAATTACAGCGCACGTTGATTTCTGCGAGCAGTCAGATTGACGAAGATATCGGAATCTCAGACGTGGTTGTCGTCGGTTCCGAAATCGAAGCTGCGATTCTGGTCAATACTCTCGGTGACCTGCTTTCCGTCGATGTTCGAAGAGTTTCATCGCGTTCGCTTCTGGACGGAGAGGCCGGGGACGCCGCCGTCGGCGCCTATGCTCCCTTGATTGCTGCTTTGAAGGAAGAAGCTCTGGGACAGCGACCGGCAGTCGATTTCGCTAATCCCAGGCGTCCACCCCGATCCGTCAATAAGCGGAACCGAATGCTGGCCATTGCGGCCGGGCTGGTCGTGCTGTTGGCAGGAGGCTGGTACTTCGTTCATTCGCAGTTTTCGGATATCACCATAGAGAACATGAGACTGCGGGCTCGGGTCACTGAGCTGGATGCGCTGGTCACGAAGACTCGGTCAAAACGAAACCTCGCCAAAGTCCTGAAGGTGTGGGAAGCGTCACGCATGAGTTGGCTGGACGAACTGCGAGATCTCACAATTCGCATGCCTTCCAGTTCGGAACTGGCTGTGCAGCAGTTTTCAGCCGGGCCTTCGGGTTCTGCATCTGTTGTTTCATTTCGTGGTACCAGCGGCTCTCCGGACGCGATTCGGAAGATGGAAGACAACCTGCGGGACCAATACCACCAACTCCGGACGCCTGGAATCAGGGAGGTCAAAGATGGTAAGAAGAGTGTGTGGAGTTTTCAGACGACCATACGTGTCAAGAGTCGACAGAATACAGACTATTCGAGCCATCTTGCTGAGAATCCTGAATCGCCGGTAAAACAACAATCGTCTGTTGTGGATTCAAACGAAACGTCCAACGACACAGCCAATCCAGGAACACGATCATCAGCTCCGTTGCCGCAGGCAGACGGAGGCCAGCCATGAAGTTGACGCGGCAACAGTTGCTGCTTGGTGTTCTGGCACTAATGGCCATCCTGCGCGTCGGCGACTATGTACTTTCGTCCATGATTCAGGGACCGATGCGCGAGCTGCAGGGTGACAACCGTGAGTTGCTGGAACAGATTAGCAAACAGGAGAAACTGCTGGCGGACGGGCGCGCAGCTGGATTGGAGATTGAACAATGGCAGAAGAAATCTCTACCGTCAGATACTGAAACAGCTCGAAGTCTGTACCGCAACTGGCTGTTGGAAACGGTCCGTTCTGCACGGCTCCGAAATGCGACTGTGGATTCCGGTTCGCCTGCCAGTCGGCGCGGCTTGTATCGGACGATGCCATTTACCGTGCAGGCACGCGGCAGCCTGAAAGAAATTACGTCGGCTCTGTTCAGCGTGGAAAAAACAAATCAGCTGCACCGTATCATTTCGCTGCGATTGACACCTGTCGGAACGACCGGTCAGTTTGACCTGTCAATGAGTGTGGAGGCTCTGATAATTCCCGGCACCAGGGCAACGTCGATGAACACGGGCGAATCCCGTTTGCTGGCATCAAAGAATCGTCGCGATTATGAGGTCATCGCCCGCGACAACATTTTCGGTATCGGCATCGACACCAAAGATCCCATGCAACTGACCATTCTAAGCGCCGTGACGTACCGCAACGGTGAGCCAACTGCGTGGATCACCGAACAAATCGATGACAAGGTTCACAAGTTGCCAGCCGGTGCGGATTTCGAAACGACTGCCATTAGTGGCCGCGTCGTTACGGTCAACGAAGAATCCGTCGTGCTTGAGTCTGGCGATCAGCTGCTGAAGATGCAAATTGGCCAGAGTTTCGCGGATGCAGTGGTGACGTCCGGCTTCTGAAGTGTCGCGGTTGCACGGCAGGATGCTATCTGTCGATTCTGGTGCACTCCTGCCCAGTGTTAATTCGTTCTCGCGCAGATTGTGCGCCCTGACTCCCAGAATCTTGAGCATTCTGCAGCTGCATCTGCAGGAACCGCCGGATTCAAACATGCCACTTCGCTGGTGCAGGTCAGCCGGGCTGGTTGATGCTGTTTGCACGTTGTACCCGTCTTGTTTGCGGCATATTCTCAGCGTTTTACAGGCCGTCACGAGTGGCGAAATATCCAATTGTGAGCCCTGACGACGTATCTGTCAGCAATGTCTTTCATCTGAATGGGTCCATGAAGGGACTGTACAAATCGATAATCGCCGTTGCGACGGTGTGCTTTATGCTGACGACCAGCGCGGATGCGCAATGGGTGAACGGTCAGCTTAAGGTCTATTCGCTGCAATTTGTCGAACCCGCCGAAGTGCAGCGAATGCTGACTGAGCTGCTGGGTGAGGAAGCGCATGCCGTTCGAATCATCGCTGACGCGGAAAAGCATCAGCTTGTCGTATCCGGCGCTGACAATGTTCATCAACTCACATCTCAGTTGATCAGACAGGTCGACCAACGGGGCCCGTCAGTGCAGACCAGCAAAGAGCCGGCTGTCCTGAAGACTTATCAAATTCACCGATCGCAGGTGAATCAGGAGTTGCAGTTGATTCGTCAGTTGGTGGGCCGGGATGCTCGTGTGACCGTTGGTCGGAACCAGGATCAGGTCATTGTCGTTACTTCTGACAGTAATCATCGTCTGCTGGAAGAGGCGCTCCGGCAGGCGCCGCAGAGAGAATCGCAGATTCTGCAGCAGCCATCGAACAACAGTCCTCTCACATGGCGGTCCGAACAAAGCTCGTCGCCGATTCAAGTGGCAGATCCGTCAGTCCTATTTCCTCGAACTGCCATCAGTTCGGCAGAACGGAAATCGGCATCGCGAGAGTACCAACTTAGACGAATTAGCGTCGAACAATGTCAGCAGGCGTTCCGGAGATTGCTTGAACAGAAACTTCTTGATCTCGGCGACAACCGATTTCGGTATTCCGCTGGGGGATCCAGTATCTCGATCGTCTTCAGTACGGACAACCATGTCTGTCAGCTCAACGGTGATCCAAAGCTGGTAGACCAGTTTGTGTCGCTCTTGAATAGATTTGAGGATTCTCAGGACAGAAGTAAAGAAGAAGGCATTCGGTTTGTGCCGCTTCGGAACGTGAGTCCTGAAGTCTTGAACCGAGCGATTAAGACGTGGCGTGAGTCCTTGCAGCCGCGCACAGAACCAAAGCGTATTCAGAGTTCACTGTTTGACAGAAATCGAAGTCTGTCGATGGTCCGTTCGGCCGGATTCGTGCAGGTGCAGCCTGCCGAAAATCCGATTCAGGCCAATCGAAATGGCGACCCGGACGCCGGCAAAGAACTGCGCCGTCCGTCTTCGGACGTTGATGTGCAACCACTTCCCGATCTGGATGTGCTTATCCTGCGGGGACGTGACCCTGATGTGGACGAACTGGTCAGGATCATTCAGGAAATCGAGCGGCTTAGCGACGAAACTGCGCCGGAAATTGAAGTCTATTTCCTGCGACACGTCAAAGGGGAAGCCCTTAACGAGCTGATTGAAGAAGTGCTGGATGATCTTACGGGGCCGGTTCAGGGGCGAATCGCTATAACTCCGCTGGTCAAACCGAATGCATTGCTGCTGATCGGCTGGGGCGAAGCTGTCAACGCAGCAAAGAAACTGATCGAAGAACTGGACCGATCGGTGAATCCGGATTCTCAAATGCAGGTGTTCGCACTGAAACACGCCCCTGCGGCTGAAGTCAGCACCATGCTGGAGGAGTTTCTAAACGGTCGTGGCGGGCTCGCTCCGGACGTTAACGTGACCGCAAATCCGCGGACCAACAGTATCATTGTCAACGGTTCACCGCGCGACATGGAAGAGGTGTCGCAGCTGATTCAGCGATTGGATGTGAGTTCTGCCGCTGCAGTGAATCAAGCAAGGATGGTACGCCTGAAGAACTCACTTGCAGCGGACGTCGCAGACACGATTACCGCCGCGATCAGCGCTGCTCGTGGCGGTGGAAACGACGGAAGGTCGGCGGCGCTGGAAATGATGCTGGTGCAGCCGAACGGAGAAAAGGTTGTCACATCCGGACTTCTTGGGGATGTGACGCTCACTCCGGATCCCAGAACGAACAGTATTTTCATCAGTGGTCCGGCAGAAAGTCTTCCATTGGTCGAACGGCTGATTGAACAGCTGGACGAATCACCTGCGGCGTCTGCTCAGATCAAGGTCTTTCAGGTATCCAACAGTGATGCAAGTGACCTGGTGACGGTGCTTCGGTCGTTGTTTCCTGAAGCGGCAGGTACATCGACTGTGCCTCAACTGGCGACTGCTGAAGGCGAATCCTCCCTGGTTCCGGTTCGGTTTTCCGTTGATGTTCGCACCAATACGATTGTTGCGACCGGTACAGCAGGTGACCTGCAGATCATTGAAGCACTGTTACTTCGACTTGACCAGACGGAATCCCTGGAGCGATTCAATCGCATTTACCGGTTGAAGAACTCGCCGGCGACGGACGTCGCTCAGGCTGTCAATGATTTTCTCCGCAGCGAACGGATTGTCAGTCAGGCAGCGCCTGGACGGCAGAATCCATTTCAACAAATTGAACAGGAAGTCGTAGTCGTTCCGGAGCCGGTACGTAATTCTTTGATTATCAGCGCGACTCCACGTTATTTCGAGCAAATCATTGAGCTGGTTGAAGACCTGGATGACCAGCCACCGCAGGTCATGATTCAGGTGATTTTGGCGGAGGTGGATCTGAACAACTTCCACGAGTTTGGAGTCGAGGTCGGACTGCAGGACAGCCTGCTATTCGACAGGAGTCTGCTCGGCGAGCTATTGACCACCACCGTGAGTTCGTCTTTATCGACCCCGGCCGGCGTTGTTACGACAACCACGGACAATATTATCGGGGCAACTAACGAACCCGGTTACGATTTCAACAACAATCCACTCGGTAACAGTGGCAGTACTCAATCAACGGCGACAGCTGGTAATGCGGCCGGCCAGGCTCTGTCACACTTCAGTCTGGGGCGAGTAAACGGTGATCTGGAATACGGCGGTCTGGTGCTGTCGGCCAGCAGCGAAAACGTCAGTGTGCTGCTGCGAGCTCTTGACCAGTCCGGCAGCATGGAAGTACTGAGTCGTCCGCAGATCATGACGCTGGACAATCAGCAGGCCTTCATTCAGGTCGGGCAGCGCGTACCACGAGTTGTGAGCAGTTCAGTCACACAATTCGGCCAGATTAACAGTGTGGAGCTGGAGGACGTGGGACTGCTTCTGGGCGTGACACCACGCATTAGTCCGGAAGGCAATGTGGTCATGGAGATTGATGCCGAAAAATCGAAAGTCGGGCCGGAACGGGATGGCATTCCGATTTCGGTGTCCGCCGACGGGGCCATAGTTCGTTCACCACGCGTAGACGTGACGACAGCTCAAACGACAGTCAGTGCAGCCAGCGGGCAGACGATTGTTATTGGTGGACTGATCACGACCAGCAACGAGTCACTCACCAAGAAAGTCCCATGGTTGGGGGATCTTCCGCTGCTGGGCCGACTGTTTCGCTACGATGGCTATACGAATTCCCGAAAAGAACTGCTGATCATTTTGACGCCTCACGTGATTATGGGGCAAAGTGATGCTGAGTATCTGAAGCAGGTTGAGATGTCGCGAATGTCATGGGTGTCATCCGACGTCTTTGACTGGCTGGGGGCAGGGCCTGCTAATTATGGCACGATGGATGGTGGCGATGTGCCCACTATTTATCCTGACGAATCTCCTTCAGACGATTCATCAGGCATCGATGTGACGCCCCCGCCGGGTACGAACACGACAACTCCAGTGCTGCCAGGCACGGCGTTACCTTTGCCGCCTGAGACACCTCTCACCAAGCCGATGGGAAGCCTGAAAAATTCTACAGAGGCGGGCCGAATTACTAACATCAACTATAGTGAAGAATTAAAGGAATCGGACATCGGCGGAAGAACCGTGATCGAGTTGGAATCAACAACCGAGTCAGCAAGAAACATGTTCAGCGAGAAATCGGTGAACAGCAGGAAGCGATGGTTCGACTGGGGACGGGGGACGGACAAATGATTCGGATTCTACCTCCTGAATTTCGTCGCCATACTGCCCGTTGCCTGATTCCGTTGTTGTGTGGCGTCGCTGTCCTGCCCGGTTGTGCGACACTGACAAGTCTGCCGGTCAGCTGGCTGGAAGAGAAACCGGATTTCGTTACGCCTCAGCAGATCATACCAGTATGGTCGGACACGGTATTGCACCAGTCCGGTCAGAAGGGGGCCCGTGGTTGCGGCGGGCGAATCATGTTCTATCCGCCTGCGGGAAAGCGAGCGATACGGGTTGACGGTTCACTTGTAGTGTATGCCTGGGACGAAACTAAACAGCAGGAGGATCGCAGACCGGACCGCAAGTACGTTTTCAGAGCTGACGATCTGCAGAAGCACTACAGTAAGTCGAAAATCGGAGATTCGTACAGCTTCTGGATTCCGTGGGATGACGCGGGAGGGGCACACAAAGAATTAACTCTGGTGGCTCGGTTTATTGGCCGCAACGGTGCCGAAGTGACCTCGGCCCCGGCAAAAGTCATTCTTGCCGGGGCGGTGCCGTTGCCCGAGCGCCCGGCGCCTGGGAAAACTACGGGTGGTGTGCAACAGGTTTCATACGAGACGGTCGCACCAAAACGCGAAAAGCAAAAGGCTTATCCTGGTTTGAACACCACGGAGATCCATTTGACGCCTGGATTTACAGACAGGAATCTCGGCAATCATCAGGCATTTACCCCCGATGGTCTGTTTTCGAGTGCCACCAGTCAGGATGTCGCGGGAAACGATGACGGGACTGCAACGGCACAGGTCGCGACTCCTGATGTATTGACCAAATCAGACCAGCAGGTGAGTTCGCCGCTGCCCGCAGCAGCACTTACGGCACCACCTGAAGATCGTTCTTTACGCTTTCAAGACCGGGTTCGAACATCACGAGAAGCTCAGCGATCTTTCGGTCGTGTTCTGTCGGAACGGTACCGGAAAGAACCACGGACCGCTGTGTGGGAGAAAGACTGATCTGAAACCCGCGTTGCTCGCTCAGGGTGTTTAGGGCGACGGAAACTGCGGGGTTCTTCGGCAATTCGCCACGACCTGGCAGCCCAGTCGCAAATGTGGGCGAAAGCCGCGGCGCGTAGAGTCCGGTCGTCTTTCGCACACGTACTCGATTCACTCTCACCGTTGCCTGCTCACGGAGTCCAGTGACAGAATCTGTGACTGCGCCATCGTTTGTCGTCTGGGTGTTTCCGACAAAGGCAGAGGCATCGTCGCGGTCCGTTCCCACAAAATCGTCGATCGCGCGTTGTCCTCGGACAAATCGCCGGTTTTCCCGAACCGAGCCTGCTGCTCCCATGGACGTTAACTGCTGTCCACGAGCGTTGCGACCAATATTGCGAGGTCCAAACAACTGCGCCGACACACGATCAGCCGGCACGATTGACCAGATGATCAGGATTAACCAGACACTGTTTGAAAATCTCATTGGTTCGGCGCTCCGGCAACGGCACTCAGAAGATTGGCGGCAGCAACAAGCAAGACATGACGCGGATGCCTTCATATCGTCTCACTGGCGCCAATGTCTCAAGAACTGCACAGCAATGTTCAACTTTACCATTTCTGCTGAATACAATACCTGCGCAGACCAGGCGAGTCACCACATGCCACCTGCAGTACTCTGCTGAACTGTAACATCGTCGGTCCAACCGAAATTCGTGGCATGAGGAGGTGACCGGCACATACACCGACTTCGGCTGGTTGCTCAGCTATGGTGGGACATAATCACACAGAGTGGACAGGCTGAGGATCAGTTTAGTTTTGTGATGGCATGGTTGCAGATCACGTACGTTCCTGGTGAAGTGTAAACGCGCCGGGCTGATGTTGTCGTGATTGACGACGGTGCCTGTGTTGGCCCGTTCTGTCATGCGAATGCCCTGATTTCATGTGGCACAGCAGATCTCATCCCCGATCCAATTTCTAATGAACGAAAGACCGGAGCTAATGAAGTTCGAAACAACGTGTCTTCACGGCGGCGCCCAGCCGGACCCCGTCACCAACTCTCGCGGCGTGACGCTGCATCGGACCAGTTCTTACGTATTTAACAGCACAAAGCATGCGGCTGATCTGTTCGCATTAAAGGAACTTGGCAATGTCTATACGCGTCTGATGAATCCGACGCACGATGTGCTTGAGCAACGCATTGCCCAGCTGGAAGGAGGCGCAGGAGCCCTGGCTCTGGCTTCCGGTACCAGTGGTGTCTTCTATAGCCTGATCAACATTATGCAGGCCGGCGACGAATTTGTGTCTGCCAACAACCTGTATGGTGGTTCGTTTACGCAGTTCAACGACATTCTGCCGCAGTTTGGCATCAAGGCTCGTTTTGTGGACCCGGCTGATCCCGAGAATTTTTCTGCAGCCATCAATGACAGGACCAAAGCGTTGTTTTGTGAAACGGTGAGTAATCCCGGGCTTGAGATCTCGGATCTGGATGCCATTTCAGGAATTGCCCATGCCCATGGCCTGCCGCTGATTGTTGACAGCACATTCAGTACTCCGGCCCTGCAACGACCGATTGAACACGGTGCAGATGTCGTAGTCCATTCACTCACCAAGTGGATGGGAGGCCACGGGACCGGAATTGGAGGCGTCGTTGTCGACAGCGGAACATTCGACTGGAAAAGCGAAAAGTTTCCGCTGATGAACGAACCGGACAGCAGTTACCATGGAATCCGCTGGGCCCATGATCTCGGTGATCTTGCTCCGTTGGCATACATCCTGCGGATGCGCGTCATTCCCTTACGGAATCTGGGAGCCTGCATATCACCTGACAATGCATGGATGTTCCTGCAGGGCCTGGAAACGCTGCCGCTGCGAATGGAACGCCACTGTCAGAATTCGCTGGCCGTCGCAACACACCTGCAGAAGCATTCAGCCGTTGACTGGGTCCGATATCCCGGTCTGGAAGGCGATTCGAATCACGAAAAATCGCAACAGTATCTCGGCGGAAAAGGTGGCTCAATGGTTATTTTTGGTATCCAAGGTGGAGCAGCGGCAGGCAGTCGCTTTATCGAAGCTCTGCAGATGTTTTCGCATCTGGCCAACGTGGGAGATGCCAAGAGTCTGGCCATTCATCCTGCCACTACCACGCATTCTCAAATGACTGCAGAGCAGCAGGCCTCAGGCGGCATTCCACCGGAAATGGTGCGACTATCGGTCGGTATTGAACACATCGACGATATTGTCGCCGATCTGGATCAGGCGCTGCAGGCGGCCCAGGCGTGATGCCACGATTACGTCTCTAAGTGCCGTCTGCCGTTCTGACTGGTACCGCGAAGCATTCAGGACGCCATTCGATAATCGTGAATACTTACGCTACTCGACGAATATCCTTGGGTTTGTCGGCGTCGTCAGTTCGATCTGCGTTTGTGGCTTCCGGGGCGCCGGTCGCTGGAATCGCATCGTCGGGATATGTGCCATTCCGGCCCAGCAGTGTCAAAACGGATCTGTCACCTCGGATCAGTCGCTGCCCAAGCAGGTCCAGGCGGTCCATTTCTTTTTGTATTGTTTCTGTGACTTCAGAGATCTGTTCACGATTCAGGTTCGGATCTACTTCAATGGCGGGTCCTGCCAGGAGAATCATCTTAGAAAACGGTTTGGGCACCATCATGTCCGACCAGCCGCCGGGAACCGACCAGTAGTTGGTTCCCGTCAGTGTTGTAGGGATCACCGGCCGTCCCGTACGTGAAGAAAGGTATACGACTCCGTCTTTCATGACACGTCTGGGCCCTCGCGGGCCGTCAGGAGTTATGCAGACGTGCAGATCAGGCTGATCAATCAACTGCTTTGTCGCCTGTGCTCCGCCGCGACTCGCCGAGCCGCGCACTGGCGTGATCCCTGCCAGCTTCACCGCATGGGCAAGGTAACCACCATCCTGATGGCGGCTGATCAGTCCTGCAAGCTTGTCTGTCTTGAGAGAGTACACCGCAGTGACAATGGCGTCGTGCCACATGCAGAAGCAAAACCGCGTCGGCCCTGCAGCTCGCCCGTATGGCGTTCCATCGGTTTCCACCTTGTGGTGTTCAACGCGAACCGTCAGAAACAATGCCCGCAAACACCATGTGCCAATTCGGGCGATCAGCCAGTTTGCGAGTTGATTGCGGATTTTCATTCAGAAGCGTCCTTGCCTCTTCAAGCGTTTGAAGCATTGGCTCTGGGGAAATGTATTATCCGCAGGAATCATAGAGAATTCGTTGGCAGCAGGGTATCTCAGGCTTGCTGGGGCCAGCAAGACTCGACATGTTGCACTGAGACGCCGACTGCGGCACGACTGGCACATCAGCGTAGCGGAATAAGACAGTTTGATAAATTCGAGTTTGGCTTCGGATCGTGACGTGCGTCAGACAGATTCCCGGAACGCACTTGAAAACCTTCCGTCGCCTGTGTGTTGGATGTATCTTCAATAATATATAGGACATTGTCCACAAATGGCACAATGGTTGCTGTTCTTCATGTTCGTTGAGGCGGATTATTCATCTGCAGATTGCAGATACATACATTTTGACCAATCGGAAGTTCCGGACGGTGCTCGCTTATTCATACTGAGATGACATACAGTTCTTCTCAAGCGTTATCTGCGAGCTAACTTATCAGAGGCTTCGTTTGTCTTCGGGCAAACGAAGCCTCGTTTGTTTCATGTCAAGTCAGCCATGGTGCGATGACCAGGGCCGTGACCGAGACAAGTTTCAGCAGGATGTTCAACGCCGGCCCTGACGTGTCCTTGAACGGATCTCCGACGGTATCTCCAACGACTGACGCGGCGTGAGCGTCACTGCCCTTACCGATCGTTTCATCGCCCACTGTGATCCCGCCTTCGATCATTTTTTTGGCATTGTCCCATGCACCGCCGGCGTTGGATTGAAAGATCGCCAGCAACACTCCGCTGACCGTGACACCTGCGAGCAGTCCGCCAAGCATTTCTGCACCTCCCACAAACCCGGTAACGATCGGTGCGATAATCGCCAGTAGACCGGGCAGCACCATTTCTTTCAGGGACGCCCGCGTGGAGATGGCAATACACTTGTCGTACTCAACTTTCTCCATGGCGTCCGCAAACACCTGATTATCTTCGCCGGACCATTCTTCGTGAAGAACGTCTTTGTTCTTCGTACAGACTGCCAAGCCAAGTTTGATTTCAGGAATCTCGGCGAATTGCCGTCGCACTTCGTTGATCATCATTCGAGCCGCTCGGCCAACAGCCTGCATCGCCAGAGCAGAAAACAGAAATGGCACCATCGCACCGAGCAACAGTCCGGCCATCACGACTGGCTGGGCAATATCGATGGATGTCAGTTTAGCGGTTGCCATGAAGGCGGCAAACAGCGCCAACGCGGTTAGCGCCGCTGAACCGATGGCAAAACCTTTGCCGATAGCCGCCGTTGTGTTACCCACAGCGTCCAGTTCGTCGGTTCGTTTTCTGACTTCCGGTGGTAAGCTGGTCATCTCGGCGATGCCGCCTGCGTTGTCAGCGATCGGTCCATAAGCATCCACGGCCAACTGGATTCCCGTGTTGGAAAGCATTCCCACAGCGGCAATGGCAATTCCATACAGCCCCGCAAAGTGGTGAGCGCCGATAATGGCGGCAGCAATCAAAATAATGGGGATTGCGGTCGACAGCATGCCGACGCCAAGACCGGCAATTATGTTCGTCGCTGCTCCGGTCACAGACTGTTGAGCAATTTCACGCACGGGTTTACCGCCGCACCCGGTGTAATATTCTGTAACGACGCCGATCAGCAGACCGCAGCCAAGGCCGATCAGCGTCGACATGAAGACACCGACGCGACTTAGTTCCTGTCCGTTAAGCGTCCATGTTGCCGGCATGACGCCCATAATAATGGCCAGGCTGGCAAGCAGCATAAACCCGGCAGCGACCAGTTCACCGCGGTTTAGCGCCTTCTGTGGACTGGTGGATTCGTCGGCGTTTACAAAGAACGTGCCGACTATCGAAGCAAGGACTCCGGCGGAGGCAAGAAACAACGGCAGCATGACGGCGGATATGCCTTGCAGATAGCCGGAGAATTCGGGCAACTGCGAGTATGCTGCCCCCAATACCATTGCGCCAATGATTGAGCCAACGTAGCTTTCGAACAAATCGGCTCCCATTCCTGCAACATCACCGACGTTGTCACCAACGTTGTCTGCGATCGTTGCTGGATTCAGGGGGTGATCTTCCGGGATTCCCGCTTCAACTTTGCCAACCAGGTCGGCACCGACGTCCGCCGCCTTCGTATAGATTCCACCACCGAGTCTGGCAAACAGCGCAACAGAAGATGCGCCAAAGGAAAATCCGGTCAGCACGTTGATCGTACGTGCCAGTCCTCCGTCCTCGAGTCCGAACTCCCTTATGTAGAACACGAACAGACCACCAAGTCCGATTACGCCAAGCCCGACGACAGCAAGGCCCATGACGCTACCTCCGCTGAAGGCCAGTTTTAAGGCAGGTCCCAGCCCTGTACGGGCTGCATGCGCCGTACGAACATTTGCCTCGGTGGCAATTCGCATCCCCAGAAATCCAGCCAACCCGGAAAATACGGCCCCCAGTGCGAAGGACATTGCGATGAGTGGATGAGAGTTCTGCTGGGAGCCTGATGCGTAGAGCAAACCTCCGACGACCAGGAGAAAGACCAGCAGCACGGAGTATTCCGCCTTCAGAAAGGCCATGGCTCCCCGAAGAATACGACCGGCGATCTGCTGCATCTGATCAGTGCCGGAATCCTGTCCGACCACCCACCAGTATCGGTACGCACTGAAAGCGAGTCCGATCGCACCGATTGCAGGAACGCAAAAAGCCACCGTATTCATTATCTGTACCCTTGTGAATTCTTCCGAGTATGAACGCCCACTCTGGCGTTTGTTATCGTGTCGGTCTTGTTGCGGACAGTCTGTTTCGCGTTGTTTCTTGATCATCACGAATATTTTATTCAACTACAAATCAGGCTGACGCGGTCTTGCATCGGATGACCTTCCTTGCTCGTCTAATTCGGCTGCCATACCAGCCACCTGACGGACGTTTGAC
This sequence comes from Fuerstiella sp., assembly GCA_029245955.1. Classification (GTDB taxonomy): domain Bacteria; phylum Planctomycetota; class Planctomycetia; order Planctomycetales; family Planctomycetaceae; genus Fuerstiella. The sequence continues at coordinate 40,823 of JAQWOH010000019.1, read as the reverse complement.
ATCCTGACGGCCGGCGACCGTATGATGTTCTGCGAACCCAACACTCCGGCAGGCGTTGCGGGCCATTTCTCGGGCCCACCTGCGGGTGTCCGGCTGCATAACTTGCCAATCCCCGGGAAGCGCGTAGAGTGTGCTGCTGCTGATCGATGGTTGTAATTGTCAGCGCTGTCGCCTGAGTTGGTCTGCACAATTTCGGTTGATAAAATCAGTGATTCATCAGTCGTTTAGTTGTCAGTGGTGCTCATGTTCGAGCCGATTTGGATCCTGGTTCTGAAGCCTCAATTGTAAATGCAGCGTCATCTCAATATCGCTGATCGATTGCGATCATCTGCGGAAATTGTTCCGCACCAGCGAGCCGTTGTTTTTCCTGAGGGGCGTGACCGGGAGCGGCGAGTTACCTATACGCAGCTGACGTTTACGCAGTTGGATCGTGAAGCCGACTGCATTGCTCGCGGGTTGATCCGTATGGGCGTGCGGCCCGGTGACCGACTTGCCATGTTTGTTCCGCCTTCGCTGGAATCGATCGCGTTAACATTCGGGGTATTTCGATCGGGCGCAGTCTGTACAATGATTGACCCCGGCATGGGGCGAGTAAATGTGTTTCGCTGTCTTGATCATTGTGAACCGAATGGTTTCATCGCGATCCCTGTCGTGCAGCTTATTCGGCGGCTGAAGTTTCGACGATTTGGCAATGCTCGCTTGAATGTTATCGTGGGACCCACGAAGCGGCGTTTCGGCTGTCCGTCCTATACGGGGCTTGTGCGAGCCGGTGCTGATACGTCGATCGATCTGCCACAGACCAAATCAACGGACCGGGCGGCCATCATTTTTACCAGTGGAAGCACTGGACCGCCTAAGGGCGTTTCATACGAACACGGGATGTTTGACGGTCAGGTCGATCTGATTCGGGACCGCTTCGGAATTCAGCCAGGCGAAGTTGATCTGCCGGGATTTCCTCTTTTCGCGCTGTTTAACGTTGCGATGCAGGTGACGACGGTTATTCCGGATATGGATCCGACACGACCTGCCAGCGTGAACCCAGTGCGGATTCTGGAAGCTATCAACGACAACGGTGTCACGCAGGCCTTCGGTTCGCCCGCACTTTGGAACACGGTCGGACGTTACTGTCAGGAACACGGGATCAGACTCCCGACGTTACGGAGAATTCTGTCGGCCGGGGCTCCGGTTCCCAACCATGTGCTGCAACGCATGACTGCGGCGTTGCCTGATGCCGCCGACATCTTTACGCCGTACGGAGCCACTGAATGTCTGCCGGTCGCTGCCATTGGTGGCCGTCAGGTTCTTTCGGAAACGGCAGAACAAACTGCCAGCGGAGCGGGCACTTGCGTTGGTACGGTCTTCGCACAGATGGAGGTTCGTATCATTGCTGTTACGTTCGAAACGATTGCAGAAATTTCCGATGCCAGGGAATGTGCACAAGGCGAAATCGGTGAGATTATTGTCAAAGGCCCCGTCGCCACCCGCGAGTATTTTTGTCGCCCCGACGCAACAGCTCTGGCTAAGATTGCTGATCGCAACGGATTCTGGCACCGTATGGGGGACACGGGTTACCTGGACGACCAGGGCCGACTTTGGTTCTGCGGTCGAAAGGCACACATTGTATTCGCATCCGACGGGCCGTTGTTCTCCGTGAGGTGTGAAGCTATTTTCAATCAGCACCCCCGGATCTATCGCTGCGCACTTGTCGGGACTGGTGAACGTGGCAAACAGGCCCCTGCGATCGTCGCCGAACCAGAGGCAGGGCACTATCCCGAATCAGAAACCGACTTGGCTCGTCTTCGAGTTGAACTGCTGGCCCTGGGCGCCGCCAATGATCTGACGAAGAACATCAAGCGGATTCTGTTTCATCGGTCGCTGCCGGTTGATACTCGGCATAACGTCAAAATCAATCGAGAGGCTCTGGCCGCCTGGGCCGAAAATCGATAGCCGAATCACGGCAGCAGTCGGCGAGCACGTTCGAGCACATCGGGCATTGTCTCTGACCAGCCGGACCTGTCGTTGCTGATAATGTCATTCCAGCTTTCGGCCTGACGTTCAAAAGCTGTGGTCGCTGCAGCCGCGTTCTGCTCGTCAATAGCGATGATCAGGAAGCCAAGGGAAATCTGACCTGCCGCCGCTTCGTTCCGTGCGAGTTTGGCCAATTTCTCCAGTACCCAGCGCGAGGTATCAGTTCGGCCCTGTTGGAAGAGTTCGACTGAGTGTTCCAGCAGCATTTCCGTGGCTGCTGCGTCATCAGTGGCAATAGCGTCAGCCAGAGACATAGTGGCTGCCATCAGGTCGTTCAGGTCCAGACTGCGGATCGCGGCCGCCACCATCCCCCTTGTGTCGACAGGAGTGATTTCGTCCAGTAATCGCTGGCGCTGAGCCCAGTTTTCCAGCCAGCCGATGCGTCTTCGACCGTTGGAAAAGTAGGTGGCACCCAGTGACTTCATATGATCGTGATATAAGCGTCTTAGCTGTTCCGCCGCAACCGGCGAACTGGCAACGATGTCGGCCTGCTGCAGCGCGGCAGCGATCGACTGAGCCATCTTCTGATGACCTCCGATTGTCGGATGGACGTGGTCCACGAATGCATTGAAACCAGGGATCTGCTGAGGGCTGCGGTCAGCAATTGCCGCAGCTGCGTCGATGATGGGCACTTGCGTTTCTTCTGCAATGGCCGTCAGTTTTTCTGAAATATGGTCCGGCATGCGTAACGGGCAGATATCCTGTTCCAAAGCCAGCAGGTAACTCCGGCGGGCCTGGTCGAACTGTTTCAGGCGGTCCTGGCATCGTGCTATTCGAAAACTAAGCAGAGGGAACTGATCGTCGATCTTCGCAGCCTGATGATACAGCGCCAGTGCCGCTGCCGGGGAGTTGATGGCCTCGGCTGCTGCGTTGTCGAACAGTGTCTGCCACTGTTGTTCGTCTGCCACGTCGATATCTGCCCGGTGTTCTGACTTGAAAGGCGGGCAGTCGCGCAGATTTGCTCCCAGTTGAACCAGCACAATTGGTACCTCAGCTTCCTGGCACATCTGTACCATCGCACGTACCGAATCGTCAAAGCCGCCAGCCACTCGCTGCTGCCATTCATTGTCGCGATGGTAAGACGCATAACCGGCTGCATCATCAAGCCGGGCTTCCACTGCTTCGGGCGACGGTGCTGAGGTTTCGTCCGAATCCTCGGTGGGTTCCTGGCGAGCTTCACCGCCAGTGAGTCTTCGCAGCAGCATCACTGTGCGAAGCGATCTGGCGGACTCTTCCAGTCGAATTCTAAGGCCGGACCGCTGCTTCACATGCGCATACGTCTGATCCTCCAGGAACTCGTTGTGTCCGGTCGCCAGAATGATGAGGTCCGGTCTATACGTCAGCACTTCCTGAAGCAGTGGACGCAGACGATAACTGGCGTACGAAATACCGCCGCAGTTAACAGACTGGTACCTGCGCGAAGTGTCTGCGGCATTCAGTTGCAGTTCCAGCCATTGACCGAACGCCGTTTCAGGGCGATACGGCCGCCCCTGCACCGTCGACCCACCCAGGCAAAAAATGCGAAAGTCAGTCGGTGACTTGGCCGCAGGGAACTCCTGTTCTACAAAAAATCTCTGACTGGCCAGACGGGTCCGGTATACCTGGTCCACTTCGTCAAGTTCGAACAGCCGGGCTGAGCTGCCGAATCCTGCGTGCAGATCAACGGCTGACGGGTCTCCCACACCGAGAACGCGCAGTCCCAGCTCCAGCGTCACCACGGGAAGGAATCCGAGCACCACGGCCAGAACTACAAAAGTGCGTCGTCGGCGTGGAATAACAGGCTTGTCTTTGTCTTCAGCCAATGCCGCTTCCCGGAATCAGGTCAGGGTTATTGATCGGCTCTGGAACGCAGCATGCCGGCACTCACTTCCCGTTGGCCAATATGAGGTTTCAGAACATTGGAATGCGTGTCAAAGCGAGCGCCTTTCGGTACTGCCACGATCCCGTTTTCGGAGACAGTCAAACCGTGTCGTCGGTCTTCGTCGGCGTCGTACCCGATTCGCATGCCTTCAGGTATCTGCACATTCTTGTCAATGATTGCTCGTCGCACACGTGCATATCTGCCAATCAACACACCTTCATACAGTATCGAGTCACGTACCTCGGCGTAGCTATTGATCCGGACAGACGGTCCCAGAATGGATCGTTCCACAGTGCCTCCGGAAATAATCGAACCGGGGCAGACCATGCTGTCCACCGCATACCCCACTCGCTTATTTCCCGGCGACGGGTCGTTGAATACGAACTTCGGAGGTGGCAACGGTTTTTGGTAAGAACGAATTGGCCAGTCGGAATCGTATAAATTGAATTTCGGATCGACCGAAATCAGGTCCATGTTCGCTTCGTAGTACGTTTCAAGTGTTCCAACGTCTTTCCAGTAACACGGTTCTCCCGTGTCCTGGTCAGAAAAAGACCACGCCCGGACGAGATGCTGATCGATGATGGATGGGATGATGTCTTTGCCAAAGTCGCGATGGCTGTTTGGGGTGTTTGCGTCGCGGCACAGATGTTCGAACAGGAATTCCGTGCGGAAGACATAGATGCCCATCGACGCCAGACATTGTGCCGGTTTGTCCGGCAATGGTTCGGGATTCTCCGGCTTCTCAGCGAAGTTGACGATGCGGTTGTCGCGGTCAACCTGCATGACACCAAAGCGACGTCCTTCTTCCACCGGCACCGGTACACAGGCAATACTGCAGTCCGCTTCCGACTGAATGTGATCGGACACGAAGCGACGATAGTTCATCTGATAGATGTGATCACCGCTCAGGATCAGAACGTGCTTGGGCGCTATTTTTTCGATGGTGTAGATGTTCTGATAAAGAGCATCCGCAGTGCCCAGATACCAGCTTTCGCCAACGCGCTGTTCCGGCGGACGCACGCGTACGAAGTCGCCAAGTTCATTGCACAGAAAGTGCCAGCCACGCTCGATGTGGCGCTCAAGGCTGGCTGCCTTATACTGCGTGACCACAAGGATCCTTCGCAGACCACTATTGATGCAGTTGGAAAGCGAAAAATCGATAATGCGAAAGGCACCGCCAAACGGTACGGCTGGCTTGCTGCGGTCCGCAGTCAGCGGGTCAAGACGGGAGCCTTTTCCTCCTGCCAGCACCACCGATAGAACATTGTTCATTGCTTTCTCCATGTCAGCAGAACAGGTGTTCCGGTCGATATCGTCACATGATTTCGATTCACAACAGTCCCCGCCAGACTGAAATGCAAAATCTGCTTCGACACTTTTCCGTAAGCTTTGCGAACGACCATCAATGTGTTCGCAGCTGTTTTGTAGTATCCGTCATGAGTACGTTAGTTCTCAGAATCCGACTCGTCGACGGAGTTTACTCAGTAATTTTTCCATTTCTTGTTCTTCTGGCGACGACCACCGTGGCCTTGCCGGCTCGGCGAACATAGAACAACACCTTGATCGGCCCCTCTCCGCGAGGAAGCTGTTTTCGTAATGTGTCGGCGTTAACACTCAGGTGACGACACTTGATCTCATAGTCACGCCCCGGGTTCGCCCGCAGATAACGCTTTAATTCGGTCGGATTGTTACCAAGCACAGCTTCAATGGCGAAACCGTGCACAAACTTCGTGTCGGGGATTCTTGCGCCTGTGAAATACTCATCCTTTTTATCTATTCTTTGCAAGTTATGTATCTCACCGACCGTGTCGAGCAGACCGGATCGTACGACGGCCGGGTCGGGATCCAGAATGTAGTCGGAAAATGTATCCGTTGTCGGACACCACGCGTCCAGCGGGTCGGCGGAAAGTGATTCGCCGGAAGGCAACACTGTTGCTCGGAACGACTTCTTCCCCGCGAGACTGCCAAACCATACGGTTGCTTCACGACACTCACCGTGCTGGCTGATCAGTTCAATTTCGCTCTGTGGAAACTTCTGCATGAAATTGCTGGCCGGGCCAAGTTTTAAGGCGCCGCCGGCGGCCGTCTGGACGAGTTGCTGCATCCACTGCAGGTCGGGATGGTAGTGTTCCAGACGCTTGGCAGGCCGGTCACGATCCTTCCGACGATCCGGGTCCAGATGAACAAGTTTTTCCGACAGATTCAGGCCCAGGACATCGGTAGCCTTCTGCTGCCACTCTCCGCCTGCACGAACAGCATTGCCTGCAATCCACGTTTCAATGTTCCACTGGCATCGAAGCAACATCGCGGGATCGACGTCGACCGACGTAACACTTCCTCGCGACAGCAACGTGGCGGTGTCCACGCCAATCCCGGAACACAGGTCAAAAACGTGCTGGCTGTCAGGGAAACGTTGAGTCTTATGTTGTGCGACTTCCCATGCCGTTGACTGTTCCAGTCCCACCCGCGTCAGCCACAGCCTGCAGGCCTCAGGAAGTTTGCCTTCTGCTTTCGTTCTTGCCGTCTGAACGGCCATTGCTGCCCGGACCAGCGCGGCATCGTACCTGGTCCGAAGTTTTTGCTGAATGGCCAGTTCGCTGCCGGATAATGCCCGCAGTTCATCAAACAGAGCGGGAATCAGCTTCATTTCGTTCAGTAATCTGATTTCGTCCGTCACCAGTCGTGTCATCCGTCTTGTGGAGTGCCGCTTTCAGCCTGCAGCGCAGAAGAATCCTGAAAATCAGCAACGCGCCGTGTATGTCGTTTTAGCGACCCAAGAGGGCTGCACGGCACTCTTGAATGGCAGTCAGAATAACTCACTGGTGTTCGTTTTATCTTAGTTGGTGCCACGCTGCGCTAATGTTATTTGAAACTGAATACGTCGGCTTGCGGCAGGTCTGCGAGATCATTGAGACCGAACAGGTCAAGGAATCGCTGGCCGGTGCGATACGCCACTTCTGACCGACGAGTGCCCGTGCGTTCCAGTTCCACAAGTCGCAGGCGAAGCAACTGCCTGAGCACCGTCTGGGCATTGCGCTGGCTGAGTTCGGCTAGTTCTTTCTTTTCGACCGGCTGGTTGTAAGCGATGAACGCCAGTACTTCGAGAGTTTCAGGGGAAAGACGGACTTCTCTGGGGCCAAGGCCAAAGACTTTCAGCTGGACGTTGGCAAACTGCTCTTTCAGTTCCAGACGAAACCCACCTTCATGCAGCCGAATTTCGTAAGGTCTGTTTTCAGCCGAATATGCTTCGTTCAACTGGTCGATGATGTGGACAGACAGTCTGGCATCGGTGTCGTTGCCGATCAGTGAAGCCAGTCGTCGTGCTGTCAGTGAAACATCCCCACCGACAAACAAGGCGGCTTCGACGACTGCACGCGGCGAGACTGGTGACAATTCTCTGTCATTCAACGGGACCGTTGACAGGGCGGATTCTTCATCCGTCAAGTCGTCTGCCAGTTGCCGACCGATGGACGTGAACGCAGCTTCTTCATCGACGTCTGACTCTTCGTCAGTATCATCGGAAAGTTCGCGAAGAGCGGACCCAACCTGATACTCGGCTTCGTCGATCGATTTCAGAGCTTCCCGATAGGCCAGTTCGATGTCATCAACGGGCGCATCGTTATCGTCGTTTCTTGACTCTTCGGATTCTTCATCCATTGGTACGTCTCTGCACGTGGAGTACAGGCCGGGCCTTATTTCGCCTAATTTGTCCCTGCTGCTAATCAAAGTTTTCTTTGGAAAACGCAGATAGCTGTTTTCCGACAAACCGCAGCAGGCCCGTGTTCACAAAGACCTCACCGGAGACAGTGCCTTCATCAACCGTCACGTCGAATTTCACATCGTCCTGATTGTCTGTGGCCAGCGCCTCGATTGCTCGGGCCAGATCACGTTGTCGATCACGTCGAACTCGCTTGTCGTCTGCAGTTGTTGGTTCCGGTGTTGCATCGACCACTTTTTGGGCATGTTTTGCCCATGGCAGAAGTCTGGCCTCCACTTTCAGAATCACCTCTGAATCAGCAGGCTCCTGCAGTTCATTGACCGCCAGCTTCAGCATTTCCAGAGAATCCGGTCCGGTTCCAAACCAGACGGTGTCGCTGGAAGTTCCGATGAAAACCGGCATCTCTTCGCCAAAAAAACGGTCCAGCAACTTAAGGAAACCTTTGCCCAACTGAATGCGATGGATTGTGACGTCCCCCACCTTTTCAATAGCGGTCTCGACTATGTTGCCATTGCCCGTCCTGGCGATCAGGGCCAGTGTGTCGTCAAGTCGAGTGGCATCCGTGGCTGTGATGGCTCCGATGGAGGCGAACTTTTCGTCGGCATTCAGCCACGTCTCGACAAACCCGTTGACGTTGCCTGATTCGATACTGTCTTTTACGACCGTCATGACACCACTGTACAAATCGCGCACAGCCGTTTTCTGATCATCAGAAAGTCTTTGTGAGGCAACAATGCGTGCTTCCACGTCGCCGTTTAACAGTTTAATGAAATCATAGGCGTTGGTCTGGCGAAGTTGATCAATGGGGTGATTCACACGCAGTGAAAAAATTGAGTTTTCGTCCCTGGAGACTGACGCAAACGCATCCTCATGCTTATTAAACAGTGCAATGCTCTGAGCCAGACTGGTCTCCGGGATACCGTCACCGGTAAACAGAATGCGAGCAGACTTGTCGGCTGAGTTCAGAAATGCGCGGGCGCGAAGATCGTTGCCCTCGACCATTAATCGTTCAAGTTCCATGAGCTGATGAGAGATCGCCCCCTTCCGCAGGTTAAATTCAGTGACTGATTCTGCAGGCCGCTTCTGAAGTGTATCCATCCGGATGGCGGTCAGCTCACCAAACGATGCCGCACGTTTCGCCTGATCTTCGATGGTATGCGCTGTGTTGATCAGCTGTATTCCGGTGCCGCAGTCGTTTTCCAGCAATTCACTAATGGCCGACAGGGGGTTCTGTATCTTCTGAACGATCTGCTTCAACAACGCATGGTTACTTTTCGTTGTCAGAATCATGGTGGCAGTCTTGATGTCCGGCATCAGACGTAACCATCCCTGATCCGGCGGCAGTAGTTCGCGCCAGTCATTCCCGACTTCCTGAAGAACGAAGTTGGAATTCAGGTTGTCCAGCAAATCTGCGTATGGTGGAAGCCCGGGGGCCGCCAGGGCTGGATCATTCTTATATGCTGCAGAAATCACATAGTGCAGCGGCGTCATCCCCGTCAATAAATCAACACTGATCGGCTTTTCCGAGTCCAGTCCATAGGCCATCAGGTCAACGAAATCCACCAGGTTCTGCAGCTGCTCCTGATCCTTTTCAGATGTCAGGCTCAGCAATGTTTTCAGATCTGACTTAAGTCGAGTAACACCCTGATGCCCGATCGAGAGTTGAGGATGGTGCGGCTCCTGCGCTAAGGCTCCTGCCGCACCTGTCAGTATCAACACACAGGCGCCCGTAATGGCGAGTAGTTGCTTTTTCATTGTCGTTTGAATTGATTTCGGTTGCGGCAAGAAAATTGCTGCCGGAAACTCACAGATTGGCGATGAAACGACTTCGCTCACAGTCTGTCGCCCGCTTCCCGACGATTCGGAAACTGACTAACTACCGAATTCTAAGATAATCAGCCAAACGGCGTAAAGGCTGCCTTAGCCGCATCTTGCCAAGCCATCTTTCGTAAGAGCGATCGGCCAGCACGTCCAGATTTGTAACGTATGTCTCCTAATTGCCCTATAGTTCGCACGCCGTCGCCATCTGGTCAAGCCTCGAAGCCCACGGGTGAATCAGCGAATTTAGACACAGGCGGAGCGTGCGGGTGTCTACAATCGTGTCGGGTATCACATTGACGCTCGACACCGTACCTCCGACCGTATTACAGGTTCGGCATATCGCACAGAGTTCTATCGGCGATGCGAGGAGTAGTATTATGAGCGGTCCGCCCGGGGCCACTGGTGCATGGTGACGGTTCCCGTGTTTTGACAACAGACGTTTGCCTGGCCCGGTCTGAGGCAGGGAAGATATGTCCGATTTTCCCGGTTTCTTGAACCAAACCCCGTCCCATAGGTTTTGCGGCACAGTCGTCGATTCTATTACCGACTCCAGTTTGCAGGATACGTAGCTGCCTGCCGGGAATGTCGGACGATGGGGGCGACCTTCAATCGTGGCCAGATTTGTGGTTCGACATACGTCTGTGGTCCAATACTGTTTTGCGGCGCCGGATTCAGTGGTGACGGGTCTAATGTGCTGCCCGGCGGTTGGACGGCCGGTGCCGTTCCTGGTGCACGGGGCGTATTGCCGTTCAGGGCCGGTAGCGGAGGAACAACCGGTGCAGTGATTTCAGCTGGCGGATCTGCTGATCGGTCAGCAGTCGCTGCATTTTCGTGACGCACGAATGGATCTTCCAGGCAAGGTGCCAGCGGTGATCCGCCATGGGAAGGGCGACAGGGAGCGTTCCGGCTCTGAGGAGTTAGTGGTGAACATGTGTTGTTACAAATGTCGCCGCATTCCACGGTGCAGTCGTCGCTACACGATGGCTGTGATGAACAACCGGTCTGGTGCTTGCGAAACAGCCGATCACAGAGGCTGGACATGATTCCCTTGTGTTGTATGTTGTCACTGCAGCCCGCCGCACCGCAACAGTCCTGTGTGACAACTGGCTGACATCGTTCCGGCACGGCACACGTTGTATTCGCGACGCACGGTGATTCTGTAACACAACTTTGTCGTTTCTGAGCACAGCAAAGTGGTTCTGGTGTGCACAGGCTCTGTTTCCTGGGCCAGTGCCAACGATCAAACATCTTCTTCCAGCACGGGGCACACTTGCCGCCATGTTCCGCACATTCGGCCTCTAATGGACAGCACGGTTGTTCGGGGGCCGCGCACGGCGAGAGTGTTTCGCAGGTGTCACGTGGTGCGCACGTTTCTTCACCACACGGTCCCTGGTAAGTCTGCGACAGTATACTTATCAGGCCGACACTCTTAACGTGCGAAACCTCGCTGGCTGTCGGAGCCGGCAGCGCCGATTCCGGTTGCGGGGCTGGGGCCGGATCTACGTTGTAGTTGTTGGTCGGCGCAGCGACGTGGCTGTTCTGAGACACCGGGGCGGATGCATAGCGCCCGGTCGAGCAGCCGGTCATTGCCAAAACAGCGATACCCGTGAAGAGGGTGTATCGATCAAGTCGCATGACGACTTCCTTTCTGCGACACATCGTCCGTGGCTCGGCAGCTGAGAGCTCAAAGGAGGATGCAGGGATGGTTCCTTCTGCCATTTCTGAGATCGTCAGAATGATCGCCGGGACTTTGTCGACATCGGCGGGATCCGCCGCAGATTGCTCAGCTGCTGCACAATTTTCTGCAGCTGAGGAAGATCCCTTTCAGTCGAAGTCTGCCGATTCGGTGAACGGGCTAAGAACGGCTGACGTTACCGGCGGGACGCTGAACGGAGGATATTATCCCGCGGTGCCTGAGTATGCCGTTTTCTCAGGCTTTTCGCGGCTATGGCCTGATCAGAAAACTGGCAGGTGGGTGTTCAGTTTCCGCCACGTCTGACGAACGGTGGATTCCCGCGGGCTTGTGTTGCACCCTAAACAACTTCTGAGTGGTTTCCTGAAACCTCTTCTGAATGACGTACGATCACATCCGGATCGTCAATTCCGTCGGCAATATGACGCGCCATCCGGCACGTGATGCTGACGCGAGTGGACGTATCGTCAGTATAGGTGCGGTCCAGTTCGGAAGCATGTTGAGTCAGCCAGGCTAACAGCTTACCGTTGCCCGTACTGGTTTCGATTTCAACTGTCACAAACCCGCCAGCGACGCGTTCTGCAACGACCTGATATAATCGATCCAGTCCGTGACCAGTGGATGCACTGATCGTGATCGTGTCGTCATAATGTCGTCGAAGTACGTCGATCACGGAACGATCATCCACCATGTCGACTTTATTCAGAACCAGCACGACGTTGGTACAGTCCACGCCGATCTCGTCAAGGACCTGATAGCATGTATGAATCTGGCGTTCCGCATCTGCGCTGCTGGCATCGACCACATGCAGCAGCAGGTCTGCATGGCGAGCTTCTTCCAGTGTTGAACGAAATGACGCTACGAGGTGATGAGGAAGATTTCTCACAAAACCGACCGTGTCACTGAGCAGCACTTCGCCGTAGCCAGGAACCGACCAGCGGCGGGTACGTGTGTCAAGTGTTGCGAACAGCTTGTCTTCGACCAGCACATCGGCCCCGGTCAGAGCTCGCATCAGTGTACTCTTGCCTGCGTTCGTATAACCGACCAGAGAAACCGCGGGTTGTTCCTGTCGGTGCGATACCGTACGTTCACGGCGCTGCTCTACGTTCTTGAGTTTGCGTTTGAGTTCAGAGATGCGTTTGTCGATCAGTCGGCGGTCGGTTTCCAGCTGTTTTTCACCCGGTCCGCGGCCTGCGCCAATACCGCCTGTAATGCGTTCCAGGTGAGTCCACATGCGTTTCAGTCGCGTGCGAAAGTACATCAGCTGCGCCAGCTCTACCTGCAGCATAGCTTCGTGCGTCTGGGCGTGAGTGGCGAAGATGTCCAGAATAACTTCGCTGCGATCGACGATCGGTTTTTCCACAGCCTGTTCAAGGGCTCGACCCTGAGACGGTGTCAGATTGTTGTCGAAGACAACCATTTCCGCGTCAGTCGTTTCCACCAGAAGTCTCAATTCGTCCAGTTTGCCTGTTCCCAGACAATGAGCGGGATGAGGCGTGTCTCGAAACTGAACGATTTCGCCTACAACAGTAACGCCGGCAGTTTTGACCAGGCCTTTTAGTTCGTCCAGGGCCACGTTCCGGTCGTTGCATTGATCGGGATCAAACACACCCGCCAGCACGGCGCGCTGGTCGGCCACTTTGAGTTCTTCGCGTTTGGGGTCTCCCAACGGGTTATCACCTTCTAAATGCGGAGTCGCCGGCAGGCCGTTTTGCTCTGACGCCGGGACGCCGTTGGATCATTCACAAAGCATGCTGGCAGTCCGCGAGCAAATGGACCGGAAGCCCTGGTCTTGCGTATGACTCAAAAACGGACGAATCTTTGAAAACGCTGCCGCGGGCCGCAGCATCACCAGCATAGTATCGTCACACTGACACTCAGAAAACCGATTTGTTCGGACTGGGTGACAGCTTGGGAGTCTTTTTCAGATGAACAGTGTCTGATCTGACTGTATCTCCCGTCTCAGGAATTGACCCTGTCGCTTGTCAACCGTGATTGTTCTGCAGAGTTATTTTATAATGTCACCGATTGAAACACGTAAGAAGGCCGTCGTGCTGGTCAGCGGGGGACTGGATTCTGCTACGGTGCTGGCGATCGCACGTTGTGAAGGCTGGGAGTTGCATGCCATATCCTTCGACTACGGCCAGCGGCATCGATTCGAGCTCGATTCTGCGGCAAAGGTTTGTGCAGCGAATGGTGTGACCAGTCGGGTCGTATTTTCTGTTGATGCCTCAATCTTTCAGGGCTCTGCCCTGACCAACGACATTGCCGTGCCTCACAACCGGTCGGATGACCAGATGAGCTCAGGAATCCCTGTCACGTACGTGCCGGCGCGGAACACGATTTTTCTGTCCGTGGCGCTCGGTCTGGCGGAATCGATCGGGGCACATGACCTGTTCGTTGGCGTCAACGCCATCGACTACAGCGGCTACCCTGACTGCCGACCGGAATTCGTGGCGGCCTTTGAAACGATGGCAAATCTGTCAACCAAAGCAGGTGTCGACGGGCAGCGAATCTCTGTGCATACGCCACTTGTTTCATGGACCAAAGGGCAGATCATCCGGTGCGGACTGGAACTGGGAGTGGACTACGGTCTGACTCACAGTTGCTATGATCCGTCACCGGACGGTATCAGCTGTGGCGAGTGCGATTCGTGCCTGCTGCGGTTAAGAGGGTTCGCCGATGCGGGTACGACCGATCCGATTGCTTATGTCGTCTGAATATCCGCCAGGCTGCCCTGTGCTGCCGATTACGGTTCATTCAACAGTCGTTCTGCATTTTTGAACTGAATCGCTCGTGTGATCGTTTCACCGAGTTCTGATTCCTTGAACTTCAACAGTGCTGCTTCAAGATAAAAGAACGGAGCGTGCGAACCGAAGAGCAGTTTTTCGTACGGCACGCTCTTCGTAATTTTCTCCAACGCCCCGACCTGTTCGGCGTGTGAGATATCAAAATAGACATTTTCTGCCTGTGCTGCCTTCGATAGTGTCTCGCCCCGTAACGTGTTGTAATTGTTCATCAGAATCAGGCGTACGTCGGGATGTCGCTGGATCAGATCTGACAGCGGCGTCATGTCCACGGTCGGGACCATCATCAGCGGGAAATGAGTTCGCACGTCTTCCATCTTCAATACCAGTTGAACAATCAGCTTGTGGGTGACGACCTGCTGGAAGAGTTCGTCGCAGATCGGGTCATTCAGTTTGTAACCGTGGTAGTTCGGATTAATGCGAATCGACCGCATGCCGTGCTGTTCGTGGCAGCGACGCACGTCGTCCTGCCAGTCAGGCAGCATGGGATTGACACTACCCGACGGGATTAGAATTCCCTCGCCATGAAGTCCGCATTCGTTTGCCAGTCGAGAGTTTACGCCGGCGACATCGCGATGCAGGACGCCGTCAAAACTGCCGGCCCATGCCTGCGTAATTCCATTTCGGTGCAGCTTCTCTACCAGTTCCGGAGTTTCGTCGAGCGGCAAGCGACGGAACGGCCACTGTGACAGATTGATGTTGATATCCGTGATCACCGTTTCATACCTTTGGCATTCAGAATGGGTGTCAGCATGCGTTTCAGGTTGAGTCCCAGGATCTGTTCCCTGTCCGCCGCGGGAATATCAGCGCCCTGGACCTTTGCCAGTTGTGATGCATAACTTCGCCCGCCAATGTCACTGCCATAGATCACTCTGTCAGCACCGAGTTCGCGAACAGCCATTTCCACAAAACCTGCGGTAGGTTCTGAGCCGCCAATTCCGATGGAGACGTTCTTTTCCGCTCGGACTGCCCGGATGCCGCGTGTCCAGTCACCACCCGTGTGGCCGCAGATTATGGGTACACTGCGATGGCGGCGGGCCAGTATCGCCAGATCTGTGGGCGTGGATTCGCCAGGACTGTTCCCCTGCACCTTCAACCATGTGTGCTGATAGATGGCCGCCTTCAGTTCTCCGCAACGCACAATAATGGGATCTATCTTCCGATCACTGCATTTGAACGAGACCCATAGTTTGACGCCGACCATCGGGCCATCCGCCACGCACCGCTCAAGTTCGGCCAGGCTTTCCTTCGGGTACCTGCCGTTTAGGTAGGCGAACCCGAAGGCTCGGTCGTGCCAGTGGCTGATTGCCTGCAGCACCTGATCATTCTGTTTTCGGAATTCTTCCGGTGTCGGGTCCCGTGACCAGGGCCAGCCCATGAAAAATACCTGTCGTTCCACGCCCATGCGGTCGGCGTACTCCATTAGTCTGGCGATCCGTTCATCGACGGTCGCTCCATCCACACCGGAAAAATGTCCGTGCAGGTCCCAGATCATGGCGCATTGTCTTTCTGTGACTGTCCGCCGGTACGCTTCATCAGTTTGTGCACCGAAGTGGCAATACGGTCTTCGATGCCTTCAGCCCAGCGGTAGGCCGGGCGGCCGTACTCGTAGAGTCGATATCCTCCTTCGTACCCGCCCTCTTTCCAGACGCGGTGGGAAGGAATATAGGAGATCATGTCGTCCGCATATCCGCACACCCATGTTCCCTCCCCGAACTCTTCCTTAAAACGCAAGGCGTAGTCGACCACCGTCTCGGCGCCCATGCCGATGATGTTCATCTCGTCACCCAGTCGCCACGCATGGATCGGGTAGCTGTAAGATGAAGGGAATGTTTCTCCGGCATCCAGTTTGCGGAGCATCCGTTCCGCCCAGCGTTTCAACAGTGCATTCGTGCTCTTCGCTTCCACGTTCAGTTTCTCGCGAGTGACGACCTCCTGATAGGGCAGGTCGATATACTCGAACTCTGAACGGATCCCGGAGGATACGTTGCTGAGTGGCTTTTCCAGTGCTTCTTCCACGGCCGTCGCCAGCATGTGACCATATTTCTTACACAGTTCGACAGTGCGGCGTGGCAACGGATTCTGGTCGCCGCCGCAGGTGTTGACGAACATTGCAGTGGTGCCAGGGTGATTCTGTTCGATTTCCAGCTGAGCGAATCCTGGAAAATCGCCGCACCATTTTGTAAAGCTGAGCGTCGTCGGGTGGCAGGCGTATCCGAAGACAACGGCATCCAGTCTGCCGTCTGGCCGAACCACCTTCAGTACAGGTACGGAATGATCGACGGGGCCGACCAGTGGTTCGCCGCGAGATAGAATTGCGGGGACGTCGGCTTCGCGGTTGTTGCGACGGTTCACAGCAAAGGTTGCGTACCCACTACCGTGTTCCAGTGATGCGGGGGCCAGAGCAGCCAGGGCATCACCAACAAGTGCGACAGTCCGCAAAACCATCTTTGTCGTGTACGCGTCGACCAGCTTCACCTGATCGGCATCGACGGGATAGTAGTCAACAAGGTCGTCGCCCAGACGCGGGCCGCAGTGGTTGTGCGAAAACGTGAACATGATCTGGTCGCGTTTTAGTCCGTATTCTTCCTCCACCTGAGCAAACACCGGATCGCTCATGACCTTGGGCACGCCCTGGAAATCGCTGGTGATCAGGACGACACGGTGTCCATCGTTATCCTGCAGAGCGAGTGCTTTCATCCACAGGTCATGCAGCTTTCCTTCCGGTGCTCGCCTGGATCCGTATCCGGCCAGCCAGACCGAGGTTTCCGGTGTGATGACGGTGCGAGCGACACCAGCCTTCCAGCCGGCAATGACGCACTGCGGTCCGGCGAGAAGCCAAAGACACAATAGAAGACTGCTGGTGACAGGCGAAATCAATCGCTTCATTCGTTTTCTCCATTGTCAGTACCGGGTCGCAGAAAATGGTCGAAGAATCCATAGATTACGGCATTCGATGCCTCGTTCGGCGCATGGTCCGGACGATTGGTCATGCCCACCCTTCGTCGATAACCCAGCAATTTGTTTATTCTGACCAGATGATTCAAAGCACGCCACCGTGTCGGCGGATCCACGGCGCCACCGGATACCAGAAATGGCCGAGGAGCCATCAGAGCGTGCAGTTCATGCAGATCCCGTTTTTGTTCCAGGAGTTGAGGGTACAGACCGCGTCCCGGATTTGTCTCCGTGATGATGCCTCGCTTACGCCACGGACGGGGGTGCCAGCCCAGATACCAGGGCTCCCAGTAGTTTACGCTGGGATGGGTGTCGAACATGATTCCCGGATCTGACACCGCGACCGCGGCAAACCGATCGAACAGGCAGCCGGCAAACATGGCCCACTTGCCGCCAAAGGAATGCCCGACGATGCCGATTCGGTTTTCGTCTACTTCCGAACGACTGGCCAGGACATGCCACGCATTGGCTGCTGCATACCCCAGCATCGACAGCGGCTGCACCGTTGCGTTGTCGATTTCCGGGTGATACAGCGCATAGGTCTTTGCTTCTGATGCGTCCGTCGTTCCGATGGAAAGTGTCACGAATCCACGTCTTGCCAGTTGCAGGGCAAAGTCCCGATGAGGATTGTTGAAGCCGATCGCTGTTTCCGGCTCATAGAAGACACTCAGGACTGCTGGCCGTTTGTCCGCGCCGTCCGGAATGAGCAGGTATCCCGTTGTTGATTCGTCGGGCGTCCAGAGGAATTGGATTTTCTGCTGAACGAAGTTTTCGCGGCGTTCGGTTTCCAACACCTCAACGTGCGGCTCAGTAATCAGTGGCGGCCACTGACCGAGTAACTCCGTCCATTGACCTACCAGTTCGTTTCGGCGTCGCTTCCAGTCAGCCACGGAACGAACCGTTGAGCCGTCATGAAACCGGAGCGGCGAACGATGCGGGCCGAAGTCGTTGGCAAATGCTGCGGGTGGATCGAAGTGCGTCCCGATAACGCTCCAGCTCGCTGATTCTTGCCAGGCAACTGTGTCTTCCTTCTTCTCCTGCGCGGTGGCACCGGGAACAGCGACCGTCAGCAAAAGAAGAGTACGGATCAGGCGAGCGGAAATTGTGCACATTGAAAAGCCCTGCGACGAGATGTTGCTTGTCCTGACATTCTGAGCAACTCAGGTGTCGATGTGAAGTGCACGGCGATATCTCAAGGGCTGGGGACTATCCTTTGCACGCGGCTGTTCGTCGGGGTACGAGTGTGTGCGTGCGGCAGGCAGAGTTGTTTCCGGCATGGGGAAGGACGCACCGCATCTGCCTGACGCACGGCATTGTCATTGACGGGGCTCTGCTTTGCGGCACCGCGCCGTGACGGTTCTGATGTGCCGTGTCCTGTGCAGTGCATCGTCAGTCTGCCGGTTCGTCGCTTAATGCTCGGTTGACGGCTTCCAGCAGGACTTCCATGGCGAACGGTTTTCGCAGGTAGTCAACCACGCCCAGCATTTCCGCGTATGCTTTGTGACGACTGCCTTCGTTGGCTGTCATCATGATGACCTTGGGGGCATTTTCCATTTCGCCAAGAGATTCCAGCACCGGAAATCCTCCCATACGTGGCATCATCATGTCCGTCAGTACAAGATCCGGCTTCCGGGACGTAATGAGCTTGCGACCGTCCTGCCCATTTGTGGCAGCGAGTACCTGATAACCGGACGCTTTCAGCACGGTTTGGACGGTGTTGGAGATTTCGCGATCATCTTCGATCACAACGATCAGTTTTTCCGGCACGACTCACCTCGGGGACAATCGGCTAACGCAACTCATGTTTCAACAACGGTAATCAGCAATTGTCTACGGAATTGCCGGTTCAGGAAAGTGACCCTGCACAAAAAAGCGTCGTGAGAAGAATTTCTCACGACGCCAGGTTATCCGTGCTGTTACGGCGTACAGATCTAAATCGCAGATTCGTCCAGTTCGCCTGTTCGGATTCGGATAATCTTTTCGACGTTGCTGACAAAAATCTTACCGTCACCAACCTGACCCGTTCGGGCTGAGTTGACAACTGCGTCGACGACTTTGTCCAGTTCGTCGTCACCGACCACGATTTCGATCTTTACTTTCGGCATGAAGTCCACGATGTATTCTGCACCGCGATATGTTTCCTTGTGACCTTTCTGCCGACCAAATCCACGAACTTCGGTCACTGTCATTCCCTGGACACCAGCTTCGGTGATTGAGGATTTGACGTCTTCCAGTTTAAAGTGGCGGACGACCGCTTCTATCTTTTTCATTTCTGTGTTCCATTTTTTGTTAGGTTTATGCTTTATCGAAAGTATTGGCACATGAACGGCGTCGAACTGCCAGGGACAGATTTCGCACATAAGGCCTCTGCGAGATCTGCCATGACTGCTGACGACCGCACGTTCTTACTGGAAGATGTAGCCCTCTTCACCGTGCTGACTGATATCCAGTCCCTGAATTTCTTCTTCCTCGCTGACTCTCAGTCCCATGATCGGATCAATGATTTTCAGCAGAATGAATGTGCCGACAGCGCTGAAACCAACGGCTGCCACCACGCTGACCAGCTGTACCATGATCTGTCCCTTGTTTCCGTCAAAGAAGCCGGCTGGCTCCGTAGCTCCGGTGACAAGTTGTGTCGCAAACAGACCTGTCAGCAGGGCGCCCAGAGTTCCGCCCACCCCATGCACACCAAAGGCATCAAGTGAGTCATCGTAGCCCAGAGAATTCTTCATCTTTGTGCAGCAGACGTAACAGAATACACCAGCAATAAAGCCCATGATGATGCCGCTTACCGGCGTTACAGAGCCGCTGGCCGGCGTGATACAGACAAGTCCGGCAACCGCACCGGAACAAGCTCCCAGAATGCTGGCCTTGCCCTGTTTCAGCCATTCCATGAGTGACCACCCGAGGACTCCGGCTGCCGCCGCGAGGTGTGTCGCGAATACGGCATTAACAGCTCGACCATCCGCGCCCAGTTCACTGCCGCCATTGAATCCGAACCAGCCAACCCACAGCAGACCGGTGCCGATGCAGGTATACGTCAGATTATGTGGAGGCATCGGCTGTGTTGGGAAACCTTTTCGCTTGCCAAGCACGATTGCGCAGATCAGGGCCGAGACACCCGAACTGATGTGGACGACCAGGCCTCCGGCAAAGTCGATCGCTTTGTATGGTGCATTCTCGTTCCATTCACACAGCCAGCCGTAATCGCACCAGACCCAGTGCGCGATAGGACAATAAATCAGCAGCCCCCACAGTACACAGAAGACGGCCATGCTGCTGAACTTCATGCGTTCGGCAAATGCACCGCAGATCAGAGCGGGTGTGATGATGAAGAACATGCACTGGAACGCAACGAAGATCTGTTTACTTGCCAGAGATTCGGCGGTTCCCACTCCGTCTGCCGGGCTCACGCCCTTCAGCAGAAGATGGTCGAAGTTTCCGAAGTAAGGATTCTCGCCTCCGAACGCGAGGCTGTAGCCAATTACCGCCCAGACAACCGACATCAACCCCATTAGAAAGACACACTGCATCATGACGCTCAGGATGTTCTTCTTACGAACGAGTCCCCCATAGAAGAGCGCCAGCCCTGGACACGTCATCATCAGCACCAGGGCGATCGAAACCAGCATCCACGCGATGTCACCTTTGTCATAATCCGGTTCCGGTGCCACGAAGATAGTTGCGACTGTGGCTTCTTCTTCCACAATCCCGTCAGATTCTTCCAGCGGACCTGCGGCATCTTCAGATACAGCTGCCGCTGGCGTCTCTTCCTTTGCAGCATCTGCTGCGTCCTGCGCTGATGCGGTCAGTTGAAAACTGACCAGTGTCACCGCTAATGAAAATACGTATCTGAGTTTCCTGTTCATGTGTCGTTCTCACCTTCAAATACTTCCCCGAAAACCTCTTTGCAGGGATGAATTGCACTCAGAGACCAAGGAATATCGGCACTCTCGTGCCGACTGGAAAACAGACGTCCCAGCTGTGCGCAGGGACGCTCTCGCCCGTTGTTCCTGTCGAACTGTCACGAATATCCGATAGCTCGTCGCTGATCAAGCGACCGGACCGTGGCAGATTATGATTTTTGACACAACCTGCCCGGAGGACTTTGGGTTCCGGTCCATTCGACGAAGCTGTGCCGATCGCCTGCCGAGGCACTGTGTGCTGGCGGCGGAAGATGATCGCCGGAGCCAGCAGTTCCTGTGCGCTGCCGAAGAACGTGCCTCACGGCACGTTCTTCGCTCACATTCCGCTGCACCGCAAATTGCTACACCGGACGCGCCATGCGGTGACCACGATGCATCGAGTACATTTGACGATCGACGCTATTGTTCAGGCGATTACTCTTCCTCTTTGTCGCTGCACCTCAGCCAGTGCAGAGTAGCCATGTTGACCGTTCTTTCGTTATTCCCCATTTGTGCCCGAACGATCGCGCGCAGTTCGTCGGCATATGCAAGTGGCCGTTCGTGGTACGCCGTAATGTGGATGATCACCACCTGATTGACGCTCGCGCGGCCCGGACACGAGATGTCGACTTCCGGCGTCCGCGCGATTCATTCGTCCAGTTTGCGCGAGAGGTCACGAGTTACAGTGTATACGGCCGTGTGTGGCCGACCTTCGTCCGGCTGTGACCACCGTTTCATGCTCAGCGGGCTGGCCAGAATAGCCAACAGAGCAACCAGTCCCCACCTTTCCCACTGCATCGTGTGGCGGTGTCCGGGCAGCGACCGACTGGTGGAAACGTCCAGCAGCGAAAAGGTGAAGCTTGATGCCACGATGATCGCTATCAGGTTGGTAGCAAACAGCAGGACCGCGTCAACCGCAGCGCCGAACGAGCCATTCGACAGTGACACCCCGATGGCGCATAACGGTAGCACCAGCGCAGTGGCAAATGGCCGCAGATTTCGGATGCACACGAAATGCGATGGTTATGCACTGGCCGGCCGGAATTGAGGCATAAGGTGAAATCCGGGGTCAATGGCACGGTTAATTCTGCAGGTGCCTTTGATGGTCTTACAAGGTGAAACGTCTAGTTTTCCAGCTCGGCGTAGGATCGCGGCTCAAACCCGGATGATTGTGGCACACCTTTTGTGATTACCGACCACGTGGCCCCGGATTCACGGAAAGTGGTGAAATCGGTCGGCTGATACCTGACGTTCAGGTGAGGTGTTGGTATTGAATTTCCATTCTGATTCCATGACCGCATAACTGCGTCCACGGCTCCTGTCGTGAGCAATGTGCGTTCCGCAGCATACGGTTCTTCGCCGGTTGTGTACGTGTGCTGGATTGCGTGTGAAAGTGCCTTGAACAGGCAGCGATTGCCCCAGGGACCGTTGAACAATGCCGTTGCGCGCGGCCTGGCTTCGCCCTTTAGTCGACAGGCGAAGTTCCAGCGGTCGGAACTGCTGCCGATTTTCAGTACCGTGGCCCGCAGACCGTCGTTGTATTTGATGCGGATGGCGTAGTCCCCGGACGGTCTTCGTGGTTTCGGCTTTTCGTCTGCGCCGATGCCCGCCGGCTGTTTTGCAAAGACACCTGATGTTGGTCGTCTCTGGCGCACAGCCCGCATGTTTTCTTCGGCCTTCATGGCTGCATCCACCAGGTCCTGTGACCAGAGTCCGGACTGCCGTGCCTGTTCGAATTGGACTCCTGTCAGCAGTTGAACCTCAGTAATCCCTGTTTCTCCTCCGGCCCGTGCTTCCACAAATGACTGCAGCACTTCGAACGCGTGAAAGTCATACGATTCCAGACCGCCGCCGTGAATCGATACGGCTTCTTCGATTTCGGTTCCATCGGGAACTGTCATTGCCGGGCGCCGTTGTGCCAGTGGTACCGAACTGCCGGTGATCAGCGGCATGCTGTGCTGGCGGGCGGTGTCAAACATCTTTCTGGACCAGTCCCAGCGGTACGACAGATGCTTGTCATTAAACAACGGAACATACCGATCCGATCGCTGCATCACCGCGATGGCCTGATCGAAGAATCTCTTACGAGGGTACATGTGCTGGCCAAGCTTGTTGTATGGGTAGTCGCCGTGTTCTCCAATGGACAGAACGGCGTCCACAGCCAGACGATCTCCTCCCAGGCACATTGCTTCATCAATAGAATCGTACAGCGGGATTCCAAAACGCCGTGAGACTTCCCGGGCCATGTCGTCGTTCGGAAACTGATCGGCGTAGAATGAAACCACGTCAACGCCTGGATCTGTCAGGTGACCGTTGAAGTAATACGGGCCCAGAAAGTTTTCCAGAATATTGAACGCGTGGCTGCGAAAGCGCAGCACCGTGAAGATGGCAGCCACCTTTGGCCGTCCGGGTGGTAAGGCCCGTGCGGACGACGGCCACACGGCTGGTAATGCTGCCGCAGCGGCAGCCGACAAAACGTCTCGGCGAAGAATCTTACTCTCCATCACAGCAGCTCCTGCATTCTGAAACACCATGGCGCGCCTAAGAAACGTCTGCTCAGCCACCTCCGATGACCGGCAGGAAATGGATTTCCGTGGAAGGCGTGACGCTGGTTGAAAGGGCACGTGTCATGACGTGATCGACTGACAACTGAAGGGTCGGCGATAGCTGATCGTCCTCAAACAGGCGTTGTTGAATTCCGGGGAACTGCTTTTCCATCTGTTCGACAACCGCTCGGACCGTATCTCCTTCGACTTCGACCTGCGCGGTTCCGGTCAGCTTTTGAAGTTGTGACGGAATGAATACGATGGCCATGGGTCATTCCCCCGTCGTCTGCCCCTTAATTGCGTTCCAGACTGTGGGCGGCGACATCGGCAATTCAAAGAAGCGAACGCCCGTTGCGCGATAGATGGCGTTGGCAATTGCCGGAGGCGGCGGCACGATCGGAACTTCGCCCACTCCTCGAACGCCGTACGGGTGATCAGGATTGGCAACTTCGACGATGATCGTGTCAATCATCGGCAGGTCGTAGCACGTCGGCATGCGATAATCCAGGAAGCTGGCGTTCCGCATGTGGCCGTCATCGCCGTAGAAATACTCTTCGTTAAGTGCCCAGCCGATGCCCTGTGCCGAGCCGCCTTGCATCTGGCCTTCCACATAACTGGGATGGATCGCTTTACCAGCGTCCTGGCAGACAGTGAATCGCAGGATCGTCACCTTTCCTGTTTCAGGATCGACTTCCACATCGACCAGATTCACTGCAAAGGCATTAGTCGAGCACTGCGGATCAACGACTCCGCGACCAACGATCGGTATGCCCACTTTGTCCGCCTCGACGGCCAGTGCTTTGAATGACAGCGATTTGCCGTTGCCCTGATAGACGCCGTCGGCAACCGTGACCTCATCAGGGCTGCACTCCCAGATTTGCGCTGCCTGTTCGACCATCTGCTTTTGAATATCCAGCGCTGCTTCATGAGCAGCCAGCCCGGTGGCGAATGTGGTTCGGCTGCCGCCCGTTACGTCAGTAAAGCCGACACTGTCTGTATCGACAACCTGAGGAATCACGTCTTCAGCGGTGATGCCCAGAGTTTCGGCCAGCTGCATGGCAATCGATGTCCGGGTACCGCCGATGTCCGTGGAGCCTTCAACTAAAGTGACCGTGCCGTCGGCATTGACGTTGGCGGTGACACTGGATTTCAGTCCGCAGTTGAACCAGAAGCCACAGGCCACGCCTCGTCCGCGATTCGGGCCGGTCAGCGGCGTTTTCCAGTGATCACTTTCCTGTATCGCCTGCAGGCATTCCACCAATCCGACTCGCGGATAGACCGGGCCGTCGACTCGTCGTGTTCCTTCCTTCGCTGCGTTGTTCAGGCGAAATTCGATGGGGTCGATTTTCAGTCGTTCCGCCAGTTCATCGATAACGCATTCGGTGGCGAAAGCGACATGGGTGGATCCGGGTGCCCGATAGGCCTGAGTCTTGGGTTTGTTCAGCACGACATCAAAGCCATCGACGGTGGCGTGCGGCAGGTCGTAACAGCTGAAGACGCACATGGCGCCCGGACCGATGACGCCACCCGGAAACGCGCCCGCATCAAATGCAAGCCAGGCTTTTCCAGCCGTCAGCTTTCCATCCTTCGTGGCACCCAGCTTTACTCGCATGAACGAGGCAGGAGTCGGGCCGGTCGCTTCAAAGACTTCGTCACGCTGCATCATGATCTTCACCGGGCGACCGCACTTGCGGCTCAGCACGGCAGCCACAGGTTGTTCGTAGACCGAAATCTTGCCACCGAAGCCGCCCCCGATTTCGCACGGGACGATTGTGATTTGTGACACCGGCATCTTCAGCAGTTCGGCCATTTGCTGTCGTACCACGAACGAACCCTGAGTGGCGGTCCAGATCTTCAACCGGCCATCCTCGTTCCACAGCGCGACCGAGACATGTGGTTCAATGTAGCCCTGATGGACTGTCGCGGTTTTGAATTCGCGTTCGATCACGACGTCGGCTGCTGCGAATCCCTCGTCGACGTTGCCTTTTTCGAATTGAATATGACTGGCGATGTTACTGGGTCGCGCCGGCTTGTCATCCAGTGTGTGTGTGATCAGTTCGTCGTGCAGCAGCGGCGCGTCGTTTCGCATGGCGTCCTGCACGCACATCGTCGCCGGCAGCGGTTCGTATTCGACCCTGATGCGTCGGGCGGCTTCCTGAGCCAGGTAAGAATCGGTGGCCGCTACCGCGGCGACAGCATGTCCTTTATACAACGCTTTGTTTCGGGCCAGCACATTGCCGGACAGGTGTGCGTAGTTGACGCAGCCTTCGCCGAGATTGTCGACCTTGTCCCACGGGTCGGGCAGATCCGCGGACGTGCAGGTGGCCAGCACGCCCGGCATCTTTTCGGCATCGCTGGTATCGATTGACACGATGCGGGCATGGGCATGCGGGCTGCGCACGAACGCGCCGAAGACCATGTTGGGCACGTGCAGATCATCAGTGTAAACGGCTTTGCCTGTCACCTTATCAGCACTATCGTGCCTTACGGGGCGTGTGCCGATGACTTTGTACGTGGCGGGCGTTTGTGTATCAGGAGCGACTTCGGTACTCACGACGATTTCTCCTCGGTCTCTGTTCTGTGCGATGCTTGACGGCTGTGGTCAGAGATCAGGGTTCTAAGATTCCGGTGATGCCTGGGAGGCGGCCTGCACAGCTCGAACGATCTTATCGTAGCCCGTACAGCGGCACAGGTTGCCTGCCAGGCCGAATCGAATTTCCTGTTCGGACGGCTGCGGGTTCTTTTCCAGCAGTGCCTTCGCGGTCACCAGGAATCCTGGCGTGCAGATGCCGCACTGCAGCGCGGCGCCTTCCAGAAAACACTGCTGCAGCGGGTGCAGATGTCCCTGCTCGGCGATTCCTTCGACAGTTTCGATTTCTGCCCCTTCGGCTTCTACCGCCAGCACCAGGCAGCTGTCCACGGGTAATCCGTCCAGCATCACCGTACAGGCGCCACAGTTGCCGTTGTTGCAGCCTTCTTTACATCCGGTAAGCGAGAGTTCGTCGCGCAGCACTGCTAAAAGGCTCTGGCGGGGCTGGCACAGAAACTCGACGGTTGCACCGTTAATGGTTGTTGTTACGTGTGTCTTCACGTTGCTGGTGAACTCCTTCTGTCAGGCTTGTTTCAATCAAGCGATGTTCAGATCGACAATCAAACGTCTCATTTCCGAGCGCGTTGACAGGCTGTGGCCAGTGTTCGTTTGGTCAGCACGCCGACCAGGTGTGTGCGATATTCAGCTGTGCCGCGCATGTCGTCGATGGGTGAGGCGACGCGTTTGGCCAGTTCACCGGCCTCGGCAAACACCTCTTCACTGACGACCTGGCCTTTCAGCCACTCAGAAGCATCGACGGCGAACACGGGGGTGGGCGCGACGGCCGACAGCGCGATCCGCGCCTGTTCGATCCGTTCGCCGCTTTGGTCCAGCTGTACCCACGAAGCAGCCCCGGCAACGGCGATGTCCATTTCGTTGCGGGGAATGAATCTTTGATAGGCTGATCCGGCGTTCGACGGTTGAGGTGGCAGCGTCAGGGCGACCAGCAGTTCACCCTGCTGCAGAATATTGTGACCAGGTGCTGTACAGAATTCTTCGACGGGAACCATTCGTTTTCCGCCTGGCCCGGCAATATGAGCGGTCGCCGAGTATGCGATCAGTGGTGGAATCGCATCGGCGGCCGGCGACGAATTGCACAGATTTCCTCCTACACTGGCGCGGCTTTGAATCTGCCAACCGCCGATGATGCGGACCGCGTCAGCTAAACCCGGGTATGAGGCTGCGATATTCTGGTCGTCATAGATTCGCCGGCACGACACGCTCGCTCCCAGATGCAGGCCCTTGTCGCCGGAGAGTTTCAGCTGAGTCAGCTCAGAGATTTTCTTGATGTCCACAACCAGGTCTGCACTGCGCAGGCCTTCCCTCAATTGCACAATTATGTCGGTACCGCCAGCCAGGATTCGCGTACCGTCACCGGCTGCGGCGAGCAGTCTTATGGCTTCGTCCAGTTGAGTAGGGGCGGCATATTCAAAATCGATCACGCGAAATCCTCCTAGGTTCGCTTTATCCTGGCACGTTGTCCGTCGTTTGTCATTAGTCCCCAACCGATTATCATCTTCGTGGTGCGTGTGCGAGGTCGAGTATGAAGGCTCAAATGAAGTGTTTTGGAATCATTCCTGCTGCTGGTCAGAGTCTGCGAATGGGGTCGCAACACAAGCTGCTTCTGCCGTGGAACAACGTAACCGTGATCGATCAGGTTTTGCTGGCGTGGACCGAAAGTCACGCGGATCGCGTTGTCGTGATTGTGCGCAAGGATGATGTTCAGCTCCAGAAAGCGTGCCGGCGCTGGCCAAACGCTGACCTGGTGATTCCGGAAGAAGACCCGCCGGACATGAAAAAGTCGATTCAGCTGGGCCTGGGGCATATCGCGGAACAGTGCGCCCCGGACGCAGGAGACCGCTGGATGGTGGCGCCGGCTGACTTGCCGACACTGACTTCCGGACTGATTAACCAGGTGATCGAAGCGAACAGTGAATTTGATACGGTCGTTGTACCGCGTTTCGGTGATCGCCGCGGACACCCGGTTTCCTTCTCGTGGTCACTGGTGCCTGATGTTTTCAAACTGGGGGCCGAACAGGGCATCAAGTGCCTGACCGTCGCTGAATCCGTGCAGTGGCTGGACTTACCGGCCGGCGAACACCCTGACGATATGGACACTCCAGAAGATTACATACGGCTTCGAAGTGGGCAGGAGCAGTCATAAGCAACGGAGACTCAGCCGACGAGCTTGCGTCTCTCCACGAGCACGGTGCTGTCTGCACTAATCAATCCCGTGCCGCCCTTAGACGCTTTTACTGCACGTGTTTGTTTTCACGGGGGGACGCTGATAGCCTATAACGGTGTGCTCCCTGCTGGTCATACACAAAACTCGAAGGAGAAAAAATGGAAGACATCGGCAGTATTGTTGTTCTCGTAGTTTGGTTGGCGTTGGTTATCGTGATCATCGCTGGTTTGTGGAAGACGTTTGATAAGGCGGGAGAGCCGGGTTGGGCGTGCATCATTCCATTCTACAACGTTGTTGTCCTGCTCAGGATCGCCGGTAAGCCCCTGTGGTGGATACTGTTGATGTTCGTTCCCGTGGCCAACTTATTTGTCACAATTCTGATGTCCATCGCTGTGGCGGAAAACTTTGGCAAGAGTGCGGGCTTCGGGATTGGTCTCGCCTTCCTGGGCCCCATTTTCTATCCGATTCTTGGTTTCGGCGATGCTCGTTTCCAGGGCGTCAGAGAGGCGTAGTTTTCGAAACCAGACGTCTGTGTCTGAACCTGACACACAGTGACGGCGGTTCCGGATACGTGAGTCGCTTCCCGAGTGGCGGTCGACTCACTGCAAAAAAACCATCAAGAGCCAGACCGGGCTGGTGACGAACAACAGATAAAGCAGAAACAGCCCAAGGGCCAGAAGAAACCAGATCAGCGGACTCTTTCTCGGTGGATAAACGATCCCCGTTTCGCCATTGTAATTAGCGCCGCAGCTCTGGCACAAAACATCCTGAATGGCTTTGGGGGCCCGCCGTCCGTGCCACTTGTCATAGGGTGCGGGCTGTGCCCCTTCATGGCCGCACTTCGGGCAGGCGCATGGTTCGAAGTGGTCCACCCGCACTGCAGGCGCTGTTTCAGTCTGCGGAGCTGCGAACGGATTGTAGTCACTGTCATTTCCACCCATGGTGTCTTCCCATCTGCCCTGTGGTGCCGGTCAGGTGCCAACTTCTGATATCTCGCCGAAATTTGACCGTGTCGCGCAACTTCACGCGAAGTTCAGGCGGACATTTGTCCTTACAGGTGTTGCTGTGCACGCCTTGTAACGGAACAGGCGATTCACGGCGAGTACTGGCCAGTATGACGCTGTATTTGGGCCAAAGCGATGGACTCAGTGGGGTGCGGGAAACTAGAATGTCTGCAATTCGGTTCTGCGGCTCACGTCTCGCAAGAGCAGCAGCCAGCCGTCGCCGGGTCGTGGTGCCCACAAACAGCTTGTTCTGCAGCGACTGGGCGTTTCAGTTTGATCGTTGATCTCAATAAACAGGAAATTTACATGCGAGCCGTCATTCTGAGCTCAATAATACTGGTAGTTAGCGCCACCGCCGCGACAGCTGCGGATCGCGTGAGTGGTACCTATGTCGAAGTTCGAACATGCCAGGTGTATACGGGACCGTGTTTCGCCAACGGCGAAGTGGGTTCTGCAGGCAAGAATGCCATCATGACCTGGCAGATCCACGGTGGTCGTCTGGCTGGTGTTGATCTTACCGGACAATCCGTTGCCGTCGTGGTTAAAGCTTCTCACACACTTGGCTTCAAGGGGCTCGACAATGCCGCAACGAAGAAGGCCGTCATTATCATCGATTCTGCTGCTGACGCTCAGGAGGTCTTTGCTCTAAAAGAATTTGCGTTGCTGCAAACAGGTCTTGCCGATGCGGACATCGCGGGTCTGCACCGGGCGAAGATTAAAATGCAGTTTGACGTCGCCAAAGTCACCGCGAGTGTTCAGATTGGTGATTACGCTCGACTGCAAACACGAAAGGCGCGAAAGGGCGACTGCATCTGTTCCAATGAATCCGCATACTATCCTCCTCTCACCGGACTGCAGGGCTTCGTACCCGGCGTGACGATTGAGGGAGAGGTCAAGGCCCGCCGGCTGGGAACTCGCTGGTCGGTGCCGGACAGCCGCACTGCTTATCTGGGGACTTTTGAAGTTGATGCCGCTGAGCTACGACTGGCGGAAAGCCTCTGATTTTCGGTGACTGCCGGTGTGACGTTCAGCAGGATTATGTTTCCGATCCGTCAGGACATCGAATGCACGCGCTGTCCGATGGTCTCGAAAGCTCTTGCCTTGGGTGATTTCGTGTCTGGTTGACGCCTTGTTTGTTTCGTTCGTTTAAAAATATGAGTGTCCGCTCGTATTGACCGCTACTGGCGGAGGAAAATTATCAATGTTGAAGTTCTGTTCCATAATTGCTGCGTTCCTGCTCGTCGTTTCTCTCTCAGTCGTAAGAGGCCAGGAACACAGTGTTGAATTGATTGATGCGGCACCTGACCAGGATGAAGTATCGGCAAAGCTAAGAGAGCAATTTGCGGACAAGGGTGTCCGAGTCAAACGCAGTTCCAGTCGCACCGTCTGCGAGATCTGGTTTCGCAAACAATGGCCCGTGGAGGCCGGGTTTAAGGCGACCGAAGACCGACTGTATCCGTTCGCTCCCGGACAGCTGATCGGACTGCTTCACTTCAGCAGAAGAGGAAAAGACTTCCGGGATCAGTCAGTCAGCAGCGGCTGGTACACTTTGAGGTTTGGATTACAGCCGATCGATGGTAATCACGAAGGGACGTCACCCACTCGCGACTTTCTGGTGATGATTGGTGTTGAGCACGATGCTGTCGACAAGGTGTGGGACGTGAAGAGTCTGATGGAATCGAGCGCAGAAGCAGCCGGATCGACCCATCCCGCGATGATGTGTCTGCAGAGAGCAACTGAGGGCTCAGAATTGGCGGTCAGACACGACGAGGCTCACGATTGGTGGATACTGCACACCGTCGGCAAGGGGACTGCTGGCAACAAGACACAGGATGTTCCGTTCGATCTGGTGGTTGCTGGTCATGCCACAGAATAGTTCTAATCCACCGGCATCTGGTGAGCATTGTCCGTCGGAACGACAGCGAGGCATCGGTGTCGACATAAGTCGCACCGTTCGGGGCCTGGTGGTCTTTGTCAGCCTTGGCGTCTGTTGCGTGGTTTTTCAGAAGATATCGAGGTTCAGTGGAGTTCGTGCGGTCGAAGTTCAGGCGGCAGGATCACATGAGGAACCTTCGTTGAAGTCGCCCGAAGATTCCAGCAACAAACCTGAATTCCAGACGGAGTTGATACGAGGGCAGATCGTTTGGCTGGCCGCTGCTCTTAAGAGCGAGTTTGGCATTTCCACCGTTCCGGAAGTTGCCGAGAATTCGCTGGCGCTTCGGACCAAAGACGGACACCTGCTGCCGATCGTCGAAAACCTTCGCGGACGAGCTTTTCGTAAGGATAAGCGCCTGCGTGAAAAAGAGATGCAGATCCTGGTGCGGCGTTACCAGGATCAGCCGCTGATTCAGATTCTGCGCGTTTATGAGTTCGACAACGACCAGCGATATGAAGTCGATTACTGGTGCGATGTCTGCGCCATCGTGATGTTTGAAACTGGTCCCTGTGCGTGCTGTCAGGACCACAACCGACTGCGCAAGCGGCTGGTTGACGAAGACGACACAGACTGACCCACCCGCATTGAGGAATGTGGATACAGTCCGTGCCTTGCTGCGTCGCCCGCAGAGCATCACTTCTGCAACGACGGATCGCCATGCCTGGGATGGGGCGTCAGCCGCCAGGACGAACGGAATGCGGCCACTTGTTTGAATCTGACTCCGGATTCGTATACGTTTATTCCGGTTGATTCGGGCAGTTGCTGCGCCCATTTGTTTCATTGGCTTGAACCTGACGGATTCATCATGTCACAACAATCCTCCCAAGGCGTCAGTCGGCGTGGGTTCTTAAAGGGCTCGGGTGCTGCTGTTGCGGCTTCATCGGTCGTGTCATCGACAGAAGCCGAAGCCGCCGCACCGGGCCTGCAGGTTGTCAGCGGCGAAACGTCCATCACCATGAAGGTGAATGGAAAGTCGATGGCGGCAAAGGTCGAGCCACGAACAACTTTGCTGGACGTCCTGCGTTACCAGTTTGATCTGACGGGCGCTAAACCAGTCAGTCTGGGTGGCAGCAGCGGGGCCAGTACGGTGCTGGTTGGTGGCAAAGCCGTGATGGCTTCCACGACTCTGGCGCTGGCTGTGGCCGGCAAGGAAGTTACGACATGTGAAAGCCTTGGCGGTGATGCAGTACCCTCTGCATTCGTTGAGCATGATGCTCAGCAGTGTGGTTTCTGCACGCCGGGTTTTGTGGTTGCCGTTCGAGCGTTCCTGAACAAATATCCCAATGCCACGGAAGAGCAGATTCGCGCTGGACTTAACGGCAACATTTGTCGCTGCGGGACCTATGCGAATATCCTTCAGGCCGTCATTTCTCTTGTGAAAGGAAATTAAAATGGCTGAAGTTACCTACAGCTGGCCCGAAAATCACAAGGCTCGATTGATTGGCAAACGTGTCAGTCGTCTGGACGGGATGGAGAAGTCGACCGGCGCGGCCAAGTACACGTATGACGTTAACCTTCCAAAGCAGCTGGTGGTACGAGCACTCGGTTGCCCTCACGCTCATTGTCGCGTGATTTCCGTTGACACGTCAGCGGCCGAGAGGGTTCCCGGTGTTGTGCTGGTGCATCTGATCAAAGCTCCCAAACCTGGTGACGATCCTGTTGAGATTCGTGCGGACGGAACTCTGTTGGTTGCGGTTGCCGGTGAAACGGAGGCTATCGCGGCGGAAGGCGTGTCTAAACTGAAGGTCAAGTACGAGTTGCTTGAGTCCTTTGTCGCCGATCACGACCTGCAGGCAGCTGAGGCAAAGAAACGAACGAAGAAGGCTGGCGGCGGGATTGAACTGGACGAGGCCCTGGGTGAGCCTGGTGATGATGACGACGAAGAAGAGTGGGAAGAACAGAAGGTTCAGGAACTGTTTGCTCAGTCAAAGTACGTTGTCGAAGGCAATTACGGGATTGATACGATTACTCACTGCTGCCTTGAACCGCACGGTTCCACGCTGCATTGGGAAGGTGACCGGCTGAAAGTCAATCTTTCAACACAGAACGTCTCAAGAACCGACGACGGATACGCGGATGCCCTGAAGATTTCTGCCGATGAAGTTGATGTGCACTGCGAATACATCGGCGGCGGCTTCGGCAGCAAATTCAAGCCGGATTACTGGGGTATTGCGGCTGCAGAGATCGCCAAGAAGGCTGGTCGTCCGGTTAAGTTTCTGCTGACTCGGGATCAGGAGCTGAAGATTGGTGGTAATCGTCCGTCCGGCTTCATCGATGTAAAACTCGGTGCGGACGAGAACGGTGTTGTGCAGGTCTGGGACTCCCACCACTGGGGTACTTCCGGCTTCAATGGGTCGACCGTATCGGTGGGCAACTTTCCTTATGTTTTTCGTCCGAAGAACTGGCGGCGTCGTGCTACGGGAATTATCACCGACAACGAACCGTCCGTTGCCTGGAGAGCTCCCAATCATCCTCAGGCCTGTGCCATTACGCAGACCGCCTACGATGATCTGGCCGCAAAGATGCACGCCGATAGTCTGGATATCTTTCTGCGCAACCTTGAGAACATCGACTCGCCTGAAAAGTCACTGGTTTATGCTGAGCAGTTGCGAATCGGGGCCGACCTGATCGACTGGCGCAAGCACTGGCACCTGCACGGAAAAGGCAAGCGACGCGGTTCCGTGGTGGAGGGCCTGGGCATCGGTATCCACAAATGGGGTGGTACAGCCAACAGTTCGAACTGTCTGCTGAAGATTCATCCGGATGGTGGTGTTGAGTCTTACTGCGGTACTCAGGATTTGGGTACCGGAACACGAACGATCTGTGCAATGGTTCTGGCTGAAACTCTGGGGCTGCCGATCGAAGCCGTGAAGGTCAACATCGGCAGCTCAACGTATCCGTTCAGCGGTGCGTCCGGTGGCAGCACCACGGTGGGGGCTGTAAGTGAGTCACATCGTCGTGCAGCACAGGAAGTTCTGGCACAGTTGTTTGAGCTTGTGGCGAAGAAACTGGAAGTGCCTGCTGATAAGCTGGAAGCATCGAACGGCAGTATTTCCGCCGTCGACTACAGCGGTAAGGCGATGTCGTGGAAGCAGGCTTGCAGTCTTATTGGTATTCAGCCGCTCGAGGTCACGTCGATCTACAAACGTGGGGACGACAGTCCGTTGTCCAGTTCGAATGTTGCGGGATGCCAGATGGCTCGGGTGGCTGTCGATACAGACACCGGCGTCGTGAAAATCATCAAGATGGTGGCTGTTCAGGACATGGGCCTGGTGATGAATCGTAAGACTGCCGAAAGTCAGGTCTACGGTGCGATGATCATGAGTATTGCTGCGGCGTTATTCGAACAACGAATCAACGATCCGAAGACCGGAGCATTTATTAACAGCGAACTGGACAGTTATCGTCTGCCTCGGCTTGGTGATACCGGTGAACTGGTTGTTCATTTCCATGAACCGGAGAGCGAAAGAGCAAGAGGGGTGATCGGTCTGGGAGAACCGCCGGCCATCAGTGGTGGCGCTGCGATTGCAAACGCGGTTTGTAATGCCACCGGCGTCCGTGTTCCAACTCTGCCGCTCACGCCCAAACGCGTGCTCGACGCACTCCGAACTGCGAAAGGTTAATTCCCCATGAAAAATTTCGAGTATGCGCAGCCAACAACGGAAAGCGAAGCCGTTGCTCTGCTGACGGAACCGAACAAAGAAGCGGTGGTTCTGGCGGGCGGGACGGATCTTGTCGGGCTGATGAAGCGGATGGTCGTGACGGCCGATCGAGTAGTCAACATCTGCGAGATCAAGTCGCTGCAGCAGATCGAACGTGACGACAGCGGCAGCGTCTGGATTGGCGCGGCTGTCTGCCTGGATGAGTTTCTGGATGACAGGAACACCGACCAGTTTCCCTCAGCCAAGCAGGTGATACAGGGGATCAGTAGTATTCAGCTGCAGTCGCAGGGCACACTGATGGGCGAACTGCTGCGGCGTCCAAACTGCTGGTACTTTCGCGAAGGCCATGGATTACTGGCCGACAACGGCCGTATGGTCAACGAAGGCGACAATCGATATCACGCCGTGCTCGGTAACCGAGGCTCGGCCAGGTTTGTCAATGCGTCCCGGCTCGCTCCTGCATTAATCACTTTGGGGGCGCGAGTCCGAGTCGTCGGTCCGGCACCGGACGAGGAGCAGATTCTGGATCTGGCCAATTTGTATCAGACACCAGCAGCTGACAGTGAACTGGAGAACGTGTTGCAGCCTGGACAGCTGGCGACACATGTGATCATACCGGCTCATGGCAACAGACTCAGCGCGGCCTACGAAGTCCGTCAGGGAGAAGGTCCGGATCAGCCGCTGGCGGCAGCTGCTGTCAGCATGGATGTGGTTTCGGGAATAGTGCAGAGTGCCAGCGTCGTCCTGGGGCAGGTTGCTCCGACGCCGTGGATTACAAATGGCGCAGCCCGGTCGCTGTGTGGGAAAGCGGTGACAGAAGAATCCGCTGCTATGGCCGGAGTCGCGGCGGTGGTGGACGCGATGCCACTTTCTCAGAACGAATATAAGATTCAACTGACGCAGGTTGCTGTTAAGCGTGCAGTCTTAAAGGCCGCGGGGCATGACACCGGTGGACTGGATGGTCCGCTGCCGGATGAGCCATCAGCGGCGCCGTCTGTCGAATCCCATATCGCTTAACATCATTATATTTTTTTGAAACATTGATTTCTGCGGGATGGGTTGTCGACCGGTTCTGCCTGACTTCAGAGTTTGATTAGAATCATGATCGGGAGAAAACCGATGACTTACAAACGCTCCTTCGATGAAACGCAGACTCAGCCGCAGACTCAGCCTCCCTGCATGAATCTTCGCAGTAAGGCCATTTACGTGACCGGCAATCCGGATCCGCAATCACAGGATGAGGAAGGCAGTACTCGATTCAATTGCTGGTGCAACAGCACGCAGCACGTGCTGGGGCCGGACGAGGAATTGGTTGACCGCACGACCTGTGTGGACGGTCGTGACTGTTTTAAAAGCCGCGCGTAACTGCAGCGTATCGACGGCCTGAGACTACAGAATTGGTGTGTCGCCCCGATACGAAGGTGAATTTCCGGACACTTGATCTTTGTGATGCTGTTCGAAGTATTTTCAATGCGGAATACCAACTGCCTCAGAACGACTTGGTTCTCTGATCCACGATTCCAAGTCGATCGCGTTCCTGGATAAGCTGAGACAGGACACTGATCGCGACTTCAGGTGGGGTGTTATTGCCGATGGGCAGGCCCATGGGGCAGAAAAACGAAGCGATCTTTGCTTCAGACACTCCCATGTCTTTAAGATCACGTCTCAGAACTTTCGCTTTTTGCAGACTTCCCAGGACGCCAATGTAGGGCGGATGACCGGTTTGCAGTACCTCGGCCAGCACCGGCAAATCTGTTGCGTGTCCCTGTGTCATCAATACAAAAAAACTGCCGGGGTCCAGGTTTCTCACTTCATCCTGCAGGTTTTTACGGCAGATCTTCGTCAGCTTGGGGTGGTCCTCTGTCTTCGAAAGCCAGTCCTGACGTTGATCGATCCAGGTGACTCGACAGTTCATCTGCAGCAGGATTGGCACGAGAGCCTGAGCAATATGTCCGGCGCCGAACAGCGAGATCTTCCAGTCATTGCACAGGTACAATTCAAAGAAGAATTTGACTTCGCCCCCACAGGTCATACCGATGTCTGTCTGCAGGTTCCATGTTACGAACTGACAACTGTGGCCGTCCGCTGCCTGCAGCATGTCTGCAGCCCGTGCAATGGCACGAGCTTCCACCTTGCCGCCACCCACAGTTCCTTCCACAATACCTTCACTTGTAACAATGGCCTTGGCACCCGGAATCTGAGGGGCACTGCCGCGGACGTCAACCATCGTGACGACCGCAAACGGTGTATTGTTCTGCAGGAGTTCGGAAACTTTCTGCCAGTGCCGATGGACATCGAACGCCATAACTGCGCAATTCCTCGAGTACGAACTTGTATCTCCCCTTACCGCCATGGTTGTCGGACGCGACGGCGACTGCAGTATACGCGCCCGGCAGTGATAAGTCGTTGCAGACAGTGTCGTAAATGATGTGTTTAGCCTGTAGACTCGCGCACGTAAGTCTGAGGATTCAGGTTCATCCGTTTCCTATTTCTGTCAGCTCCGGACTTAGCTTGCTGCAGTTCAGGTATTCAACATGTTTAAATCTATATGCCCGCGGTCGATGAGACGATTTTCAAGCTGTCCCGGCGAAGCGGTCCTTCGAGTGGCAACTACATCGGTCAGGCTCGTGATGGTTTTCAGCGTTGTCGCTGCCGGATTGCCACGGCTTCTGGCTGAACAGATTCCTCGTCCCAACGTGTTATTGATCATGGCTGACGATCTGGGCTATTCGGATCTCGGTTGTTACGGCGGCGAGATTCAGACACCGCATCTGGATTCGCTGGCGGAGAACGGTCTGCGGTTCACACAGTTTTATAATACGGCACGCTGCTGGCCGACTCGAGCTGTGCTGATGACAGGTTACTACGCACAGCAGGTTCGCCGTGATGTGCTGCCCGGTGCCGGCGGCGGCAACAGAAACAGGCGTCCCGTGTGGGCCAGATTATTGCCGGACATGTTGCGGCCCGCCGGCTATCGGTCATATCATTCGGGCAAATGGCACATCGATGGGATGCCACTGGAGGGCGGTTTTGACCATTCGTACCTGCTGCTGGATCAGGGGCGGTTCTTCAATCCTGAAAAGCATTGGGATGACGATCAGCCGTTGCCGGCCGTGAAAAAGAACTCCGGGTACTATGCCACCGTTGAGATCGCTGATCACGCCGTTCGATGCCTGCAGGAGCATCAGCAGAATCACTCTGATGCCCCGTTCTTTCATTATCTGGCATTTACCGCTCCTCACTTTCCACTGCACGCCCTGCCTGAAGATATCGCAAAGTACGCTGACACGTATAAGCAGGACTGGGAAGCAGTGCGCCGAACACGCTGGCAGAAACAAAAGCAAATGGGACTGCTGAATGTGAATCTTTCTGCTGTCGAGAGGACGCTTGGTCCTCCGTATCATTTTCCGGAACACCTTCAGATTCTTGGTTCCGGCGAAGTGAATCGTCCGGTGCCATGGAACACACTGACCGATGAACAGATTCAGTTTCAGGCTGGCAAGATGGCGATTCACGCGGCGATGATTGATCGGGTCGACCAGGAAATCGGACGTGTGCTGGACCAGTTGCGAGCCATGGACGCGTTCGATAATACACTTGTTTTTTTCCTTTCAGACAACGGCGCCAGTGCGGAGATCATGGTTCGGTCGGATGGACACGATCCGTCGGCGAGTCCGGGATCCGAAGCTTCCTATCTTTGTCTGGGTCCCGGCTGGTCGACAACCTGCAATACGCCATTCCGCCGACATAAGACCTGGGTTCACGAGGGCGGTATTTCAACTCCCCTGCTTATTCACTGGCCCGCTGGAATTGCGGCCAAAGGGGGCTTCCGTCGTGCTGCTGGCCATGTGATCGACATCGTGCCAACGATTCTTGAGGTGTGCGGTGCAAAGCCACTGACCGAATGGGAAGGCACGGCCGTCCCCGCGGCGCCTGGGAAAAGTCTGCTGCCGCTGTTCAATGCGGATACCAGTCTGCGACACGACCACTTGTGGTGGTTTCACGATGGTCATAAAGCCGTTCGCTCAGGCGATTGGAAACTGGTTGCTGCCAAAGGCGAACCGTGGGAACTCTATGACATCAAATCCGACCGTGCTGAGCAGCATGACGTTGCGGTGGCGTATTCAGAAAAAGTGAAAGTTCTTGCTGCCCGGTGGACGCAGTCGGCGGCTGAATTCACAAAGCTTGCGACATCCGGTCCGAATTGAGTATCACTGGCATGTCAGCGGGCCTGACAATCAGTCGTCTGCTTTGGCCGAAAATTGCCGACGAACGTCGACGAACTGACTTCGCAGCTCGGTGAAGAAACCGCTGACGCCACCATTCAATTTCGGCGGAAGGATTCCTTTCTGCAGAGCCTGGTTGGTGATGGCTCCAATCTCTGCAGTTCGTTGCCACACCTTCAGTATACGTGATTCTTTATTGACGAGCAGCATTGCTGTCATCGACAGCGACTGAACGTCGCCGGTCTTAACGACATCAAGTTGCACCAGCATAATTGGCTCGCTGATTCCGCCGCGATATTGCAGCTGGCATCTTTCCAGAGCGCCCCGAACGCCCGCTGAAACTGCTGCTGACACACCACCACGGACATCACTTTTGAGTGGTACGATGTGTACGCAGATTTCGTTCAGTGATGCCATCACGCGATGGCCCCGAATATCATCAATCAAGTCAACCGTTTGAATTTCGGCGTAAGGGTTGGAACGGTTGTACCTGGGTACTGCGATTGGGCCGTCAATTTGAAAGACTTCGGGGACATTCGTCGCCTGATGCCCTGTAGAGCTGACCGCGGACTCATCGTTCTCTTCTGTTTCGGGCGATACGACATCCGTTGATGAAGCATCCGCGATCCTGACCTTCTTTGGGTTCCTGCGACTGGTCGCCATGGGTGCATCAGGATTGTCGGGGGTGGCGATATCCGGAACCTCAATGAGGAGATCCGGTTCGACCTCAATGCCGATATCGGCACCCGAAAGATCACTGTCTGGTCTCCCCACGACGGCGGGCTCAGGGGATACCTTGCCTGCGGAAGAAACCTGAGACAATCTGACTGCCACAAGCACAAGCACGCCGACTGCCAGAACACATCCGCCAATCAGAAGCGCTTTGGCGGTGACATTACCACCGTCATGAACGGACGGTCTGTACGGCTCCGGCCGCGTATCGGCTCTGCTGCGAGAACGACGCTCTTCTCGCGAATCGCTGAATCCAATGTGTCGAAAATCCTTTGGGAGCGTCTTTCCTGGCGTTTCATTATCAGGCAGTTGCTTCGCAGGGGTGAGGGGGGAGAGTCTTTCGTACTTAACTGCCGTGGAGTGAATTCTGAAGAACATCGTCGCGTTCCTGTAGTCTCTTGTACTCTGATACCCCTGACCACACGCATGACGAGTCACGCGTGTGGGGGGACTGACAAAGTTTCCCCATCGCTTACCCAAAATACCGGATCCGACATCCGCCGGCTATCGAGAATACGCCGACGACAGTGATTTTCGGGGCTGTTCCGTTACGGTTTCCGTTCCTATTGACAGTTGGAAGTCTTCGGCAATCGCAGTGCAGAACACCAGTGTTCGTGTTGTGTCTGTCGTCTCAAATTATTGGTTCCGTTTCATCGTCTATGCGCAACAGGCGATCCGGAGTCACCTAACAAGCCGGTCAGGCTGGATCTTCCTCACAATTCAGCTTGTATTGGAATGGTGCCGCCATCATGCCTGGTCGTCAGATTCGTCATAACGCGTGTGTGCTGCACAGGGGTATGCCCACCTGACGAATCTCTTACAGGAACTTCTGAAAAAGGACCGTTTCAGGCATAGGTTTCCGCTGAAGTCCTTCGCCAGTCCTGACGGTATTGCTGCGGCAGACGAAACGCACGTGGGCTTCACTTGGGGGTACACCCCGCAATTCGAGACGGCACAACACGTGTTGCCGGTGAATTCAATTCTTTTAATGAGTCAGATCTGAGGGGTTAATAATGTTGAAGTTTGCAAACAGTGTAAAGAAGTTCATTGTATCCGAAGATGGCCCGACTGCAGTTGAGTACGCAGTGATGCTGGCTTTGATCATCGTTGTCTGTCTGGCTGCTATCTCCACCATTGGTGGTGCTGCAAACAGC
>JAQWOH010000017.1 GCA_029245955.1 Fuerstiella sp. | reverse complement strand
AGACTGGTGGCTCGTGAACTCGATGGTCCAGGAGTCGCGTCTCTATTTCGCCGATCTCATTGCGGGTGATCGGCCGGCTCGGAACGTCATCGATGCCGATTACACCTTCGTCGATGAACGTCTTGCTCGGCACTACGGCGTCCCCGGGGTCTTTGGCCCTTCGTTCCGGCGCAAGTCTCTTCCGGGGAACAGCCCTTACGGAGGAATTCTCACCCAGGCGGCCGTGCTCAAAGTGACAGCGAACGGAACGGTCACCTCACCCGTTTTACGCGGGGTGTACGTGATGGAGCGACTTCTGGGCGATCCTCCTTCTCCGCCGCCGCCATCCGTTCCCGCCGTGGAACCGGATATCCGTGGTGCGGCGAAGATTCGAGAGTTACTGAAGAAGCATCGTGCGGATGCATCGTGTGCGAGCTGTCATAACAAGATCGATCCGCCAGGATTCGCGCTGGAGAGCTTCGACGTCATGGGACGCTGGCGGGAGAACTACCGCTCGCTCGCGCAGGGATCAAAGCGTATCGAGGGAGTGGGCCGGAGCGGAAACGAGTTTGTTCATTACATCGGGAAGGAAGTCGATGCCTCTGGTGTGACGCCCAGGGGCGAGCACTTCGACGACATACTCCAATTCAAGAAACTCCTGCTGCAGGATGAGGATGCCATTGCACGCAATTTTTCCGAGCAGCTTCTGGTGTATGCAACGGGAGCACCCGTTGGTTTCGCGGATCGCGATGACGTTTCGGCGATTCTCGAAAAGAGCCGGGCGTCCGCGTTTGGCGTCCGGACGATCATTCATGAAGTTATTCAAAGTCCATTGTTCCTGAGGAAATAAGCTGATGAAAACATCCCGTCGAACCTTGCTGCGCGCCGCTGGTGTGGGCCTGAGTCTGCCCGTCCTTGAATCCTTCGGGGCCGCTCCTTCGCAGGCCTCGCCGAAGCGTATGATCGCCATCAACCAGGATCTCGGATTCATTCCCAAGCTTTTCTTTCCAGAGAAGTCGGGCAGGGGTTATGTGTTGTCTCCTTACCTCGAAAAACTCGCGGCTCACCGGGAGCAATTCACCGTGTTCAGCGGGCTCTCACATCCCGGCGTCGACGGAGGACACCGCGCTGACAAAACGTTTCTGACCGCGGCGCCGCACCCCGGGCGAGCAAGTTTTCGCAACAGTATTTCTTTGGACCAGGTGATGGCCAATCATGTGGGGCACGAGACACGCTTCCGGTCGCTTTCACTTGGGATTAACGATGCGAGGAGCCAGTCCTACACCCAGGCAGGTGTTGAGATCCCCACCATTCAAAGTGCGGCGGAGCTTTACAAAAAGATGTTTCTTCAGGGTGATCGCAAAGCGATGGAGGAACAACTCGTTCGGCTGAAACGAAAGGGCAGCATTCTCGACGTTGTAATGGGACAGAGCTCGGATCTGAGTAAACGCGTAAGCGGTTCAGACCGCGAGCGGATCGACCAGTTTCAAACGGCGGTCCGCAGCCTCGAGCTGCGACTCACCGAGGCGCAGGCCTGGGAAGCCCGGCCGAGGCCAAAGGTGGACGAG
Organism: Fuerstiella sp.; assembly: GCA_029245955.1. Lineage (GTDB taxonomy): Bacteria > Planctomycetota > Planctomycetia > Planctomycetales > Planctomycetaceae > Fuerstiella. The sequence continues at coordinate 16,581 of JAQWOH010000017.1, read as the reverse complement.
ACCATGCCAGAGTACCCCAAAGACAAGAAGCAATTCTTTGAAATGGTGGGCATGATGAATGACATGTCCCGGCTCGCCTTCCAGACGGATTCCACACGGGTGATTACGCTGTTCCTGGGCAGTGTGAGCACCCCGGGAGTCAATCTTGCAGGTGGGCGCGCGATCGGCGGCTATCACAACATTTCGCACCACGGAAAAGATGAAAAGAAATTGAAACAGCTCGCCGAGATCGAAGTCGGCCAAATGGAGGCACTGGGTGAATTGTTACAAGGCCTCAAGGATGTCGAAGAGCCAGAGGGCACGCTGCTGGATCGCACCATGGTGCTCTATGGCTGCCACATGGGCGATGCCAACATCCACAACAACAAAAACCTGCCGATCATCCTCGCGGGCGGCGGCTTCCGCCACGGGCAGCACCTCGCCTTCAACCAGCATAACAACATTCCTCTGGCCAATCTTTACCTCAGCATGCTGCACAACATGGGGATGGAAGTAGCGGCTTTTGCAAGTAGCACAGGCACTCTGCATGGGCTGGCCTGAGCCCTCAACAATTAGATTCGGTAGGGCCGGTTCCCACCGGGCAGAGGTGGTTCGATCACCATTGCGATCTCCAACGACAACGGCCGGCAGGAACCGGCACTGCTTATGTTCGCTGAACCACCGAAAAGCGTGATCTTCGAGAAAATCGCACTAATTCGGAAACAATCACGCGGGCTGTGTCATTACCAAGTAAGGCCGCATCGCACTGTTTGGCGTAGCCACCGTCGCCAGACGGTAGGTCGTCATGCAGACCGCGCGAATAACGAAACGCATTCCCACGTTCTGGCGAGCGCGGCTACGTTTGGAATCTGGCTATCACTCGGCGAATTCACTGGCCAACGCTAAGCACAGTTCGTGACCGCATATGACTAAGAAAAATAATTGTGCAACCGTCATTCTCACGGCTGTGTGTGGCCTGTTCGCGTTTGTTCCGACGGTCGACGCTGCGGGCTGGCGGGTGATTGCTGAAGATTCAAGGTTTCCCACGGACGACGTGATCGTCGCGTTCTGCTCGGTGACCGATTCGCAGTACAAACTCCCAGCCGATCCATCCACTTCGGACTGCACGCCTGCAATTCAACGAGCGCTCGATGACGCCAGCGCCGCTGGGGGCGGCACGGTTTTCGTGCCGGAGGGCCGATACCGCCTGGAGGGCATGCTGACGATTGCCTCGAACGTCTTTCTGCGCGGACGCTGGAGTCCAATCGGTCCGGATCGCCCAGCCGAGGGGACGATCCTGATGATTCACAATCAGGAGCACGAACAGAGTGTGCTCCTCACGGGCAGTGGGTGTGGTGTGAGGGACCTGACCTTCTGGCATCCGGATCAGCCGATCGCGGAGTCGACCGCCTCGCTGTCGGAATCCCCCCTGGTGATCCGTGGGCAAGCTGGGGTGGTCACGATCGAGAACATCACCCTGGTCAATCCCGGGCGCGGTATTGATCTCTCTCAGGCGAGCACTTGTTGCCTGCGCGGCATCTACGGCAGTCCACTGCACAGCGGACTTTCGGCCGATCGAAGCTTTGCCGTCTCGCGCTACGATTCGATCCACTTTTCGCCCGATTACTGGACCTGGTCGAAATTGCCTGGCAGTCCGCCAAAGGGTAGTGCGCATGCAGACTACATGCGCAAACACGGAACCGGTCTCCACATCTACGAGATGGATGGATTCTATGCCGGGTTCTCGACGATCTCCGGGTACCAGAAAGGGCTCCACTTCGAGCGTGGCGTCTCGGGGGATGATGCCAGCGGCGAACTGTCTTACTTCTCCGTCACTGATTGCGGTACGGCACTCCATGTGGATGACGCCAAGGGGTTCCGGATCGTGGGGAGCACTTTGCAGGGAGCTGAGTATGGCATCTGGGGAAAGGACCGCACCCACTACAAGATGCACACCACAAACATCGAGGGCGGAGAACGTTCGATCTCGATTCGAAATGGAGTCGCCGAACTCGTTAACTGTACCGTGACCGGTAAGACCGAGATCCTTGGTCGTCGCACGGTGTATCGCGAGCACCAATATGATGAGAAGCTGCCGGCTTTGCAGAACACCTACGACCGAATCCGTAAACCGGCGAAAGTCGATCTGTTCAATGTTCAAAACTACGGAGCAGTCGGTGATGGCAAAGCCGATGACACCCAGGCCTTGAAGAAAGCGATCGAGGCGGCTGCCGAGAACGACGGTGGTATCGTGATGGTGCCCGATGGCGAGTACCGGATCACCGAAGAGCTGGACCTGGGCGATGGGGTGGAACTGAGAGGCAACAGTGGGGGACGGCATGACCTCAGCAACAAGCGCGGTGCCCAGTTGGGCAGCGTCCTGTTCATCGAGACCGGTGAAGGCGAAGAGAACGGCACGCCCTTTCTCACCCTGGGGGATGGCAGTGGCTTGCGCGGTATGGGCTTCTACTATCCGAACCAGGATTACAAGAGCTTCAAAAAGTATCCCTGGATGGTGCGGGCCAATGGCACCGGGAACTACGTCATCGACTGCTCAGCTTCGAATCCCTACCAGGGACTGGAGCTCAATGGCGATGAACACCTCGTGGAGTATTCCTTCATCGGAGGCCTGCGGCGTACCTACCGGGCGAACCATTGTTCCGGAGGACGCATTCAGAATTGCCACATCAAGCCCGATTTCTGGCGGAATGCCTGGCTTCCCAGCAGCCCAAAGACGGCAGAGCTGGAAGAATTCAAGTTCAGGGTGAATGAAGCGTTCGAGCCCATCTATCTCAACGGATGCGACGACTACGTGTTGATGAGCCTCTACAACCATGCTTCTCACACGTTCATGACAGTCGACGACTCCAGCGGTCAGGCCCTCATGGTTGGCGGTGAGCAACTGCAGAAGGGCTACGCGTTCAAGAATGGTGCCAAGTCCTTCGACATCATCTCGTCGACCTGCAATATCAACCACATTGGTGGGCGCGACGGGACCTACGGCATCAAGACCTTTCCCGGCTTCATAGGAGAGGCCCGATTCTACTGCAGCCTGGCGATGGGGACGTCGGATGAAACCTGGAATACTCAAGGCGGGCATCTTTTCTGCCAACTCACGTCCATCACCGGTCCGAGCAACCGGGGAGCAAACAGCATCCATTGTGGCCCCGGTGCCAGGATCACAGCGCAGTCCGGGGGCTGTGCTTCACATGTTCTCGGCTTTGAAAATGATGGGCAGGTATCCTTTGAGGATTTCCATTTCGCGAAAGGATTCCTGCGTTCTGCGGCCGCAGAATTCCAGGCCGACACTCGCTTCGACAAAGTTTACGTACTAACCGACGCCAACCAGCCCGTTCCCAAAGCGTATGGATTGAAGCTGGATCAGAGCAACGTCCGCATGGAGGACGCCTTGATCGTGCCCAATTCGGGCCTGGCCAAAGACTCTCAGGACGGTCGCCGTCTCCCTGCTGCTCGCTTGACCAAAGGCAACAGCTACTCTTTGGACGTCACCGATCCGGGCTTTCAAAACGGATCAATCCCGGAAGTAGAAATCACCCTCTATTTCCGAGTGGATACGACTTGCACCATCCAGACGTTTTACCGAAGCAAAAACGGTATGAAGCTCGGCGACACCGCCGACTTTGAGCTGAAAGACAAGCCCTTCTGGAAAGAGCACCGATTCCGCGTCAGCGACGCTCACTTTGATTCGGACGAGGACCTTCGCATCAACGTAAAAGGAAAGTCACCCCTTCTGGCCATGGTCGTGATCGCTGCACCGATGACTCAGGAATGAACCAGGAGCAAGAGACAGAACCCGGAAATCGCCGAACGGCTGAAGTCAGAACTTCAGCAAATTCTGGATGCTGGTCGCAGCCGACAGCAACGGCGTGCTGGACGAGATCTTCATCTGACCATCACGAAAGACTGCCAACTGATGAAAGAACGATTCACGTATTCATGGGCATGCGTTGCTGCTTTGATTGCTACGAGTTTCGGCGCCGTTCAAGCCGAGACGTCGCGCCCGAACGTGCTGTTCCTCGCGGTCGACGACATGAACGACTGGATCGGCTGCTTGGAGACCACGCCTCGCGCTCTCACTCCGAACATTGACCGGCTGGCGGCGCGCGGGGTGAACTTTACTAACGGACACACCGCCGGAGTTTTCTGTGCGCCGAGTCGCGCCGCGATCTTCTCCGGGCAATACGCTTCGACAACCGGTTGCTATACCACTCCGTATTACTTCGTGGGACATCCGGAGATCGAATCTCTGCAGGTGAGCTTTGATAAGGCCGGCTATACGACTCTCGGGGCGGGCAAACTGTTCCATCATGGGGCGGGAGCGATCGACCAGCGGGGCTGGACCGAGTTCTTTCTTCGCAATCAGGTTCAACGTGACAACGGCTGGCCGCTTGATTCGTGGAGCAGTGAAACTCCCGTGCCCCAGCCGTTCCCTGCGAGCATCTTTAACAGAGGAACGAAGTTTAAGGCCGCTCTCTTTCTGGAATGGGGAGCCATCCCGAATGATAAAGAGGAGGAAATGGCCGACACGATCCGCGTCAACTGGGCTGTGAATCAACTGAAGAAGAAGAAGCACGACAAGCCATTCTTTCTGGCCTGTGGCCTGTACTCGCCGCACTTTCCCAACTACTGCCCGCAGAAGTATTTCGATCTGTATGATCCCGCGAAGATTGCAATGCCTCCAATGCGGGACGACGACGTCGATGACCTGCCACCGATGATTCGCAGGCGGATGGAAAACCGCAGGCGACTGCACCATGACAGGCTTGTCGGGATGGGAGCGATCGATGACGCGATTCATGGCTATCTCGCGTGCATCAGCTACGCCGATGCGATGCTGGGGCGGGTGCTCGACGCATTGGAAGCCAGCCCCTACGCCGACAACACGATCGTCGTGCTGTGGAGCGATCACGGGTATCACCATGGCGAGAAAGGCCAATGGGGCAAGCACACGCTGTGGGAACGCACATCCAACGTGCCGTTTATCTGGGCCGGCCCCGGTGTGGCGAATGGAACGACAACAGACGTCACCGTCAGTCTGATCGATATCTATCCAACGCTGGTTGAGATGTGTGGCCTGGCGAAGCCACATCAGCGACTCGAAGGCGAGTCACTCGCGTCGACTCTCAGCAAGCCATCGTCCGCGAAAGATAGAAGCGTCCTTCTGCCCGATATGACTCCAGACCAGTATGCAGTCATCAATCGAGACTGGCGTTACATTCGGCACGGGGACGGCGAAGAGCTGTACAACCTTCGCGAAGACCCGAACGAGTGGAATAACCTCGCGCCCCACGCCAGATATGCGGATGTGATTGCAGAGTTAAGAAACTCCGCCCCGAAACACTTTGCCGCTCCAGAAGCGAAGCTGAACGCAAGACGGGACCTGGTGCTTGAGTCCGGGACCTTCCGCTGGGAGCAGGGCCAGGGCAACTACAAACCTCGCCCGAAATATCGGCCATACACTTCGGCCAGTTCGAAGACGGAAGGACGCTGAATGGTTGCGTGACGCTGGATGACAGATTCGTGCTTGCCCGCCTGCAACTGGAACTCATCATCGAATCCGTCATCTGGCCAAAACGCCTGATCAAAGAGGGCTTCCAGATAACCACGATCGTCACCGATAACGGACGAGCATTCTCCGGATGTGACGTCCGAAGATGAAAGCATCGTGGGCCTGCGTAACCTCGCCACGGGCAAAGTTCGCAGGATCCCCGTCGAAACCATCGAAGACCGAATCAACAAAGGCACGGCCAATGCCGGCTTCATCAACTCGCTGACTCGCGAACTCCCCCGCGACCTCATCGCCTGGCTGGCAAGCATGAATGCGACAGTTCGAGCGCACGGAGGTGATCGCGACCGCTGCGAGTTCCGCATTCTGCTAACTGCAGGCGGTTGGATCGCCCGCTTGCTTCAAGGAACCGTTGTTGTTCGCTGCGGTGTACTCCACCTAGGGCTGTCTTCGATTGGGCTGTCTTCGATTGGGCTGGAACGAACTTCACCGCATGGTTGGTGCAAATTGCACCAACTGCAGCCAAATGGGGGGCAGTTCGGGGCAATTTTGGAACTTTTTTGCGAAGCCCAAAGTGCTCGCAAACCTATGAAAACACGGTGTTTTACGCGTCTCTCGTCGCTCCAGCTTTAGATATCGTCGGCCATGATCAGCACGATGTTGGGGCGCCGCGAGTCAGGTGTGCGCTCTGCGGCCAATGTACCGGCGGCGGAAAAGCAAAATGCAGAATCAGAAGTGCAGGAGTGCTGACACGCATGTAATTCATCTCGTTGGATTCTCGTACCAGAAGACGCCTAGTTGATCGCGTTCTTCGCAACTCATCAGGTCAAGGTCGCCGTCACCGTCGACGTCGATCATTTCGATGCGGTCGTATTTCAGCCCGACGGGTCCGCCGATGTCATGGTCCGTCCACTGCATATCCGCCGGGGATTGGGAATAACTCAACCAGAACACGCCCGACAATTCCCTGTCGGCATGCTCGCAAGTGCCAACGATATCCACTTTCCCGTCGCCATCGACATCCACAATGCGAGCGCCCTTTGAGGTGCCGTATTTCGCGGGGAAGCTGATTCGACGTTCCTGCCATTTCTCCCGGGGATCCCTGGGCGGTGACAGAATAATAAAATCCCGCTCCGGTACCGGCACCACGATCTCGCGACGCCCGTCGCCATTCAGGTCGGCGATGTCGAGAAACATAACTTGCTCACCCACCGCACCGATCACATGCTCCTTCCACCTGCCGGCAGCGTTCTGATGCTCCAGCCAGAAGACGCGGGAGTTCTGTCCCTTGCGATCCGATGCCAGGATGTCCAGATCCCCGTCTCCGTCCATGTCCGTCTTGCGAACGCTCATGATCCAGGCGGCCTGAGCCAGGTTGTGAAATTTCCAGGCCTTCAGGTCCCGCGGATTCTCCGGCGTCTCAAGCCAGCCGACACCGCCGCTGCCCACTTTGCCCTTTGAGGCGACGACCAGATCCACGCCACCCTTGCCGTCCATCTGCAGGGGCATGGCAAACATCCACGACGCTTTGTTCGCCGTCACCGGGAAGGCTTCCGTCGTCCAGGCCGACTCGTCCAGGTACCTGGTTTTGTCCTTTGGGGCCCAGTGCACAAAAATCGATTTGGTTTTGCCCTCGCAACTGCTCACCACATCGATGGCACCGTCGTTGTCGACGTCGAAGAAAACCGCGTCCTCGGCGCTGTTCACCCTGCCAACGGTTACCGCCGGCCATTCGGATTTGGACTTCTTCGGGCCGGGGTTGATGTAGGCACGCACCACGCCACCTTCTTCCCAGCCGGTCGCTACGTCAGGCAACCCATCACCGTTGACATCCATAAGACGCACTCCATCGGCGCCCTTCGACGACTGATCGATAGTGTGCCGTTTCCAGGGTTCAGCAGTTGCAATCATCGTCAGCGCCAGCATCGCCAACAGCAGCCATGTGATTCTCATGCTTTGTACTTCCTCCAACAAGACATCGTGGCTTCCCGACCTTAGCCTCAAGTTACGCGGCTGAGTCATGATCCTCACGGTTCGGCTTCACTGGGCCGAATGATATTACCTTACTCCGAACTGCCGGCGGACGTGTTGGTCGGAAGAGTGGTGTCACGCAGAAAAGTGTGCCGCACATTCAGCGAACGCACGTCCGCACCGCGAATTGGAGTGGTCAGCGGTTGCGATCCGCGTGGTATATTCTACAAAGGGCGTACTGAAAAAGACCTGCTGGACAACTTGAAAAAGTACGCCTCGGCTGGATTTACAGCGAAGACAATCCGTCAAATGAGAAAATATACGTGATGCGAAGATTTCTCTGTTTGCTGACCTGCTGTGTTGCCATTGCCTCGGCAGCTTGCGGCCAGAACGCTCAGTCCACCAACGCCAGGGGCCCGATGGCGTTTGCCGGTGGCGGGAAATTCAAGATGCTGTACGACGCCCGACAGCGTCCGCAGTCCGTGTACATGCAAGGTCGACTGTTCATCGTCTACAACGGGGACGCCGCGCCATCGAAGAGCGGCAAGGGCAGCGCACATCCGATGCTGATCAGCTACGACCCGCAGAGCCGCACCTTTTCCAGGCCGGAGCGACTCGGGCCGAGCCGTAGTGACCATCATTACAGCCCCATCATCTGGGCGGACAAAGAGAAGCATCTGCACGTGCTGCACGGTTGTCACAAGACACCAGGAAAGCATCTCATTTCGGAACGGCCTGTCCAGAAAGGTTCGTTAAGAATCACGTGGCACGAAGGTCCCCGGATCGCTCCCAAATTGTCGTACCCTACGGTCTTCCGAATCTCCGACGACCGAGAGCTGATTTATTATCGAACTGATGGCCACACCAGTTCATGGACCTATCGGATCAGCGACGACAATGGCAAAACATGGCATGGGCCTGACCATGATGTCACTGATCTGGACTCAAAGGGTCGGCTGGATTGGTCCTCATACCAGACCAAACTGCCGAGCAAAGACGGCAGGTACCTGCACGTCGTATACACCGACTACGACGACAACAAGACCTCGCCCGATCCCCAGCGGTTCTTCAACCCTCGCTACCATACGCGGGCGTCGAACGAGTGGAAGTACAATCTGTCTTACGTAAAAGTCAACCTGGAGAACGGCGAAGTCAGCAACACTGGTGGACGAGTGCTAAAGACTCCCATCGACATCGGCTACTCGAAGACACATTGTGAGATCTGGGACACCGAGTGGCGTGGTGCAGGGGTTCCACCGGCCGTCGCACTTGACGAGAACGACAATCCCGCATTCCTGCATGTACTGTCGGAAGACTCGCTGTCAGATCATCAGTACTACTATGTGCGCCGAGTAGACAACGAGTGGCAGCAGACGCCGATTACGCATTCCAGTCACAATTGGAACAGCTGCTACTTGTCCAGAGACACTAATAACACGCTGCATGCCTTCGTTGTTGTTGGCGAAGGTTACCTTGAGGGCGGCTACATGGACCGGCATGGCGGAGGACGCATCGAAGAGTGGGTTTCAGACGATAAGGGGAACCATTGGACGAAGCGACGCGAAGTGTCTCCGAATTCCCAGCAGTATGCTGGCTGGCGATTCAACAATGTTCAGCCCGTCGTGAGACCAGACGGAAGCACTGTTGATGGAATGCTGCTCTACTATGGATGGAAGAATGAAGACGCTCCAGAGGCCACAGCCTTTCTGCTGCATGAATAGGCTGGAATGAACCCTGATGCAGTTGGTGCAAATTGCCTCAGGTACGGGATTGCTTCGTTCCAGCTCAATCAAAGACAACCGTCCGTGAATTGCACCGCAGCGACGAACAACAATTCCCCGAAGCAGCCGATCGATGCAACCGACGTCACTAAGTGAGCAGAGAAGCCGGCCACATCGTTCCCACTGACGCAATTCCTGTGATGCACTATCCGCAACATGATGGTTCCCGAAAACAATGCTGAGTTTCCGCAGCATGTGCAACCTGCCGGCCGCGCGGTCGTGGACTGTGCCAATGTGGCCAACTTTGCCCCCGCCGAAGTCATCGCCGCGGGCGGTTCCCACGCGTTACCTGCCCGAATTCGAACCGACCTGCAAGCGGAGTCCTGTGTTCCCTTGCGTTTCGCTGTAGAGTCTCTCCCGTTATTGTCACGGTAGCCAGGATTGCGTCAAACGATGGAACAACGCCTGGTCATGTTGAAATAAACCTGAAGGATCACAGACTTGAGAAACACCACACAACGAATGTTCTTCAGGCTGGTGTTTCTGGCGTCAACCTCTCTATAGGCTGCGAAGAAGCCGAATATCGTCATCATCTTCACCGATGATCAGCTAGTCGACGCCTATGGTGCGAATGGCAGCTCGAAAATTCAAACGCCGGTGCTTAATCGACTGGCGGCAAGAGAAGTCCGCTTCTCCAATGCTCATGCGGCCCTTTCTCTTTGCAGTCCGTCTCGTGTCGCTGTCCTGTCCCCATCAACCGCGACCAGATTTTAAGTGGTAAATTCTGGTGTTTCCCCGACTCGCAATGATCGCGGATCATAGCCCTCGAACGGAAGCCGGAACCGGAGTGATGATGCCCTGGGCAGAGCGCCTCTGGATTGTGACCTGTGTGGCTCACATGGGAGATAGTGGGGCTGGGACGGGGCTGTACTATATCGATGAGTCCATGCAATTGCATAAGCACCCGGCCAGCGTTGTGGGGACTTATAATCGCTTTCTCCACGGCCCACGCAATGAGCTGCTCATCGGCCCCACACCATCGATGTTGAAGGCAATGTTCGGACGATCGGTGGCCGGGTCTCACATCGTCTTGCCGCCACGATGCAACACCTCGCCGATTACGAAAACAAAGCCTATTATCTGGCAATGGAACGCGAGTTTTTCGAGGTTGATCTTCCCACGCTGGAAATGCCGCAGCTGTTTCAATACATGGAGGAACTCAACGAGCCGCCGATATCACGGCGGATGAAGCGAGATCTACTTGGCTTTGATTTCAGTTTTCAGGACCTGATCAGGCGACACTGAAATCGTGTCCTTGCTCAGGTGCGGATCTCTATTGGCGACGCCATGTTCACGCAGAGCTTTGAACAGCCCTACGGCGACGACGTCACTCGGGAGCACAGTTTGAGCTAAACCGAACCGCATGAACCAGGCGGTCCAAATTAAGAATGGAGATCGCATCACGTGTATCTCTCAAAGTCACCGTCTTCGTGGTATACTCGGCTGTCATCCAGAAGACGAACGGGTCACCACGACGATTCCGGCCGTAGCTGCTTTGACATTCCGCTATCGAGCGGCCAGACGGAAGCACTGTTGACGGAATGCTGCTCTACTATGGCTCGAAGGATGAAGACAACCCCGACGCAGCCACTCTGGTGCATCACAAAAGAAACTGATCGTCTCCGGACGAAACCAACTCGCTCACGGCAGATCCATTTGCAGAACACCAATATGAAGACCAACGCCCTTCTCCGTTTGATTTTTTTCCTCGTGCTATTGTCGGCAGCAGGTAGCGCAGAGCTGGCTGCCGCTCCACAGTCGCGGCCAAACATTGTGCTGATCATGGTCGATGACATGGGTTGGTCCGACATTGGTTGCTACGGTTCTGAGATCGAAACCCCCAACATCGACCGCCTTGCCGCCGAAGGGCTTCTGTTTACTCAGTTCTACAACAACGCCAAGTGTACCACGACTCGGGCTTCTCTGCTGACCGGCCTGTATCCGCGCAACGGCGGCCGCGGTCAGCACGAACTTATCTCTGAGAATATGCTCACCCTCGGCGAAGCCATGCGCCACGCCGGTTACGCGACAGGCATGTCCGGCAAATGGCACAACGGTAAGAAAGTTGGGACGCGCCCCTTCGACCGCGGATTTGATGAGGCATACGGCGTGTGGGACGGTTGCTGCAATTTCTTCAATCCAAAGATTCCCGATCCCGAATTCAAAGGAGGGAGAATCCGCCCCTTCGGGCACAATGACGTGTTCCTCGAATTTGATGACTTCCCCGACGACTACTACACCACGGACGCATTCACCGATCACGCGATCAAAACCATCAGAGCTCACTCTGCATCGGGCAAGCCGTTCTTTCATTATCTGCCGTACACAGCACCTCACTATCCGCTTCATGCCAGGCCGGCCGACATCGCGAAGTACAAGGGCAAGTACGCGGCCGGCTGGGACGTCCTGCGACAACAGCGTCTCGCAAAGCAACTGCAACTCGGTCTGGTTGACGAAACCTGGATCGTCGCCGACCGCGACGATCTGGCGAAAGACTGGGAACAGGCAAAGACGATTGACGAGGATTGGCAACAGCTTCGCATGGAGGTCTACGCCGCCATGATAGATTCGGTCGATCAAAATATCGGCCGACTACTACACACCCTCGATGAACTGGGAGTGGCCGACGATACTTTGGTTCTGTTTCTGGCCGACAATGGAGGTTGCGCCGAAACTCCGGGCGGAAACGATCCGGAACAAATCCCAGGCCCGAAAGAATATTACAGCCACGTCGGTCCCGGTTGGGCCACTGCATCCAACACTCCCTGGCGCCGCTACAAGCAATACTGTCATGAAGGCGGCATCTCGACGCCGCTGCTGGCCCGCTGGCCGGCCGCTATCAAATCGGGAACGCGTTCGAACCAGGTCGGCCATATTATCGACTTCCTGCCCACCTTCCTGGACATGGCGAAAGCTGACTATCCTGACAAACACCCGTCCTATGGCGAAACAACCATCCCGCTCGACGGCAAAACACTGGTCCCTGTCTTCAAGGGCAAAGAGCGCAAGGCTCACGAAAATCTGTACTGGCACTGGTCCACCAACCGCGCCGTCCGCCAGGGCGACTGGAAACTTGCATGGGACAAGCACGCGAAAGCCTGGGAACTCTACGATCTTGGAGTCGACCGCACGGAAGCTCACGATCTCGCCTCCGGACATCCCGAACTGGTCGTCTCCCTGATCCAGAAGTGGAAAGCATGGGCGAAATTGACGGACGTTAAGATAAAAAACTAACGGGCGGAATTGTATTAGTCGCCTTCGTTACAAATCATCAGGAAACGCCTCATCGCACGCGACAATTATTCCTCGTGAGGCTTCGATGAATCTTCTGACTTGTAGCTGGAGTGGTGACACATCAGCGATCCGAACTCTCGCGAGTCCAGCGACCACGAAATCAACATGCACTCGTGAGTTTTCCGTGCATATACGCATCCTTGTTCTGGTGATCCTGCTCCCTGCGCTCGCCGGCGCCGCGCCGCCGTTTCGCGCGGCCAGGGGCTTGTTCGATCTCTCGAACTCGAAAACGTTGGGGTTCACCACGATTACTGGCGAACACAAAGAGATTCATCACGCGACTGAACAGAGCGGATTCCGGTTCGCTCATCATCCGGGACTGATCGTGTTTAAGGATCGGCTTTATTGCTCATGGTCGAGCGGTCGAGCGCACGAGGATCGCCCAGACCAGCGCGTTCTCTATGCATCGACCGCCGATGGCAAGACATGGTCGGCGTCTCGGACTCTCGCCAAACCACCAGAGGAAGTTTACGGCAGTTGTGTCGCCGCCGGCTTCCACGTGAATGACGACACACTGGTTGCCTACTACACGCTGACGCACGAATATCCGACTCACAATCTTCACAACGAAAAGAACGCCATGTGGGCAATCACCTCACGAGAAGGCGTGAACTGGAGTCAGCCTACTAAGATCGCGGCGGGTTTCTACATCGAAGGCCCGCGGCCGCTTTCGAACGGCCGGTTGTTTCTCGGTGGCGAACATGCGGGACCAATCTGGAAGTCTCATCAAGCACGGATGCTGCTGCTGTATACCGACTCACGCAACGGAATCGACAGTTGGAAACAGGCTTCGATCGACCCGTCTCCAGCAGAACCCAACGGCCTCAAGGTGTTCGGTTACACCGAGCCCTGTCCGTTCGTCCGCAAGGACGGAACCATCGTGTGTCCGTTCCGCAACCAGAGCGGATTCCTCTACGCAAGCATCAGCCAAGACAATGGCAAAACGTGGAGCGTCCCTCAGCAAACCAACTTCCCCGACTCAATGGCCCGCTTCAGCACAGGGCGCCTGCCGGATGGTAAAATCTACATCATCAACAACTCCGGCCCCGGCCGCATGAATCGCAGCTTGTTGACGATCGCGTTGAGCGACGACGGCATCGTCTTCGATCGTGCGTGGATCATCCGAGGAGAACCGACGACGCAACGCTTCACAGGCAAAGGCAAACGGGACGGCTGGCAATATCCGAGTTCACTGGTCTGGAAGAACTCGCTCTTCGTGGCGTACTCGGCGAACAAAGAGGATGTCGCGATCACGCGGATTGCGCTGGATTCGTTTGATTAGAGGCCGGGGTCGGTGCCTTACGGCCCACGGCTCACTCCTTCGTCTACGGAACATCAACGCTGCTGCTTTGCCTGCTGCCGTTCCTGAAACTCTTCATCGATTTGACGCCAGCGGGGGCCGACGCGGCCGATCCTGCCCTGCTTCTCCCGTACTTCGCGAATCAGCCGCTGATCAACATCGTCCCGCGGCCACGCTCCAACCTGATCCAGCACCTGTCGGTAAGCCTGCTTGGCCGGTTGCGGTTTGAGCATCGCAGCCTCAGGGCCGTCGAACGGTTTGCGGGCGATGAACTGCTCGGCTTCAGGCCCATAGATACCCGTCTTCGACTTCCGGTTCTCTTTGCCATAGATCATCACCATGGACAGTTCGTCGAGGTCATCGGACTGACGGTGCGGTCCTCGATTGCCCGAACAGAATACCTGCGGTTCCATGCTCACATCGTTCCAGCGCTTGTGCTTGGGAATGATGTTGCCTTCCCACTTGCCGAGACTGGAATCCGGACCGGGTCGGAAGTAATTGCCGACAAAGTTGATCCGCCCGTAGCCCGCAAACTTCGATGCGTTCCAATAGTTGTAAATCACATTGTTGATGACGTCGTAACGATAGTCCTTCAGTGGATACTTCGGTTCTTCCTGCGGGCCGGTGATGATGGGATTGCGATCAATGTTGCCGGTGAAGAGGCAATGGTGAGTCGTCACACGGGCCGTGCCACCCGACTGCAGACTTCCCATGGAGTGAACTCCTTCGTCGTGTCCTTCGACCGCCCCTTCGGCGACGATGCACCACGCCAGCGTGACGTCGCGGCTGTCCCACACGTCGATATTTTCGTCCAACGCCCAAGCCGTTGAAACGTGGTCGATCAGCACGCGACGGCTCTGCAGGATCAGCAACGTGTCGTATCCGCCGCGGCTGCGGATGTGTCGTACGATGACATCTTCGCAACCGCGAACGTGAAACCCGCCCTGCAGCGTGATACCACCCAGCGCCACCGCTGAAAGACCGTCGATTGTGACGCGACCGGACTTGACGACAATGGGCTTCTCCAGTTCGATTACGCCGCCAACTTTGAACTTAACAATACGCGGCTCCTCGATCGCCAGTGCCCCACGCAACGAACCAGGACCGGAACCCTTCAGGTTGGTGACCCAGACCAATCGGCCGCCATCACCACCTTTGCTCGTGGCTCCATACCCTTCACGTTTCAGCGTTTGAACTTCGACTGGAATGGAAGACGCAGAGTCGTCGCTTTGCGCGAGCAAGTCGGCACTTGCCAACAGCAACAGCACGATGACGAGCTTGCGGAAATTGAAGCGATTCTTCATGGCGGTCTCTGATGTTGCGATTGCGCTAAGCCGAGCGTCCACCGATGCAACTGGTTGCGTAAGCGATGGAACTGATTGTGTATCATGTGAAACATATAGCAAGTCTCAGGAGTTCAGCCTTAGCGCGTACTGATGACATGCGTTGAAAAAGAGGGGAGTGTGATGAGATAAATTATTGGATTGGCTCAAAGCGGACTGTGCGCGTTTGTCGTCTTTATCGTTGCTGGCGATGCGTCTGTGATTTTGTTTGTGATCGACGCAAGATCATCTCTGGCACGAGCCTGATGGCACAGTTCGGGCTGACGCCGAAGTCCGGACGCGGACTGGCTGCGCGGGAGGTGGATGCCAGGTTGGACTTATCAACTCGCGTTTCAATCAATGGAACCCCAGCTCCGTTGGTTTCGTGCCATTTTTTTACGTCTTTATCAGGGCGGTCCTGCGGTGGGGAAACGGCAAAACAACATCCGGGTACAATTGACAACCCGTCCACCCGTTGGCAGTTTATTCAGAGACAATCTCTCTCAATTGTGAGCCGTATCTGATGACTTCATCTGCAAAACAGCGATTGTGGGCGACGTGTCTTGGCATCACCGTCGATTCCCAGACGCCGGCCGACGAAGTCAGTGCTGCGATAAACCAGTCTCAGAGCAGTAAGCAGTGGAAGTCAAAGGTTATTCGCGAGCAGAAAACTCTTGCGAAGCAGATGGGAATCGACGTCGGCAAGGCTGCGAATGGTCGCCAGGCGGCTGGCTCCGGCTTATGCCAAAGGATCAAAAGACGCCAACGGCGTATGAATGGATCGCGTGCTGTTGGCCAGACGAAATTAACCTCAAGCGAGTACAAATAAAGAGATTTGCGAGGCTCGTTGAAATGAACAAACTCCCTTTAACCACCCTGGTAAGAGTCTCGTTCTCCGCTGTGACACCAAGCTGTCGGCAGTCAACGGGGCATGTTAGACGTTTACCAAGTGAGTACGCAATGAAAACACCGCTTCACATCCTGATTGTCTGTGCCGTCGCCGTCGCGAGCCAAGTGAGCAAAGGTGACGACAATGCGGCGGCGTTGCCCGACCTTGGCTTGCAGCTGCCACGCGTAACGGCTGAATTCGATCCGGACACCATGAAGAGTTCGCGCGGCGCGCAGGGCGTTCCGGCGATCGAACGCGCCGCGAACGGACGGCTCTGGACGGCCTGGTATGCGGGACCGAGCCCGCGCGGCGTGGAGAGTTCCAGGAGTTATGTCGTGCTCGCCATGAGCGGCGACAACGGAGTTACATGGTCCGAGCAGCTACTGGTCCGGGCACGCCGGTTTGTGCATACCTACGACCCTTGTCTGTGGATTGATCCGCAGCGGCGGCTGTGGTTCTTCTGGGCTCAAAGCGCCGGCGTGCAGGATGGGCGGATGGGTGTCTGGGCGATGGTCACC
>JAQWOH010000068.1 GCA_029245955.1 Fuerstiella sp. | reverse complement strand
TGAGGGCGCAGGGGCTCGAACCCTGGACCTACGGATTAAAAGTCCGTTGCTCTACCAACTGAGCTACGCCCTCAGATCGTGTGTTTTTCCGGCTAAGCGGACATTTCCCGCCGGCGGCAGGAAGGTCGGAACACACCATTGCCACCGAATGCAACAGCTGACAAGGTCTTGCAACGGGACCGCGAAACCATACAAAGACTTTCCACGCTTTCCACACGGATCGGGCCCATGCGTAAAGAAAATCCAGGGAAAATCGGGGATTTCGAAGTCTGGGAAGATCCTGACACTGTCTTGCAAACGATCTTATAGGACGTCGGTACAAACTTCGGTCTCGGCAGGGCACATCCGGCAGCCCGCTGCCGGCTTGTATTCCGTCCGGGGTGCCTTGTGGAATTTCCACCGGAAGTCCTGCGTGAGCCGCTGTCGCTGATCGCCCCCCAACCGGAGCGGATCGTGCAGTGGTCACCTGGAGCCGACTTGAGTCCGGGGGCGGGCAGAGCATTTGCCTGGCGTACACTGTACGCCTTGATGTTTCGAGAACGATACAGTGACATTTGCCGCGAATCACAGCCTGATCGTGCACCTGATGCCGCTTGCAGAGGATTTACCCGCAAAGATCCCCCAATCGGACATCCGAAAGGACCAGAAAGGTCGCCGCGAATAGCCAAAGTCTTCGAGCAATTCTTGCCTGGCCTCATTACTGTTGACTACCATGACGATAGTCCACTTCAGAAGTACCACTCTGCGCCATCCCCCTTTCAGCCAGATACCGGGCAGAAATAATGAGCAAGAGACAAGTTGTCATCATGTCGTTTGTCGTGGCCATCCCCGCGGTGATGCTGCTGGTGATGCTCGTGCTGAACGGTATGGCGCATGGGGGCAATATGTTTTCCGGCATGATGACTGTGATCGTGGCGATCACCGGGCTTACAGTGCTGGGACTGGGACTGGGTCCGTTCGCCGTTATGGCGTTTTACCCAGCCGAAGGATTCGCTTCCTCGATTGATCCACCACCAGCGGCCTTACCGTCATCACCTCCCGCGGGTTCAGATGACGAGGACGATGAGGAACTGGAAGAAGTCCTCGACGATGACGACGAATACTCTGACGATGGTTTCGACGACGCCTTTGATGACGACATGGGTGGCGATGAACTGTACGACGACGGCGACGACGAGTGGGAATGAGGTTGCGGCCATCACCGCAGCTTGAGGCTGGCGATTCCGATGATCGCCAGGACCGCTGAGGCGATCCAGAATCGAATCACAATTTTTGTTTCGTGATCGCCGCGAAAGACGAAGTGATTGTGCAGTGGACTGCACCTGATAATTCGCCGACCTGTCAGGCGGAACCAGCCCACCTGGGCAATCACACTCAGTGTTTCCGCCACAAACACGCCGCCGATCACCAGCAGCAGCAGCTCCTGTCGAGTCACCAGCGCCGCGACTGCCAACAACCCGCCGGTTGGCAGCGAGCCAGTGTCTCCCATAAAAACTTCTGCCGGATGACAGTTGAACCACAGGAATCCCAGTGACGCTCCCACCAGCGCGGCCAGCATCACAGACAGCTCTCCGGCACCTTCGATGTGCGGTATGCTCAGATACCTGGCAATGATGCTGTGGCCACAGACGTAGGCCAGGCCGGCAAACGCCAGTCCGCAAAAGACCGTGCAGCCCGATGCGAGTCCGTCCAGGCCGTCCGTCAGGTTCACTCCGTTAGCGCTGCCAACAACGACCAGAGCACTCCATCCCACAAAAAACACTCCCAGCGTTATTCCAATGTTGCCAATCGGCCACAGTAGTTGGGTGCCGAACTCATGAGACCGCAATTCCGTGTACAGGACACTGCCGCAAACAATACCCACCACCGTCTGAGCCAGAAGTTTCTGACGGACACTGATGCCATTGCGGTCCGTTCGCTGTTTCGTCCAGTCGTCCCATGCCCCAGTCAGGGACAGCGTCGTGACCACGAATAATCCCACCTGAACATAGGTGTTCGTCAGATCACCGCACAACAAAGTTGTCGCCAGAACGGCCCCCATGGTGAACATGCCGCCCATCGTGGGCGTGTTCTGTTTTTCCGCATGCAGTGCGTTAAGTGTGGCGGAATCGCTGGCGATACGTTCTCGAAAGCGACGCTTCAGCCAGCGAATCGCCAGGGGTCCGCACGAAATGGCCAGTGTGAATGCGATGACGCTGGCTGCAGCAGTTCGCGCTGTCAGAAAGATTTCTGAGTCACCGGTTGTCCGGGATTCGACCTGTTCCATCAACAGGCCGAAATGTCTGATGAGCCAAAGCAACATACTGGCAGAGTCTGACGGAACGACAGCGGTGAGGAAAGTCCAGATTTTGAACGAATCAAACGTGAGACGCGTACGTCCGACGTTGTCGAAACACTTTCGACGGAGACGGCTGCCAGCCGCTCGCTTGTCGTACTCTCTTCGTCCATCCGGAAAGCCTGTGCCGGGTGCTCCGGCGTATACATGTCCTCTTAACGGCTTACTCTTGGTGGCAAGTCCGGCTCACATGCATGATCATAGGAATATCGCACGTCAGCAGCATTTATCTGGTGATCACACCCGGCCAGTACAAACGCACTGCTCCGTACAGGGCGCTGCAACTGTTGTGTGGTGTTGGCTGACGGGAATGTGTACGCCTGATTCAAGTGAAGCAAAGGGCCACCGACCTATGTTCTCAGTTGGCAGACTGTTCACAAAGAATCGGCGACTGTTTTTGTCAGGACGCTCTGTAGTTGCACGGCGGCGAATGCGGGACATCCTGCTGCTGTGGCTGGTGGCGTGGTTTGCTGCATTTGCCGGTCCAGTCTGCTGCTGCCGTGCGCAGGGGACTGGACCGTTCGAGGAAGCTTCCGCTCCCTTAACACCAGCAAACGCTGCGAAGCAGTTTAAGGTCGCTGATAGCCTGGCGATCGGCTTGTTCGCTGCCGAACCGCAGGTCAGTCATCCGCTGTCGATCACGTTTGATGATCGTGGTCGCATGTGGGTTCTGCAGTACCGCCAGTTTCCGAATCCCAACGGTCTGAAGCCGGTACATGTCGACAACTGGCTGCGAACTCAATACGACAAACTTCCTGAGCCACCTCCCCAAGGCCCCAAAGGCCCCCAAGGCCACGATCGAATTTCCGTCTACGAAGACACAGATGGTAATGGTCGGGCTGATACGGTGAAGGAGTTTCTTTCAGATCTGAACCTGGCCTCCGGCATGGCTCTCGGCTACGGCGGTGTCTTTGTTGTTCAGTCTCCCTACCTTCTGTACTACGCCGATCGAAATCAGGACGACGTTCCGGACGCTGGTTCTGTGTCCTGACGCAGTACGCAGTGCCCCGTTTTTCCCGCCGCGAGCGCACCTCCCACTGCAACCGCCTGCTGAATAAAGCATTGCCGTTTCATGCCGTTGTTCCGGATGCTTGATTCGCACGGCTCACGCCGTTGTGACATACTGCCGTGATAGTAAACGACGGAGGAGATCAAACTAATGCGCAACATGTGCCTTTCAGCCGCCGGATGCGTCCTTTCAACCGTGATCATCGCCATCGCGCCGTCATTGTGTGACGGCGCAGACGGTCATCTTTCTGTTCGGATAATAGAACAAAGCGGCGAAGTTACGTCGGCACGCGCATGGGTTGACGTCAACGGACAACGACTGTTTCAGCCGACACAGCCTGACTCAGCGACGCCTTACGCAAGGGACAAGAGCTTCAGTTGCGACGGACGCTTTACGATTGTCGTTCCTGCCGGCAGAGCCACCATTCACGTGGAGAAAGGCAAAGAATTTCTGCCGGCGGAGGTCCACGTTGATATCGTTGCGGGGCAGACGAGCGAAAAGACCATCCAAATCAACCGATGGATCAACATGCCGCGACAGGGCTGGTACTCAGCCGACCTGCATGTCCACCTCGGGAACGACGACCCTCGTGTTCTCAGGCAACTGTCTCTTGCCGACGACGTGAATCTGGTTCCGTCGTTTACCTACTGGCTGCGTGGAAGAGGGGAAACGTGGAATGCAGATTGGCCCAGCCAGGACTTCACGCAGCCTCTGGTCGTTGACGCCGATCACATGATCACACGGAACAACATCGAAATAGAAAGAATCGACGGGCGGTCAGGCCCCGGCGCGGAGATCGGAGCGACTTTTCTGTTCAATCTGAATCAGCCCGTCACAGCAACGCGGTATGGAGAACATTTCCCATCGGATGCCGAGCTGTGTCGAGTGGCGCGACAGCATTCACCGACTGCCGTATTTGACAGCGACAAGCCGTCGTGGGCTGAGTCTGTCATTGGAGTCGCGGTGGGAATGCTGGATACCATCCAGGTCTGCCACAACCATTATCATCGCTCGAAAACTCTGCCGGGCGGCTGGGGCATGATTGGACCGCTGGCGATCGGTGAATCGAATGCAGCGGCCGGCGACGGTCTGTTTCATCGCACGAATTCACTGTACTATCGCTTTCTGAACTGTGGGTTCCGACTGGGCGTCTCAGGTGGGTCAGCCATCGGCGTGATGCCTTTGCCGACAGGGTACAACCGAGTCTACGCCCAAATTGACGGACCATTGACGGCCGACAAACTATGGGCGGCAATTAACAACGGACGAACGTTTGCGACCAGCGGCCCGATGCTGATGTTTACCGCGAATGACCAGCCGATTGGTGACACGATCAAGGTCCGTTCGAATCAATCTCAAGTCATTTCCGTGCGGGCGACTGTCAAGTCCATCGAACAGCTGGAATCGCTGGAGATCATTCATAATGGACGGATTGTTGCGTTTCAGGAACTCGCGAAAGAGACACCTGATCCGATCATCAATTCCGAATTAGCCTTTACGCTGACGCCGATGCGCAGTGGCTGGGTTGCTGCGCGTGCACTGTTCAGAGCCCCTGACGGAATGCTGCGCCAGGCTCACACCAGTCCGGTTTATGTGTCAATCGACGAAAAGCCCGTGGCGTCAAAGAACGACGCAATGTATATGCTGCAGTGGATCGATCAGATGGCAGCGATCGCGAAGACGCAAGCAGACCACTTTCCTGATGACCAGGCACGGCGGGCCACGCTGGAAATTTATGCAGAAGCTCGCGCCAAATACGAACAGGTTCTCCAGCACGCTGAACTGCACTGGGGCGATTGACTCGAAGGCAACTATCATCTCTCAGTCAGAGGCGGCAGAAAATTGCGTGCCGGAATCATCCGACCGGCTGACTGATCCTTCAGGTCTCGTTCTGTTCCGGAAAATTCAGAACATCCAGACAGGTACGCAGAGCAGAGACTTCAGTTGATAACAAAACAGAACACATTCTGTCTGCGATGGAATGGGGTCTCGTCCGGCGGTGCAGCATTACCTGCGATAAATCCACCCCACTCGACCGCCGTGTCACCCCAGTGGGCTGTTCTCACCCTGCGGATTGCCGCGTCGCGTGGATCTCGGAACTCCGCGTTCTGAACCGTCAGAACGGGGCTTCCCATGCTCATGCCGTCGTCAGCGTCATTGAATCGAAATGTCAGTATGTTGGCTTTCCGAAGCTTTGCCGCCGGGATCGCGAATGAATATTTTCTGCGGGAGTTGGGGTCCAGCGTACCGACGACCGTTTGA
The DNA here is from genome assembly GCA_029245955.1 of Fuerstiella sp. Classification (GTDB taxonomy): domain Bacteria; phylum Planctomycetota; class Planctomycetia; order Planctomycetales; family Planctomycetaceae; genus Fuerstiella. Next base: position 18,642 of record JAQWOH010000068.1, on the reverse strand, counting down.
TTAAAGATAACGTCGACTTCGCCGCCCGGCGCCTTGTGAGTAGTCCAGCCTGTGTCTGACCCTGTTTCAAAACTTAGCAACGCGTCTGCCTGGATCGGCGATGCTGTGCGGTCATTCGCAACGACGAATTTTCTGGTCCGTACTTCGCCGTTTGTGCTTCTCACACGGAGCGTCAGCAGGCCGTCAGACAACGCTGTGGAATCCACGGTCGCCTGATAAACAGTTCGGTAGAACGGCCGACCGACCTCCGTCATGGGCACCCAGTCTGTGTTATTGAATGAGTATTCCAGAGACTCGTTCGGCATAGGCTGCACCAGATGAGCCTGTATGTCGATACGCCCCTGCAGTGGAGCTCCCACTCGGTGCGACACAATCGCGACGCGTTGTCCCAGCCCCTTGTAGAAGTGTTCCAGTTGCTCTCCCTTCACACGGTAAATCAAATAACCCTGCGGCGACAGGTCCGGACACAGCTGTTCCGCTTTGGGATTCCACCAGCAACCTGCCAGAGCGCCACCGCTGCGATACGGTACCGATCGCGACTTATGAGACAACACATGAATGTCTCCGACCAGTTGCAGTCTGACGTCGTGCTCTGCTGCCATTTGTGCGAAGTCCGGACAGTGGTCTTCCAGATCTGCTTCTGATGTTGTCACGACAAATGTGCCGTCCGTCCGGTGTGCCAGATCCTGTTTCATCCACCTGGCATGCGCAGGCTGTACTTCATTCGTCGGATAGTCCAGGTTCCTGCCGTTGACCGGAATCTTTCGCTGCCCCAGGTGATACCCAAAGTCGACGGACATGAAGTGGATGCTGCCGTATTCGAATGAAAAGAAATGAGGACCCAGGTGTTCCCAGTACAACGGTTTGCCGCAGCGATGGTCTCCGCGGGGAAACTGCTGCAATCGATAGGACGAATCGGTGTGGTCTCCCGATACATTGTAATGCGGCATGGTCAGGTGGTTCATAATGCCCACGTAGTTCCGGAAATCAGCCTGGCCGGCGGCGGGCGTGTTCAGCAACGCCTTGTGCAGATTCAGAAGATCACCGCTGTTGACAACAAAACGTGGCTGCGGTGTCAACGCATTTACCTCACGCACAAAACGGCTTAGTCCCCTTAACGATCGGCGGTTCTGCGAAACATGTGTGTCAGTGACATGGACAAAAATGTATTCGTCTTCGTCCGTGTTCGCAGCCTGCAGTTCAAAATCCACGCTGGTCGCCAGGGGCTTATACCAATCTCCCTGCACATCATGTCCGGCGGGACGCGTGATGTAGATGAACACAGCGTCGGCGGCGGGCGTCAGTCTGTAGCCCCCCTGTGTGTCTGTACTGACCACAGAGTACCCGTCAGTGACCGAAACGCCCGCAGCCCCGGACATCCCCTCTGAGCCGCGAATCAGTACACGCCCTGATATCTGCGGCGGCACGACAGCACCATAGTCTGGTTGGGGTGTATTCCTGAGCAGCAGATTAAGTATCTCAGATTCGGCCCCGGAAGAGTTCGTCTCCTGACCATTGGACACACTGATTAACGGTTGACCTGACAGGCTGTTCAACAGAAGACAGAGACTCAGAATTGGCCGCATCGTGAAACCTCAGAAGATCCTGGAATGCCGAATTTGTTACCGCGCTGCGAATAAGTGAGCGTCGTCTGGCTGGCAGTCACTTTTCTGAACTCCATTCCGGCGGAATCAATTTGCGAAGCCGGTTCAACAGTGATCGGAGATCTGACTTCGCCGCATGATTTTGCCACTCGTGAGGATCTGTATCGTGATCGTAGAGTTCTTCCGATCCGTCTGAGTAACGCAGGTATCTGTAGCGATCCGTGCGAAGCGATACGTTACCGGGACCAAACGTTGTGACCGCCTGTCGATCTGCGGTACCAGCAGGTTGGCGAAGCAGGGGCACAAGTGATTTTCCATCCAGTTCGTCGGGTGGAGTAACATTACACATTTCCGTGAGTGTCGGGAACAGATCGATGAGGCTCACCGGTACATCGCAGCGCGAGCCGGCAGAAGCGAATCGGTTGGCCAGTTTCCCGGGCGGAACAACAATCAACGGAACGCGAGTCGAGCGTTCCCAGCCTGTCCATTTGCCCCAATGCTGTTTTTCGCCAAGATGCCAGCCGTGGTCTGACCAAAGAACAATGATGGTGTTGTCACCGAATGTTTTATCATCCAAAGCGTCTATCAGTCGGCCCACCTGGTGGTCAACGAAGGTTGTGCATGCCAGATATGCTTCCACGGCGGATCTCCACTGTCGGTGAGCGACCACCGTTGAATGTCGGCCTGCCGTGACGGGCTCAATGGCCCACTTTCTTGCTATGGCACTCAGGTCGTCCACGTCGTCGTGTCTGACGGACGGCAACTCAGCTGGCGACTGTGTGAAGCGATCAAAGTATCTGCTCGGTGCAAACAGTGGAATGTGCGGACGGTAATAGCCGACACCCAGAAAGAAGGGCGTGTCATCCCGGTCCTGCAGGCGTTCTACGGCCCAGTCGGTAATTCTGGTGTCTCCCATGTCTGATTCCGGAACGTCGACTGAGCCCCAATCGAAGGATTCTCCGTCTGTCGTTGTCGGTTTGCGATCAGAGGGCATGCGATTCAGCGGCAGAATGATGGGCCCGCGGCGACGGTCTTTGACCACGTGTCGGGGGGTGTCAGTCGCTTTCGTATGGACTTCTTTATCCGTGTACTTCACACTTTCTCGCGTGAACGGGCTCCATCGCTGTTCGGTCGTAAAATGTTCGGCAAACAGGGATCGATTTGCCGAACCGGAGTCCAACAGTTTCCCTGTTCCCAGAGTCTGGTAACCAGCCTTCGCGAGGGTCGTTGGCAGCAGCTGCATTTTCGGGTGCAGCTTGAGCAGTTTTGGGCTGTCGTTCGACCAGACTCCTGTGCGAGCCGGCATTCGTCCACTGAAGACAGCCGCCCTGGAAGGATTGCACGCCGGTGCGGCGCAGTGAGCATTCGTAAATACGACGCCTCGCGCCGCCAGTCGATCCATGTTGGGCGTCAGTGCCTGTGGATGCCCACCCAGACAGCCGATCCAGTCGTTCAGGTCATCAACAGCAATGAACAACACGTTCGGACGCTCGTCTGAGATCACTGACTCACAGAGAGCTCCGACCATTCCAAATGCAAACGCGATTGCGGGCCTCCGCAGCATATCGACTCTCTCCCCATGAACGGTGTGTGGCCGCAACGGACCGATTTCATCGGTACCGGCATTGTCTCCAGCGGCGAGCCAGAATTGTATCAGACTTGCTGGCTGGCTGTCGGTGCAGACGTGTCGCTCTGTCGGTCCCGCCAGGGATCCATTCCACCTCGATCTCAGGCTGGATTCTGCGAACGGGCCTCGTTGACTTGAAAGACACGCAGGATACGTATGGTATCGTGTCACTGCAGATCTGTCGCGGCCCTGAAACTGCCATCGTTTTCGGTGCGGGGCGGGAGCCTGTTGTGATGCAAGGGCTCAGTGGCCGGGCGTGTACGGAAACAGGATCTCAGCCCCGGCATATTCCTGCAGTTACAGTGTTTAACGCTGGCTTATGGCCGCGGTGAAGGTCACTGCTCATCAGCAGAACGGTGTCCCGGGGACCACATCTTCCTGAAAACATCTCTAATTCTTCTTTACTGGCACGATGCGGTAATTTGTGCCATCGATGCGGATCAGCATTGGTTCGTCGACCGTCAGGTATTTGCTGTATCGGCCCCTGTCCAGCGTAGTCAGAGTGAAGTATTCGTCGCTGAACTGTTGCACTTCGACAATCTTCTTCTGCACCTCTTTCTGCAGGATGCCGTAGTCGGCATCCTGCCACTCACTGTTCTTCCAGTAGAACGTTTTCGCGCCAACGCGGCGAACTCGCTGTGCCACCTGGCGTTTCTCTTTGCCCGGGTCTTCGGACAGACCGAATGCGTCTTTCTTTCCGTCTACGCCTCTGCTTGCCTGGCCTCCTGCACCAATGGCACGGCCACTGACGACTCCGGAGGGACTCGGAGTCGTCTGCGCGCGTCCTCTGGAAGATGATAAACTGCCTAAGCGACGTGTGACGGCACTGTCCGCTTCCTCAGCTGCATCCTGAACAGCGGGTGAATTCGCGCGCGATGCCCTCTTCAGCTCAGATTTGAAGTTGCGCTGTGTGAACCCGCCGAGACCGGAAGCGACTGACAGTCCGTCAGAACGACCTTCGGCTTGGGTCATCAGCCGACTTCGATCACCAAATGACGTGTTTTCGTCAGCCAGGAAGGACGTGTAGGGCGTCATGATTCCATGCTTCAGCGACAGAGCAACCAGCTCATCAATGAGCTCTCTGTTTTGTCCCTTCAGGTCAAGGTCGTCGATGATTTCACCGATCCGCCGAGTTGCCCAGAGGGTTTCGATGAACTGATTCTTTCGAGTTTCAGAAGAATTGCCGAAGTTTGTTTCAATACTCATTTCATGTGACTGGCCCGCAATCTTACCCTTCAATGTGATCTTCACAGGTGTGGAGTTTCGATAGCGACCGACAACGATCAACTGTTCACCGCGGAACAGATCCATCAGGTCGGAAGGATAAGTGCGCGTCACCAGATTGCCCGGCCCGTCGTGCTTTGCCCCGGCGAATTTGATCTGAACATCAGTCATCGCCGGGGTACTGACTTTGCCGAACATATTGCTGGCGGCGACTTCGATGTCTTCATCGGGTTTCACATAGACCGATGTGCCCCGCTGATCTTTTGAAAGGCGATCAAGCAGGCGGCTGTTAACATCATAGCCGACTCCGAAGCTGAAGATCCTGGCATGGACTTTGTTGGCCTTGTCGACAGAAGCGGCAATGGCATTTTCATTGGTCTCACCAACGGTCGGCAGGCCGTCTGTGAAGAACATGACATAGGTGGGGCGATCATTGTCCTGCAGCTGATTGAGCGCCGTTGTCAGTGCTTCGTTGATATTTGTACCGCCACCGGAATAGATGTCTTCCACGTAGTTCAGTGCGGCGGTACGAGTGTCGTCACTGACGAGTTCCAGTTCGGAACGAAACAGATCCACTTCCGACGAGTACGAAATGATGTTGAACGTATCTTTCTGCTCCAGCTGATTGATCATGAGTCGAAGTGAAGACTTTGCCTGCTTAATTTTTTCTCCGGACATACTGCCGGACCGGTCCACGACAAACAGAACTGTCTTGGGAATATCCTGCCCTTTTTTCGTTTTGACCTTCGGGCTCGCCAGCAGCATGAAGTACCCCTGCTGTCCATCTTCATCAGGCTGGTAACTGACCAGATTCAGGCCGAATTCGCCACCTCGAATTCCGTAAAGCAAACGAGTGTCATCAGGCTGAGTGACGTTTGTCAGAGTCAGTCGACACACGGCCTTGTTGTCATTCGCGCGGGTGATATCGAAGTCGTGAGTCGGACTGTAGACATTCTTCAGTTCATTCTTCGATTTCACCCGAACAGTGATATCCAGGTTGTCGATTGGCTGTCCTGTATGTTTCACTGTTCCCAGTGGCAACGTGAAATCAACCAGACCGGAATCACTTTTTAATAATTGTGTGTAGCGAATTTCGACCCTTCGCTCCTGTCCCGCGGGAATCGGAAAGACACTGGTGCGAAACAGCCCCTGTCCGATGTATTCAAGCAGTGCCGGGTCTTTCTGTTTTCGTACAATCGCTTCGTATTCACGGCGAGCCTGATCCTTCGGCTTTAATTCCCCCGGCAGCTCTTTGCCGTCGACAATGAGTGTCAGCCCGTTAATGGCCACGTCATCCGGCAGAGGAAACAGAAACTGCGTTTCCAGTATGCGGCGGCTGACATTCCTGAAGGTCTGTGCCATCTGAACCTTCGCCACCTGATCGGTGATATCAGCTGTCACCTCAACACTGCCGATGCGAAATTCCGCACCTGCAGGATGCCCCGGCAGGCGATTGACCAGTGGTACCTGCCCCATCACGGAGGTCGTAACTGCAGTCAACGTCAGCATCAGGGTAAGTCGGGTAAGCATTGAACAGCCTCCAGAGCAACCATACGATTGTGCAGGAAATTCTGCACCGGAAGTAACCTGTGTACCGTTAGAGGGGACGACTGCCCTCATTGGTTCCATGAATTTACGATATTCTGCCAACAACGTCTGACATTGGAGGCTCAAGGCGGCTGAGGTTGGTGACCGGATCGTGTCTACAGCGCTTTACCCTGACCGGGGGACCGGTCAACGCCCGTCTTCCTGCGAAAGCAGCGTTCCTGCGTGCTCCTCCGACACATCCAGGTGTAAACGGCAGTGCGCATAGTCTCAATGCCCATGGCATCCCGACGCGTAAGAGAGGATTGTCTCTGGAATTGATTCGTTTACCGTCCGCCGTCTGCACCCGGTTCAGGTGTGAATCCGGATATCGCCGTTCCGCAATTATTCCCATGAGGCTGTGTCCATCTGCTGCGGTGGCCGCAGACGTCGCGGCAGCAGTGACAAAGACAGCGGCCGGCAGTACGACAGCAGAGAAGAAGTGTTTCATGAAACATTCCCGCACCGGGGACACCAATATTGATCGCATGAACGTCATCGGTGTGAACGTTTCACAACGCGGCGTTCTGCGGTGCCTCATTCGGCATACGAACGCCCGTTACAATCCTGTCTGCACGAACGGCGGCGACGAGTTGTCGCGTCCGGCTGTGTTGCGGCACAGCATACCGTTGTGAGCTGAGTCCTGCGTGTTCTGTCTTCCGTGTTCCGCCGCTATTTGTTTTCGTCGAGATTGTCTTCGATCTGAGTGTCGCTCGGCCGTGTCGACGGGCAGCCATTTTCGGGCACCTTGACCTTTGCCGTCCACAGGATGGCGTTCAGCACAACCTTGCGAAAATCATCGTTCTGCCAGCTTTTGTGATTGTGAGCACCGGTGAATCCGAAGCCACGTCCTCCAGCAGGACGCTGATACGCCCACGCGACATGTTGTTTTTCTCCGGACAATACCGCCTTACGCACCGCAAAATTGCCGCTTCGCGGACCGTCCGGTCGCTTCAGGGTTGCCGGAGGCGGCAGGTCGGACAGGATTGGCGTTACGCCTTTCATGTCGTCGACGAAACGCATATGAAAATACCATTCGTCGTTCACGCTGAACGGCTGAACGCCGTTGCTGATTGGATGATCGGGGAAATCCTCGAATTTTGGAGTCCAGTGAGGATTGACGGACCAGTCCAGGTCACAGAAGCCACCCATCCACTCGAGGAATTTTTCGCCCGGCTTTCCCTTCTCGGCCTCGGTCGCCCAGTGAATCATCACCACGCCTGTCCCCCGCTTCATCAGAGCATCGAATTCGCCCAGGTGCGGATTTAGGACATGACGATTATGACCTGTGCAGAACAGTACGATGGTGTCGGCATCATCAAGTATCGACGTGTCCAGGGGGTACCCGGCATTCGGGACAAGGACCGCTTCGACGTCCAGTCCGGATTCGTTTAACGCTTCGGCCAGGATTATGTTTCCGGCACGATGCTCGTGCTTCAATCGACCATGGCTGGGCGATCCGGAAAGAAAGACGACCTTCGCTTGCTCCTGCCCGCATGCGGGAAGAAGAAGCGATACGGCAAAGAACAAAACAACGCAGAATCCGATTCTCATGAGTCACTCACTGACAATAGTTACGTTATTCCAATAGGCCCACTCGTTATGCCAGTCGTTGGCGCGATTTTCAATCGACAGCCGAATTCTGTGGCCGGCGAATTCTGTCAGATCGACCGTGATATCGAGCCACTCATTGTCAGATACTGATTTGGACGAAACAACCTGATCTGTCAGCACTTTGCCGTTAACCAGCACTCGCAGCAGCCAGTCTCCGTGAGGATGATGACTGACTCGCATCTTCAGTTTCGTCTTCTGGTCTGCCGGAATATTCAGGGCACGAGACAGGTTGCTGGGCGTCGTGCGATCCAGAGGATGCGTCTGTACGGCCGCTGCGTTGCGGAACACGTTGTGATGCACAACACCGCCTTCGCCCACGTTGCTGACTCTGAATCCGGGCGCCACCTTCTGAATAGTCCATTGCCATTCAGGCGTCTGTTTCACCGGCCGAGGCCGATTGGCTTCCACAGTTGCTGTTCCGGTCGTCAGACGGCGAGCCACAAATTCCTGTAACGCCGGTATCTTACCGGCAACCGCCAGCTGCAGCGATTCCCGGGGATGATCGGGAACCATAGGTTCCAGGCCAAACCAGTACATTCGCGGCAGGTTGTTGTCATCAATGTCCTCACTGTGGGACGCCAGGCCCTCAAGAATTGACCAGCGGTCGCTAAATGGCAACCGCTGCGCTGCTGATGCCAGATACAGACGAACGATCGGTGACTGCTCATTCTTCGCCATGGCCGCGAACGACGAAAGAACCGATTCTGCGACGGGGGACTGTCTGGCCTTCGCGGCATCCTGAAACGCGTTGACGCTGCTTCCGTCACATAGAAACTGAATCGTCCATCCGCGCACGTACTCGTCCTGGTGTCCCAACAACTCTCGCAGACGACTGTCACTCAGCCCCCCGGTCACATGCAGCGCCCATAATGCGCGAAGGCGTTTGGGTGTGGTCAGAGCAGTCTGCAGCTGCTGTTCCAGCTGCGAATGTACCAGCCTGGTATCCAGCGCCCCGTCGGCTGCTCGCGTCTGCAAAAGCGTGCGTGCGTGCCGCACGTACCAGTCGTTTGTATGCTTCTGCAGCTCGACCAGCTGAGTGTCGGACATTGTTTTCAGATTCGGCCGTGCTGTTTTTTCGGCGTCCTCCGGCATGATGCGATACACTCGGCCGCTGTTCGGAAAATTGACTGCATTGCCACAGACGTCCGTGTCGTGCCAGTCCAGAATATAGACACCACCTTCCGGGCCGATCTCGACACTGAAACCGACCCACGCCAGGTCGTTCGTGTGCATGAAGTCGTCACCATGTTTGCCGATAAAGCTGGAACCATTGGGCTCCATGATGTCGGTCAGGACCGCATGTTCATGAATATTGCACATGAACAGGCGGTTGCGATACTGCTTCGGAAATGCGTCTGCCAGATAGAATCGCGCGCCGCCATGAGCTGACAGGTGGGTGTGATCGCGAATCGTCTTGATGTCGTCATAAATGTGCGGATTCACGTGCGGACGACTTTGCTTGTGATAAACGCCTCCCTGGACGACGTGGAACAGATGCGGAATCACGCAGCAGGTGGCGAATCCCTGGCCATGATCGTCAAAATCGAATCCCCAGGGATTCGACAGACCGCGGGCGAAGATTTCGAAGGTCCCGCGTGTGGGATGGTATCTCCAGATGCCACCGTCGATGTACTGTCGTGCGGATTTGTCATCACCTGGTTTTCCCACCTGCGACTGTGTGAATACACCGTGACAGCCGTAGAGCCAGCCGTCCGGCCCCCAGATGAAACTGTTCAGCGTTTCGTGCCGATCGTTGATGCCCCAGCCGTCCAGCAGAACCTGAGGCGGACCGTCCGGTATGTCATCGCCGTCTGCATCGGGAATAAAGGTCAGATTGGGAGGCGAACCAACAAAAACTCCGCCGAATCCGCAGGCGAGTCCCGATGTAAACGTCAACTTGTCAGTAAACGTCTTCTTGTTATCAAACACACCGTCACCGTCGGTGTCTTCCAGAATCTGAATTCGGCTGACCTGGTCGTCGGTATGCTGCCGCCGCGTCTGATAGTTGAAATTTTCAGCAACCCACATCCGTCCTCGGTCGTCAAAGCAGAATGCAATGGGTTCCGCAATATCCGGTTCGGACGCGAAGACGGAGACGTCGAACCCATCAGGAACCGACATTTTTGCGACTGCCTGACGGGGATTCAGGAACGGTGCGTTGCTTGTCTTGTGCTGCTTTTTCGGAAGCGTATTCCGTGACTCCTGGCCCATTCCCGGCACAACAGAACACAGCAGCAGGGTCGCCGCAGCCATTATCGGCACCCCGCCTGTCGTGATTCTTCGCTTCAAGACTCTTTCGGTCACTTCGCCATCTCCACTTGGTCAGTTGTTCTCAGGTATTTGATCAGGTCAAACAGTTCCTGACGCTGCATTTTTTCAAGCTGCCCGTCGGGCATCATCGACTTTGGTGATGTTTTTCGTTTCTCAATATTTTCTTTTGCGATCACCAGTCGGGGCTGTTCCACCGTTTTTAAAACGATTCGCGTTTCGTCTTCTTCAGCAATGACCCCGCTGACGACACGCCCGTCCACTGTCACGATGGTAACCATCCGGTATCCGGCCGGAACATCATAACTGGGGTCCACACTGTTCAGCAGGATGTAGTCCAGGTTCGCACGATTCGATCCGGTCAGGTCCGGACCGATCTTCCCGCCTTCTCCGTACAGAACATGACAGGCGGCACATGTTTTCGTGAAGACGGCTCGCCCCCGCGAAGCACTGGCGTCTGCGATCTTCTGCGGGGTGGCGATTCTTTTGTACCGTGCCAGCAGTTTCTGTCGATCCTGGGCAATCGGTCTGACTTCACCAAAAACGCGCACAAAAGGATCTCCCAGCAGCTGTTTCAGTGATCGTGCAACGTGCGCGGGGATATCATCGCGTGACACGGTTTTCTGCTCAACCGCGGCCAGTAATGCCTGGGCATATCTTTTTCGAGTCGCCAGGGTTTCAATCACGGCGCGTTTGAGTTCAGCATTCCATCGTTCGTACCGCCCCAACAGCACAGCGGGAGCGGACGCGTTCTCAACCATTGCATATCCGCGAATCGCATCCAGTTGCAGGGCCGGATCGTCAAGCAGAGATTCCAGTAACGACGAGGCATCTTCGTTCTGATGTGTCAACAGCACGCGAAGCGATCTTCGTTGGGCGTTCTTGTCGGCAGTGGCGTCCGTCAGCATGGCAAGTGCCTGCGCAGTTGCCTCGCGATCCCCAAAAATCTGCGACAGCTCTGCCGACAGCTCCTGGATGTTCTTGTCTTCGCTGTCACTAAGCTTTCGGCTCAGCTCGTTCCAGCCCGCAGGTGCGGTCACATTTCGCCGCCCCTCAAGGCCGCTCAACATGCCTCGCAATAAGGCATTTCGGACACCCACATCCTGAACGGAATTCAGGGTTGTCACCAGCAGATCAAGCGACTCGGTTTCGTCGATGGCTGTAGCTGTGCGTGGGCAACAGGTGAACAGAATAACAATTAAGAGCCGAAAATATCGCTTCATGTCAGGACGATGGCAACAGTAGACTGGCAAGGAGACGTGTATTGGTTAGCTTTCAATTCTCCTTTCTTCGTGACCGGTTTTCAATCGAGTGTGCCTGGGATTCACTGTTCGAACAGCAGCTTGACCTGCGTATCCGCGAAGGCCGCGCGGCACGCATGGCGGCGCGACGTGCACGGGCGCATTACCGTCTCAGTCGGCGAGAATACCAGAATACGGTCTACGACCTGCCAGGGGTTCGTTACGATCGGGCCAAACCGGGCGAGTTGAATGCTGATCCTCGGTGGCAAGGCTTTGACCGCATTGGTTCGCAGCTCTCGCTGTGACCTTCTCACGTAGGGCGTTACTACCGTGCCGCGGAAACTGTGCGGCCCCGCGCGTTTCCGGAGAAGCCGGTTGAGACGGAAAAAGTGCGGAAGACAGCGGCCGAAATTCGTTACAGGGGCGGCAAACAGCAGGCGGATCCTGATTGCTTTGAGATTAAGCGACCTCTGCGTGCGTTGATTTTTCCCGGACGATTACAGCAGACGCTCAGGCCCTACTGGCTTGGTCGAGCGGGACCGGAGCACAGCGGACTTTATCGGGCGCGGATGCAGGTCATTGGCATTCGTCCACCCGCGGGACAGACGGCACACCTGCGAATCGGGAAAAGGCTGGCCGAAGCTACTAACGAAGGACTTGTCGAACTGCTTGGTCTGCTGACTTCGCGCAACTTTACTTACCTTGTAGAGGGAGATGTTGTGCCGCGCGATCGACTCACCGACTGGGAACTTGCGTCACGACTTTCGTATCTTCTCTGGAGTTCCATGCCGGACTCGCATCTTTTTGCTGCGGCTCGCGACGGAAATCTGACTTCAGATGACCTTGCCGTACAGGTGTGGATCGCATGCTGGTTGACCCGACGATCGATCGGTTTATTGACGACTTTCCGCGTCAGTGGCTTCAGTTACATTTTCTGGGGATGTTTCCGCCGGACGGCAAGCTGTACCCGGACTACGACGTCTGGCCGGAAACCAGCATGCACGAAGAGATCGTCCGGTATTTTCATGAGGTGTTTACAAACAACCTGTCGATTGATGTATTCATTGCGGCGGACTGGACGATGGCCCATCCCCGGCGTTGCGATTTCTACGGCCTGCCTGAACCGAAGACTTCAGGCTTTCAGCGTGCGGGGCTGCGCGCTGAGGATCATCGTGGCGGTCTGCTGACGAATCTGGTCGCAGGCCCCTGATCTCCGAAAAGTCAATATTGGGATTGGGATCTCCGGATATGTTAGCGGAGTCTTTGGCGTATGGATATTCCATTCTCAGATCTCTCTCTGATTCCACCTCCCGGATTCCCGAAACGTCGATCCGCGGGATCTTCTTTGCTAGTTAGTTGCGTTGTCTGCTGTGGGACTTATCCTCTGGCCGGTTCCGGACTGTGATAAATCTCTGTTCACACATTTGGCCCTGGTGGAATTCGTGAAACGCATTGTTCTGACACTTGCCGTTCTGACGGCCCTGTGCTTCGCTGTAACTGGTACTCTGGGTCTGAGTATTGGCGATCCCGGAAGTTCGAACCCGCAGATTCAGACACGAGTCAGCATTCACATGCTGGTAGGCATGGGAACGCTCAGCTTTGCCATGCTGGTGCATGCCATCACACTGACGTATTTCATGGGCACGGGGCGCTGGCTGGAAGAAACCAGTAACGCCTATGGACTGGATGAGTCGCTCTACAAAACGAACCAGCGAATCAAGTACAGGGTTGTGTGGGGCATGACGCTGTGCTTTGCGCTGCTGATCACGACAGGGGCGCTTGGAGCGCTGGCTGACCCGGCCACTCCGATGTCTCTGGACGGCACGCTGGGACTGAAGGGATCGCAATTCCATTTCTTTACGGCGATCACCACTGTCATTATCAATCTGCTGACCTATTTCTCTGAGTTCGTTGCGATCTCAAGAAACACGACGATCGTCGAATCGGTCCTTGCTGAAGTTGGGCGCATCCGGACGGAGCGCGGACTGCCGACCTGACGGCGGTCAGCATGCTCTTTCAGAACGTCAGGAATGCTGTGGTGTCCTGCGTCACAGGTCAGTTTTCCGCGCGTTCAAGTGTCGAGTTCCGAGTGTTCCAGGCAGGAATGTCGGGACGCATGCGGGTTCCGTAACGGGGTGACTGTCCGTTTGCTCTACGCGGATGCTTGCCACAGCGACGCCTGCACATCAGAATCGTGGAAGAATGCTGTGACAGAACGCAAAGCAGATCGATAAGGAAACAACCCCGATGACATCAGACTCACCGCAAGATGCGGCGGCTCGGCCAGGAACACTGATTCAGATGCGAACATCAGAAGACTGGTGGGCAATCTGGTGCGGCACACTGCTGATCGTGGTGGCCTTCCTGGCTGTCTGGTGTAACCGACCGGACGATTTTAGGGGGAAGATTGCGGAGGGGCAGGCCGTCGAGGTTTCCAGCCCTCTTAAGCCATGGCTCGCCAAACCCAATAAATGGGACAGTAGTCCACTGGACTCGTTCTACAGGCCAGCGACAGCAGGTGAGTCGGGCGTGAATACGGTACAGGGAGTACTTGGCGTTTTCTGCGTGATCGCCGTGCTGTTTACCGTGGCGACACAGATTCGTGGTCTGTCCGGCGTGAAATTTCTGAAGGCGTTCCCTGTGGTCTTTCTGCTGGCGACGCTGGCCTATGTCATGGCGGCCCAGAGCGTCGTTAAGGCATATAACCTGGAATATGCGCTGTGGGCTCTGATGATCGGGCTGATCATCAGTAACACGGTGCGCACGCCGGAGTTCCTTAAGCCGGCGGTGGTGACGGAATTCTATATCAAGACCGGACTTGTTCTGCTGGGAGCGGAAGTTCTGATGACACGCCTGCTGGCACTGGGAGCTCCGGGGGTAATGGTCGCCTGGGTTGTCACACCGGTTGTTCTGATAAGCACCTATATTTTCGGACAGAAGGTTCTCAGGATGGAATCACGTTCGCTCAACATGGTGATCTCTGCGGACATGTCGGTCTGCGGCGTGTCTGCGGCGATCGCCACGGCATCCGCCTGCAAAGCGAAGAAGGAAGAACTGTCGCTGGCCATCGGAATGTCACTGTCTTTCACCGTCATCATGATGATCGTCCTGCCCGCGATCATTAAAGCGGTCGGCATGGATGAAATCCTCGGAGGAGCATGGCTGGGAGGAACGATCGATTCCACGGGGGCGGTCGCAGCCGCAGGCGCCGTTCTGAGTGATCGGGCTATGGAGGTTGCTGCCACAGTGAAGATGATTCAGAATATTCTCATCGGAGTCACTGCGTTCTGCGTCGCAACATACTGGACCACGGCTGTCGAACGCGACCCGTCTGCAGATCGCCCGAGCTTGCTGGAGATCTGGAACCGTTTTCCGAAGTTTGTTCTTGGATTCGTTCTGGCATCCATCATCTTTTCTTTTGTCCACGGAACACTTGCCGGCGGGCCGGAACTGGTTGACGCCACGATCAAGGGGTCGACCAAGACGCTTCGTGGCTGGTTCTTCTGTCTGGCATTCGTCAGTATCGGACTGGATACAGACTTTCGCGAACTGTTACCGCAAATGCGTGGCGGGAAACCTCTTATCCTTTACGTGTGCGGGCAGTCGCTCAACCTCTGCCTGACGCTTCTGATGGCGTGGCTGGCGTTTCATGTGGTGTTCAGAGACCTTGTGGAACAGGCAGCGCCGTAATGCGAAGTTTCAATTCTGAAGCAACGGAAGACATGCCCACCTGCCGATCAACAGGCTTCCGGCAGACCGGCGGCATACGTCTTGTACTGTCACTGGGCGTCGTCGCTGTTATCTGGTGTGTTCTTCTGCCTGCGATTGCGCGGCGTCCCGCGATGGTGGAACACTTAAACTGGCTGGACGACCGCGGCATAGATCCCAGTGCGATGTACTACACAGAACTGGAGATGATGGATCCCATTCTCCGGCGTCTGGAACGTCAACGACAGTTCAAACCAGCAGAATAATCTGTCTGAACAATCGTGTTGTCTGTTCTCAAACGCACCGGCCGCCGCGCGTGGGCTGGATCAGAAAACGACTTTGCAGTGGAAGTTCCTGCGGCCGAATGCTTTGGCGAACTGACAGTGGACGAGGCGGCAGCACGTTGAATGTTGCCGTCAATCTGCTGATACGTAGAACTGTCCGGCTGGATTTCAATCAATCAATCAATCAATCAATCAATCAATCAATCAATCAATCAATCAATCAATCAATCGGTCGGTCGGTCAATCAATCGGTCGGTCGGTCGGTCGGTCGGTCGGTCGGTCGCCGCGCATCGAGTCACCGTTCGTATTTCTCCATAGCGAGGCTCATCGCGACGTTTCGGGCCGTACCACTCCTCAATTCCGGCCGCGGCCCATTCAGAAGTTTCCTTCGGCTGTGTGTGGCAGGCATTGCATGCGTTGGGCGTTCCGAGTTTTACTGTCAGGTCGGGCCGGGGAATCCGCAGACTGTGGTCGCGGCGGTGGTCGATCACCATGTATGTTTTTTCCGGCATATGACATTCCACGCACTGCGTGCCGGCTGTTTCCCCACGATGATGATGGTGCAGTGGCCTGTCATACTTTGGTGCCAGGTGGCATTGTGTGCACAACTTGTTGCCCTGGAACCGAATCCGCGTGGTATGCGGGGTGTGGCAGTCCGAGCAGCGGACGCCTTTGCGATGCATCAGGCTCTGAGAAAATCGCACCGAAGACATACACTTCTACATCAGTCTGTCCGTCGGCGTGATACAGATGATCTTCCAGCACCGAAAGGCCATAGTGGTCATAGAAACGGTCTCCCGCCTTGAAGCCGGGATGAATGCGTTGCCGATGGGCATGACACGGAGTACAGGACCCCAGTTCGGCTGTTGAGTTCGCGCCCTCCATTTCCGCGAGTCCGTATCCGTATCGGCGATCCCGGAAGAATGACGTGGAATCCGCCAACTCAACATGGATGCTGCCGGGGCCGTGACAGGCCTCACAACTCACATCTGTTTCAGACCACGAGGAATGGTACGTATCGGAATGCGCGTCAAGTTCCTTAGCAAAGTTGGTTGTGTGACAGTCGGCACACATATGATTCCAGTTCTGAGCAGAACACAGTTCAGTGTAGAGAATCGTCAGGACCAGACCGGGGATGGGGGCTGGCGTAAAACCATTCTTCCTTCTTTGTATTCCAGGTCCCCGGCAGTACCGGGATATGTCCGCGATTCAGTCCCGTCGAATATTGCTGCAATGGCTGGTAACCAAATACATAGTCGACCTGGAATTCAGCGGTCTTCCCATCCGGCCCTACGGTTTCGACGAAGAACGTTTCGTCGCCCTGAGACATTCGGGAAGTGACACCGTGATGTTTAAGTTGAGTGTTGTCGAAGTTATCGATGACGAATTCAGGAGTCGCGAGCCGCATCGCGCGGTCGTGGTCGGATCCCGCCCATTGTTCGACCTGTCGCTGATGGCATGAGGCACATGGTTTTGCGGCCAGCATATTTGGCCGTGCGTCTTTCGGGGAAAATGCTCCACCAGTGGAATATCGGCCGCGCTGACGGCACCATCGCTGCGCCCGGTGCAGAGAAAAACAGCCTCCAGTGACACATGACTGAAATCTTATGTTCACTCTGGTCAGTCATGCGTGTTTGTTGAAGCTCCGGCAGTTGGTGTACAGTTCGCCTGCAATAACTGGTTGTTGACCATGATCACAATCAGCGACAGAAACAATTCAATTGCCGCATCAGGGAATCAGCACGCCGTAATTAATATATCTCGAGATACAGACCTTGACATCCTTAATGAGCGAGTTTACGATTTATGTCAACGATCGTGGCTATCCCGGTGCTTGGTCTGGCCCGCCTTTTTTCCGGTTGCGTTTTCAGGGCTGCGCACCTGAGAGTTGTCAGTCGGAGGATGTTGACGATGAGCGTTCATGAACTCGCAGATCCACTTCGTGAGACACGAGCTCGGCACGGCGAGGTCGAGGCAGCCCCCGCGTCTGCAGACTCCCTGTTTACGGAGCTGGAGATTGAGCACTTCCGTGAGGAGGACCAGGCGGCGGGAACGGCCGTTGCTAAAATCCTGGTCAGTTTGTTCCTGTACACGCTGTTTATCATGCTGTTCGTCAGCTGGTGGACGTTTCGAACGGCGGGTTGGTGAAGGCAGGCCCGTGTTGCTGCGGCAGGCCACCTGGTCGCTCAGACTCTGCTGATCAGGACGTCGCGGTCCGGGGTGCGGCCTTTTGCCGTTGGTGCTGACAGAATCAGCAGACATGTCTTCTGATTCTGTTCAACCTGAAGTTCAGCCTTAAACAGGAGAAGCAGGCCATGCTGACAGTCACTGGCAATTCAGACCGCATGGCTTCGTCGGCCCTTCGAGCGATGCGACGAATTAGGTAGGCAGTTCGACGGTCGCTGATTCTTCGGATCACTGCGCCTGAAATGCTACGACTGTCACAAATAACGCAACATTGATATCCGGGGCAGCTGTATTTCTCAGACGATCAGTAAGTGACACGCGTTCACGATGTCTGACTCTGGTTAACGGGGACTGCAGTCCCCGAAATATCCTGGTCCATAACGGGCAACTGGTCCAGCTTAACCACGAGGGTATACACTGGGGTGACCCGGTCTTCGATGTCGGATTTGGCCTGACGCATCTGCTGGGCAAGGCACACCATCTGACCGGGCTTCGGCAGAGCTTCGTCAACGCTGACCGGACAATGTGGCAAAATCGTCACGCTGAATCTCCCGTTGGCCGTTCCATGGATTACGAACCGGGCTCATACCCACCCGCGCCTGTGCCAAAATAGTCGGCAAATACCGGCTCTGTGTACGGCGGTCGCCTGTGATTTTTAGCTGCTGGAATAACCAGACGAAACAGCTCATTTTTCCCAAAGCGACAGAATCTCGGATCCGTTGTGTTCCGTTACCTGACTACTATCAGCGCGGAATCATCCGTTATACCGCTACATGGAACACCCACCTTTCCTAACAGTTCAGGATGAGCCCTCTTTTCCAATCTGGCTTACCGGCAATGTCGATGAACGTTCATATCGCGACCAGTCAGCGCGATTACCTCCCTCCCCGCCGATCCAGCGGCCACCCACCTTGCAAGGAGAATTTGCCATGTCCATTGCCTACTTGCTGATCTTCGCCACCACTTCTCCCATGAGCTCAGAACAGGCTCTTGAAGTGGCAACGTCTGCCGTTGAACCTGTAATATCGGCGATCTCGCAGCTCGAAGATACGTCGCCACCCGAGTCGACCAGCTCCGTCAATCCAGGCGCCGCCGACACGGACGCCAAAGCGGAGGTGACCGTGGTCATCGATACGCGTGAAGTCACTTCGGCTACAGACTCGATCACTCCCGAAGTGGTTGAAGCCGAAGTGGTTGAAGCCGAAGTGGTTGAAGCCGAAGTGGTTGAAGCCGAAGTGGTTGAAGCCGAAGTGGTTGAAGCCGAAGTGGTTGAAGCCGAAGTGGTTGAAGCCGAAGTGGTT
>JAQWOH010000054.1 GCA_029245955.1 Fuerstiella sp. | reverse complement strand
TGGGAGCCAGCACCATGAACGACGGCAGGTTTTGATTGACAGTTCCCAGGCCGTAGCTCACCCACGACCCTGCGCTCGGTCGAGCGAACTGCGCTGACCCCGTGTGAGCTGCCAGCGTTGCTTTGTCGTGGCCATCACTTTCGCAATGCATCGCGTTGAGCACGCAGACATCGTCGATGACCGAACCGAGATGCGGGAACAGGTCACTGACCCACGTTCCGCTATGCCCGTATTGTTTGAAGGCCCACCGTGGCTTGATCAGGAACCGTTTGAATTCGCCGGATTTGTTGAGCCACCGTGAGGCCGTAATGGATTTGCCGTGATCCGCTGTCAACTGCGGCCGATGATTGAAAGTGTCAACGTGCGAAACGCCTCCGGTCGAATAGAGGAAGATCACTCGATCGGCCTTCGCCGCGTGATGCCCGTCTCGCGCCGCCAATGGTTCAGCAGGCACTGTCAGCGGATCAGCGGACGCAGCCTGAAGATCGTTGCACATGCTGGCTAAAGCGACGGCTCCGAAACCGCCGGATGCGCCCTGAAGGAAGTCACGCCGTGATGTGGGAGATGTGTTCATGGTATTATCTCAATCGATAGCGGCGAGCATTTCTGTAGTTCGGTGGTCCCCACCCAGAATCACGCCGGAGACCGCCGTGCCACACACATCGGCCGCTACGACATACAGTTAATCAACAAACAGAAACGCATTACTCGTTAACAGGACTCTTGCCAACGCGGACCAGGCCGCGACTTCCCTGGCTTCACTCTTTTCCTCTGTCAGTTTCTTTCGATACGCGGACACGAACGCAACGGCATCGATGACGACGACTTCCTCAGGAATTCGACCCTGCACTGTTTCGAACGCCCACAATGCTTTGTCACAATCGTCACCCGACAGGGCAGCAATTCGGGCTGCGAAGCCCTTCGCCTGCTCGTGCACAAAAGGCGAATTCATCAGAAACAGAGCTTGCGTGGGAGTCGTCGTCGGCAGCCGTGTTGCCACGCTCTGGTTCGGATCGGCGGCATCGAACAAAGCCAGGTACGGATGCCGTCGGTTTCGCTGCACCATCAAATAGACACTGCGGTGATTCGAATCGTAGACCGCGTGGAACGGGTTATGGATCGTGAACGCCCACGTGTTGACCGACGGAAACGGGTGCGACTTCGGAATCGTGCGGTCCAGGGTGCCGCTGACAAACAGCATGGAATCTCGGATTGACTCGGCGTCGAGAGGACGTCGTGAGTATCGCCAGTGCGATCGGTTCGACGGATCGATCGCCAGATTGCTTGTGTGGTCAATACTGGCAAGCTGCCAGGTCCGTGACGTCATGATCAATCGATGCAGGGACTTCACGGACCAGCCCGATTCGATGAATTCCGAGGCCAGCCAATCCAGCAGTTGGGGGTGACTTGGCCGCGCACCACGTGAACCGAAGTCGCTGGGTGTGCCCACTAAACCGCGACCGAAGTGCCACATCCAGACGCGATTGACGAACACACGAGCGGTTAACGGATTCGACGGTCGCGTAATCCAATCGGCCAGTTCCAGCCGGCCACTCCCGGTTGAATTCTGCGGCACTGATTCACCTCCCAGCACTTCAAGGAAGCGCCTCGGCACTTCGTCGCTCGTTCGATGTGGTTCGCCGCGAATCTGGATGCGAGCGTTGACTGGTTCGGCCTCGGTGACTCCGTAGGCGACTTCGTAGGCTGGTTCTGCTGCTCGCTCCTGGCGTTGTTTGTTGAGCGCTTCGATTTCTTTCGTGATCGCAGCCAGTTGTACCTGATTTTCCGCTGTATCCGAACGCGGCTGTATCACTGTGCTGCCGGGCGTGTTGAACGGTGCCTCCTGCAACCCAATGTTGTCAAGGTCGCGCGAGCAGGCCGTTCCACTTACGTGCCCAAACGCGTCGCAGATGAAACAATCGGCGACTCCGTCCCAGCCTGGACCAACGGCTTTGTCGGAGAACTGAGTCAAGTCGTCGGGCGGCCCAACGATTCCAGAGTAAGTTTTCTTTTCCGGATCGATTGTGATTTGCAGCGTGCACCACGTGCCAGGAGTGATTGTACGGATCGTCTCCCACTTGCCGCCATTGATGATCGCGAACTCGGTGGCCGTCGCGCTGCACTGAATGGCCAGCGACTGAACCACGCCTCGACCAAGGTAAAACCGAAACGCTCCTTTTTCGTTCGACGTCACCGATCGGAAGTCGACTGTGAAATGCATCTTTCGTCCCGGTGTCGCCCGCAGGCCGTCTTTGAAGACGTATCGCAGACCGTCGGTCGGCTGGCCGCTGCCGATCCGCACTCCCAGTTTGCCTTGCGGGTGGAGATGATCGAATGGACTCTGTGCTTCCGACGTGATCTCGATCGGACCGGAACAGACCCACGGCTCGGCAGGACGTTCGCCGAGCTTCTGAGATTCGAAGCCGAGATCCGTGCCGCCGGCGCGCCAGTTGGGATCGAACTCCTGTCGGCGTCGTTGAAACGCGGCCAGCTTCCCATCAAGGACAGCTAGGTCAGCCGCCTTTGCCTTTTCGTGTTCAGCGACCTCTGACGGAGGAACGAGCGCCGGAAAGTGGGCCGGTCGTTTCTGTTCTTCGCCTCCGGGAAACGCCCAACTCGTGCTTTGCAGGATGCCGTACAAGGCGTAGTAATCCGCAGCCGAGACGGGATCGTATTTGTGGTCATGGCATCGCGCGCAGCCAAGCGAAAGCCCCTGCAGCGATCGACCGACGGAATCAATCACATCGGCGAAGTCGAGATACTGGTAGTCAGGCGAGGCCTTGTAGCCGTAGCGCTTTCCGATTGCGAGAAACCCTGTGGCTGTCACCTGACTGGCATACCGTTTCGGATCGTCCGTGGAATCGCGGCGAGCCAGAATGTCGCCGGCAATCTGTTCACGGACAAACTTGTCATACGGCATGTCGTTGTTGAATGCACGAATGACCCAGTCGCGATACTTGTACGCTTCTGGCACGGGATAGTCCGCTCCATCACCCGCCGTGTCCGCATACCGGGCGACGTCCAGCCAATGCCGCCCCCAGCGTTCTCCATACGCTGGCGACTCAAGCAGGCGATCCACCAGCGACTCAAATGCATTCGCAGAGTCATCGAGCAGAAACGATTTGATCTCGCCCGGTGTCGGTGGAAGTCCGGTCAGATCGAATGTGGCGCGACGGATCAACGTGCGACGATCCGCATCGTCCACCGGCGACAACCCGCGTTCCTTCAACTGAGCGAGGACGAACGAATCGATCGGATTCCGCGACCAGCGATCATTGGCGTTGTGCGGCACGGCAGGAGGCTTCAGCGGCTGGAATGACCAGAAGCTGCGAGCATCATCCTCGCTCATTCTGCCCGTGGTCTGTCTTGCCGCTTCGCGTCGAGGATCAGCCGCACCGCGTTTCACCCAGGTATCGAGATCCGCGATCTCATTCGCTGTCAACTTCTTAGTGGGAGGCATTTGCAGATCGGGGTTGTCATATCGCACGGCCTCCATCAGCAGGCTCTTCTTAGACTGCCCTGCAATGATCGCCGTCCCGCGATCTCCGCCGCGCATCCAGCCATTGCGAGAATCGAGCCGCAACCCGCCTTCCTGCTTCTTCGCCCCGTGACACTCCAGACAATGCCTGACCAACAATGGACGCACGCGGCCTTCAAAAAACTCGTTATCACTATCCGCGCAACAAATGGGCGTAATGAACAGCACGCATATAGTGACAACCGCCAACTCGTATCGCAGCAGTAGAAGGCCGAACCGGGCGGGGAAGCGAGGATGTTTGGGGAAGAACAATCGTGAGGGGGCTTCAGAATTACCAGAGCTGCGCTTCGCTCGAACTGGCTTGCTTGTTCTGTTCTTCATGCTGACCGCCCCTCCAGAAAAGCCTGAATGCCATGCTGCCGCCCCAACTGCACGTGGCAACGCATTTGCTCTTCCGCCGCGATTGGATCACGCTTTTCAATCGGCTCGACAAGATGCAGGTGATCGGCGGGCCAGACTCCGTCGCGCGTCGCCACCGTTACCTGACTCACCAGCCGTTGCAGCAGATGGAGCTGTTGGAATTCTTTAACGAGGCGTTGGCAGCGGCTCATTTTAGCGATCTTCAGATGGAATTCCTGATCAATGCAGATCGCTTTCTGGCCTTCCGCCGCATCCATTTGTACGACGAAACCTCGTAATTCCACAATCTCCCGCTCGCTGGCGTGATGACACGCTTCGCGAATGGCCTGCACCTCGATTGCTTCGCGAAAGGTGTACTCCTCCTCAAGCATCTCGCGATTGATTGGACGTACGCGAACTCCCTGACCAACTTCGTTTTCCACCAGACCGGATGCCTCCAGCCGGGCGAATGCAGCAACCGTGAGTATCTTGCTGACGTCATACAACTTTGCGATTCGTTGCTGAGGCAGTCGCGCACCGGGTGGGAATCTGCCCGCGATAATGTCATCACGAAGCTTCTCAAACAGCATCACAGGCAGCGGCATATGTGCATCCAAGGACTGGGAGGACGGGCACGGATAACCAATGGATAGGCAAAAGATATCCGTGGCGCGATGGCGTGTCAAGCACGGCAGATGGTGGATCAAAATTGCAAGCTCGTTGCGTCAACGCTTTTGTCACTCGGCGTCGCCGCCAGCATCCAGAATTCCAAACCCCGGGCGGGCAACGAATCACAATCACGCCGGACGCGGTGTCAACTCACCGAACAATCCGGGCACAAAACGGCAAAGCAATTGACGTTGTTCCTGCTTCAAGTGACTCGGCACTGGAGTCACACGAGTCGCAGTCCTGTCAGCTCTGTTAGTTATTTCATCGCTACAAGCCCGGCATCTGTGATCTGTGCGTCTTCAAGCATGTCTTCAGACATCTCAACCGTCGTGTAGTCTCTTTCATAGCTGCCCCCCATATCGAAGTGAAAACCGACAACGCTCAATGTTGGTTGGTGCAGCGCGGTGGGCAACACAGACAGGAGTTTGGCATACCCGGCAATCGTAATGTTCGTACATGAGCGGATCGATGTAAGTTCCTTTCGTTCGCGATTCGGGTTGTCCCTGACATTGTTTCAGAATCGTCATCCGATCCAGGTGACAGAGATCCTGGAAAGGCCATGTCCAGGCTGGTCTCCTGGTGGAATTATCAGCCCCTCGCTGATCGTCTGATGCCGGCCCTTTCGCCAGTGATGCCACGACCAGCCTGGCAGTGCTGACGGCTCGAGTTGATTCCAGAAATGTTCTGCGATCCGTGGTAAGTCCTTTTTCTTCGATTCCCAGATCCCGTGTGCCGACTTTCCGCCCCGGCAGATCGAGAACAGAAAAGTCGATTGCGCACGAGAGTAGTTTTCGAACACACACAGCTCATTCGGGCTAGTGGAAAACAGACATCGCGGGCCGGAAAACGTCTTTCGCTGCCGCAAGTCAGCGTAATGCGCTGTAGGCCACTGGCGCGTGATCAATCTGGACACGGTGTCGCATTCCTCATGCCCTCCAATCGTCAACGGAATTGATCTCACGCAGCAATTCGAGACGGTGAACCGAGAATAAGGCACGACACGACTTTAAATTCTCCTGCGTGACGCACGACCGCGGCACGATTCGCCAACCCAGTACAATCGCAGTATTCTTCAGCCTTAGCCCGAACATTTCCAGGGACGCACCACGGTACTTGCATGGCAGAACGCCAATTACAATGGAACAATGCCGGCTTCCGGATAAGGAGGATTTTCATCAAGAGTATGTTGGCTCACTCCTTGCTTGCTAATCAGACGGCAGGACACAATCGTCAAAGTCAAATTCGAGATCGCGGCGATAACGAAGTGTCAGTATTTTGAGCTGTGCCTCGCTGCGACCGCCCTTAATCAGGTGTTGTTTGTAATCGTCATACGTTCCGGGTCTGAGCAACCAGGCACGTGGCGGATGCAGGCGACCGCTCTTCCGCTTGGACTCGTATTCGGAATTGAGTTCACTCAGCCTGCGGTCCATCTCATCTGCGACGTCCTCCGCAACCGGCGTTGATCCGTCGGTCTCCAGGTAGAGTAAATAACCGGCGTTATCTTCATCAGCGACGAATTGAAAAAATCGCGAGTAAAAGTCACACACACGTTCTGATGCCTTCATGGCCCCAACGACCTGGCTCTCGTAGAGTTTTTCTCCCGTAATACTCGTCACGCCCGCGCCCTTCTGCAGGAACGAGAAAGTCGGCGTGTTTTCGAATTTTCCGACAACTCGTACGATGTCGTGCATGGCATAACGAAACAGGCCGGCCTGCGTGGTTACAAACATGTAGTAATCTTTACCTTCCTGAACTTGATCGAGCGTAAGGAATTGATTTTGATTCTGCTCGTAATCGATGACCTCGACAAATTCGAAGAAATTTTCCCAAAACGTCGGCACACCAGCGTTAGTTCCGGGGTCGACGGTAACCGTAGCGGACAGTTCACTGGCATATATCCCCAGATCGATCATTGCAATGTCTTTAGGCAATCTGCTTTTCAAGCTGTCCAAAGCAATGCCACAACTTCCGCCGGTCCAGGTCGCTACCAACTGCAGATAGGGCCACAGTGCATGCAATGTCAGCGGTCTGCCTCTGTCGAGAATGTCTCGTAGTTCTCGGGCACGTTTTGGGCGGGCGTGACAAAATCGCATAATCGTCGCGCGGTGTTCGCTGGAAAGACAGTCTTCGCACGCCAGCGTGCCATGTTCAATATCGGCGAGTAGCGATTCGCGATGTTCCGCGAACAAATCCAAAAGACGAAGAAAGGTAGAAGGGTTTGCGGTGACCAGAAAAGTGATGTCGCGTTGCTCAATCGCCAATCGCAGCATCGTGTAGTATTTGGTGTTATAATCCTCTAACTCAAACACCTCGGCCGGCAAGACGCACTTGGCCCGCGCCAGCCATGTCGTATTCTTATAGACACTGCCCGAGGCCGAACCATACGGAGTGCCCGACTCAAGGTATCCCTCCACGGCGGGGCCAACAATGCTGAGTACCTTGCCGCGGAAACCAAGTGGATTCAATCGATACTGAACGTAGGTAGATAGTCGTTGGTTTCGTTGCAGCCCGCGCAGCGTCTCCGCCAGAACCGGCAGATATTTCGGCAATCCTGTGGTGCCGCTTGTGACATTGAACATCACTGGTCGGGTTGGTGTGAGGCACACTTCGCCGGTCCGGTCCTGCCGTTCGATGTATGGGCGCAACCGCTCGTAGTCATGAACCGGCACCTGTATCTGATATTGAGCAATGCTCGTCTCTTCACTCAGACTGTACTCAGCGGCAAATTCTGTATGACGATATTTTTTCAGAATTGCTTTCAAGACATCGCGCTGGACATTCGCCGGCTTCTGCGCGGCCCGACGCATGGGGCGAAAATCACGCCAGCCGACCCAGGCCATTCTTAGTCGCAGCAGCAGATTCAAGAGCATCTCGCGCCACGTACCCAGCGGGGCGGGTTCTGTTTCGATTCCAGAGATGAAAGGTGTTTTCATCTGCGAATTGAAATCAAGCGGGTATTCGCCATTTAACAACCCCAGTTCGCCGACTTTGTGATCCTGCGGCAAGAATCTAGTACCAAACAGCAGATCCCAGAGAATGACGTTGTTGCCGAAATTCGTATTCGATTCTCGCGGAATCTTCGAGTGGTGCCAGCGATGCAGCTCGGCGGTGCTGATCACATAGTTCAGCCAGCCAAAGCGAAGGTGAATGTTGCAGTGCTGGAAAGCTCCGTTGACGATATAGAAGACAAAGTACAGTCCCAGGACCTCTTCGCCGATGCCGATCAAAATGAACGGCAGTGCATCGAAGACAAATTGCATTGACTTTTCGATGGGATGAAATCGTCCTACATTCAGCCAATAGAGTTTTTTTGGCGAATGGTGCACGGCATGCAGCCGCCAAAGAAACGGAACATAATGGCAGGCAACGTGCAGCCAATAACGAAAAAAATCAGCCACCAGCAACATGAGTACAGCCTGGAGACCGATCGGCCAGTCATGTACCCAGAATTGTGCCGTCCAGCCCATTTCATTCAGCCCGCGCAGTGAAAGAAGGATGACCAGAAAAGTCAAGACACGCGGCAGCAGCAATTGAACAATGACTACATACCACGCGTCAGTTTGCACAGAGTCCCAGTCTGCCGCCCACTTACTGCGTTCCGGCATGAGCCACTCAAATGCCATCACCGCGGCTCCGCCGAGAGCTGCGGGAATCATAGAAGCCCAGAAGGAGTCCATACCGCTGCTGCAGAAAAGAAAATACAGCGATATGCAGCTTGTCATAGTCATTGGATAGACAAGCCACGGCAAGAAACGCACACTCGCCCCTGAACCAAAGCGGGATCGCCGTGGGATATCGTTGACTTCAGGCATCGGGAGAATCTCCATGGTGGTGGCAGCCGACTATCACTGCATTACCCGCCACTGTCAACTGCTGGTACAGTGATTAAGGCTGGTGCTAATCTGCGATTCCAGACTCACGCTGGATCTGCTGAGAGCAATTTACTGGATCACGCCGCCCCCAAAGGAGTCGGAATGGCCCGCAGTGGGTCCACGTCGCCTTTTGCAACAGAATTGGCCCACAGTGAACCGTAGCCTACAGCCGTTAGCGCCGAAACCTAGCCGATCATCAACGGACGACAAAGAAGAACTGAGGTAGCGACAAGTAGAAGGTATGTGGGCATCAGACCACATCTGACACCGTCACCGGCTATCAGCAGACATGTCAGCAAAGTCACTTCGCCGGTTGACCAGGCATAAAGAGTCCATGCTGTACCCTGCGTACGTCTAAGTCAGGGATTCAGGAAACGTGCGTATTCACGGCTCAGCGATTTGAGCAAATCTGTCCGCTGGGGTACGCCGAGGCAGATGCACTCCGATTCTCAGAAAACGTCGAAATTGATGACATGGATTTCCTGCTGCCACAAAGATATGGGAATTCGGGAACCGTGGTGTCGGTCAAAACGCGGCGGAATTCACGAATTCCGGACTACCCCGCAAAGGCTTGTTGTGAGCCCGTCTGCGCCGACGGCGGAAAGGTATCATGTAGTGGGTATGAGCGAATATAACCACTCGGGGGCAATAATCAGCTGCCAAAGTGATCCGGCTCGATCAACAACAGACACGGCTGCGGCAAGACCGGTAAGCAACCCGACGTCAGGGTGACGAATCGATGTCTGTCGGCGCGTGTCGTGACAGGTCTGCTTGCTTCGAAAGAGTAGCGGACGCGGCTCATTTTCATCTGCAAGATTGGGGCAAGTTGCAATTGTTTCGTCTGCCATTCCACTGCAGACTGGAAGTCGCCCTCCGTGGCACATGCAGCAGCGAGTGTGCTTAGGTATGAGATACACGGTAAATGCAACGATGCAACGACAGCCGACAGTGGTCATGCTGATCTTACCAATCCGCATCTGCACGGGCGAGTTTCAGGGTTGTCTCTGCAGCGGTCTCACTTTCTCCCACGCTGGAAGCCGGCATGAATTCGCATAGGATATATTGAGGCGAAAGGATGAACGAAAGGATGAGTGTGTCGAAGTTGGACACCTCTTCGGCAGCACCATCGGATGGCAGCGTAATGAACAGACCGGCGGAAAGTGTTTACCACGCCGCCAGGTTCATGGGCTGAGGCACCGTTCTGGAATTGGGAGCGAAGGAATGTCAATTGTTATACGAAAGCACGGTCGAACGAAATTGACATGTGGTCATGGCGGCGTTGCCACCAACCGGGCTATGCACTTCGGTTGCGTGGTCGCCGGCTGCGTGGTCATTGCGACGGCCAGCGCAGATGATTCGCTTCCGCGGATTTCCCCTACGTCACCTGATCAGGCGACAGCATTGATTCGGCTGCAGAATGGTTTTCGCGCTGAACTGATAGCGGCCGAACCTTTGGTCACGGATCCCGTCGCGATTCAGTATGACGAAGATGGTTTACTTTACGTCGTGGAAATGAATGACTACCCGTATTCAGACAAGTCATTTGATAAATCGTGGCAGCAACAGAAATCCGCGCCACTCGGGCGCATTCGTGTCCTTTCAGACGATAACGGCGATGGCATCTATGATTCATCCACGGTGTTTGCCGAGAATCTTTCGTGGCCCAGCGGACTGGCTTTGTGGAAAGGCGGGGTTTACGTTACGGCAACGCCTGACGTTCTTTATCTGAAAGATACCGATGATGATGGGAAAGCGGACGTTCGTCGAAAAGTGTTCACTGGATTCCGTAAGTACAACGTTCAGGCCGTGATGAATAACCTGAAATGGGGGCTGGATCATCACATCTATGCTGCCGGGGCCAGTAACGGCGGCAAGGTTTCCAGTGCTGAAGGGCTCACGAGTATCACTTTGCGTCGAAGTGACTTCCGTTTCCATCCACGTCGTGAGGACTTCGAACTGGTTGCCGGAGGTGCTCGGTTCGGCCACACCTCGGACAACTGGGGCAACCGATTCTTATGCAACATTCGCAATCCGATTCAGCATGTCCTGTTTCCTTCGCGATATGTGAGACGCAACCCGTTTCTGCCCCTGACGACTTCGCTCAATGATGTCGCAGCCTCGGGGGATTCCATTGCGGTCTACCAAATCAGTTCCCCGGAACCCTGGCGAATCATTAACGCAGCGCGTCAGGCCGCTGACACTGCCAATAATCCGCCTCGTGATTCGACGGTGCCGAAGGGGTTTGTCACGTCATCGAGCGGCGTCACAATTTACGGTGGTGCTGCTTATCCTCGCGAGTTTCAGAGAAACGCGTTTATTGGCGAAGTCGCCGGTAATTTGGTGATGAGATACCGCATTAAGCCTTCAGGTGTCAGCTTTGCCGCCACGAAAGCTCATGAGAATGTTGAGTTCCTTGCATCCACGGACAACTGGTTTCGCCCGGTCAACTTCGCCAATGCTCCGGACGGCATGTTGCACGTGCTGGATATGTACCGGGAAACGATTGAGCACCCATGGTCAATGCCTGATGATTTAAAGGCACAGGTGGATCTGACCAGTGGTCGGGACCGAGGACGGATTTATCGACTTGTTCCTCCAGAGTTTGCTGCGGGATTCGAGCCGCCTCCACGCCCCCGCATGGGCTCCGCGACCGTCAAAGAACTGGTTACAGAGCTGTCAAATCCTAATTCGTGGTGGCGTAATACGGCCCATCGATTGATCTTTGAACGACAGGAGAGTGCGACCGTCCCACCTTTGCGTTCGTTGCTTAGAAACGGCGCAACAGCCGTCGGCCGGCTGCATGCGTTATGGTCCCTTGAGGGACTTGACGCATTGACGGCTGATGACATTCTTGTGGCCCTCATCGACAGCGACGAACATCTTCGGGAACACGCGGTTCGGCTTGCTGAATCGCTGCTGCTGCAGAAGCCTGAGCTGTTGTCGGCCGTACTCGAACGTACGGCCGACGAAGCGATCCGCGTACGATTTCAGGTGGCACTGACATTGGGGGAAGTCAGTGATCGCCGGGTGACAGCGGCACTTGCAGATATCGCAAAACGTGACGCAGGCGAAGTCTGGATGCGTCTGGCTGTTCTGAGTTCACTGGCAAACTCAGAACTGACGTTTCTGAAACAGGTCGTCGGTGACGCAGCCTTCGTTCGCAGCCCCGGCGGCCAGCAGATGCTCCGGCAACTTGCATTTGTTATCGGTGCAGGGAAGAACCAGCAGCAGGTCAGCGAGTTACACACCCTGGTCGAAGAACTTACGCAGTCAGACGACACTACTCTGCCGAAACGTATCCTGTCAGGGCTTGGGGCTGGCCTCAAACGCAGCGGCAGAAGTCTGGAAGACAGTGCTCTTGATTCCAACTCGTCGGCCGCACGGTATATCGATGTCTGTCTTTCACACGCATCGACAGATGCCGCAGATTCATCCCGCGATATCGAAATGCGACTGGACGCACTGGCATTTCTGCAGTGGGCAGAATACTCCACAGCATCTCCTGTATGCACACCATTGCTTGATCCTCGGCAGCCTCAGGCCGTGCAACTGGCTGCTCTGGAGACTTTGACGAGCTTCCCGGATACCAAAGTTGCCGAAACAATCCTGGCGAAATATTCAACTCTGACTCCGAACATTCGTGCGAAGGCCATCACCAGACTGCTGACACGCAGCAACTGGCTGGTACCGACGTTCGAAGCCATCGCTGCAGGAAAAGTCTCCAAAGCTAGAATCGCCCGGCACCGGCGAGACATCTACATGCAACATCCGAGCGAACATATACGCCAACAGGCCGTCGCACTGTTCGGAACTGATCGACCGGGACCGCGTGCCGAGGTTGTTGACAGGTATCAGGTCGCTCTGAACTTACCGTCGGACAGTGCTCGCGGAGTTGCCGTTGTGAAACGCGAATGCCTTGACTGCCACCGATATCAGAACGAAGGTCATGAAGTCGGACCAAACCTGGTGACAGTCCAGCGTCGCACAAAAACTGAATTACTGCTGCACATCCTTGACCCCAACCGAGAGGTATCACCGAATTTCATCGAGTATACAATTCTGACCAAAAGTGGTCGGATTTTCTCCGGACTGATTGCTTCCGAGACGGCTACAACCGTCACACTTCGACAGTCTCAGAAAAAAGAATTTACCGTCCTGCGAAACGACATCGATGAAATACAGAGTCAGCAACGATCATTGATGCCGGAAGGTCTGGAGAAGAAGCTGTCAATACAGGACATGGCTGACCTTCTTACCTGGCTGGTGGATTCGTAGGCGGTCCCACCCGCAGACGAATCCACGCTGACGCCTGGAATCGCACGGTTGTCGCTGCGAGTAGCGGCGCAGGAAAGTCATAACTCGAGAAGTAGCAGAATAATGCCACAGAAATCAGAATTGCGCCTTGCCACCTTTCGGTGCGACATTACACCGCCACTCGGACATTCGCTTTGCGGAGGCTGGATTCCGGCGGTCAGTGGTGTCGACGATCCACTGGAGGCAATTGGCTTCGTGCTGCTCGGTGCGGGCAGGCCGATCGTTCTGTGTGCCCTCGACTGGACCGGGTTGTGTAATTCGGCCCACCTGAAGTGGCGTCAGATTCTGGCCGGGGCCGCCGGTACCACCGTTGACAGAGTTGCCGTGCAGTGTCTGCATCAGCACGACGCACCGTTTGTGTGTCTGGAGACGGACCGCATTATTCGCCAATACCCGGAACTGCCACCAAATGTCGATCCGGTGTTCTTTCAGCGATGCCTGAACTCGACCGTTCAGGCAGTCAGCGAAGCGCTGACGCAGCAACGCCGTATCACGCATGTGGCCACCGCCCTGGCTGAGGTGTCAAAGATTGCCTCTAATCGCCGCATTCTGGGTGACGATGGTCGGGTGCTGACGAGTCGCAGCGTAGCTCCCGGAAGCAACGACGTGCGAGCCCTGCCTGCTGGAGTGATTGATCCGATGATGAAGTCGGTCGCATTTTTCGACGGAGCCACAAAAGTTGCCGCGTGTTACTACTACGCTGTTCATCCAATCAGCTATTGCTGCAAAGAAGGGCGAGTGTCCAGTGAGTTTGTTGGCCTCGCCCGGCGGTTGAAGGAACAGCACGACCAGCCGGACTGCGCTCACATTTACTTCACAGGCTGCGCCGGCAATATCAACACCGGCAAGTACAACAACAGCGAGGTTCGTGAAAACCGTCAGCTGCTCACCGAACGGATGTTCGAGGCGATGGAACAGTGTTCGAGCGGACTAAAACCGGAACCGATTCGCGAGGTCTCGTGGAACACAAAGGATATTCTGCCTGATCCGAACCGCAGTTTTTCCGCCACAAAACTGGCCACCGAAATCGCCGACAGCAGTCGGCGCGTCGTCCAGCGCAATCGCCCCGCATTTACGCTGGCATGGCTGCAGCGAGTTGCCGCACAGAGGCCTGTCACACTCAGCGCACTACACATTAATTCGGCGACGATACTTAACCTTCCGGGAGAACCGTTTGTCGAGTACCAACTGCGTGCTCAGGCGTTCAATTCAGAACGGGTTGTTTCCGTTGCCGGTTATGGCGATGGTGGACCGTGGTATATTCCCACGGCCGAAGCGTATACTCAGGGCGGTTACGAAGCCGGCGTGGCGTTTTGCGATCCGGAAATTGATCTGGTGCTCACTGCCGCGATTCATGAACTGATTACGTCCGCACATACGAAGGCAGAATAATGAACGACTATCCATCGCGCAGACAGTTCCTAACCAGCAGCACAGTCACAACGGCGTCCCTGTTTGCGGCTGCCGGTACTTCCACCAGCGCCCGCGCCGAGATACGGTCGGGAGGTCGGATTGGTTTTGTCGACAACAATCTCGACAACTTTCATTCCCGCACTTATCTGCGAATTCTGCAGGAGGATCTGAAGCGGCACGGCTTTACCGTGAATGGAGCGTTCGCGCTGGAAGCTGAACTCAGTCGCGCATGGGCGGCAGACAACGACCTGCCGTTCTTCGGAAACATGAAAGACCTGGCTGAACAGGTGGACTATTTTGCCATCCTCGCTCCATCCAGTCCGGAACTGCATCTGCAGTTGTGCGGAATGGTCCTGCCTTTCGGCAAACCTGTATTCGTTGACAAAACATTCGCTCCGAATGCGGCAACGGCGACAAAGATCTTTGCAATGGCCGACCGGCACAACGCAGTCGTACAGACCAGTTCAGCCCTTCGCTACACGGCAGTGCAGGACCATGTCAATGACATCGGTCGGGAGAACGTGAAACACATGGTGACGTGGGGAGGTGGAAGCAGCTTTGAGGAATACATCGTGCATCCTCTCGAGCTGGCCATTTCCTGTCTGGGCGCTGATGTTGTCGAGGTGATGCGTCGTGGAACGGAATTTCAATCGCAGCTGTTGCTGAATTTCACAAACGGTCGGACCGCCGTGGTTAACCTTTATTCCAATGCGCGTACGCCATATGCGGCGACAGTGACTTCAGACAAAGCCACCAAATACATTTCGGTCGACACGAAGGATCTATTTGTGAGAGCCACTCGCGGCCTGATTGATTTCTACAGGTCTGCAGAACCGCAGATCGATCGCCGTGAAACGATGGCAATTATGCAGGTCATCGATGCCTCCGGGGATCCCAATTCGCTAGAGCGATTCGTTAAAGTATGACAACGGGTCTCATGAGGTCAGTGGTCAATATCATTTCACGCGTGAACTCCGCAAGCACTCAGGCGGCCGTGGTGCCCCAGGCATAAGGTGGCTGGGGCACCACGCCAAGTTCGAACGGCATCCGGAGAGCCCCTGAGGCGGTCTGGAGCGAATTTACGGGCCTCAACACATGGCAGATTTGCTGTTTCGTAAATCCGTTCGGTAGATGACACGTGTCGCAATACGGCTGAGGTATCGCAGTGATTTCGCCCGATGCGGTCGATGCGGACGAAGTCAGGGCAACCCCGCCAATCGATGTCTGGTGAAGGGCGTGCCAGCAGACGTCTGGCAGAAACGGTCGTTTGTGCAGACAACGCCAGAACCATATGGGGTGAAATATATTCTTTGGAACCTGGTCGTCTCAAAGGCAATGAAAACACCACACGGCAGGAAGGCAATCGTTAACCCGGATTCGATGACAGACTGGCATTTACTGTAATGATCAGAACAGAGGACACAGGGAACCCTTTCTTAAATGATGGCGACATGCAATCAGCCATTGCCGATGCCGTCTTGATCTGCGCAGCTCGGTATGTGCATTTCATCGGGGGGGGGAGGATTTTTCCGGATCGTCCGAGTAACCTTCCAACGTACATCGACCGACTGCCAACCTCCCTAATCTACGTTTTCTGAAGTCGTTCAGTTTACAGCACTACTAAAGAGGCCAGATCAATGAAGACACCAGCCGCATCAGTCTCAGGCCGGAACCTTCGGTTGAAGTTTTTCATGGGATTAATGTCTTCCCTGATCGGACTGGGGGCGTCAAACACATTCGCAGGACGACCGCCCAACATTATTTATATCATGACCGACGATCTCGGATACGGCGACCTCGGATGTTACGGTCAGAAGAATGTTAAAACGCCGAATATCGATCGCATGGCGTCAGAAGGCTTGAGATTTACGGATCACTACGCCGGACACACGGTCTGCCGACCATCGCGACTTGTGTTGTGGCTGGGACAACACGTCGGTCATACCAAACTGACGGGCAACCGGCCGAGGAGTCTCAATGGGATGGAGTCAACAGTTGCCCAGCGGCTGAAACAGGTTGGCTATGCAACCGGTGGTGTTGGCAAGTGGGCACTCGGAAACGTTTCAAATCCCGACGAAATCAATAATCCAGGCCATCCAAACAACAATGGGTTTGACTACTGGTACGGGTATTTAAACCAGGGCAATGCGCACAATTATTATCCGCCGTTTCTGTGGGAGAACAGGGACCAGGTGTCGCTGTTCGGCAATGAGCTGAGTGATGTTCCGCTGGCGCGCGGACGCGTCTCAAAAAATAAGGTGACTTATTCACACGACGTTATCACTGCCGCGGCGTTGCGTTTCGTGCGACGCAACAGGGATAACGCATTCCTGCTGCACATACACTGGACAATTCCGCACGCCAATAACGAAGGTGGTCGTGTCGACGGCGACGGTATGGAGGTGCCGAATTACGGAGAGTATGCCGACAAAAAGTGGCCGCGTCCGGAAAAAGGGTTTGCCGCGATGATCTCGCGGATGGACGGCGACGTTGGACGACTGATGGAACTACTGAAGGAGTTGAATATTGACAACGAAACACTGGTCCTGTTTACATCGGATAACGGCCCGCACGAAGAAGGCAATCACAAACACGAGTTCTTCAATTCCAACGGACGCCTGAAGGGCTTCAAGCGATCCATGCACGAAGGTGGAATTCGAGTTCCCCTGATTGCGAGATATCCGGGAAAAATTGCGCCGCAGACGGTGTCTGATCATCCGTCCGCATTCTGGGACTTCCTGCCGACGGCGTGCGAGATTGCCGGAGTCGATGCGTCCGATCGTGAGGATGGAATCTCTTACCTCCCGACATTGCTTGGAAAGTCTGGTCAGAAAAGGCACGAGTATCTGTACTGGGCCAGCCAGGAAGGTTCCACCTCCGTCGGCGTTCGCTATGACAAATGGAAGCTGGTGAAGTACCGACGAACAGGCGGCAGCTCGAAAGGAAAACAAGCGGAAATCAGTGACGACTGGCGACTCTATGATCTGTCCGAAGACATTGGTGAAGAGAAGAACGTCGCGGCTGAGAACACGGATGTCGTCACACAAATCCGCAGCCTGCTGAAACGCGACGGACTTGACGGGCCGTAACAGTCAAAGGAACTGAGCGGAATCAGAAATTCTGCAATTCCGGCTGTCGCAGAAGTCTCCCGGTGTTGCGCGGAGCTTTGACAGCGATCGAAGGCAAGGAGCCGATTCACCGAACCTGTGTCGGTGAATCGGACCAATCCAGTTTGGCACAGTTAATATCCTGATCAGGCGGATCTTGGCCTGGTTCGGGGCGTCCTTGGACATCTGCGGGGCAGGTTCGAACTATACCCACAGCCCACTCCGGCAAACGTAACGGGGAGTACAGCGGAAATCTCGGTGCCGGCCCGCATGTGTTGTCCCGCTGGACCCGCGCCTCGTGCCCTCCTCTAATTCGGGTAGGGTCTGAGGCCAAGCAGTATTTCTGCTTTCTCGGTGAGCGGTTTGACGGAGAATTTCTTATCCGTGTACTCAGCGAGACTGTTACAGACGACCTCGTAAACTTTCTGCCGGTCCTGACTGGTGTCGACTTCAATGCACTTGTTTTTGCTCTTGAAGAGCTCAACGGTTGGCATCGTTTCAGCCTTGAAGGTGTCGAACCTCAATTTGATGCTTTCAACATTATCGTCACTTCTGCCCGTGTACCTGGCTCGGCCAAGAACACGCTGCTCCAGAACAGGGTAGGGGCACTGGAAGTATAACATCTTTGGAAGTTCAGCTGTCCGGCCAAAAATCTCATACCAGCCTTCGAGGTTCGAAAGGGAGCGGGGAAATCCGTCGAGAAGGTAGTTCGTCTTCCCCGTCGTTCTGGTCATCGTCTCCATTGCGTTTTTCAGTAAAGTCACGACGGTTTCGTTTGGGACTAACTTTCCGGCCGTCATGTACTCTTCGATGACCGCGGCAGACGAGCCGCCGGTCTGACGTTCGGTCCGGAGGAGATCACCAGTAGATAAGTGAGTCCAACCGAGTTGAGACTCGGCAAGCTCACACATCGTTCCCTTGCCGGCACCGGGGCCACCAAGAACGAAGACGACGTTGGGCCGGGGACAGGGTTGTCTTGGGTCATAGTAGTGGAGCACAACTTTTGGAGCAGGCGCGACTCCTTTCTTGTAGACGTGCCACACTGTATCAGTCGGCGGCAGTTCATCCTCGCAGGTGTTGTCATACGCGAGATGGCCATCCAGACGGCAGATTCTCCACGACTTGTAAGTGTTAGAGTAAGAGAGAGCCGGACTTCTGGCACTTTTACCATCGGCACGATCCCACGCCATCCTGCCGTTCCAGTAACCGGGGCTTGATGCGGTTCCAGATTCAGACTCGGCGGGAGGTGCCGTTGAAGGAACAAACAGTCCATCAACCTCGGGAAGACCGGATCCAGCCACTTCAATAAAGAAAGTGTTGGGGTTCAACTCACTTGTTTCGGCCATAATATTCCTCATTCCATCATTGACTGTCAGGTGATTTCGTTCGCATGACAAGAGTATCGGGAGTCATGTTGCCCCTGAAACGAGCAACACCATAGCGACAACAAGGTCACAAATCCTGCCCTCAGCCAGATCACCTGGTTTGATGAATAGATCGCTGACGTCAATCACGACGGTAAGACTTTTGAGTTTTTCTATATTCAGCTCGCTGGCCAACGGGTTGCACAGTTCGTTGCGAACAGCAATCGGTGCCTGCGGATTCTTTCACGGCCGACCATGAGCCGCACGTGAAAACGGAAGTCGAGTCACACGAGCAGGCACTCATTTCAGTGGATGGCAGCAGCGTGTCAGACCGAACGGTAACTGACCAGCGTCATTTCCTGCGTCTGTCGTGTCGACCGAAGCGCCGCAGGTATACCTCGGAATCGGTTTCGGATCATATGACAATGCCGGTCACGATATCTTGAGGTGTCATAATACGGTGGGTTGATGACAGAGCGAAAATACGTTTGAGTTTCCAGGTACTGAAGCGGAAGAATTGCCCGAACAGTCGATGACGAACAGTCTTGCAGCGTTGGTCATTTCGTTCGACGCCCTTCGTGGAACTTGGGACTGCGCCGGTTGTCGTCCTGAGCGTTTTCGGACGGGCGGCAAGTGCCCAATGACACGCCCTCCTGAGTCAAAAAGCGACCTCGTTAATCGTAGCCGAAAGAACTCTTGTCAACTCACGGTTCGAGTCCTGTTTGGGGAGCTTTCGAACGGTTATGCAAACCAAAACCCTCGATCACATGTGTTTGTTGGTCGAGGGCTGGGCGATCTGCCACACGGGTTCGAGGCTACTCCCAAAGCTCACCGAGCATCTCCAACAACTCCTTCACCAGCACGTCCGAGGAGTGCATTTCGAACCGCGACGTCCCCAGCCAGGTTTCATAGCCTCCCAGCTCGACCTGATTCGGCGGCGGTAGATAACCGTAACTGCCGTTTGCCAATTCGATCAGAAACGTGCGGGGAGCCGGGCTCTTCTCTTTGATCTCCAGACCGATTTCCACCAGCACCTCAAAGGGCATGGAAACAATCGCCTGGTCGCCAATGCGAAAGGCCTGGATGACCACGTTCTCCGTCGGCGAAAACTCGGGATCGGCGAAGCGAATGATTTGATTGGCGTAGTTGGCGGCTTTCTTATGGATCGCCTCGCGTTCCTCGTGCGGCACTGCCAGCAATCTCCGTGCATTGCTCACCTGGGCCTCCGTCGGTTTGCGATAATTGAGGGTCACTTCGCGCTGGCGCGTCGCGATCACCGGAGAGATGTCGTAGCTCTCAATCTTTTTGACGGCGCGCCACGCTGCATCAGCGGCCTTGCTCGCCACGATTTGGCACTGCTCGAAAGGGGCCCGAGGTGCGCGTACGATGCCAAACGGAATATTGTTAATATCTCCGCTGGCTCCATTCGACATCATCGCCACAAAACTCTCCGGCGGGCGTCCTCCCATGCGGAACGGCATCACCCTGGCAAACTCACCAAAGTAATCGGCCGACGCCATTCCTCGAACGCGTCCGTTTTCTTCAGTCACCGTTGGAATTCCACCCACATAATGAAGTGCATAGTTGGCCAGCAACCCGAGCGGTTTATTGCGTTTGGTGCGAACATCGACCACGCAGATTTCGGGATCGATCGGACCGGCGGGTTTGAGAATCCCTTTGGTCCCCCCATTCATCCGCACCCGGTCGTAGCCACCAAACGGATTGCGCGTCGAAGACATGCCCTCTTTGTAAAAATTCCGGCGATTGCGGACTTCCGACGGTTCCTCATCGGATGCAAATCCGACCTTCGCGGGTTCGAGTGCCTCAATCGCTTTGAATAACGCCCCGGCAAGTCCGGCTCTCCGCTTCTTTTCGTAAGCGACCCGGCCGGGCGAGATGTCGCCGCCCTTCGGGGTCGAGTGGGCATGCGTCGCTGCGATCATGATGGATTCCGGATTCCAGCCGGTTTTCTCTGCAACGATCATTTTCGCCTCATCCGCCATTTCGCGGCCGATGCCGATCGCGTCGATGATGGCG
Organism: Fuerstiella sp.; assembly: GCA_029245955.1. GTDB lineage: Bacteria > Planctomycetota > Planctomycetia > Planctomycetales > Planctomycetaceae > Fuerstiella. The sequence goes on along the minus strand of JAQWOH010000054.1, from coordinate 16,565 downwards.
ACCAGACAACGGTTGTCGGGGCCGTTGTCAAAGGCGAGTGTTCGAACTGAAATCGGATCGTGAACGTAGCTGGAAGACCCGGAGCGAAGCTGAAAGGGGAAGACATCGGGCGAGATGTCAACGACGGCGGCCCCGGCTTTGAATTGAGATTCCTGTGCAGTCGCTGATGGAACAAGCAGGCCGGCGACCGTGAGGGCGATGGTGGTGACTGATTTCATTGGGACAACCTTGAGACAACATAACCGATGGCAAGACGAATCTAACTTACGCTACTATCAGTCGCGTCATGGAACGGGGCAGTGGTCACGAGCGATTGACGCTCTGATATTCTCAAGCAACCGTCCGTAGGCGTCACCAGATTTCGCACCGTTATGGTGTGCTCATTCGTTTGTGGCGTGGTGTGCGGGCTTTTGCTCATCAGCCCGTGTTGCGCCTGATGCAACCAATATTGAAAACGCCGAAATACATACACCTCTAAAAACTCTTAGCATTCTGTCTGTTCCAAACCCTGAGTTATTGCGTTTTGCCAACGTTACGGAAACAACTATGACATTTCAATGAGTTGACCTTTTCGTTACCTACCGGCACGACAACTGGCACTACAACCGGCACTACAACTGGCACCACGGAGTTGGAGAAAACGTTGAATTGTTCGCTCAGCAAATATTACGATTCTTCTCGGTCAGGCATGTCTCGCCCAATGACGACGGATTGCGACAAAACGTATGGACCAGATGACACGGATTTCGTGTGTCAGCAAACGTATGGGAATTCGGGAACTGTGGTATCAAACGGTGGGTTGATTGGACGTTGACGGACGACGGTCTCGAGGTAAGACTCCTTGAGTCTGATGATGCTCCGGCGAATGCGTTCGGCAGGAACCTCTGGTCCGGCGAACTTAGTCCCCACTGGTCTATTCGCCACAACAAGGGCAGATTTCCGGAACGAAAACAGTCAACGTAGTGGAATACTTCGTGCTTTCATGGTTGTCGCCTGACTCATCCGGCTCCTTATGGTGCGCCACCACCAGATAAGTGTTTCCGGTCGTGGGTGTGAAAACTGCATGTCCCTTCGCGTCCGTTTTACGCTCGTAGTCGGGATCGAATTCTTCCTTCAACTGGTGTCCCCGCGGGATAAAAGAAACGCGGGCGTTGGCCATTGGCTTTCCTTTGTAAAACAATTGAACGGTAATCGGCTGGCCCGGGCCCATGGGTGTGACAGGGCTCGTTACAGGTACAAGCTCAAACGGATGCCCGAGCAGGCGATTGAAGCCTGGGTTGTCCGGCGAGACTCGGTCAAGGGTTGGACTCACAACGAAAAACGTTTTGGCACTCTTGACCGATCGAACGGGAGCGTAACTGACGACCTGATCCATCGTATGAGCAACCATGTACAATCCCGGCTGGGCTGGAACGAATTTCGTTGTCCAGTACCCTTCTTTGGGGGCATAGCCTGTATCGACGAGTTCACTTTTCAAGTCGTAGCTTTTTCCCTCCGGACTCAACATCCTGAGTGTTGAACCTTTGAGGCCGACTTTGCTGGCCAGCTTGAAATCGCGATGGTCGTTTCCATGGTTGCCGAGCTTCAGGTCGACGTATACGGCATCACCGGTACGGATCAGGTTCGTGTTGGTTTCAACCCATGTATCATGAGCCAGTGCTGACGAAGCAGACGCCAGCAGAAGAATCAGACAGTTCCGAATCATTGTATTGTCCCTTTCTTGTGTTCGCACCACATCACGATGATTTGCGGCGATGAAAGACGCGTTCCTGTCGGCGAAAACGAGATGTCGGCGACTCGGAATGCTGATAAAAACAAGCAATCAGCAGCGGAATCTTAGTCAGAATTCCCCAATGACCTCCCCACCGCTGCGAGTTGCCAGCGCTCGCCAGTTGTCGAGGTCGATATTCTCACCGATAAAGCGAGCACTACCGTCACAGAGCAGCACGGTGACTCCACCCGCGTGGGTACTCCGCGCTGACGTCAGGCCATGCGTCCGGAATTGATTGTTGCAGTCATATGTTGAAGAATTGGGGCCGTAAAAATGATTGTATAGAGCGTATCCGTAGGATCCCTGCATCCAGCGGACGCCGCGATCTGCCCACCAGGCTCCACCGCCAGGTGTGCAGGTTCCCTCAGTCGTGGGCGGGCCGCCGGGAAGGAGTAGTAGTTCCCGTTGAGGGTCTGCGGGCGAGCTGCCGGACGGTGAAGCAATGCCGCTGCCCAGGAGCATTTCGCTGAAGGCGGCAGTATTCGAACTTCCATCCGTGAGGTCTCGGAAACTAATCTTTGACCCCTCAAAGAATACGCCATCCGGACGTGGCCCGGATACACCGAATGTTGTCAGACGACCGTTGTCCACCAGTCCGCTGCCAACGTTGCCCACGTAGCTTGTCGCTCCAAACTCGGAGCCAGGTACTCCCTCTCCGTCACTTGGGCATGTGTAAACCGGAACCCATGTCCTCGCCGCCACCGCATTGGGCCATGTTGGTGCGTCGGCGCCAAAAAACTTCACGTCGTAGTCAATCAGGCCCTCCAGATTCGTCTGCTCGAGGTACGGGAGCAGGTAGGCCTGAGGCGAATAGACATAGGGGAAGTCGAGTCTCCCTGGTGGAAAGACCGTCAGGGTGGACTGATAGTTGTGCAGCGCCAAACCGATCTGTTTGAGATTATTGCGGCACTGGATCCGGCGCGCGGCTTCGCGGGCCTGCTGCACGGCGGGCAGCAGCAGAGCGATCAGAATCGCGATAATCGCGATCACCACGAGCAGCTCGATCAAAGTGAAACCGTGCGAACGACGCGCGCGGAGAATTCGTACAGAATGCATCGATGAAACTCCTCATCTTCGCGAATCAGGAAGTGCATACACTCCGTCACTGAACAGGACGTGCCCTGCCAGACGGAACCACCAGCAGAACTAGGCGGCCACTTGCGGAGGAGGAGTTTCAGGAGCGATGGGATCATCGAGAGGGAATTCGCAAACAAACTCCCATTTCTTTTGCCAATCCTCGCCAGGAAGAACACGCACCGAATCTCCCGGCAGTCGCGGATCGGTATTGCACATGAGGCCGACGGACGACTCATTTCCGCACGTGCACGGAGCAATCGTCGGATAACTGGGTACGTCTGCATCCGCGTTATGGTCGGAATTCGCTACTGGCTCACCCGACGGCGTACAATGCAGCCGTTCCCCCGGTACACAACACGAATTGGTGTTCGTTGGCTGAAGTTCAGAATTCTTCGATGAACAACAGGCCTTCACCGCACGGCTCTTCCTGCGGTGAGATTGTGCGGCGTTTCTGACACAACGCGACCGGCCCGAGCCGAGGCCCAAGTGCCTGCTTTGGCTTTCGGCAATGACGGAGACCGCCTTTCTGCAACAGCACTCCCCGGAAGATTTGAGGTCATTACTGCATCTACACTCAGTACTCGGTACCCCTTGATTGCCTCCCATTGGCACGCCCACTGCCGTAACGGCGTATGCCAGCAGCGTGAGCATACTAAACAGGCCGCGACGGTTCTGGCCGGGACGGAGTAATCGGGGCAATTGGAACATGGTCCGCCACACTACCGTCGGCACTCTGGTGACGCAACGGATCCCTGCGGCCTGCACACAACTCAATGCAAACTTTCGGACAAGGTGAACAACACAGTCAGATTTGAAAGTTGCGGCGGGCGACTCTGTCGCAGAATACGTTGATTTCTTCGCTCAGCACTTTGACCGATTTTGCATGGTCGGCCGCGCCGGGGCTGCGGTCGTCCGATTCGCAGAAAACGTACGGACCAGATGACACGGATTTCGTGCGTTATAAAACGTATGACTTGCCAGGAGCAGAACCATCAAAGGGTCGATTCTTCGCTCAGCGATTTGGTCGATTTTGTCCGTTCAACCGCGGCGGGTCAATTCGGAGCCAATTCCCGGAAACTTGGCCGGATCGATGGCACGGATTTGGTGCTTCATCAATGGTATGGGTTCCCAGGGATTCCCTCGATTCTTCCGAATTCGTCGGAACCATTCCACAGCCTGAGTCGCTTGAGATTTGAGCCGTCCTGTCACCAGACGCATGATAGATCTTTAAACGGAGCCCACACATGCCCGCTTCCCCGACTACGCTCGGTATTGTCGTGTTCCTGTTGACTGCGATTTCATGGACAGACGCCACGCTGGCGGATGACCATCCCCAAGACCCCGCAGCGGCCGAGGGTCCGCGAGCCGTCGTCGCTCGCTGGCTTGAGCTGCATCGTACGGGCAACCGCGACGCGGCGTCAGCCCTGACCACTGGGTCCGACTACCATCGTGCGCACGTCCTTCTGCCTTCCAAACGTGACACGGGCGTGCACGTCGAGCGGTCCTTGGGTAACCAGCGAGCGGCGGCGGTAGTCACCAGCGCGCTGGACGATGCTCGTGATGGCGAACGAGTGCTGTTGTTCTGGCTCGTGCGGCGCGACGGTGCCTGGCAGATCCACAAATCGGACTCGTTCGAGAGACGGGTGGTTGACGAGCGGTTGCGCGGGTTTCTGGAAGCGGGAGACGTGCGCTGGCACGTGCAACGCGGCCAGTTGGTAGGCCGCTGGGAGTCCGATGCTTGCAGGCTGCCCGGAGTCGCTTGGATTGCCTGCGGCAGTCGGCTTCAACTCGATGACGACGATCGTTATCGGCTCGCGGCCTACGGGCCTGGCGGCGCGGCTCCCGAGGCCGACAAGGAAGGAAAATGGCGGGTAGCCAACGGCCAAATCCTGCTGTTACATCAAGGTCAGACCCACGAGTGCCGAGTGACCTGGATGGACGACAATCTACTGATTATTGAGTATTCCGACGAAAAGGGCCGGGCCAGATATGAACGTACAGAAGCCGTTGAGGACGGTGAAGACCCGTAAGTCGGCGAGCCGTTGAACGGGGCCATTGTTCCGTCGGTTAGTTTGTTGCGGGAGCAACGCAAGGTCAGGCGTGCGACGCTGGCTCTCTCTCTGTCAGAAACACCGTCGTTATTTAACCGCGTCACAATACGTTTGAGTTACTGAGAATAACCTGCCACAACTCTGTGAGATTAGATCATGGGCTCTCGCTTCAATGCGATGTGCCTAGTCATACAGTGTCGGCGCAGAAACATCAGCTAGTAATGGATTTTCAACGGCGTAAAGCCTCGCTAATCAATGAGAAACAGCTCGCCACAGGACAATTCGTCAAGCTGTTCTGATTTCAAGTGGGGGCAACCAGACACGGTTAGAACTTTTCGGGGATGAATTCGGCGGCTAGCCAGCTGCGATTATGCACTCGATGCTGCGTGATTGTTAACCGAAACCCCATTGGATCGAGTTCCCTACGGTTCAACGAGGCGGTCGATATCCGAACCGGGGTTTTGTTGAGTTATTTGCCTTTCGTACCAGGAGGTCACGTCGATTGCCGGAGATTGAAATGTTCAAGTGGAACTCGATTTCGGACCGGATGCGGGCCGAATCCGAATCAGTGAAGCCGAAACGCGATCGAATGCGTTTGGCAATCTACTATCAGTCGCTGATTGACTCCGGCGAGGTCAGTACGCGAGCCGAATTGACAAGGTTTCTTGGCGTCAGCAAAGCACGAGTCACTCCAGTACTGAAGAGATTGCGGGATCATTAGCCTGAATCGCGTTCCGTCTCATCCTCGCCGCATTGGTCGATGATGAGGCCGTGCTTCAAGCCGCGATTCTCGAAGTCATTCCATTGCTGTATAGATGTTGATCGGCTGTTACGGCTCGACGCCTACTCCTTTGCGGCTGGCGAGCCAAGCAATGAGGTCGCGGAGTTCTTTGCGCGTTAGAGAGTTGGTGAAGCCGGATGGCATGGCGGTGCCTTTGTTGACGCGTTCTTCAATGGTCTCGGTGGGGATGTGGCGAACCTTGCCTGTCGCGAGGTCGCGCAGGCCAACCGTACCGTTGTTTTCTGAGGTCAGATAGCCCGAGAGTGCTCGACCATCGTCGGTGAGGACTGTAGTCATTTCGAAGCCCTCTTTGATCTGACGCTTTGGCCAGATGACTGATTCGACAATCAATTCCAGTTGCAGGCCGGCTGCGACTGCCGTCAGGTCCGGCCCCTTCGGAAAGGGATCCACAGAAGTCGTTACGTTTTGAACTCGGTGGCACGCCGTGCAATTTGCCAGTGACGACAGAAAAACCTGCTTGCCCGCGGTTGCGTCGCCGGATAGGAGGACTTCTTCGGCGAGCGCTCGCACCAGCGCTAGGTCGTACGGAACTGTCTGTCCGAGTTTGATTCCCATGAGGGCCTTCATTGCGTTGACAAGGTCCGCATCGTCGTGACCGGCGGCGCTGAGCCAACGACTAATTAGTTTCGCATCGTCGGCTGAGACGTCGGCCTCTTTCAATGCGGCGGCAACAGCTTCCGCGGCACCGCGACGGTTCATGATCTTGCTGAGCACTGGGCCATACAGTTTTGCATCTTCGAGCTCGGTCAATAGTCTTAGTCCGGCGATAGCTGCTGAACTGATGTCCTGTCGAGCAACGGCTTCAAGAGCGGCGAGATATATCCGGGGAGAATGTTCGGGTGCGATGAACGGTTGGAATGTTTTGACTGCCGAATCGGGCGCAAGTTCGGCGAGGGAGTGGATCGCAGCGGCTCGAACCTGATCATCATCTATGCTGTCAACAATCGGCTGTAGCATCGGAATAAGTTGCCGTTGTTGCCATATGCCGGAAAGGCGGGCGGCTGATGAGCGAACATTGGCGTTTTCGTGTTTCAACAACACTTCCAGCTCTCTGTGCACAGCACCCGATGGCGGAAGTCGACGTGCTTCAGCGATTGCCGGGAGCGACGTCAGTAATTCTGGATCACGCTGCGCGTAATTGAAAACGTTCTGCAGGTCATCGACATTGCCGACGCGAGCGAGCAATTGTAGAAGCTGGCGAAGCCCGTTTGTCGAAATCTCATTGGATTGGATGAGACCACGGACCTGCCCAGCAACATCCTTCCCGCCATACGCCTGCAAGACGTAGATCAATCCCGCCGGATTGTCGAAGGCAAGTTCCCCCTGATTCAGCGCGGGTCGCCAATGGGGAGCCAACGCGTGGACGGTCTGTGTGAGGGCGTGGTTGGTAAAACGATCCGTGGCACGGTCAACGGCTTTCGCGGCGACGGCCATCGAGTCCGCTGTAGGGATATCGCTACAGGCAACAATGGCCTCCAACCGCACTCGAGCGTGTTCGTCGGTGATACTGCGTCTTAGCAAATCAAGTGGCTCTTCGAGCTGATCGTGCCAACGGCCCGCAACGCGCGTTGCGTATGCTCGCGCTCGATAGTCCGTTGCTTTGAGCAAGCGTTCCAGCAAGGGACGATTGACTGACTCGTGTGACTCGAAAACGCCAATCGCTTCGTAAAGACGATGTTCCAGTTTCGTATCGCTTTGATCAAGGCTGCCAATCCATCTGGTAACGGCCGCAATGGCCTCGTTCTTCGGCATATCCGCCAGTCGGCGTTTGGCTTGATAGCGGACGTAGCGCCAATCGGATTTCAGTTGCTCGCATAGTTCGGCGGCGCTCATCTTGGACAGATCGGGCGCCTTCGCCAGCGCGCGACCTCTTGCCGTGATTCGCCAGATGCGACCGTGTGTCTTGTCACGATCAGGATGCCGAAAAGACGCCTGATAGTGACCGATGATCGGATTGAACCAGTCGGCGATGTAGATCGCTCCGTCGGGCCCAATGCGGATATCCACCGGGCGAAACGCGTTGTGTGACGACATCATCAGGTTGGGTTGCGGCTTCAGCCGATGACCAGAGTCGTCCGGCTCCCATTGAAAGCGATTCACATCGCGAGCGAAGTAGCCTGCGATCAGCATCTCACCCTGCATGCCATCGGGCAGGTGCGGCGACTCAGCCAGCTCGATGATCATCGACTTGACCTGTGTCTGTCCGATTCTCATCTCACGTCCCCAAAAACTGGCGATACGATCCGTACTCACCATGCCGGGCAACAACTCGAAAACGCCTTGACCGTTTCCTTTGACAAACGGCTCGCCCCAGTTTCCAAAGGCGATTCCCCACGGGTTACCGTCACCGCCCGACCGACGAAAACCATGAAGCTGCAGTCGCCGCGGTCGCAACCGCCACGAACCGTGTTCGTCCAGGCGGCGAATTCCCCAGGGTGTTTCGACTCGCGAAAACGAATGCAGCCCCTGACAGAAAAACAACTCTCCGCCAGGGCTCCATGTGAACGAATTGATGTTCTGATGGGTGTCGCCGGTTCCAAAGCCGGTCAACAGCACGCGGCGCGTGTCGGCTTTGTCGTCGCCGTCGGTGTCCTCCAAATGCAGCAGATCGTTTCCCTGACCGATGTAGGCTCCGCCGTGCCCCAGCGCGAAGCCGGTCGGCATGTTCAAGCCGTCGGCGAAGACGGTCGTCTTATCGGCTCGGCCATCCCCGTTCGTGTCGGCGAGTATCAGCAGCTTGTCGTCCGGTTTATCGACCGGTTTCGCTTGCGGATAAGCCCGGGTGCAGAGCACCCACAACCTCCCAGCCGGATCCCACGACATACAGACCGGATTGGCCACGCCATTGGTTTCGTCCGCAAACAGGTTTGCCTCGTAGCCATCCGCCAAAGTAAACGACTTCAATTCGGCGGCGACAGAGTTATCGACCGCCGGTTTGGAGACAGACAAAGGATTCTGCGCGAGCGCATGGGATGTCACGCAAACAACAAGCGTCATGTGGAGGAGATATGTTGTCATTGGTTCAATCAGCGAAGCATCTACGAAATGATTGGGGCGATAACGCGTGCGGGTTCGACGCCCGTAAGTTTGACGTCAAGGCCGTTAATGTTGTACCTGAGCTGTTCGTGATCTATGCCCAGCAGGTGCAGGATCGTTGCATGCAGATCATGGATCGAGACCTTATCGACGACAGCGTTCAGGCCGAGTTCATCGGTTTCACCATGACTGACGCCGCCTTTAACACCACCCCCGGCGAACCACGTTGTGAAAGCGTTCGGATTGTGGTCGCGTCCGGGTTTGGATTCGACCTGCGCGATCGGAAGTCGTCCAAACTCACCCCCACAGACGACCAGCGTCTCTTCCAGCAAGCCTCGCTGCTTCAGATCTGTCAACAACGCGGCAATTGGCTGGTCCACTTCGCCGGCAAAGCCGCGATGATTGCCTTCGATATCGACATGTCCGTCCCAGCTTTTTTGATTCTCCGTGCCTCCACTATAGAGTTGCACGAAACGAACGCCGGATTCGACCATTCGTCGGGCGGTCAGACACTGTCGGCCGAAGTGAGCACAACGCTTATCGTCAAGACCATACATATCGCGCGTTGACGGCGACTCAGGGTTGAGATCGAAGACCCTGGGAGCCGCAGTTTGCATTCGATAGGCAAGTTCGAAGCTTCGAATGCGTGCTTCCAACTCGGCGTTCGCCGTGCGGGACTTCTGATGGTCACGGTTAAGCGTGTTGATAAAATCCAGTTGTCGACGTTGTTGACGATCAGAGAGGTTCGCAAGACGACTCAGATCATTGATTGGCTGACCGCTGTTGTTGAGTGCTGTTCCCTGGAACGAGCCGGGAAGAAATCCCGCGCCCCAGTTCTGAGCCTGTCCTTTGGGAAGCCCGCGGCCCTTGGGGTCCGTCATCACGACGAAAGACGGCAGGTTATTGTTCTCGCTACCCATGCCGTAGGTGACCCACGAGCCAACACACGGATAACCCATGCGACTGACTCCGGTGTTCAACGTAAACAGAGCAGGCGAATGATTGTTGGACTTACCGTGGCATGAATTTACGAACGCCATATCATCGACGTGCTGGGCCATATTCGGAAAGATATCGGAAGCCCATTTTCCACACTCGCCAAACTGTTTGAAGCTGAACGGCGACTGCATGATCGCGCCGACTTTCTGCGGAAAGAACCCGACTTCATTGTCGAACCCTTCCAGCTTCTGGCCGTTAGATCTTGCCAACTGAGGCTTGTAATCCCAGGTGTCGACATGGCTTTGGCCACCATTCATCACCAACCAGATCACTGACTTAGCACGAGTGGTAACCTGTGGATTCGGCGGCGCTGCCTTCGCGAGGTGGGAAGAGCAAAGCGAACTGACTGCCAGGGCACCCAGTCCGTAGCCGCCAAGACTGATCATGTCGCGTCGCGAAGTTTGCGGTATTGAGTTCATGATTTCTGCTACCAATCGCCAGTCATAGACGTCCGAGACTATTTCAGGATTTGAGAGAATGTCGAACTGCTATCGGAAAATCGTGTTGCGGGAACGTCCAGGGCATTCAGCAGTGTCAAATATAAATTGGACAGAGGCGGCGTGTTGTCGTTGAGTTGGTGAAACGCTCCGTGCTTGAGGCCGAGGTTCTCTCCACCCACAAGCATCAGCGGATAATCTGTGTTCACGTGTGTTTGGCTGTTGCTGCTTCCGTACATCACGATTGTGTTGTCAAGCATGCTGCCGCCGGGTTCGGGGGTGTCGGCCAGTTTCTGAACGAATTCCGCCAACAGATCGCCCTGGAATTTATCGTACTTTCCCAGCGGGACGGATTGTGCCGCACCCGCGGCCGCATTGTGGGCCAGTAGGTGGTGAGTTGCACCGAGACCCATCTGGATCGGGACGTTGTCCCACGCACTGCTGTTCATGCTCTGCAACATGTACGTCGCATAACGCGTCGAATCGGTTTTGAACGCCAGGTAGATCAGACTGTACATCGTGCGGATAAAAGTGGCCGGATCCTGGACCGTTGCATCAAGCGCGAGGCCGTCGGTATTCACATGCGGCTTGGGTCTATCCATCCAACGTTCGAGACGTTCGATATCTTTTTCCACATCACGTAATGCGTGCATGTAGTGTTCCAGCTTCTGCGAGTCGTCGCGTCCGAGCTGACGTTTCATTTCGCGATACGATTCCAAAACACAATCAACCCGGCGCTGATCTCGGCTAAGTCGTCGGTGCTGTTCTTTTTGCAGAGCCGGATCGGAATTGAACATTGCGTCATACAAACCCCGCAAATTGTTCGTGGAAGGAATGCCGCGGCCGAATTGGTTGTATGAAAGCGTGTTCGATCGGCCTTCGCCGCCAAGGCCTCCTTCATTGCCCAGCACGAGACTCGGGTAACGCGTTTTAAGCCCATGTGTCATCGCGGCGATTTGATCGAGCGATGGGCTTTTCACTGCGGCGGCGGGGTTACTACCGGTCAGAAAAGAATCGGCCGTGCTGTGTCCGCCGGCACTCACGCATTGGGGGTGCTCCAGTCCTTGAACAACGGAAATACGTTTAGCCAACGGGTTAAAGGCTTCCATCGACTTACCGAACTCCATTTGGCCGTCGATCAGGCTCGGGTACCAACGCCAATCGCCGTGGAGGGCAAATCCGTGACCCACGTACAGCGCCAGAAAACGTTTGGGCGTCTCGGAGTCCGCGTTGTTCGCCATGCATTCGAGCAACGGCAAACTCAGGGCAACACCGCCAGCGCCGCGGAGAAATGTGCGTCGTTGAATTTCCATCCTGTTAGCCATGAATGTTCTCTTTCTGTCCTAACGACATCGACACAGTGATTAGTCTTGTATCCTTGATTGCGGACCGTGCCTGTAAACCGTTGACGTGACAATCCCCTTGATCAGGCTCCGCATATTGTATCCGCTTTCAATAAACTGCGACTGCAAAGCCCGCACGATCGGCTCGTCGCGAAACGTGAGCGGTCTGCCCAGGGCATAAGACAGCATGTGTCGTGTGAACCCATACGCGAATTGTGCATGGCGATGTATGAGAAGGAATTGTTTCAACGGCAACATGCCGTCGATTTCTTGTTTGTCGATAACAACTTTCTGAACAACCGGGCCAGACTTTTGAATTGTGGTTCGTGACAAACCGACAGCATCGAAACCTTCAGTGGCGATGCCCCATGGATCGATATCCTTGTGGCAGTCGTGACACGTGGTTCCGGTCTTGAGGTGCAAATCCAATCTCTGCTTGACCGACAATGGGCCGCTGGCTTTGGCATTACTGGACTCCGGAAGTGCCGGCACATCCGGCGGCGGATCGGATGGAGGATCACCCAGCAGACGCGACCGTATCCAGACTCCTCGGTTAACCGCATGAGCGTCCTGTCCATTGGATTGAGCCAGCATGACGGCAGCCTGGGCCAGCACGCCGCCACCTCGATGAACGGGCGTGGCAACCGGTACAAATCTCGGCGTGAATACACCCGCGATACCGTAATGTTCAGCCAGCGTTTCGTTGACCATCACGAAATCGGATTCGAGGAAACTGAGGCAACTGACATCCTGGTGAAGAATGTGAGCAAAGAATTCAACGCATTCCTGTTTCATGTATTCACGAATTCGCACGCCCCGGTCTTTGAATGCCGGGTAGTAATTCGGATCGACGGCAATCTGATTCAAACGGGTGAAGTCGATCCACTGCGCTACAAAATCTTCGACAAAACGCCGCGCGCGTTTGTCAGCCAACAAGCGGTCCACCTGCTGCTCGATCACCAAGTCATCAAGATGATCGTGTTTAGCGGCCAGCGCGGTCAGCGTTCCATCCGGCGGGCCGTTCCACAGGAAGTAAGACAGGCGAGAGGCGAAGCCAGGATTATCGGACTGACGCAGATACAAAAAACGAGGATCGCTAAGTATCGTGACGATTGAGCTTCGCAATGCTTCAAGATCACTGCTGCCAGCGTCAAGCTCCGCAGCCCATATTTGATCGATCTGTTTCGCGTCGGTTTCGGACAAAGGCCGGCGCCAGGCGCGAGCCGCAAATTCCTTCAGCCTGACAGGCACTTCGGTTGGTTTCAATTTCCCATTCGTCAAGAACGGTTGAACGGAACGAGGGGGCCAACTCTTAAAGTACGGCGTTTCGAATTCCACCTTTTCGACGACCACGTGACCATGCGATTTCATGGCCTCGGGATAGACCGCGGGGCCCTTTGCTTCATTGCCGTGTGTGCCGTTGTTTCCATTTGCCGACGGGATCAATCCGGGAGTACGCCCAAACGCCTTGATCCACTGCTCATCGGGCCTCACAAGGAAAATCGGTTCGGTCCACATAAAACGTGCCGGCAGCGTGAAACCTTCCAGCTGGTTGTGATTGACAATCGTGAGCGTGCGGAACTTCAACCAGTAACCTGGACTTCGATCCTTGACCACGATCGGGTCGGACACCACGCCAAGGTGATCTTCCAGCGTGCCGAACACTTCAAAGTGCTGCGGGCCTGCTTTAACCGGAACAGTAATCGGCTCGACCAACTTATAGGGATGGGCTCCGGACTGGTCGACATACACCCCGATTTCCTGTGGGGTTCGAGCGGACTCGCGCTGTTCGAATTTTCGGAATTCAGACGCCAGTTGGCTTTCCGGCGGTATGGGTGTCAGAGAGACGCGATGAGGCGCCAGGTCATCGCCATAACGGCCGGTCAGATCCAGGGGGCCATCAGGTAAGCGAAGTGCGAGGAATGCCGATTGATGAACAGTGCCGGTAATGTCACGCTCACCGAAGTTGAGGGTCAGTTCCTGGGGAGGTTCCGGTGGTTCCTGAACAAACTGTTTGCCCGGTTCCAACAGGGCATGGATCTCCCGAACGTTCAGGGCTCGATTGTAAAAACGGACCTCGTTCATTTGCCCCTTGAACAGATGGGAGCCCTGGATGCGACCAATGTGTAACGCCACATTGGGATTGTCGAGTGCTTCTGGTTGAACCGTGCCGGCGCCCACCTCAAAGCCATTGACATAGAGCGTTGTCTGGTTTTCGCCGCGGCGCACCACGGCTGCCACGTGCTGCCAGGTGTTTGCGCGGATAACGCCTGGCCGAGACGATACTGTACCGTTGAATTGGTTCCCCGGGTTGATCGTTTCGATCCGGAGGACACCTTTGTTGTTGGGCATATCCAGATACCAACCATGAACGAGGTTGTAACGTCCCAAACAAACGATGCCTGCCTGACGCAACTCGGTCGGATGAATCCACGCGGCAACAGTGAAATCTTCCTTCCCAACATCCATCGAGCGATTGCGCGGGATCACGACGGCATCATCATGCCCGTCCAAAGAAATCGCTTTCCCGCCAGTACCAAACGGGGAATCGACAAACTGCGCGCCGCCAGCGATTTGGCCCGTGAGTTCCTTCGCCTCAGATGCACTTTTGGCGTCACCGTTCAGACTCCATGCACCGACCAGTCCCTGTTGTAGCATCGATGAATCGGCTGTCACCGAGATCTTGGTTGGTGCTTTCAAAGTCACGTCAACCTGATAGATGCCCGCTTTGGGAATCTGTACGGTGCGTGGTTCGGACAAGTCTTTGAAGACGATCTGATTGGAAACCGGTTCGACTTTTTCGGTTCCACGCTTGAGCAAAAAGTGCTCCCCGTATCCGTAGGTCGGCGGCTCATTGCGTAGCGTCAACTTGATCCGGAACCGGCCCTTACTTCTGTTGTCGCGAAGAAACATTCGGTATTCGTGTCGCGGCGGTATGGGGATTTCAAAATCATCGCCAATCCATTTTGGCCCTTCATACAAACGCCGATATCCCTGGTAGAGATAGTTATCTCCGGCCCAGTGACATTTTTCCCATTCGTTGCCCGCGATGCGAAATACGTTCGGACGAACCGGTTCGAGATCCGGCATTGCTCGTTCCACGATCTGTTCCAGCCCTTTCGCGTAGAGCTGAAGATAGGAACCCGAAAGATCGAGTTCACCCTGGCGGGAAAAACCGTGCTTGTCGACGGGGTCGCCGATCAACTGATCCGCGATATGTTCGTGCGTTTGCAAAAGGTCCTGCAGACTGTGGGCGATCTGATTGTTTGTCAGGCGCATCAGCGGATCCGAGGTGGCATTTGAATCGGCGACATACGCTTCAAGGTTCGGAATGGCCTCTGCGAGAAAGGCTCGTCGCTCCGCATCGGTCGGCTGTCTGGCGTCTTCAGGTGGCATATCTCCACGTTGAATATTGTGGATGAACTGCTCCCACAGTTTGTGATTGTCGTCAGTCACATGCGACGCGAACTGATCCAGCCGAACATCGCCCCTGTGCTGTTCGGCGTTGTGGCACTTCGCGCAGAAGGTCTGCAAAAATGCGTGCCGAGTCGTTCCGTCCTCCGCGCCAACGATTGACGCAGAAAGTGCAATGATGCATATCGCAGCCAGGTTGTGATGCCTGTTGCCTATGTTTCGTCGCAAAGGTGTGGTGCTCGAGTTCATGCGTTACCAGTCAATCGACGTAAATGAATTCGTTAACCGAGAATACTGCCTGTGCAAAATCGGCGAGTGCGGCGGACTTCGCGTTGGCAGCGTTGTCTTGTTCGTAGTCTTCCTGTTGCCTTTCAATGAATTGTGTCGCGGCCAGCAGTTCGTTGCTGGAAGGCTCTCGGTTAAGAGCCAACCGATAGGCGCGTGAGACGATCGTTGAAGGATCGTCGTCGGACTGCGGTGAGATCCTCGCGGCAAACGCCTGGGACAGTTCGCGGAGATACGGACTGTTGATCAACAGCAGAGCCTGAGGTGCTGTTGTCGTCGAATTACGACGGCCGGCACTCGTAAGAGTTTCCGGCGCATCGTAAAGACTGAGCATTGGATTCAGCAGGCTGCGTTTCACCGTGAAATAGATGCTCCGGCGTTTCTGTCGGGGATCAAAGGTGCCACTGCCAAACATGGTTCGATCCAGTTGACCTGATACTGACAGCATTGAATCGCGTATCGCTTCGGCTTCCAGACGATGGGGTGTAAAACGCCAGAGCAATTTGTTTTCAGGATCCACTCTCGCAGCGTTTTCCGAGAAAACGGATTCCTGACGGTATGTTTCGCTGGTCATGATCAACCGGTGAATATGTTTCAGGCTCCAGTCGTTCCGGACCAGTTCGTTCGCAAGCCATTCCAGTAGATCAGGATGAGTCGGTAACGCCCCTTGTGTGCCAAAGTCGTTGGCGGTTGTTACCAATCCGATTCCGAAGTGGTGTTTCCAGACGCGATTCACGATGACTCTTGCCAGCAAACTTCCAGCTCCGTGCTGCGTATCCGTCATCCAGTTGGCGAGTGATTTGCGGCGATAGGATGACTTGCTCTCAGCCGGCGGTTGCGCAATCCAACGCGATTGGTTGTCGCCGTGACTCATCAGCATGTTTAGAAAGCTCTGGCTGGCAGGTTCAAGTTTGGAATTCACGTTGCCGCGACTTAGAACGTATGTTTGTTCATAAAACTCCGGGCCCTGGACGTTATAGATCGCCGGGCGAAACCCCTCCCTGCCTTCGGTGGAAACGAAGACCGTTTGCTGGGGCAACTTTGGCTTGTTCGCAAGGTGTTTTTGGATTTCGCCGGAAAGCCGTGTCCGTTTCGGGTCGAACTGCCGCGACCAATTGAGCAACGAATCGACCTGCTGGGGACTTCGTTGTGCGACGGGTGTCGTCACGATGTCGCGAATCGATTTGGGAACGCCTTGCTGACTGACATTGAAGTAGAACCCGCCGATCCCCGGACCATTCACGATCTTGACCAGCAACTGATGCTCGCCTTTTGGCAGCGTTACATGCGCCAACGCCTGGTCCGGGTTCACTGCGCTTGCAACAATTCGTTCGGCAATCAACTTTCCAT
>JAQWOH010000033.1 GCA_029245955.1 Fuerstiella sp. | reverse complement strand
GGCGAAAATCCTCAGCAACCCGCTCATAGATTTCTTCGATCAGATCCGTTTCTGTCTGAGTGAAGGCCACATCTCCGTCCAGATCAAAGACCGGGGTGACGATCGGAGCAGATGATCCGTCCAGCCGTGCCGTCGTCCAATTAAAGTCGGCTTCAGTGTGACCGTCGAAATCAAGGTAAACCGTAACAGGCGCACCGGGCAGACTGCTGACCTGAATCGGATTCGTCAGCAGCAATCGCGATTCCAGAGTTTCCGCGGACACACTACCAACTTGTGTCTCACGGCGAACTCTGCGAACGGATGCTCGTGAGCGGCGAAACGTGGACAGCAGAGATTGCAGAACTGTCATTGAAGAATCCTTGTCAAACCAATGCCGATAAATCCGATCAGCACGGGAATTGTGGGCGGAATGCCCAAAGATCGCGTATAAGAAAGAAATAGGAGAGCTATCAAAACTGATGGCTACACCTGATTCCAGATAGTTTTTTCCTGTGGCGTAGAATTGACTGAAAACGCGCGATCCGGCGCCTGCATGTTCGGTCCGCCCGGGCAACCGCCTGTCCCAACCACTCAAAATGTTTCAAAGTTGAAACAAACCCAGTCAACCAGGACGAAATCGGACATTCCAACCAACAGAAAAAACACAAACTACTCAACTACACACTGATTATTAAGCCCACATGGCCGCTCCGGAACCGCCCTCTCGGAATCTGGCCACACAACGGCCCGAATGTAATCGAAACCACCACGCGAGCAAATGCGACTTTCCGGACGTCACAATTGTGAGGATTGCCCGACAGTCACCACCAATACGAAATGTCGCAGCATCGGATTTGCCGACAACATTTACCGGGCGAGCTGTGGATTATCTGCAGAAAAATTGAGGCGACCGTGGATTTCGACCGCTCTGGTCAGCTAAATATCGAACCAGTTTCCTGCAAGAATAGCTGCCATCGCGACACTACGCAATATTTGAGGCCTGCTCAGTTGCACACTGCTGATCCCGTGGTCACGGTTCCCGCAGCCGAGCCCCGATACTGAACAGAACGATACCGATCACCAGCGACACCGGTATCACAAGCAGGTGCATGCCAAAATTCAGCTGAAGTAGAATCAGCATGGGCAGCGTCGCCAGCACAAATAATTGCATCAAAAAGCCAATTTGCTGTTTCATTTCGTTGCTGCCGAAACTCCCGATGGCATTATTACGTAGTGGTCAGTCGAAATGCCAACTGGCCGGACAGGAATGGGGTGATCTTCCAGTCGCCTGGAGCATTGAGACAACTCAACTGTATCCCTGATCGGAAAGAGCCCAAATGCGGTGTGGTTACTGGCAGATCACACACAGAAGACGTGTCCTGCCAGTGCACAAAAATGGCAGCTTCGATTACTCAAAGCTGCCATAGGTAGTATCTCGTCGGCAGTTACCGTCCAGTTACTCTTCTTTGAACAGGCTCACGTCGGCCTCGATCGGCTTCAGCAAATTGTCACCGGCAGAAACACTGACTTCGTACCTGCGGTCCAGGTAACCCACACGTTCATGCCAGATACGCAGTTCATGGTCGCCCACAGGCAGGTTTTCCATCTTAAAATTGCCTTTGGCGTCAGTGGCAACAGCATACGGGTGGTCCAGGACCAGCCAGTGGGCAACCATCCAGGGATGGAAGTCGCATTTCACCTGATGAGGAACAATTTCCCGCGTTGCCGTTGCGACATCAACACCGTCACCTGCCTTGGTATTGGGGGCGATAAGAATATTCATAGCCTGATTTCGAAGCGGATAGGTGTGCGTGTTATGAGCAACAGGATCGCTGTTCAACACCTCGACGGTTTGTCCCGCCTGTACGACCAGAACATGAGGAATGAACTTACATTTCGCCTGGTCAAAAATTATCTTCGGTGCAGGCTTGGCGGCCTCCGGGTGAATGTCCTTGGGAGCCTTGTAAATGTACAGGAAGACATTGGCAATACCCTTCGTTTCCTTGTCGATAACAAGGTCCTCCCGATAAGTATCATCGACCGCACAGACTTCACCATCCTTAATCGGTGCGCCCTTGGCGTGCAGCAATACGGGATCAGGCACATCGCCTTTCAGAACAACCCGACCGGAAATCGTTCCCCATTCGGCGGCGAAGCTGGCGGGCGCCAGAACCAAAGTTAACAGAACGGTCAGCACAGGATTCTTCATCGGGGCACCTTCAAGTGTCGGATTTTTCATGACAGATTGTGGCTGGCACAGAAGCGGAAGCGGAAGCGGAAGCGGAAACAGAAACGGGCAGAACATTCACGTTCCCGACTGGAGGGCCGCACGCAACGCTCGAGGGCAACGGCAGTGCCGGGTGGAACTGCATCTCGCGTCGCCGGATGTGCCAGCACCTCATTCTAGGCTGGATTGACGCAAAGTCGACGACGTGCCTTGCGTTTCCGGAGATTCCAGAACCTTCTTCCCGACGGCAGGAAGCGACGGGACACTAAGTCATGGCGGCAAATTCCCAATATGCCGTCAGTGTACCGCCCTGAAGCCGTAAATCTGTGAACCGGATTGCACTGAGGTGCGGACAATGCCTGACCGAGTCGTGGCACCTGGGTTTGCATAGTGAAACGGCCTCTGTCAGAATCCATGCATACCATAAGGACATATTCACAAATCACCTGACGTAGTACACTCAGAGTGTCTCCCAAGCGACCACTCGACGCTCTGCGACCCGGCGTCAGAGGTGATCTGCATGAATGGGAACAACCCGTCGCAGTCCTTAAACAAAGAATCCAATGCTGTCACGTCTGGCAACCTACACCCTGCTGGGGATTGAAGCACGACCTGTCGAGGTTGAAGTTGATATATCGCCGGGTGCATTGCCAAAAACGATCCTTGTGGGCCTGGCCGAGGCGGCAGTCAAGGAAAGCACGCATCGCATCGAACGAGCGCTGGTCAACAGCGGTTATGGGCGTCCCATGGATCGAGTGGTGATTAACCTGTCACCCGCCGATCTGCCAAAGGACGCCGCTTCACTTGATCTGCCCATTGCGCTGGGCCTGCTCATTTCAGACGCCCAAATTGAAGCTAACCCGGAAATCGACGCCGTCTATATCGGAGAACTGGCACTTGACGGAACACTGCGCCCTGTGCGCGGGGCGTTGTCAATGGCGATTGCTGCTCGAGATGCGGGAAGATCACACATTGTCGTACCTGCTACAAGCGCTCAGGAAGCTGCCGTCGTCGACGGCATTGAAGTCATTTCCGTTGGTATGCTTGCGGAGGCTGTCGGATTCCTGACCGGCAATCTTCCCCTTGATCCTGTTGTTTTCAGCTGGGATACGGCTCGACAGCACTTTGGCGCTTACGACGTTGATTACGTGGACGTCAAAGGCCAGGAGATGGCTAAGCGAGCACTGACCGTCGCTGCGGCCGGTTCTCATCACATCATGATGATTGGTAGTCCCGGCACAGGAAAAACTCTGCTTTCACAAAGGTTGGGGACAATTCTTCCTGAACTTGAACCGGAAGAAAGCCTGGAGACGACCCAGATCTACAGCGCTGTGGGACGGCTTGAACCAGGACAGCCGCTGCTGTTGACGCGTCCGTTTCGCGCTCCACATCATACGATCAGCGAAGCTGGCCTGGTGGGTGGCGGCAGCATTCCTCAGCCCGGCGAAATCAGCCTGTCACACCACGGCGTGCTGTTTCTGGACGAACTGCCGCAGTTCAATCGACGCACACTGGAAGTGATGCGGCAACCTCTGGAAGACCTTTGCGTCACGATATCGCGAGCCATGGGCAGCGTCACATTTCCGGCCGATCTGATGCTGGTGGCTGCCATGAATCCCTGTCCCTGCGGCTTTCGAGGCGATCCCAGGCGGCAATGCAGTTGCACCCCGATGCAGATCGAACGTTACCTCAGTCGAATCAGTGGTCCGTTGCTGGACCGCATCGACATCCACATTGAAGTCCCGCCCGTTCCGTTTCAAGAACTTTCGGACTCGAAGAGCGGCACGTCCAGCGAACAAATGCGGGCACAGGTGATTCACGCCCGAAAGCGTCAGAAAGACCGATTTCAGGGCCGAACGACGCGGGTGAACGGAAAAATGAAACCTCCGGAGATCCGCAGGTTCTGTAGATTAAACACGGATGCAGAGCGATTACTGAAGGCAGCGATGGAAGAAATGGGGCTTTCTGCTCGGGCTCACGACAAAATACTGCGAATCGGCCGAACCATTGCCGATCTGGATGACAGCGAGGAAATTCAGGCCGAACACCTCAGCGAAGCCATCAATTTTCGCACGCTGGACCGCAACTACTGGCAGCAATAAGCCTCTTTGCGTCCTGCGAGCGGGAAAACCTGAACTCCGGTTCAGGATCGAATTGACTTAATCAGACCCGGCGATATCCTAACCGCTTCGATTTAGCTCGGAATTTGTTGAGAACTGAAAGAAAACAGTCAAATGGGACGATGTGAGCGACAACGAGAACTTGCACGACGTCGGAAAAGACGAGTTCAACTGACTAAGATGCGCGTGAAATACGCCGCAGCCACATCAGATACAGAAAAGGCTGAAATTCTGGCCAAAGCCCGCCGGATGAGTCCGTTCGTCGAACTGTCCGCGGCGGCTGAATAACGGCCCGTCCTTGAAATCAGACAAACCCAACGACGAGCGCCATGGCACTCGTCGTTTTGTATGCGCGCATGTTTTCTTGCGCATGTTCGCGTGACTGATGCATTCCGTCATACCTTCCGCAGGTCAGGCTGTGCCTGGCAGGATTCCATTGCAGGCCGCACCAGCATGAAATTTGAAACCAAGTGTGTTCACACCGGCGTCCACAAAGACCAGCAGTACAACAGCGTCATTACGCCCATCTATCCGTCGTCGACATTCTATTTTAACGACCTGGAGTCCACGTCAGGTTACGACTATACCCGCTCCGGAAATCCTACTCGCGATGCGCTGAACGAAAACCTTGCTTCGCTGGAAGGCGGAGTCGGCTGTGTGACGACATCCAGTGGCATGTCCGCCGTGCACTGCGCAATGTCGCTGTTCAATCCCGGTGATCACATCGTCGTCCCGGCAGACGTGTACGGGGGCACCTTCCGGCTGATCGATCAGTTCCTCAGAGAAAAGGGACTGTCGTTTACGTTTGTGGATATGACAGATCTGTCAGCCGTATCAGCCGCCATGCAGCCATCGACAAAGGGCGTATGGATTGAAACGCCCAGCAATCCCATGATGAAGGTCATCGACCTGGCTGCCGTTGTGGAAACTGCGAAACAACAAAACGTACTGACAATCTGTGACAACACGTTTCTGTCGCCTTATCTGCAGCGTCCACTGGAGTTCGGTGTCGACGTCGTCGTACACTCGACCACGAAATACATCAACGGCCATTCAGACGTTGTAGGCGGAGCCGTCATAGCAAAACAGAAAGAGATCGCAGACCGAACCGCATGGCTGTGCAATGCCCTGGGGCTGGCGTGCTCACCGTTTGATGCATGGCTCGTGCTGCGAGGCGTCAAGACACTGGGGTGCCGCATTGAGGCGCAACAGAAGTCGGCGATGATGATCGCTCAGTTCCTGGAAAGTCATCCGCTTGTGGAACGAGTGCATTACCCGGGGCTGGAATCACATGCTCAGCATGAACTGGCAAAGCAGCAGCAGGACGGCTTCGGCGCCATGCTCAGCTTTGACGTGAAGGACGGACGAGCAGTCGCGGAAAAAGTGTGTATGAATTCAAAGCTGTACGATGTCGGGGTGTCACTCGGCGGCGTCGAAAGCCTGATTTCGTTCCCCGTGACCATGAGTCACGCAGCGATGTCTGCTGCAGGACGCGAAGCCGCCGGAATCACTGAAAATACAGTCCGAATCTCTGTCGGCCTGGAACACAGCGACGACTTGATCGCCGACCTGAAACAGGCCCTCGAAGAGTAACCACTAAACCAGTTCCCACCCTTCGCGATACTCACGCCGAATAAACCGGTCCGCTTCGGGAGCATTGGTGGCCTTCATGTTTTCTGCGTCCCACTGCAGCTTCTTGCCAGTTCGGAACGCCACATTGCCCAGGTGGTTTGCTTCGGTCAGCCAGCCGGCATACTCGAAATTACAGGTCGTCATGTCACCCGTTTTTGCGGCGTGAATCCATTCGGCGTGGTGGCCACGTGACGGCCGGATATAGGGTTTGGGCGGAGTAAAGTCTTTGAATTTGTCTTCCGGCAACAGGACATGTTTGCCGTAGTCGGACAGCAGCATGCCGTCGTCACCAATAAACAGAACGCCGCTGTTCCACTGTGGTATCTCGGCAGCAGTCCAGATTTCCGGCTTGTTGGCACCCTGGTACCAGTTCACTTCCACGGCTGGCATATCACCGCGCGCACCGTATTCGTACTTCACCTGCATGGATGCCGGAGCAATTTCAGCGTGGGGTTCCGGACCGCTGGCGTGGATCGTCAACGGCGCCTTCAGATTAAGAGCCCAGAAGGGCAGATCGAGCCAGTGACTGCCAAGATCCGACATCGTGCCATTACCGAAGTCCCACCAGCGATACCAGTTCGGTCCTGGGAAATAGACTTTATTGAATGGCCGGTGCGGCGCCGGGCCGAGCCACAGATCCCAGTCGAGACCTTCCGGAATCGGATCTTCCTTGGTCGGACGTTCTTCGACATAGACTCGATCCTTATTTCGCTCGAAATCAGCCCGCGACTGCCGTCCCCATGCGCGGCCAACCCATGTGTGACACTCACGAACCGGGCCGATTGCTCCGGACTGAATCAGCTCGACAACGCGGCGATAGTTTTCGCCGGCATGAATCTGTGTTCCCATCTGCGTCGCCACGCCGGCGGTCAGGGTGGCCTCACGAATTACGCGTGCTTCGTAGACGTTGTGAGTCAGTGGCTTTTCACAATAGACATGCTTGCCCATCTGCAGAGCAGGCAGAGTGGCGAAGGCATGAGTATGTTCGCAGGTACTGACGACGACCGCATCGATACCGTTTGCCTGATCAAAGAGCCGACGAAAATCCGTTTCGGTACGTGCCTGCGGAAAGGCCTGGGCCGCTCGTCCGAGATTCTTTTGATTCACGTCGCAAAGCGCCACGATATTTTCGCTGGACACGTTCTTTAGGTTACTTCCGCCTCGACCACCACAACCGATGACGGCAATATTCAGCCTGTCCGCCGCACTCTGACGCTGCGCCCCCTGAGTCGACGGAGCGAAAGTCGGCGCGACAAATGTGCTGCCGGCGATCAATGAGGACGTTTTGAGAAACTGTCTGCGGCTTGTGGAATTGTGAGACATCGGTCGATCTTCCAATAAAAAGGTGAGCTACTTCGGTATGTTCACACGCCATAAAGGCTGTTGCGGTTCTTCACTATTCACGTACAGCCATTTGCCCGTTGTGTCGAAGCAAATGGTTTCCCCTTGTTTACGGAGAGGCAGACTGAACGCTGTGACTGCGCCGTCGAAGGCCTCCGTCCACGTCTGCTCATCGGTCCGAGTTACCTTAAGCCCGTTGAACATCGTACAGATCGCCATTGTCCTTCCATCCGGCGAAATATCCAGCGCCGTAGCCAGACAGACGAAGGGAGAGGCAATTCTTTTCGCAAACACTTTCTGCCTTACGTCCATCGTGTTCAGCTGTAATTTGTAGAGGACGCACCTGTGAGGCAGCAGGTTTTTTGTGAGGAGCAGAATTTCTTTTCGCTCCACATCGACAGCCACGCCTTCACAGTCCGCCGGACCATCCGGATAGTCGAACGTAATTGTTGAGGAAACTTCAGCGGAGACTCTCGTCGGACTCTGTTTTGAGGCTGCGGAGTCGGGCTTCGCCGGGATCACGGGCTCTTTCAACAAATACAGTTTGCAGGCAGAATGACCGCTGCCTTTCCCGCGTCGGTGCAGGTTGTCACCAACGTCGCCAATCAGCAACCATGATGCACCGTCGATTTGAAACGAACACATATCCTCCCAGTCGTCAGCTTTAACGTGCGCAATATCAACGACCGCCTGAGTTACGCCGTCCAGACCGACCAGGAACAGTTGAGGTTTGCTGCCGGAGTCATTGTGGACCCAGACGGCATCAGGATTCGCATAACTGATCGCCAGACCACTGCTCTCGTCAATGCGATTGTCGTCCACAACGGCAAGCTTGACAAAATCATCTGCCTTATTCGATGAACAGACTGCCGCAACACAGAGAATCACGGCCACGCTTTTTTCGATAACGAGATTCATGGCTTGATCATAGACAGGTCAGGTACTGAGTGCGATGCTGCCGACGGCGTTCCGTTCCGCCCGTTATTGTTGAAAGCTCAGTTCGTGCCACTCTATCTGCTGTTTCCGCTGTTCTCCAGCATTGTATTCGTGCTGGGAATGATGTTGGCGAAACAGGCAATCGATCGCGGCATCAGCCCCTGGACGGGTACTTTCTTTGCCAATGTGTGGCTGGCGCTGTTCTGGGCGGTAGTGGCCATTGTTCGACGCGAAATCGTCCCGCTTGAGGCATGGGGAGGCGCGGGGATGACCGGCCTGTTGTTTGTGCTCGGTCAGCTGTTCACCTATCTGGCATTTCAATTCGGCGACGTTTCCGTTGCAACACCCGTCTTCGGAGTCAAAGTGCTGATGGTGGCGGCGCTGACTTCGCTGCTGGCGGGAATCAATGTTTCCGCTACCGTCTGGGCGGCCGGAGCATTGGCCTGTGCCGGCATCATCCTGATCCAGTGGTCCGATCGGCAAACTCAAGCGGACGGCCCAACCAGCCGTCGAGGCCTCACGATCATACTTGCATTGAGTGCAGCATTCTCTCTGTCGTTGTTCGACGTGTCTCTGCAGGCATGGGCGAAATCCGGAAACAGCTACGCCTTTCTGCCTGTCATGTTTGGTGTCGCAGGAATCCTGTCAGTTGTTTTTCTGCCAAAGGTCGACGGACCAAAGCGGCTGCGCGAGTTAAAAGCCACAAAATGGATGCTGGGCGGCACGCTGTTGATGGCGATTCAGGCGATGAGCATGTGCTTCGCGCTGGCGGAATTCGGTGACGCACCCAGAGTTAATATTGTGTACGCACTGCGAGGACTGTGGAGCGTCATGCTTGCATGGCTGCTGGCCCGCACACTGGGTACGAATGAGGCCACACTCAGCAGAACAGTTATGCTCAGACGCCTGGCCGGTGCACTGATGCTGACTGCAGCAGTCTCGATGGTGATCATAGCGTGAATGGTGTGGTCACGAAGGCCGGGAGTGTTATTCGGGCCGACGGAATTTGAATTGAACGTGCCCCGGACCGAAAACGCCACTCGACGCTTCGCAGTGCGGCACTGCATTGATTGCGTGGGTCCACTGAGTTCCAATACGTGTTATTGCAATTCCCTCGACGACTTCCCGAGAGCCCACCATGCTGCCGGACAGATCTCAATACCGACTTTCGATCGCCACAGTACTTTGCGTGACCACAACGACAATCCTGACTCTTTCGGCGGTGCCGGCGGTGCAGGAAGACGACGAAGACTTTCCGCCAGGCCTGCTGGCAAAATATGCAGTGGGTGAACATACGATCGAACGTGTTGACAAAAGCGTTAACTTTAACTGGGGGGCCGCAGCCCCGGATCAGCGACTGCCCAGGGGCAGGTTTACGGCGCAGTGGTCTGGCAATGTGCTGGCTCGGTTGCCGGGAACGCATCGGTTTCACGTTTTTCTGGCCGGCGACGTAAAGATCGCGATCGACGGTGAAACGGTGCTGAACGCTTCGGAACAGTGGGGCTTCGCATCCGGCAGGACCATCGACCTGACGGCGGGAGATCACAAAATCGCGGTCTCGTATTCCACGCCGCATAAATCGGACAAGCCCCGAGCACGCCTGTCCGTCTTCTGGTCGTCAGACAAGTTCACACTGGAGCCGCTGCCGGCAGATGTATTGTATCGCGATGAACCGTCAACATCATGGATAAGTGCACGCGGACGCCATGTGGCTGATGCTCTTCGGTGTGCGGCGTGTCATCAGAATAATTCCGGACTGGTCACCATAAAGGCCCCCGCGCTGGATCGAGTCAAAGGAAGCCAGTCAAAAGAAACTCTCGTGCAGCGGCTGATGAATCCACGTACAGTTGTCGCAAACAGCCACATGCCCGATTTCAGACTGAGCAGGTCAGAAGCGACCAGCGCTGCCGCATTTCTTCTCAGCATCTCAAAGGATGCTCAAAAGCAGAATGGCATCAAACTGAAGGAAGATGACGTTGCAGCCGGAACGAAATTGCTGAATTCACGGGGATGTGCAGCCTGTCACAGACTGGCCGACGGACCGGATGGTGGAGTCCCGCTGGCGGAACCGTATGAGGGTCCGGATCTTGTCAAAGTCGGTCAGCGACGAACGCCCGAGTGGATTGACCGCTGGCTGAAAGATCCCGCGTCTCTGAACATCGATCACCGCATGCCGGTCTTTGCATTATCGAACGACGAGCGGCGTCAACTGGTGGCCGTACTCACAGGGAACGCACCTGCAGTCCAGTCCGAAACATCATTGACGAATGACGGCACAGCCGAACAGATCGCCGCCGGAAAAAAACTGGTGACATCCGCCAACTGCGCCGGTTGTCACACGATCCCCGGCCTGAAATCGTCATCCGCAACGCCTTTAACTGAACGATCGACACGGCAGGACGCTGATCACTGCGTTCGTTCACACGACACGGATGCACCGAACCAGCGTCAGGGGCAACGCCTGCCCTTCTTTCCCATGACAGACAACAAGGCAGATGCAGTATTGCACTGGTTCTCCACAATGGAACACGACACCGGACTAAGCTCCTCTGATCAGGGCGAACTGCTGCTGAAGAGAAATGCATGTATCGCGTGTCACGACCGCAACGCCGAGCGAGGACTCTCGTCAATCGCCGCTGATCTGCAGAAGGCTCACCCGGACCTGAAAGGACAAAGCCAGGGACTGGTGCCGCCACCACTGACAGCCGTCGGTGATAAGCTGACGGACGATTATCTCAGGAAAGCTGTCGCCGGCGAACAGAAGGAACGACGATTGCCATGGCTGTTTGTGCGAATGCCGAAATTCCGTCACAGCGATGCGGAACGTGCGGCCATCGTGGATCATCTGATTACCGCCGACCGAGTTCCCGACGAAGCCGACGGTGTTCGATCCGATGTCCTGGCTCATATCGACCTGACCGGGGGGACGAAAGCAACCGCGGACGACCTGCTGCTGGGTAATCAACTGACTGGAGCAGGAGGCTTCAACTGCGTGGCCTGCCACTCCGCCGGCCCTTTCGAGCCCCGCAATGTGGCACTGGGCACTCGAGGTTCCGACATTATGTCGATGGGTGATCGCATTCGTCCGCGTTTCTTCCAGCGATGGATGAAGAACCCGATCCGAGTGGTCGCGGGCATCGAAATGCCGGCTATCAAAAGGGCAATGCCGGACGTACTGGACGGCTCACTTCCGAAACAGATCGGAACAATCTGGAAAGCCCTGAACGACCACCGATTCACACCACCAACAGTCACGAGCCGTTTTGAACAGGTCGTGAACGTTAAATTCGGCAGTCTGCCACGGATTATTCGCGACGTCTTTACGATCGGACTGAATAAGGACCGGCAGGCCGTGGCTCGCGCCATGGCCATCGGATTCGGCAACGGCCACAACGTTCTGATTGACCTGGACACGATGCAGCTTCGTCTCTGGACGATCGGCGAGTTCGCCCGACAGCGAACCGAAGGTAAGAGCTGGTATTGGGATATGCCAGGCACGGTCGTACAGCGCCCGCAGAAGAAAACGTTCGCCCGTCAATTGGTGTCGCTGACGGACGGCCGGACTTTCAATGCCGTCATCGACGAAGACCGAGCAGCGGAACTGGTGTCGTATCGCATTCTTCCGGAAGGTGTGGAACTGATCTGTCGCAGCTGGTTCGACACATCCGGAAAAACTGCTTCGACAGCTTCTGAAGAGCCACATTTTGCGATTACGGGGTGGACAGATCCGTCACGGCCATTGCTGTCTGTCACTACGCAGGAAACGTTCGAACAGTACTCATACGGGAACACGGGAACAGGATGGCGGCGGACACTAAAAGTCCTCGAGTGTCCCCCGGAGTTCGCTCTGGCGGCCACGCCAGAAACTCTTCTGCAGAGCGACCTGAGTGCGATTGACGTAGTGCGTTCAAGTGGTACGTCTGATGATTCGAGTCCGGGACTGGTCACTCAGGGACAGCAGACGTTTGTCACTGTGATTACGGATCTTCGGCCCCCATCAGTTGCGACGCTGAAATCCAGACCAATCGTCAGTGCAGCAATTGAACAGGTCACGACAACACCCGGGCTCACGGGCTCTCGAGTCCCGATTGATATGTCGATCATGCCAACGGCTATGACATGGCTGCCCGACGGGCGAATGGCGTTTACGTCTCTGAAAGGCCACGTCTGGATTGCCGAAGACACTGACGATGATGGCCTGCCCGACAGGACGACGCTGTTTGAAGAGGGACTGGCAGCTCCATTTGGAATTCTTGCCGATGTTGATTCCATAATCGTTGGGCACAAGCCGGAAATCCTGCGACTGCGTGACACCGACGGCGACGGGCGGGCTGACGTGCGGGAGATTGTGGCCAGCGGATGGGGCTACAACGACAATTATCACGACTGGACGTCCGGTCTGATTCGCGATCCGGAAGGTAACATGTACACAGGGCTCGGCAGCGACTACTCACAGAAGGGTCGGCCTCAAAGCCAGGACCGCTGGCGGGGCGGTGTGATAAAAATTGATCCCTCGGGAATCGTGACACCACTCGGCATGTCGATGCGCTATCCGATGGGGCTGGCCATAGACAGCCACGGAAACCTGTTTGCCACAGACAATCAGGGTGTGCAGAACACGTTTAACGAAATCAATCACATTCTGCCCGGCAGGCACTACGGCGTGCCGTCAGTGAATCAGCCGACAGATGATCTCGCCCCTGAAATTCCTGCGCTGATGGTGCCACACCCGTGGACTCGCAGCGTCAACAGTATTCTGTTTCTGCCGGAAGATTACGCAGTACCCGGACTGCGTGGACATGGAATTGGCTGCGAGTACGATTCCCGATTCCTGATTCGTTTCACCGTACAAAACGTCAACGGAGTTCTGCAGGGTGCCAGCTATCGATTCAGCCTGCCGGATCAGGAAGCCGGCGGCAGCAATTTCGTCGGTCCGATCTGTTCGGCGGTAGCTCCGGACGGAGCGATTTTCATCGGCAGCATCTGGGACAGTGGCTGGGAGGGCGGTCGGAACACAGGTGGAATCACCCGCCTGGTGCCTTCAGCAGATGGCCTGCCCAACGGTATTCAGGAACTGACAGCTACGCCGACGGCATTCGAAGTCGAATTCTTCCGTCCGGTCAACGAGGCCGCCGCGAGCAAAGCGGCCAGCTGGTCCGTTCAGGGGTACACCCGCGAATGGGGCGGCAGCTATGCAACTCCGGATTCAGGCCGTTACACCCTGTCGACGGAAGAAATTGAGGTACTGGAGGGTGGTAAACGCGTACGACTCACGTTGAAGAACTTTAAGCCGGGCTACGTTTACGATGTGTCCGTGACCGGCCCCCTGACCGAATCAGCAAAGCTGTGGCCGAGCGAAGCCCACTACTCCATGAAAGTCGTACCACAGTAATTTTAAGGAATTCCGGTCTATTTTCGCGAGTTGGCTGCCGTTCACGACGCCCAGTTGCAGGAACATTGAAAAACGAGAACAGGCACGCTTCGAAATCACCGACATGGCGATACAATTTGAGAATTGTCCTCACCGGACGTTGGTGTTTCCGACGTCCGGTTTCTTTTTGTGCTGTGAAAGGTGGCTCACCGATTTGTGAGTCACATTGTGTGAGAGAAAAACGTGCCGGCAACATCAGTGATTGGACTGCAATGGGGCGACGAAGCTAAAGGCAAAATCGTCGACCTGCTTACCGAACAGCACGAGATCGTCATCCGCTATCAGGGTGGAAACAACGCCGGACATACCGTCAAGTTTGACGGCAAGACCTACAAGCTCAGTCTGCTGCCAACCGGAATTCTGCAGGACCACGTGAAGTCGGTAATCGGACCGGGAGTCGTCATTGACCCGAGGGCCTTTTTGAAAGAGCTGGATGCTTTAATCGCTGGTGGCGAAGACTGCGCTGACAGAATGATGATCAGTGACCGAGCGCACGTCATCTGCCCGTGGCATCTGCTGGAAGAAGCTGCTCTCGAAGCATCACGCGGAGGGTCAGCGATTGGCACGACAATGCGGGGTATTGGTACGTGCTATCGTGAAAAGGCTGGCCGCTTTCACGCAATTCGCATCGGCGATCTGATTCAGAAAGACGCCTTCGTGGAAAAAGTACGGGAAATCGTACCGTTCAAACAGAAAGTCCTGAACGCGATCAATCCGGACGGCGCACAGATGGACTCCGATCAGATCATTGACGAATATTCAGCGTGTGCCGACCGCCTGCGGCCGATGGTGGCCGATACAACAACCTACTTACTGGATGCGCTGGAAGGCGGAAAGAAGCTGTTGTTCGAGGGGGCTCAGGGCAGCCTGCTGGATATCGACCATGGTACATTTCCATACGTGACATCATCCAACAGTTCCGGCTGTGGTATCCAGAGTGGTAGTGGCGTACCGGCGCGAGCAATCGGACATATGATTGGTGTTGCCAAGGCCTACACAACCCGAGTTGGC
This sequence comes from Fuerstiella sp., assembly GCA_029245955.1. Taxonomy (GTDB): domain Bacteria; phylum Planctomycetota; class Planctomycetia; order Planctomycetales; family Planctomycetaceae; genus Fuerstiella. The sequence continues at coordinate 17,817 of JAQWOH010000033.1, read as the reverse complement.
GGGGGGCCGTTCCCGACCGAACTCGATAATCAGATCGGCCAGAGGATTCGAGACGCGGGCAATGAATACGGTACGGTCACCGGCCGACCACGCCGCTGCGGCTGGCTGGACACGGTAGCAACACGTTACAGCGCACGGATCAGCGGAGTTGACACGGTCGTCATCGCACTTCTGGACGTACTCAGTGGATTCGAAGAACTCAACATCTGTGAGGCTTACGACGTGAATGGCAAAGTCACTCGTGACCTGCCATCACGGTGTGAAGACCTTGCAGTCGCAATACCAGTGTTGCGTCGAATCGAGGGCTGGTCGGAAGACATTACCGGCGTACGGCGATTTGAGGACCTGCCGGCCGCCGCTCAGGAGTACGTCAGGGTCGCTGCTGACCTGATTGGACGCCCGGTGTCAATCGTTTCCGTCGGACCGGACCGCGAACAGACGATCCACGTCGAATCGTGATGCCGCGTGACCGCCATCATTCGCTGTGACCTGTCGCTCGACAGCAGCCCATCACCTTGCTGCTTGCCGATGTTTTCAGGCGGGATGCAGAACCGAATGTTTAACGTCAAAGGCCGCCAACTTCGGTAAAGCGTCTGATGTGAGTGTTTTAACGCATTCATGCGGATTGTCTGCACAATGTACCCCCGTTTCACCACATGGTGCAGGAAAACGCGGCGGTGAGTGAAGAATCATTCTCCGGTAATTCGGTGATGGGCAGAACCCCACTGGGTGAAAGTACCCACCTGAATGCCATCAACGTCCGGAACCGATTAGTGAACAAACGAGCAGGCAGTTAGTGTTTTCCCCCGTAGATCGTTCCCGCCCGATGAGCCTCCTGGGCAGAATTACTTATCTTCGAATGGTCGCGAAGCTTCCGCGATTCCGAATATGGAAGATAGGCTCAGGAATTCGCATTCCAAATGGCCGCCGTCCGATCGACCCAGATCGCTGCACAACCGCCCTTATCTACACCCGTGAAGACTGACCACACCTGAAGGCCCTTGCTCATGACAGCTTACCCAGTCCACGGCAGCAATACGCAGCTCTTGTCAACTGCCGCTCAACGGTTTTCGTCCCCGTCAATATTGCCCGGTTCCGATTCTGTTACCCCCTGGCGCGACTATGTAACGAATTGTATCCACCCCGCGGTGTTATTTGACGCCAGTGGCCAGGTCGCTGTCGTGAACGATTCGTTGCGGGGGCGAATATCTGACCCGACAACAATGCAGGGGACCAATCAGCCGACCGCCTTTATCTGGCAGGCAGTTTGTGAGACGGCGGCCAGAATAGTCTTGCAACAATCGAAGACCGATTCCACGACAGAAATATGTGAGGTATTTCCGCTGCACCAGCGGTGTTTTGTGGCCGCAGGCCGAATTCTCCGCAGTACCGCAGGGTTCACCGTCGGATCAGCGGTTGAACTGGTTGACCTCAGTGACCAGAAAAAACAGCTGGGGTCATTTATCAGCCATCCGACACAACGGACAATTGACGCCATTAACGAAACTGCAGCACCGGAAACAGATCCGAATACAGAAGATTCTTTTCAGCAGTGGCGTGTACGTCGGGAAACCGCAAGACTCAAAATGACCAAACTGTCGCGTCGTGAAAAACAGGTAGTTTCACTGGTTGCTGACGGCTTACCCAACAAGAGCATCGCTCATGAACTGGATATCAGTGTGAAGACGATCGAAAAGCACCGTGCGAACGCGACGCGAAAACTGGGTGTTGGCAGCACAGCGCAGATGGTACGGATTGCCGTTGTTGCCGACAACAAGGCTGCTGATGTCGAGACAGCAGCGATCCCCACCGACAGTGCTACCAGCATACTGCCACAGCACCATTTTCCACGCTAATCAACGCTCACAGACAACGCATCCGCAAATATCACGCCGCGGCGTGGAGCTACAGAACAAGACTCTGTGACTCCACTCTGCGGCGTGACTTTTTGTATGCCACATCAGCCCTTTTCAGACGAAGTGATTGCGACACCCTCGAAGGAAATTGGTGTCATCGCTATAGTCACGCCATGCCGTTGCCTGTGACAGCCTCGTTTCGCATTTCGGCAGTCTCGCGCGACCCCTTTTTCAGGACGGCAAAAGTCACCGACCTGCGGGTCACATAATTCCCCGCTGCAGCATTCATCCGTATCCGGACAGAACCTGGACCATCTGTATGAAGATCCACGAATACCAATCGAAATCACTCTTCAAGGCCGCCGGCATCGCGGTCCCGGACGGTATTGTCTGCAAGTCTGTAGACGAGGTTGTGGCGGCATTCGCTGACCTCGGCGGCACACTGGCCGTGGTGAAGTCTCAGATTCACGCTGGCGGTCGTGGCAAGGGGCGTTTTAAGGAGCAGCCCGATCAGCCAGGTGTTATCCTGGTGCGTTCTGCTGAGGAAGCGCGAGAGAACGCAGAGCGAATGCTCGGCAACACGCTGGTTACGATTCAGACGGGTGATGAAGGCAAGCAGGTAAATACTCTGTTTGTCGAACAGGGACTGAAAATCGCTCGCGAGCTTTATCTGGGCATCGTTGTCGACCGTGAGGTTGGCGGACCGGTATTGATCATGTCGTCTGAGGGCGGCATGGAAATCGAAGAAGTCGCGAAGAGTCACCCCGAAAAAATTCTGGCCGAACCGTTCGATGCCGCTGAAGGCCTGTTTCCCTTTCAGGCCAGAAAAATGGCCTATGCTTTGGGATTCGACAAAACCGCTGTTCGCAATGCCGAGAAATTCCTGCCGAAACTCTGCCGATTCTTCGTGGACAACGACTGCAGCATGACCGAAGTCAATCCGCTGGTTCTGACAGAAGACAGCCAGTTGCTGGCTCTGGATGCCAAGGTATCGTTCGACGATAACGCTCTGTTCCGTCACAAGAACCTGGTTGAACTGCGAGATCTGACAGAAGAAGACGCCTCAGAAGTTCGGGCTGGCGAAGCCGGTCTCAGTTATGTCAACCTGGACGGCAACATCGGGTGTCTTGTTAATGGTGCGGGACTGGCCATGAGCACCATGGACCTGATCAAGATCCACGGCGCCGAGCCGGCCAACTTCCTGGACGTAGGGGGTGGAGCCAATGTTGGCCAGGTGACTGAGGCATTTCGGATTATCCTGTCTGATGACGCAGTGAAAGCCGTCCTGGTCAACATCTTTGGGGGAATTATGCGTTGTGACGTAATCGTCGAAGCATTACTGGAAGCCTACGAAAAGGTTGGGTTCACCGTCCCGTTAGTAGTACGACTGGAAGGCACAAATGTCGAGAAAGCTCGCGAAATGCTGGGAGCCAGTGGCAGGGACATCGTCACTGCCGAAGATCTGACCGACGCAGCAAAGAAGGTCGTGGCATCGCTGTCAGTGTAATACCCGCAAGTGTCGGGCCGTGATGTCCGTTGGCGTCCTGCCGAACCGCAAACTTCATGAATCTGAAATATCAGATTTGAATTCAGCGAGATTCAACTAATGAGTATTTTAGTCACAGAAAAAACCAGAATCATCTGTCAGGGAATCACCGGAAGCACCGGTTTGTTCCATAGTCAGAAATGTCGTGAATATGCCGCGGAGTGTCAGCCAGGCACTGACGTGTTTGTCGGCGGAGTGACACCGGGAAAGGGCGGCAACGAAGTCGACGGATTTCCAGTGTTCAATTCCGTTGGTGAAGCAAAGGAAAAGACAGACGCAAACACATCTATGGTATTCGTACCGCCGCCGTTCTGTGCAGACGCGATTCTGGAATCGGCAGATGCAGGCATCGAACTGATTGTGGCCATTACGGAAGGAATTCCGGTAATGGATATGATTCGCGTCAAACGCGGCCTTGAAAATTCGGCATCGCGACTGGTAGGCCCCAACTGTCCGGGAGTCATCACGCCCGGCGTCGCGAAGATCGGCATCATGCCCGGCTACATTCATACGCCCGGAACCATTGGCATCATCAGCAAGAGCGGCACGCTGACGTACGAAGCCGCCTGGCAGCTTGGGCGAGTTGGCCTGGGTCAAAGCACGGCGGTCGGCATTGGTGGTGATCCGATCAACGGGACCAGCTTTATTGATCTGCTGGAGTTGTTCGAAAGTGATCCGGGCACTGAGGGCATACTGATGATCGGAGAAATCGGCGGCAACGCAGAACAACAGGCGGCCGAATACATTAAGGCCAGCGTTACAAAACCCGTCGCCGGCTTCATTGCAGGACAAACAGCCCCTCCCGGAAAGCGTATGGGGCACGCAGGGGCCATCATTTCCGGCGGTGGCGGAACCGCCGCTGAAAAAATGGGCGCACTGCGAGCAGCTGGGGTTGTCGTATCAGACAGCCCGGCGGGCATGGGCGAAGCCATGCAGGAAGCAATGGACGGGTAGACCAGACGGTCACTCTCCGGCAACGTGTGGCAACCTGTTCACAATACCCGCATCCGTGCGTTTGAGTTCTGCGATTGTTGCCTTGCGCAGGGCAATCAATTGATCCTGCAGCTCCGGCTTCATAGCCACATTGGTCAGCTCATCGGGGTCATCGTGAAGGTCGTACAATTCCTCAATTTCGCCCTCAACAAGATTGCGGATATATTTATATCGCCCCTGCCGCAGCATAAAGTACCACGGAATTCCATTGATGTTTGTTTCCGTCGTATCCGCCGGCAACTGATGAGTGTCTTTCCCATAACTTCTTGCCGTGAATGCTGTTAACGAAGGGTGGCTCCAGTCGGAGGCCGGATCTTTCAGCAACGGCGTCAAATCATGGCCATGCATCTTCCACGGCTGGTCGATTCCGGCGAAGTTGAAGAACGTCGGAATCAAGTCCACGCCGGAGACCGGATGCGGGACAACTTTTCCGGTCGGTAACTGAGAAGGCATGCTGACAATCAGCGGTGAGCGAATATTGGCGTCATACGGAGCCAGCTTCGTGTGAAACCCATGCTGTCCCCATGCGAATCCCTGATCAGAGGTAAAGACAATCAGAGTATTTTCGTACTGCCCCGACTCCTTCAGAGCAGCCACCAGACGTCCGACACTTTCGTCCAGTGCCCTGACTCCCTGATGATACTGCCGCACCCAGCCATTCAGTGTATTGCCGTGAATTGATGTCGTGCCTTCGACAGTCTGTCCTCCAAATCCTCCGTTCATAGACGGAACACCATCGGCATTAGGGATCCATTTGTTAATCTTCTGCATGTATGCCGGCTTGCCTGGCCGGGGCGGGTAGATGTCTTGGGGTACGGGAACACTGAGACCGGGATAGTCATTGCGGTGTCGTTCCGCAGGTGTAAACGGACCGTGAACCGCGCCATAACAGACCCAGCAATACCACGGCTTGTCTTCATCACGGTTTTCGCCGCGAATAAAGTCTTCGGCCCAGTTTGTGTAGTTGTCTGTACTGTAGCCCTTCGTCAGCTTCGGCGGACCGCCATTCGTTTCGATCAGCTGGTTGTAAAAATAATTTCCGGCGTTTTCCGGGTAGCGCGGCCGGTTCCAGACAACCTGATGATCCCAGTCGCGGTTAGCCCCGGTATCCGTTCCCGTATGCCACTTACCAACCTGACAGGTCGAATAACCGTTTTCACGAAACACGCTCGGCCAGAACCGACACTTCTCCGGATCATACTCACTACCCGGATACTGCCCCTCCATTCTCATGGACTCAACGCCATACTGATGATGGCCGGTCAGCATTGTGGCGCGCGATGGCATGCACCATGTCCCGATGTATGCGTACTCGAAACGGACACCTCGCTCAGCAAGAGCATCGATATTTGGCGTATTCACCCATCGATATGCCTGCGGATAACAGCCGACCGTTCGGTACGAATGGTCATCCGTGTAAATCAACAGAATGTTGGGACGCGCGGCTGCAAAAACAGATTCACACAACAACAGGAGCACCACGCACGACATCACTGGTCTTACAGATATCACTGGCTTCATCCTATGAAGGTGTTGCCACGTCACAACTGAACAGAACGCGGCCTGATTGCAGTCTATTGACTTGCGGGCTGAACAGCAACGATCCACAATCAACCGCTGTAGAACGTTGCGTCAGCGCCTGCATTGTATTCCCGGACAGACCAGCAGCACGACAGAGTGGCACCCGGAATTTCTCGCTGCATTCCGCTGTGCAGTTATCTATTTCTGTGCCACATAATCCAGCACGCGCGGTGCATCAAGAATCGGCTTCAATACCTCAACGAACGCCAGGTGATCCGCATGCGGCAAATAGGCGGCCCGACCTTCGTCTGAGTCGAAGGTCACCATAAAACAATGAGTGAACCCGGCGTCATGTTTTTCCGGGCTGTTGTTTCTGCCCCATTCCAAGGACTTGATCGTATCGATTTTCTCCGGCAGCGCCGCAAAGGCCTCTTCGACTGTTGCAATGTCTTCTGCCGCGGCGTCTTCCTTGAATCGGAAAAACACTGCGTGCCTCAGCGGATTCTCGTTCGCCGTTTCAGACGGCGTCCCCCAGTAGTCAATCACAAAGACTTTGGCCATGTGTGGTCGCAGCACGTCGCCGAAGGCTTTGTGTGCCTCATGTGGCAGGTACGCCGCCCGCCCGGCTTCATTCGCAAACGTCAGCAGAAAGCAGTGTGTAAACCCGTCGTCCAGCCCTTCCGGACTGTTATTCGGGCCCCATTCAAAGTCAATGATCTCACTGATCTTTGACGGTAACTCCCGAAACGCATCGACAACTCCGGCAACGTCTTCCTCACTGGATTCTTCCTTGAAGGAAAAGAACACCGCATGCCGCAGTACCTTGCCCTCTGTGTTTGCAGTCGTCACTGTTTCTTCCTCAATTGACTCGGCCGCCGTTGCCTCATTGGCTGGTGGCTCGGACACTACGGGTTGGTCTGCCGGCAACGTGATGCTGTCGGATGTTCCCGCCGGACCTTGATCGCAGGCTGAGCAGGCCATCATCAGCAAACCGGTCAGGAACAGTCGATTCGCGGGAAGACTCCGCTGATTGGTGAAAGACGAATACCGCATGGTCGTTGCTCCGGATTACGAATCCTACAAATCGAACGTCTTCATTCACTTTAGTGACCCTGCCGGCATTTGAATATTCAAGAGTGGCTCCGAACAATCAGGATTTGTATAACTGATCCACTCGCCAGATCGTTCCCTCCGGAGTTCCCCGATGTCGAAACTCGTCATTGCTCTTTTTACATTGCTGCCGCTCCCCGCAACGCTTGTTGAGGCCACTGACTGGCCCCGATTCCGAGGGGCGGACGGCAATGCGTCCGCTCCGTCGGCAAACGTGCCGCTGACCTGGAGTGCCACCGAAAACATGACGTGGAAGGTTGAGATTCCGGGCCACGGGGCTTCCAGTCCGTCCGTTTTTTCCAGTCGCGTTTATCTGACGTCATTCACGGGGTATGGCCTGAATCCGGAGGAACCGGGGAATCGCGAAGACCTGCAGCAACACGTACTGTGCTTCGACCTGAATGACGGAAAACTGCTGTGGGACAAATCCACCAAAGCTTCGAGTGCCGAACAGGAGGCAACTCGCCGAGTCGCCGATCACGGATACGCAACGGGGACGCCTGTCTGTGACGAACGTGGAGTCTATGCTTATTTTGGGGTATCGGGTCTGCTGGCCTATAATCACCAGGGTAACCTGCTGTGGCGGGCGAAAACCGGCAGTGACACCAAAGGTTTCGGTTCTGCCGCCTCTCCAATTCTGTATCGCGATCTGGTGATTATCAACGCCAGCATCGAAGCAAAAACAGTATTCGCCTTCAACAGAGTTTCCGGCAAAGAGGTATGGCGAATCACAGATGTCGCAAGCAGCTGGACAACTCCCGTCGTGGCTGCGTCAGCGGATGGCCGTGACGAGCTGATTATCAGTTACAAAGAACACGTTCGCGGTTTCGATCCGGTGACCGGCAGTGAGCTGTGGAACTGCGTTGGCGTACAGGATTACGTTGTGCCGTGCGTCATTGTGCATGAAGGGACTGCCTTCGTGCTTGGCGGACGCAAGAACCAGTCGATGGCAATTCGACTGGGTGGAAACGGAGATATCACCGAATCACACAGAATCTGGGAAACGAACATTGGTGCCAACGTAACGTCACCCGTTTATCACGAAGGCCACCTGTACTGGATCAGCGATCGCGGAATCGCTAACTGCACAAATGCTGCAACCGGCGAAAGCGTATATCGCGAACGCGTCAGTACGTCAGATCGTGTTTACGCGTCAACATTGCTGGCCGGAAATCGAATGTACCTGACGACTCGAAACAACGGCGTGTTTGCCGTTGCCCTCGGACCGGAATACAAAGAACTGGCACACAACGTCATCGACGGCGACGACAGCAGTTTCAATGCGACCCCGGCAGTCATCGGTGACCAGCTGCTGTTCCGCACGCATCAGTATCTGTACTGCATTGGTGCGAAATAGTTATGTCATCACACTGACACCATCACAGGTTCTGGCCGCTGACGTTTCAGGAGGTCCGGCGGCAACCCGGCAGGGCTGTCTGACATCTATAGTAGATTTAGTGCAATGACCAATAGGCCAAAGTCTGTACTTCGACTCTTCGCTGCCACGCTATTTGTGTTCCAGGACATCTCGGCAGGCGGCGCCGCAACGACAGAACTGACCAGACGCCCCAACATCATCGTTGTCCTGGCCGATGATCTGGGCTGGTCTGATCTCGAATGTTACGGCAGTGACTTCAACGAAACGCCACACATCAACGGTCTTGCCGACAGTGGTGTACGACTGACACAGGCCTACGCAGCCGCTCCCGTCTGTTCTCCGTATCGTGCGACCCTGATGACAGGACAGTACCCGGCGCGTCATCGTATACTGGATTATCTTCGGCCAAATTCCGGCCGGCCATTGTCAACCAGCCACGTGACCCTGCCTGAGGTCCTGCAGCAGAACGGCTACGCAACAGGCATCATCGGAAAATGGCACCTGTCGGGCTACAAATATCATGGGGCGGAACATGACGTGCCGCCGTCTGCTCACGGCTTTGCGGAGTCGATCGGAACGCCACTTAAAGGTGTCGGCAACGGCGCCAACTTCTTCCCGTACGTCTTTCGCAGCCAGCCCATCAGCTGGCTGCGATTCCCTGAGCACCGACTTGGACCCAACGAATACCTGACGGATCGAATTAATCTTGAAGCCGTAAACTTCATCAAACGACATCAGGACGAACCATTTTTCCTGTACGTCAGCCATTTCGCACCCCACACGATCCTGAACGGAAGACCGAATCTAGTTCAAAAATATCGCAAGAAACACGAACCAGGCCCAAGTACTCGCGGCAAATGTTATCTCTGCGAAGATGCAGGCCATTCGGGAGACCTCCTCAATCACTGGGCCGGAGACCACAATCCGCATCTGGCAGCGATGCTGGAGAGCGTCGACGATGGTGTCGGCATGATCGTTTCACAGCTGAAAAAACTGGGCCTGCAGGACGATACCCTTATCATTTTCACCAGCGACAACGGCGGTGAAACCAACGTCACGTCCAACGCGCCACTCCGTGGTGGCAAGAGCGAACTCTACGAAGGTGGAATTCGCGTGCCACTGATCGCCTCATGGACAGGTCACATACCGGAAGATTCGGTCAGCGAACACATCACATCCAGTGTGGATCTGTATCCGACGCTGCTGGAAGCGGCGGGAGCCAGACCTGTCGAGGAACAGAAGCTGGACGGAGCGTCGATCCTGAACATCCTCAGGCTTCAGGACAGATCACCGCAAAATGAGCCGGTGTTCTGGCACTATCCTCTGGATCGTCCCCACTTTCTGAATGGTCGATCATCGGGAGCAGTTCGTGATGGCGACTGGAAACTGATTGAATTTTACGACACGGACGATGTTGAGCTCTATTCACTGAAGGACGACATTGGTGAATCAAAGAACCTGGCTGGAACGCATGCCGCAAAAACGGCTGAATTGCATTCGAAACTGATCGACTGGCGAAAACAACTGGGCGTCCGAAACCACGACGGGCCATTAATGGTCGATGCGCGAGAACTGGTTTTCGAAGACGCGTTTGAACCAGGCACGGTCAGCGAACGCTGGTTTTTCCAAAAGGAATGGTCAGCCGAAAAGGGGCAACTGACTCGCAACGAAATCGCTGGAACCAACAAACGTATTTTCATCAGAAATCCGCGTTTTAAGGACGCGATGGTCCGTTTCAACTTCCGATTCGATTCGGCTAAGGAAATCCGCGTGATGACCGGTAGTGATGGACACTACAACACCGTGGTGCATATTCGTCCGGATCAATTCTTCATTCAGACAGCGGACGACAAATCCGTGCCGTTTTTCCCCAGTTATCAGGGTGAATGCGTTTTCAACTTTGAGATTGATCAGTGGTACACAATGACCATTGAACTGGCAGAAGACGAATGCATCGCGCACATCGATCACCAGCACGTGGCCGTGGCTCAGCATCCGATTATTGATCGCGAACGCACATACTTTGCCTTCCAGGTCGATCAGCCATCAGCATCGTTCGACAATGTCGAAATCCTGACGGCTAAGAAAAGAGGAGACTGGCCCACTGTCCGCCCCGAGTTACTATCGGCACAGAACTCTCGCCCGCCGGTTCCCCGCGTTCCGGACGAACGATACCGGATGCTGAAAACAAATATAACGGACCGTCTGCACAGGGCAGATCCGGCGTTTCGGGAACTCGTATCTGGTGTCACTGCTGCAAGGGCGCATGAAAGAGAACGATTTCCCGAAGTCTTCCTGACCACCAAGCAGGTTCGAAAACAAATTGAGCTGTACCGCCGCAAACTGCTTGAGTCGGACCCACAGTACAAACAACTGCGAGATATGGTAAATCAACGTAAGCAGGCGGTCATCGCCTTTCTGGAAACTCGAAATACGAGTCTGAAGAAACTACCCTCGACGCACTACAAGGCAGCGGTGGAGCGTGTACGGCAGCGGCATCTCACGGACACAGACTATATGCAGCACATGGAACAGGTCGCACAGGCGGAACAGCAGATCAAAGACACATACCCTCGACTGTTCATAACCGACCAGGAAATTCGGTCGGCACAGCGTGCAGCCCGCAAGAGCCTCAGCGACACACCGGAATTCAAAGCCGCCGTCAAAGGCACATCCGCCGCCGTCCGTGCCGAACGCGATTATCTCCTGTCCATGAACGCGGAGCTCTTCAAACTGCACAATCAACTGTTTGGCCCGTCGAGGCGGTGAGTTTTTGTTCCGCGTGTCCGGTTTGCGGGATTGCCATAGGCAATCTGAATAAAATGTTGAGTTGTTTCATTCAGGGCGGACGGGGCCAGGGTGTCCGGCCGAATTGATGCGGGAGATTCCTTTGATTGCCGGAGACGCTGGTCCGGTTTGCCTGAGTGGGCGGGACTGGTTGTTCAGCTGGGGATCGTTCTCAGATTAAGCCTTCGCATGACGTTGAAGGCGATTGAACCCGTAGGGTCAAAAAACTCCGACGCCAGAAAAGCTCTTTGATAATCAGGTGTTAGCAAGCGAATTGAGTCACGATTTCGGCCGAACGTGGTTGAGACGATTGGACCACAGGCGAGTCAATCAGTGTCTGTTCAAACGAGCGCGCACCTGCACCGCAGAATGATCACGATTGGTGCAACTCAGAATCAAGCGGCGCGTCGGTGTTAGTCCTTCAGTATTGACCTGCCCCCATTAACCGCGACCAGACTTTGAGTGGTAGACTCTGGGTTTGGTCACAGAAGAGAGAGGCATCAAAGGCCACGTAAGCGATTCAAGACAGAAGAGATTATTCAGAAGCTTCGAGAAGCGGAAGTCCTGCTTTCGCAGGGAAAGGACGTTGCGACAGCGCGTCGGCAGATCGGCGTCACCGACAACACCTGTTACCGCTGGCGGAAGGAGTACGGCGGGAACCGGACAGATCAGGCGAAGCGTCTGATGGACGCTGGAGAAGCAGAACGCTCGATTGAAGAAGCTGGTGGCCGAAGCAGAGCTGGACAAGGCCATTCTACGGGAGGCGGCGGGAAACTTCTGAGCCCTTTGAAGCATCGTCGTGTCGGGTAGGGTCCGCTGTGCGGACCATCCAGTGAGCCTCAACCACCGCGAAGTCAACGCCGGTCGTGGGCACGCGTCGAACCCGGCAGCATGGCAGATCGACCAGCACCCAAGTGCGTCGCGATCTCACCTGCTGAAGTGGCAGAACCAAACGTGGTCCGCACAGCGGACCCTACTCGGCTGCGGTCGCGTGTTGCCAGGAACTTTCACCGAAAGGCGTGCCGCGGACCACGCTGCGTCGCAGGGATGCCAGTGCGCCTTCCGTTTCCACTCCGTTGACAAAACGAGTCCATTGAGAACGTTTCGGCAGGGGCCCATTCGATAACAATCCGGCCGGGCCACTCCGTGGCGTCGGCTGCAGGCTCGACCATTCCCAGTCCTGACTTCGGGCCACCATGTTGGCCCGAAGAGGATTCCGTTCAACGTAACAGAGTACTGTGAAATAGTGGTTATCGCCCTGAATGGGAAACGCCTTGAAGCGTCCCTGCCAGACATGACCGCTGCTGTGATAGCGGCGGACATGAGACGTCATCAGCCACTGCAGCCAACGGCTCAGGTCACCATCTTCGTGCAGCCAGAGAAGCAGATGGAAATGGTTATCCAGCAGGCAGTAACCGACCAGTCGCAGGAAGAGCATGTTCGGCGCCGAAAATCGCCAGTTTCCGCGGCAGACAGGTGAAATCAAGCGACGGAGATGCGAGACTCTGGTGAGCCGTAAGTCGAGTGTTTCAAGGCGATTTGAGTTCGGCGGTTTTTTTTTGCCCCGATGGGCTGAGAGTCCTGGCATACTGTGAAAAGAAAATCTCGGCAGCAGACACTGAAATCGGGGAGAATACGAAACGATGCCACGAAAGCCGGTCTGGATCCACTACCTGCTACTTGCCACAACTTTCGGTTGTGGAGCAGGACCGAACGGAAGTGTACCACCAGGGGCGAAAGATGTGGCTTCAACAGACATTAGAACTCAGGTAGTCACATTCTGTGGTGATTGTCATTCGTACCCGGCGCCGGACACGTTGCCCAAAGGGCTATGGGAAGAAGAAGTAAAAAGGGGCTTCGGGTTCTATACGGAATCCGGCAGAACCGATCTGCACGTTCCGTCCATAAGTGAAGTCGTGAGGTACTACGATTCACACGCCTCACCGGAGCAAAGGCTGCAAATACCAAGCGAAGTCTCGGGGTCCGGCTCGGTCCGTTTTGAAAGACAGATTGTCCGGTCGCCCGACAGGAATGCCAGTTCGGCGATTGCCGATATTCTGTATGCGGACAACAGTCTGTTTCTTAGTGACATGAAGAGCGGACAGATCCTGAGGATGAATCTGAAGAATCCCGCCTTGCCGCCAACTGTTGTTGCAACTGAAGAGAATCCGTGTCAACTGGAATTGTGTGACCTGAATGGTGATGGCAACAGCGAATTATTAATTGCTGATCTCGGGAGTTTCTTACCAGGCGACCATGCCGATGGCCGCCTGGTTCTAGTCCATCCTGGCACCGGTGGCAGCATTGTCCTGGCAGATGGACTTGGTCGGGTGGCGGACGCGAAAAGCGCCGACCTGACCGGAGACGGACTGCTTGATATCGTCGTTGCCGAGTTTGGGTGGCGCAAGACGGGGCGGCTGTTGCTGCTGGAGCAAATTCCGTCGTCAGAACCCGCTGTATCCGCAGACTCATTTCGCACAAGAATTCTTGATGACCGACACGGCAGCAGTCATGTTCCGATTGTCGATCTGGATCACGACGGCGATCTGGATCTGGTCGTGTTGTTCTCGCAGGAACATGAACGGATCGTCGCATTCATCAATGACGGACATGGAGAGTTCACAAAGAACGATATCTTCGTTGCCGATCGTCCGGACTACGGCTCCAGCTGTATCAGCGTGCAGGACATGGATTCGGACGGAGACGTCGACGTTCTGTACGTGAACGGCGACAGTATGGACTCACACATGCTGAAGTCCTGTCACAGCATCCAGTGGCTGGAAAACATAGGCAATTTGAAATTCACGCATCATCATATCGATCAACTACCTGGTGCCTATGGAGCTTCAGCAGCGGACTTCGACGCCGACGGCGATCTTGATATTGCCGCGGTCACAATGACCTGGTGGTACGATGTTCCCTTCAATTCCGTAGTGTGGTTCGAACAACAGAACGACAGAGAGTTTGTCCGTCACAACCTTGATCTGTCATCTGCGCAGCACGCCACCCTGGAAGTGGGTGACTTCGACAACGACGGCGACTCAGACTTTGCCGTCGGCGAGTTTGAAACACGGTCTGTTGCCACGCCGGGGATTTTTACGATATGGTGGAACAGGAACGAAACGGCAGCGAAGTGAGTCGTCTTTCGGGCGGTGGCCACCCTGACATCCGAAGCCTCCGACGATTCGCAGTCACGGTCGTTGCCGGAGTCCGGTGCAATGTTGCACTGGGCTGCTCAAACACCAGGAAAGCAACGTGCGAGTTGCAGGACATCCTCCAGCTTAGGTGACCCTCAATTGTGTCGAACCTTCGATCAAGCATTGTTTTAACAACACTTGTTCTTGTCGCAGTCGTATCTGCAGGCGTCGTTTGGTGGTTGAATCAGGGGCCCTCGACAGATGCTCTGCTGACGGACGCTCGGAAAGCGATGCTGCTTGGCGATATGACAAGTGCCGCGGAAACGGTGGAACAGTTGTTGAGCCGTGACTCACATCATCCAAGGGCATTGATACTTGCAGCCCAGCTGGCACTGGACCGAAACGATTACCAAAGAGCAGTGGACCACCTGGAGGCAATCCCCGACAGCGGCAGTCGTGCGTCGATCGACGCACGACTGCTCGCCGGTGACACACTTCTGTTTCAGCTGTTCGAAGTCTCTGCAGCCGTGGAACAATTTGAACGATTGTTGGCGATGGATCCTGATCAACCGGACGCACACAATCGAATGGCATGGCTGCTTGGATTCAGCGGAAGAACCCAGGCGGCAAATCACCACACCCTGGAGCTTATTCGACTGGATTCATTTGAGTTTGTCCACCTGGCAGTCCTGTCCCTCGACCATGACCGTATTCGCGAAGAAGTCACACTGAAAGAATGGACGGCTGCGTCGCCTCAGGATCCATATGTGTTGCTGGCGCAGGCGGCGTTCGAGCAGACGGCAGGCAATTACCTGCGTGCCGAACGATTCGCAGCGAAGACTATCCAGCTCCGGCCCGACTGGGGTGACGCAGTCGCCCGCCGTGGCGAGTCGCTGCTTCAACTGGAGGACTGGTCTGCACTGGAAAAATGGGAAGCTTCGCTGTCGGAGAATGTCCGGCATCACCCGGACGTCCTGGCCGTACGCGGAATGAAGGCCAGAGCTGAAAACAACTTTCGTACGGCAGCAGGGTATTTTCTGAATGCCCTGCAAACAGAGCCCGCCAGCCGACGAGTCAACTATTACCTCGGCCAGATACTTCAGCAGGCCGGCAGAGAAAAAGAGGCTGCAACTTATCTTCGCCGGGCAACTCAGCTGGAAGCCTACGAACGTGAGGCCAAGACCGCATGGAATACACAGCAGCTGTCAAGCATCGAAGACTGTGCCAGACTGGCGAATGAAATTGGCCTGGATGCAGAGTGCTACGCGTGGTGCGTCGTTGCTGCGAAACATCAGTCATCGTCGGCATGGATTCAGCAGGAACTCAGGCAGCGGATCACGACACTGCACTCACTCCGCATCAACGCCCGGCTGCCGACGTCTTTCGCTGTGCTCCCAAATATTGACACTCTCTTGTCGGATGCTTCCGATAAAATCTCTGCAGACACCACTGGCCAACTGACTGCAAATGCCTCCGGCGCTGCTGTATTTCAGGAAGAGGCCGCCCTGGTCGGCCTGAACTTTTCCTATAATAATGGCGGCAGACCAAACGACGGCACGGAACGTCTGCTGGAAACTCTTGGCGGCGGAGTCGGTGTAATTGATTTTGACAGGGATGGTCTGCCGGACCTGTTTTTTCCTCAGGGTGGAAACTGGCCGGTTGCCCCGGCAACCGATTCTGCAAGTACCGACCGGATTTTCAGAAATGTGCGAGGAACAGCGTTCCGGCGAACAGAATCAGCATTCGATACCGAAGACAAAAGATCGTTTAGTACCGGAGTGTCGGTCGGGGATTATGACAATGATGGTTTCCCCGATCTGTTTGTCGGCCGAATTGGCAGAAATCAGCTACGCCGGAATAATGGCGACGGCACGTTCACAGATGTTTCCGGTCGGATCGAGGGTGATTCAAACGCCTGGTCAACAAGTTCCGTGATCGCAGATCTGAATAACGACGCATTCCCGGACATTTACTCCGTCAACTACCTCGGTGGAAAGGACGTGCTAACCCGAATATGCGAAACTGACGGAGTCCCGACAACGTGCCTGCCGCAGTTGTTTCCGTCCGCTCAGGATCAACTGTTTCTAAGTGACGGTAAGGGTGGGTTCTTTGATGCAACGGCACAGGGTGGGCTTCTTTGTGAGGGTGGCAACGGACTTGCGGTGATCGCAGCTGACTTTGAGGCCACAGGAAGATTGAATCTGTTTGTAGCCAACGACGTCGCCCCCAACTTCTATTTCAGACAGTCAGCCGACACTGGAGAATTTTCTTTTCTTGAACAGGGAGTCGCACGGGGCCTGGCTGTGAATGGTGACGCAAAAAATGAAGCCTGTATGGGAGTTGCCGCCGGTGATGTCGACCGCAACGGGCATCTGGACGTCTTTGTTACGAATTTTGAAAACGAAACCAATACGCTCTATGCACAAAACGGAAATGGTTTTTTTACGGACGTCACAAACGCCGCGGCGCTGACGGATCCCAGCCGGTCCCCGCTGGGATTCGGGACAGTGCTGCTGGATTCAGACCTCGATGGTGACCTGGACCTGATTGTGGCCAACGGCCACATCAACAACTATCGGAAACCGAATCGACCTTACAAAATGCCGCCTCAGTTCTTCCTGAACGACGGCACGGGACAGTTCCGGCAGCATAATGCCGGCCCCTACTTCTCGGTACCACAGTTGGGCCGCGGGGTAGCCACTCTCGACTGGAACCAGGACAGTCGACCGGATATTGTGGTTTCTGACCTGGCGTCTGGTACGCAACTGCTCACGAACGACACACCCGATAACGGCAACTGGCTGGCCGTGAGGCTTGTCGGAACGGATTCAGCCCGAGACGCTGTCGGAGCTGTCATCAGGATCGTCACACCTGCCGGAAGACACCGGTATTTTCAAACAGCCGGAGCATACCTCTCATCTCATGACCAGCAGGCAGTGATTGGCCTGGGAGTGGATGACGAAGTCAGCGAACTGTCAGTTGTCTGGCCATCCGGACAAACGACAACAATAGCCAATGTGATGATAAACTCGTCCGTTGTCATCATAGAAAGCTCACCTGCGGGTTTCAGTCTGCCATGAAAAACGGCGAACTGGGTACATTTGTACACCAGTCCGCCGTTGTGAGTTCACCATTTACGATGCCTTGAGCTATTCGGTTCCTTCCGGAGTATCATCCCCTTCACCGGTATCAGGATCTGCACCTTCCGTTGCCGGATCGGCATCATCAGGCAAATCAACAGGAGGAGCGGTGTCAATGGTCCCGGTACCACCGCACCCAACAGTCCAACAGCACAAGGTGCATGCCAAAAGGGAACCGGCAAGCAATTTCAGCTTCAACATCAATGGTCTTTCCTTAAAGAGTCCGCGTTGTTTTGAAGCCCTCAAAGGTGTTATCAGACCTCTGAGGGTTGGTGAACTTTACCAATCAATAATGATCAAAACTCGCCAATGGGCTCACCATCGGAGATATAGCCCACATAAGCCCACG
>JAQWOH010000032.1 GCA_029245955.1 Fuerstiella sp. | reverse complement strand
CGTGGGCTTATGTGGGCTATATCTCCGATGGTGAGCCCATTGGCGAGTTTTGATCATTATTGATTGGTAAAGTTCACCAACCCTCAGAGGTCTGATAACACCTTTGAGGGCTTCAAAACAACGCGGACTCTTTAAGGAAAGCCTTCTTTTCTGTATTGCCGGTATGAGCCACCAAGTTGCCCCATTTAATGCCGAACCACCGGCAATTTGTGAGTTACCTAAAGATCATCATCGCTGACGGATGAGCGGCGGGCCTGTCATCGTGATATGCTGTGTCGTCCGTTCATCAGCAAACTCGATTTTCAGAACTGGTCGAAATGTGCCTTCAGATTCGGCGGCTATGTATCGCCTCTGGCGTTTTGCTCGTGTCAATTGGATCAGCGTCCACCGGACAGGAAACTGCCGCGCGGCTTAACCGGAACGACCTGTTGCAATTCCGTGACGACGCAGGCCGGACAGCTCAGGTGACAAACACCATCGAATGGCAGCAACGAAGAGCTGATATTGTGAAGGGCATGCAGTCCGTGATGGGGCCAATGCCAGGCGACGAACGCCGCGTTGGTGCAGATCTGAAGGTGCAGGAGGAATCCGACATCGGCTCTTACGTGAGACGGTTGATCACGTACCAATCTGAACCCGGGTCCAGAACGCCTGCCTACCTGTGCATACCAAAAGACGTGCTGGCCGGAAAACGAAAGGCGGCGGCAGTTCTCTGCCTGCACCCGACGGACAACACCGTCGGACACAAAGTTGTCGTTGGCCTTGGCGGACGAGCAGGTCGACAATATGCCGCCGAACTGGCTGAGCAAGGCTATGTGACTCTGTCACCTTCGTATCCGCACCTGGCAAATTACTGGCCCAACCTCGGAAAGCTCGGGTACGACAGCGGCACAATGAAAGCAATATGGGATAATTCACGCGGACTGGACCTGTTGACATCGCTGGACTTCGTTGATTCATCACGAGGATTCGGAGCCATCGGCCATTCGCTCGGCGGACATAATGCTATCTACACTGCCGTGCTGGATGAACGCATCACTGTGGTGGCCAGCAGCTGCGGCTTCGATTCATATCTGCACTACATGGACGGCAACGAAAGGGTGTGGTACTTCGACAAAGGCTGGTGTCAGATTCGTTACATGCCGCGCATGTCAGATTTCCGAGGGCGTCTGGAATCTATCCCGTTCGACTTTCAGGAATTGCTGGGGGCACTTGCTCCTCGCCCACTGTTCGTGAATGCACCACTGCACGACAGCAATTTTCGCTGGAAAAGCGTGGACGAATGTGCAGCCGCAGCAGCTCCGGTTTACAAACTTCTGGGAGCTGAAGGAAGAATCTCGATTAAGCATCCGGATTCAGACCACAACTTTCCGGATGAAATGCGACAGGCCGCCTACAACATGATCGGTTCTGTGCTGAGACCCGATACAGAATAAGACAAGCAATTCCTTTTTGAAAACTGCTGAGAGTTCCGTCTGTCGGTTGCAAGGAAACGAATTCGTGTATGAAAACACATTTTTTGACAGCCATACTCGTCGACATTTCTTTCGCCATGCGGGATTCGGACTCGCACCGATGGCTGCTGCCTGGCTGATGCAGCAGGAAAACCTGCCGGCGGACAGGATCAAGCCGAACATCCACAAACAGGAAGCATCGCTCGACAACCGCCCGACGCAGTCTACGCCACGCGCTACAGCCATGATCTCACTGTTCATGCAGGGTGGTCCCAGCCAGATTGACCTGGTGGACCCGAAGCCGGAACTGAATCGACTGGACGGTCAGAAGTTTCCTGGCACGATCAAATACGACAATGCCGCACAGGCAAGTTCGACGGTATTGGGCTGCCCATGGAAATTCCGACCTTGTGGTGAAAGTGGAACTGAGATTTCCGAGCTGCTGCCGAACATTTCCGAGATCGCCGATGACATCATTGTTGTGCGTTCCATGCGTACAGGAGTCAATAATCATGGCCAGTCCATTCACGCCATGAATTCAGGACGCACGCAGCGAGGTCGTCCGGCGCTGGGCAGCTGGCTGACCTACGGCCTGGGAGCAGAAACCAACAATCTGCCGGCCTTTGTGGCCATGACCGACCCGAAGGGAATTCCGGTCGAAGGAGTCCTGAACTGGTCGAACGGCTGGCTGCCATCGCTGTTTCAGGGAACAGTTGTACGACCGCAGGAACCAAGAATCCTGAACCTGGAACCACCCGCCAACCGACGCGGCAAAGTTCAGCAGGCGTATCTTGAATACCTGAAACACCTGAACGAAGGACACCGGCTCCGGCATCCGAACAATTCCGACCTGTCGGCTCGCATCTCCAACTACGAATTGGCGGCTCGCATGCAGACTTCGGCTCGCGAAGCCCTGGACATCAGTCGTGAAACGTTGGCCACACAAACAATGTATGGAATTGATCGACCGGAATCGGAGGAATATGGTAAACGGTGCCTGATTGCTCGGCGGCTTGTGGAACGCGGTGTCCGTTTCGTCCAGGCTTACACAAAGAACCAGTACTGGGATCATCATGGGTCAATTCGCACGTCACTGCCCGCCGCATGCCGCAAGACGGAACAGCCCGCCGCGGCACTTGTTAAAGATCTGAAACAGCGCGGCATGCTGGATTCCACGGTCGTGCACTGGGGTGGCGAGATGGGAAGGCTGCCGGTCATTCAGAATGACGCTGGCCCGGCGAAGGTCGGTCGAGACCACAACACTTACGGGTTCAGCATGTGGCTGGCCGGTGGCGGCTTTCGTCACGGAGGAACGTACGGAGCCACAGACGAATTCGGTCACCATGCAGTCACCGACATCGTGAATCACTTTGATTATCACGCCACTCTGCTGCACCTGTTCGGTCTTGATGCACAGGCTCTCACGTATAAGCAAAACGGTCGCGAGGAGTCATTACTGGACGGCCAGCCGGGAAAAATCGTCCAGGGGCTGCTGGCATAGCGCAAAGCTCTTCGCCGCCCTCTGTCATGTCGGTCAGTCCCGTCGCTTCCGTAATTCTCGACTGGCTCGTTCCAGTGTTTTTCGTTCTGCGGCTGTCAGCGACTCTTCGCCCTGCTCGCCGATCTTCTTCAGGATAGCGTCCATCTGTTCCGCCAATTTCCCGGAACGACGGGATTCCGCAGGGACAGTGGTGCCCACGACGCGCAGACCACGGCGTTTGCTCTTCCACCAGATCCGCAGGCGATCCATCGCCGGATCCAGCCGGAACGGATTCTTTGCGTAAAAGTAGCCGAAGGCCAGGCCACCAAGATGAGCCGCATGAGCAACGCCGCTGGCGGACGGATCGCCCGAAAGCTGCAGCAGGACCGGGTGCAGGTCATAAACCACATAGAACACCACGATCCAGCGAATCTCGACCGGAATAACAAAAAACAGATAGATGATCTGCCGGGGGAAGTGCACAGCAAACAACATCGTAACCGCCATGACTGCGCCCGAGGCACCAATCATCGGTATCCAGTCACCAGTGGCAAGGTCCAGCACCACATACGCAAGACTCGCTGCCAGAGCTGCTGTCAGATAGAACCACAGAAACTCCCGCGAGCCATACATGCTTTCCAGAGTTCTTCCGAACCACCAGAGGAAAAGCATATTGAACAGAATGTGCGTCAGGTCATCGCGATCGTGACAAAAGGCGCACGTCAGCAATCGCCAGATTTGTCCCGAAAGTACTTTTGACGTGTCCAGCTGAAGCCAGTCCTGGACAATGGATCGCTTCGGCTGGTTTCGCGCCAACTGTTCGACGGACGTTCGTTCCAGATCCTGGATCTGATACGCGATATTGTTATCACCGTATTGCTGGTACTGACGTTGCAATTTGGCGATCTGCCGATCCTTTTTCGCCTGAATTTCTTCCAGCGAAGGTGATCCCGTTAAGAAGATCTGCCCCAGGAACACAACGACTGTAACAATCAGCAGCTTTTGACACGCGGGCGCCGGGCTGGCCGACATGCCTCCACCGCCGCCACCGCCGCCACCGGAAAAACCACCTGAGTAGCGGCGGCTTTCGTCTCGAAGATAGTCACGATTGTCGAGGCCCATGGGCGATTCGCTGTCCTAATTCAATCGAAAGGTCACGAATGACGGAAATACGTTGTCTGTCGAACCGAACCACTGTCCATTTCAATGAGAAAAACACGGCAGGCGATCAACCGCTCAAAAATCGTATCGTGTGAGTGTCCTGTTGGCAAAGACCGATTACGGTCTGTCAGAAAACACTGGTTCCGGGCGGTTTTTGCCGGTTTGGGCGGAGCCTGACCACTTCGATTTCCTCCAGACTACGCAGGTTGCGGCGAGGCCAGCGCTTCGCAAGACCGGATGTCTAATTCGGTATGGCAGCGTTCGCGGCCAGCCATTATAAGCTCGCCACCGTAAATTAACGGCACGAAGACGTTTGCGCCCATACCGGCGACGACGTGGCTGAAGACAATGGATTGTCTTCAGCCACGTCGCATAACCGCCTTCTGCTTCCGAATACTCACATCGGCAGGATCTCCGATGATCAGATTCGCTTGTTCAGCAACTTTGTTAGGTCTCGTTCTGGGCGCCGCTGCTCCACTACAGGGGCAGCAGACAGGGCGCCCACTCCAGAGTCCCGCGCAGCAACAGCAGGAGATCACTCGGGAGGTCTGGCAACTGCTGGACGCATGGGCCAGACGCAGTGCCGAAATCAAGACACTTGAAGGAAAACACGAACGCCACGTCTACGACGACACGTTCCTGAACGAAAAAGTGTCAAACGGTAAGTTCTGGTTCGGAGCACCGGATAAAGGCCGAATCGATGTGTTTCCGATCAAACTCACGGCAGAAATGATCGCAGCCAGAAATAAGCCGGACGCCAAGGTCGAACGAAAACCAGACGGGGCTGCTTACGATCTGAAATCAGACGACGCAGAACGCTGGCTATGCGACGGCATTAAGATTTATGACATCGACGATGAAGAAAAAACTGCCAGAATTGTACACCTGCCACCGGATCTGCGGGGGCAGAACATAATGAACAGTCCCCTGCCGTTTCTGTTCGGGCTGCCGCCGGAAAAAGCAACACAGCGTTTCCACATGGAGTTAATCCAGGACTACCGTCCAAATTTTGAAGTCGTATTACTGAAAGCGACCCCCAAACAGCGTCAGGATCGTGACAACTGGATGGAGGCTCAGATTTTTCTGAACACAAAAAATTATCTTCCGGATGCTGTCAAACTGCTGGACCCTGCCGGAACAAAACGGACTGTCTACACCTTTCAGGACATGGCGATCAACAAGAAGGGTTTGTTCGGAGGTCTGCTGCCGGGCCAGAATCCCTGGGATCCGAAAATTCGAGGATATCAGACTCATATCATCCAGCCTGGGCAACAGCAGGCGGCAGGTCAGTCAGCCCCGCCTCAACGGCTAAACCCCCAGGGCCCGTCGATTCCAGACGTGATTGGTCAACGCTATGACGTAGCCACTAAAATGCTGATCGACGCAGGTGTGCCTAAAGACAGGATCCGCAATCAGAATGCCGGACCTGCGCCACGAAAAGACCAGACATATCTTGTTAATGACCAGGATCCCCGCGAAGGAACCCCGATCAACCAGACACAACAAGTTGTGTTGAAAATCTTCGACAAGCCGAAGGCGCAGGCTGCCGTCGGAGTCCAGGACGGCGACAGGCGGAATGTCGCGACAAGCAGGCAGTAACGTGTCGCTTCGAACTAACGCTGACAGCGATCTTGGGTATTTCTCGATGACTTATCCATTAAGTGATCCAGCGACCTGAGTTTTCAGCGTGCGTTTTGCACGTTGAATTGCCATACGACTCCGCATTGTCTGCCTTTCAATGCTTCCGGCAGAACTTTCGTCTCAGTTGCGGCAGTCGAGTGGATTTGGAGCCACGACCGGTCACGCTGTCGAACCAGAACTCGCATTCACGAGTCCGGAATGCTGTCAAAAACCACAGGGCATGTATACGTGGCGTTCTTATCTCGATGTGCTCAGCAAACAGAAGCGACCGTCTCGCGCTGAAGCGCCCCCTGCCGTATGCAACCACGGAGATGTCAACTGAGGCGTCGATTGTCTCTGTTCGTGGACAGCGATATGGATGGACGAGTCGGCTGAAGACGCAATACATTGCTGAAGACTGGTGATTTCTCGACGAATTCGCGGTTGTCTCTGTGAGAGCACAAGAGAAGATCCGACGGTCACGAATTGCGCGACCGTGAGGTTTAAGTGGAGGGAAGCTGACCCTCTTCGAAATTCAAACAGTGACATTTTGAAAACCGAAACATCCAGGGCGGTCCGGAAGGTGACGTTCGGACTCAGAGTCGTGGTCCGGACGGTTGCAAAATCTGACGTCCGAAGGACGGACACAGCCTCTTACCGGATTCAGCGAGTATCCGAGTACTCGGACAGAATCATTCAGCATGTCGTGACAGACAGCACGGCAAGCCCATAACCATGACGGTGTGTTTAAACTCTTGCAGCAACAGCGGCCGCAAGAATGCAGGAGGGGAATCTTTGAGATGGCAGTCAGGCCGTCCGAAGACTCGGCAAATGCCGAACGGATCTGTAGCCCTTGGCGCAGGCGTGTCATGTCTCCGGTGCAGCTTCGAACCCGATCCGCTCCACTCGACCTCCATAGCAACAACCGCGTCATCAGCAGTCTCGGCAACACATTGCGTCGCCAAAAGACTCACCCACCAGTATCGCTGCCCCACTCGCACTGAAAGTCCCAATATTCTGGCTGGTCTCAGGACGAAGCCGTTCGCCGGGCGATCGCCCTGGCCTTATAAAACGCTAAAATAGGAGCCTACCCAGTCTCTTCGCATTCCCAGGAGTCGTTCATGTACAAGAATCTCGCCGCACGCCTGTTATTGCTCGCCGGAACGGTGAATGCTCAAGACCCGGCGGTCGTCTTCAAAGATGTGAGCGGCGACGCAGGGCTGCAACTCGGGGGTGGGGCGGCTTGCTGGGCCGATCTTGATAACGATGGCTGGGTCGATGTGTGTGCAGGCGCCGTTTGGAAGAACAACCAGGGCAAATCGTTCAGCAGAATTGGCAAGGTTGATCCTGGCTCCGCGATCGCTGCGGACTTCGACAACGACGGATTCGTGGATCTGTTTTCCTGGTCGTCGTTGAAGCTACTCCGCAACAATGGTGGCAAAGACTTCGTTGATGTCCCGCTGCCGGATCTTCCGCGAGTCGAGTCACGAGGCGCTGTATGGGCCGATTTGAACAACGACAGTTTCGTGGACCTTTACGTGGGAGGTTATGAGGGAAGTGAACGGTCGCTACTGATTCTTATCAACGAAGAAGGAAAACGCTTTCGCGTCGAACGAAGCGAGGGGAATCATGCGACTCGTGGCGTGACAGCTTGCGATTTCGATCAGGATGGTGATATCGACGTTTACGTATCCAACTATCGCTTACAACCGAACCTGCTGTGGTTGAATGATGGTCAGGGCGGGTTCAATGAAGTCGCGACCGAGTATGGCGTTATCGCGACGAAGCCCGGTTTCGGCGGCGGGCATTCGATCGGTGCATCATGGGGCGACTTTAACAGTGACGGGCTGATCGATCTGTTCGCAGGCAACTTTGCTCACGTTGATGGCCGTGGCGACCAACCGAAGTCACGGTTCCTGAAGAACCTTGGCCGGCAAAAAGACTTCAAGTTCGAGGACCTGGGAACGTGCGGCGTGCACTATCAGGAGTCTTACGCTTCGCCGAGCATTGCTGACTATGACAACGATGGCAACCTGGACTTATTTTTTACAACAGTCTATGGCGTGGCTTCGTTCGGGCGCAAGAACAACTCCGTGCTGTTTCGCAACGATGGCAAGTTTGCGGTACAGGACGTGACTGCTGCTGCGAAGCTCACCGGTTTGCCCCCGACTTACCAGGCTGCCTGGGCGGACTACGACAATGACGGCGACCTCGATCTCACATCTGCGGGGAAGTTGTTCCAGAATCAAGGCACACCGCATGCCTGGTTAAAAATTCGGTTGATCGGAGACGGCAAGACGATTAATCGTTCGGCAATCGGCGCTCAGGTGCGCGTCAGGGCTGGTGACAAGACAGTGACCCGCCAAGTCGAAGCTGGCACAGGCGAGGGGAACCAAAGCGAAACGGCCCTGCATTTTGGGCTCGGCGATCATAAGGGCCCCGTCAACATTGAGGTCTTTTGGCCGAACCGGGCGAAGCAATCGATGACAGGCGTACAGACAAATCGTATGTTGACGGTTATGTTCAAAGCTAATTGACATGAGTGGCTAACAACCCTCCGTGATAGGCGTTGATCTCCTGGCGAACCTGAACAGGAACCTCCGACAGGAATCTATGGCATCCGGAACTGTGTCAACGAACCGAGTCCGTGGGGTCTTGTATTCGGGCATTAAACGAATACGGGCACTTAAGACGGGGATGAGGTATCGTCGAATATATACTGCTCTGTTGCAGTATATTCATCTAAAACGGCTGAGCGTAACCGAAGCACATTCTGTCCGGGATAGGTCAGATGACTGTTTCTCGAAAAGACCTGGCAGAGAAGTGTTGATCAGCGTGTTCTAATTCAAAGGTTGGTGCCATAAGCACCAAAAGGGGGTACGGAGCGAACATTTGAGGCTGATGTTCGGCCGATTCTTAAATCACACGATTCAAGACACGCCGGAGCCTCTCAGTTCCGTCACTTGAATTCATCTGCAGGTACCACACCCTGGCCAAATTTCGACATCGAACCTCTCTGCTGCTGACGAGGCTGCACACGGCAGGCAGCAGGAAGGACATGTTCGATGGTCGAGAGCGACTCGTATGCCTGGATGGTTTTCCGAGGGCGATCGGAAGGCCTCTGACACTGCGCATTGCCCCGACTTCGATGCTCCCTCAAGACAGATTTGATACGGCGGATACGCCACCAAACGCTGTCCGACTACTCGGACAGAATCATTCATTACATCCTGACGGATAACACCGCAAATTTTCAGGTCAGACGCATTGGTGGTTTATGTTGTTTTCGGTGGCTGCAACTTCTCAAACAATGGCGGATGCCTGCTACCGATAAATGCCAGGACAGTCTGCTGTTCAGAAAATGAGCACCCGTCATAAAGGGACCAATTCGGCGATGATCGCTGAGAGTTCGTTGTATTCAAACGGTTTCTGGAGCAGTCTGCATCGTGGCAGACTGCTAATGGCCTGTGCATCCGGTTGGTTGGGGTTACCGGTGATCAGGATGATGTGCATCGACGGCGATCTCTGCACGGAATTCCTGATGAAGAAATCTGAGGTGCCGGTCGGGAAGCTGAGGTCACAGATCAGAAGATCGAATCGGTTCGGTACGCACACGCGCTGTGCGTCCCGGAGGCTGGCGCAGGCCGTGACAGCGTAGCCTGCCAGTTCCAGACGCTGTTTCAGGTAGCTGAGAAAATGGGCCTCGTCGTCGACGATGAGAATACGCTCACCTTTTGGTCGGTTGGAGTCAGACGACTGGGTGGGACGCACTTCCTGGCAGAGTGGCAGCCGGATACAGAAGTCTGTGCCCTTACCCAATTCCGATTCGACGGTGATGTTGCCACCCACTGATTGCACAATTCCGAAGCTGCTGGAGAGTCCAAGTCCGGTTCCCTGTGTACCCTTGGTTGTGAAGAACGGATCAAAGATGCGGTCGATCGTCAAACTATCGATACCTGGGCCGTCATCCAGCACGTTGATGAGCAGGCAGTTTTCATCGTCTTCGGTGGTCAGGGTGAGATTACCCTGTCCGGCCATTGCATCTTTCGCGTTTAACAACAGATTGAGCAGGACCTGCTGCAGGGCGTTGCCGGCAATGGCGACGCTGGATCGACTGGCCCTATTGAACATCTGCACATTAATCCCACGCATGTTCGGGCCAGTCAGATGCACCAGCTCGTCAATAACCTCGTGAGCACATGTCGAAACGGACTGCGTTTCCATTGGTTTGGTGAAATCCGTCAGTTGTTGCGTGATTTGTCGGCCTCGCATGACCGATTCTATAATTGGATCGACATGCCCAAGCACCTCGTCATTGCCGGCCTGCCTGATTTTCAGCAGTTCGGCATGTCCAAGGATCGCTCCCATGAGATTGTTGAAGTCATGTGCTATACCACCGGTGAGATTACCCAGCGCTTCCAGGCGCTGACGGTGATGCAGTTGTTCGAATTCCGCCATCCGCTGCTGTTCGCGCACCTGAATCGCGTACTCCAGAGCCACACGCGCCGCGATAAACTCAAGGACCGGTTCAAGCTGAGCAGATTGTCCTTCGATCGGCTTGTCGTCGAGAACAACAACGAGACCGTGCAGTATGCCCCTGGGATCTATCAGAGGTGCACCTGCATAGGCCTCAACGCCCATTTCCTGCAGCAGGATACATCGGGAAACCGCTGAGCGACGGCTCTCGTGTGCATGCAGACTCGTCTGCCGGTAATGACCTGAGCACAGGGAGTTCCTTCAAGATTGTACTGCACGTCATCGACAAGCTGACCATCGGCAACGGTAACTTCCGTCTGGATAACCTGATTGTTCGCCTGCTGCGGCCGGCCGATCAGCACATATTTGAAACCCAGCTCTCGCGACATGTTCTGCCCGATCAGTTTCAGAGCATCCAGCCCGACGGCCTCCTGATCGACGTGGCAGATCCGGCCGATGAGGCCAACTACGTCATGCGACGCACTATTTGACATTTCATTCTTTCGCATTTTGTGATTCATGTCGACTGCATGACCAGCAGTTGCATTTTGGCGAGATCAGCAAGAAGTCTATTGGTCATCGTTTTTTTTATTTCCTGTCCCCTGTAATCGGCCGGAGACCGTATGTCGGCCGACCCACTGCGAATCTGTGTCATGACCGACCCGTCTTAAGGATAACCGTTGTTGCTCGTGAACATGGAGGCTAAATCGGGGGTACAGCAACTGACATTCCTGAATGAGTACCGGCCGGATGACGACCGACGGGAAGGCACAGCAGCAGCTTCCGATCAGTGGGCATGAAGACCTGAATTCCAGCCGTTTGACGACAGTAGATCAGCTCGCAGCTGCGGCCAGATTCCGAATACTGCGAGGTGCGATGGCTTGCCAAGCAAGGTCACACAGTTGTACGGTCAAATGAAATGCTATCTGGCTCCTGATTATCGTTTTTCCGGGGCAACAGGAAAACCCCACGGTCACGAATTTCGCAACCGTAGGGTTCAATTGAAGGGAAGCTGACCCTTTTCGAAATTGAAACAGAGACATTCCGAAAAAGGGAAAAACCGGAGCGGTCCGGAAGGTGACGTTCCGAGTCGCCGTAGGGTTTGGAAATCTGACTCCGGGATAACGAGTTCAGCTGGGGCTATGACGTGACGGCCTGAGTGGCACGAACAGGGCCTGGCATCCGACTGCTGCGTGAGCTGCTGGAATGCACATCAACTGAAATGAAGATCCGCAGGCACCTCAGGGAGCTGCCGTTTTCACAGCATGTGATCGTCGGATTGGTTTGGTCCTGTGGAACACTCTGCCAGAAGTCTGAGACACGGATGCGGATAGTGTTGGCGATTGATCCGGCAGTGGCCGTGCGTACCCGCCGCCGTGGAAGCTCAGGCAATCGGGCCCGGTCGTCTGTCTCACCCGAAGCTCCATTTCATTCAGTCGTTAGGGCTACAGTGAGCGTACCAACTTCACAGCCTCATGAACCCCGTTTTCGTACACCGGAGCAACACGATTGTGAGGCCGCGCGGTGATCAAAAATTCGTTGAGTTTCTCAGCTAACCTTCCCGGCTTCACCAGAGAGTTGCATGATCGTAATCGCAATTCCTGTCGATCGTATAAACGCTGTTGAGCGATCCCGATCAGGGGCGTCCTTGTGGCCACACATTCGTTCACCGTGTTGTAACCACCACTACCGATGACGACGTCCACTCCCCGGATGGCCTGCAGTAGTGGCCACAGATGAAGCGTCACAGATTTTTCAACCGATAGGGCCCGATGTGCCGTATCCGTCAAAGTTGCAAACCTGATGGCTGCGCGAAAAATAAATTCTTCCGCCAGTCGGACCGCCGCTTTTCGCATCCGGCCGATTTCATTTGGCTGTCCACAACCGATGACGACCACGACCGGCAACGTCGACGAATCCACCTGCAGCAGTTTTCGAGCCGCAGCCGGCACCAGCAATTCCTGACTGTCACGCATTAGCCACGGGGCAGTCAGCACCGCATGAGAAGAATCACAAAATGGGGCGGACTCACCCGGCATCACCAATCGATCGTATTCGCGAATCGACGGTACCAGATCCACAGCGGCGCAGTACTTGGGGCTGAGGTCGCGATGAATAAGTATTTTCGGACAACTCAGTTGCGGCAGCGCGGTTTCGAGTTCGCCGCCAAGTCCACGCGGAAAGGTGTCGACCACAAGTAAATCATAGTCACGTGATTTCAACGCCGCGTGAACGCGTTTTTCCGTCTCGTCACGGCTCAGTCCGGCAGGAATCTTAATCAGTTCATGTGCATCAGCCCCCAGTTCCTGGGCAATGGGAACAAGGTGAGCGAAGGGAGAATTTGTCAGCAGACACACATGGTCGCTCACGGTGGAATCCGCTCGCGGCCGCACGATTGCGCGAGCAAACGCGAGTACCCTCGTGAGGTGGCCCAGTCCACCTCCCAGAGCATACAGCATCCAGCGACGCTTCACAGATTCCAATGGCCCCATCAACTGGCGCTCATATCGCTTTCGAACTGCTCGTCTCCCTCAGTCTCCAGACTAGCCGAATCAGCCTCCGTGAAATCGAGTGGATCCGAATGACCGCCGTAGTAGCCGTCGTGATACCCAGACCCGTAATAATATCCGCCGTAAAAGTAGGGGTCGTGGTCATCGTAGTACCGGGACCTTCCGCGGCGACTGCCGCCTCGCTCGTGCACACGCTGCTGATCTTTCTTGGCGCAACTCGTACACACCACGGCCGCCCCATCGCTGTGAGAATGTTCCTGACAGACTGGTTTACTGCACATATTGCAGCTATCGACCGGTGGCTGAAAACACTCATGGCTGAACAAAAACCCCGACTTTTCGTTGCAGTTTCCCGGATCCCAGTCTTTCGCCATCATCTCTTCTCCTGTTGTCACCGCAGCTCAATTACCGCGCACGATTTATGATCAGCATTGTCATGAGCGCGGCGCGAAGCGGCTCTTCATGGATGGGATTCAGCCCCATGCATGCAAAGGCAATCGGAGACACCTGATCTTTGGTATACAGAATCGTCGTATCCGAACTGTCACGTAGCGACGTCTTGCCATCCTTCACCTTGATTTTGGACTGACTATTTTCTGAGTCATCCTCGATCTCAAAACCATAATCACGACGTTTAATTTTGCAGAACAACTTGTCATTCGCATCCTCAAGTTTCCAGTCTCCGTCGTCCTGTCGCTGCAGTTTCCAAAGCTCTTTGCTTTGATCCGCATTCTTGATCTTGAATTTTCCGTCAGAGGCGACGATATAGCCGAGCACAACGTCGTCTGCCCCTTTGATCTTCAGCTTCGAACCGCTGACGTTGAAGCGAGCGGTCTCCTGTTCATCGGCATCCACAAGCTTGGCGCCATCGTCCTGGGGCTTTACAGAGAACAGTGATTCCCCTGAACCAGCTTTGAATTTCAGTTTGTTTGCGAGTCCGTTGTCCGCGGTGTCGCCGACAACGACAACAGGCAGTTCCGCAACAGTGGAACTTTCTACTACGGTCGGATCCGGAGCAACATCAGCTGACTGACCGCATCCCGCGCAGCAAACCACACACAGACCAGCGACACCAATGACTCGCAGAAATTCTGACATCATTTATGTTACGCTTTCTTTGCCTGGTTAAGCAGACTGTAGAGGTACATGAATTTCATGACCATCCAATGCACGCCATCATGTTTCTGTTCCCGTTCCCCGGGAGAATAAACGTCCCATCCCAACTTAGTTGTGGAACGCAGCGTGAGTCCCTCCTCTTCTACCCCAACCGTCTTGACGCTGACCCAGCCAGGCAGACGAACGGATGATGCATCAACAGTCGACGTATGGGCTGACAGTTCAGGATAGCGCTTCTGTTTCACCTTCAATGTGAGAACCGCTTCCGATGCATTCTTTGTTTTTCTCTTTGTCTTCAGCTTGCCACTGGCGCTGCGTTTGGTGCGGTAGCGATCCTGTTGCTTCTCTATCATCGACACCGCGTATTTTGTTCCGTCCAGCAATCGGCCTTTCATGACCATCCACGGATCAACATGAAACATTGCATTCCAATGTCCGACTTTGCCCTTTTTCTGAAACTTTGACTTGTGGTTATGGGCACGAAAGTCGATTGAGACGGATACCTGTTCATCAGCTGCCATATCCCGACTGAGATAATTGAGCATGCCTGCCACCAGTTCGTAACGCCGATCTTCGACATCCAGTTGTCCGTACTGAGATCTTTTCACAATCGCGGTCACCAGCGTCACAAGCCCAATGGCGGCCAGTCCCGCGCCCGCCGGCACCCACTCAGCGGCAAACATAACGAATCCGCCCGCGAGCGGCAGGATGCTGAGACACAGAATCCCCGTCCAGAACCGAACCTTGTGTTCTGCTTCTGCGTCGAGACTTCGAATCGCTTCAACATCAGCCAACACTGCACTCGCCGATGCAGTTCTCTCATATTTGCCCGTTTTCTTGAGAACTGATCCATCAATGGTTGATGTCATGGCTACTCCTAATCCCAGTGTTTGACGAAGCTGAGCAATTTCAGCACTTTCCTCAGATGTCACGACTCCGTCATCTGCCGCCGCTTGCATCTTGTCTTTCAGTTCCTGAACTCCCGTTCGGCGCAAAACGGCCTCTCGTCCGGATTTGGAAATCTCAAGCCGACCCGCCAGACGATTCAGACGGCCTCGCTCCTGAGACGTAAGCACCCCGTCTTCCAAAGAACGACGAAACAACTGGCTCAAAAGCTTCTCTGCGACCGCATCCGCGTCATCACGTGGCACGTTATGGTCCGCGACAAACTGTGAAAAACTGAACTCACGCGACTTGAGACCGGTAACGAGCTGGCGTCGAAATTCTTTTCTTTGTTGCGATGTCGTTGGGATTTCAAGTCCCCCTGATTGATGTCTCCCCCGCTTCCTCCACAGCACGTTACAACATTGAAGGAAGTATGTCCCCCCTATTTTTCACATTTAGTCACGCCGCTATCAGTTGGTCGGCTCAGGCATTGCGACTCGGTACAATTCCACATGGCCGAGTCACAGGGCCAGATCGACAAACGAACGACGATTGACCGCAGCAGGATCAAGAGAATTTCAGAATCCCTGACAGAACCGAAAAACGCACAGGATCGTATTCTCTACGCATCCTTTGATCGATTCCCTTCTCCCAAGGGCGCAGCCACACATATCGACGCATTCGTCCGTGCACTGGGAGGGAAATTCGGAAACGTAGATCTTCTGACGATTCCATCAGAAGCCCATGAAACAGAACGTGCAGATGTCCCGGCGATTCTACGACAACTGCAGCCACCCAAAGCAACGCCGGTCGACAGAACGCCCGAACCAGTCTGGAACGCCAATGGAGTCGCGCACCATCCGATGTACGCGCACGGAGAAAACTTCTTTGAACGCGTCCTGAATTTTCGTTCCCGGATGCAACACTGGTGGCTGAGACACCTGGGACGGTCTGCTGTTTCCGTCGTTCATTTCCGATCCATCTTTGAAGGATATCCGATCGCCCGGCAGAAGAAAAAACTCTGCCACCGACTGGTCTATGAAGTCAACGGCCTGCCATCCATCGAACTTAAATACCGGTATCCGAACGTGGCCGACGATTCTGAGTTACTGGCAAAATTGCTCCACCAGGAAGACGCGTGTCTTGCGGCAGCAGATGCAATCATTACAGTCAGTGCGGTGAATGCTGAACACCTGATTCGCCGCGGTGTGGCGGAGAATCGAATTACCGTGATCCGTAATGGTGTCGACCTCGACCTGTTCGCTTCGCCTGATGCCCCCGCTGAAACGCGTCCGAAGACACCTTCAGGCAGCCCAATGCAGGTTTTGTACGCCGGAACAATGTCTGCATGGCAGGGGGTTTCACATGCCATTGAGGCCGTGGCACTGTTTCGCCGAGACCACCCTGCCACGCTGACACTGGTTGGCCCCGTACGTCCGCGCCAGCGAAAGGAACTCAGTCAGCGAATCTGGAATCTTGGAATCACGGATTCTGTTGAGATCCTGGATCCGGTGTCAAAATCCGAGCTTGCGGCTCTGCACCACGGCGCTGACGTCGTACTCGCACCTCTGACTCGAAATGACCGAAACCTTGAACAGGGTTGCTGCCCACTGAAGGTGCTGGAAGCGATGGCCAGCGGTACCCCTCTGATCGCGAGTGACATACCAGTCGTCCGCGAACTGGCGTCAAATGACGTCCACGCGATTCTGGTCAAACCGGGGTCTTCTAAAGCGATCAAGGATGGCATGCTGAAACTGCTGAACGAACCGGGGCTGGGACAACGACTAAGCTCAGCCGCCCGACGACGAGCCGAGCAGGAATTCTCGTGGCAAAGAGCTCAGGCTCAGTTGCTGAATGTCTACGAGACGCTTCTGTCGCAACCGGTCACCAGTCCTGACAGGAGTAACTGAAGCCGGTCCGCTTCTCCTTGTGCCTGAAATTTTCTAAGTACCGTTTCACGAGCAGATTCCTCGATGGCGACCCGCTTATGATCCGGAAGATTCAGGACTTCGATAACTGCCGTACCCAGATTATTCAACGTGGCTTTGGGAATGGCAAATCCGTTGACTCCGTGATCTACGGCTTCCGGAATTCCTCCGGCATCACTGGCAATCACGACACGACTACAGGCCATCGCTTCCAGAACTGAGTTTGGCAGACCATCCCACACAGAGGGCTGCAGTACGACGTCGCAGAGATTCAGATGCTCCGCGACACATTGAGCATCCTCAAGATGCCCCGTCACGAGAATCCGGTCAGCGACCTCAGGATGCTGTGCCGCAAACGCTGACAGATGTGCCTGCTCCCGTGGACGGATTTCGCCAATCACAAGCAAACACGCTTTTCGATCCTGGCAGACCTGCACCAGGGCCGAAAGAATAAACGGCAACCCCTTCTTATGTCGAAGCTCTCCACAAAACCCCAGCACAGCATCGTCAGGCTGAATTCCCAACGTGGTTCGGAGACTGGCCTGCGATACCTCGCCGGGCGCAAAAACGGTGGCGTCGACGACATTGGGAAGAACGGCGACTTTGATTTCGTTATCCAGCAGCACATTGACCTTCCGGGCCAGGTCTTTGGAAACACAACTCACGGTGCTGGCTTTTTCCAGAGTCCAGATCAGCCTCGCAAAATCACCCGGCGGAAACATCAGTCGATCGACATCGTTCCCCCGTGCGCTGACGGTCGATGGCAGCCCCATTGTTCTCGCAAAAACAACGGACAGATAACCGGCCGGAAACAGATAGTGGCCCCAGACCGCATCGAAGACGAATTTTTCATGCAGCCATTCCAGTACATTCATGGTGTGCTGCATGGAATAATCCCAGTTCGAAAACAGACCGACTCGATGTACTGTCACGCCGTCTTCTGTCACGGCATCGTCGACGGCGCCGGGCGGCAGTGACTTCGTCCATGCCACAACATGAACGTGCCAGCCAAGTCTGGAAATCGCCGCCGCCGTTCGGGCCGCGCTGCGTGAGACTCCCCCGAGATCAGGGGAGAATCGCTCCACCAGCATCAAGAGCACAGGAGGGGCTGACGTGCCGGTCGAATCGCTTGATTTCATCGTTTTTCTTCACGTCACAGTAAGACGAACAGTGTTTCCCACTGACTTGTCGCCGCAAAGATCGCTTTACGATAGCAGTTTCGTGACTTCCACGAGCCAGTATCGTCTGCGGCAATCAGAAAAGACCGCTCTGACACACCGCCCGATTCCACATCTGTTTCAATCGACGTTCCGCCGCCCAGAAGCGGTCTATCAGACACGAATCTGTATCATAGGGCGTCCGCAGAAAAAACATCACGTATCCGCTCCCACAGAAGACTGACTCGACTCGGAAGGCGGTGACCGTACCGTTGGGCATCATCTGCATCAAGTCGCATCCTGCGAATCGCGGACTCACGATGAGATCGACCTGCGGGACGGTCAGCGAAATTCTGTCGTGAAATCTCAAAAGAGCGAGGCTTGGACGTGAAGTCATCCGCCAGGGAAGGCCAGTAACACGCTGGAGCATATCTCTTCATGACAGCGTCAAATACCCAGTCCACATAATGAATTTCGGTTTCTCGCCCCTCAGTCATGATGCGATCGACCTTAGAAAAATCCCCCCCGAAGTTGCGATAAAACAGACCTTTCCTCTGGCGGGAAACAGACTCCGCCAGCGGTCGCCGTAGACGATGCCTGCCACGAAACGCAACTTGGTACTTAATCGGATCAGGCCAGC
The DNA here is from genome assembly GCA_029245955.1 of Fuerstiella sp. Classification (GTDB taxonomy): domain Bacteria; phylum Planctomycetota; class Planctomycetia; order Planctomycetales; family Planctomycetaceae; genus Fuerstiella. Next base: position 22,574 of record JAQWOH010000032.1, on the reverse strand, counting down.
GATTGATGGTGGGATGCTGAATGATCGTATGTTCGTTCTGCCACATGCCGCGAGCCACCGACAGTGACGTGTCGCGGTCATAGAACTCAAACGGAATGCACGTAAAGGTCATCGACGCAGCTTTCGCGAGAAAGTCCAGCACAAAGTCGTCAGGATAAGCCGGGTACTTCTGAGCGTACTTTTCCCACAGAGCAATAAACTCGCGCTGCAAGTTATTCAGCATCAGAACGCCGGATGAGAAGCCTCGCACACCCCCGACTTCATATGTGGATATCAGTGGACTATGCCACGAGTCGGGAACTGGATTGACGATACGACACTCTGCATCCAGCCATAGAACGCACCCGAGTTGATCCACCATTCTTCGAATGAAGGAAATCTTAAAGTCGAAGGCCTGAATCAGATTCCCGAATTCTTCCGCGATTCGTTCGCAGTGCAATGGATAGCCAAGGCGCTCACAATCTTTCCTGAGCCCTGTCACGAGGTGGTCGAACTGAGGTGTGTAACAGGTGATGACAGTAAAGGCGTTCATAAAGAGAACTTAGAGATAATGAAAACGGGTCAGTAACCGGACGGCCTCGGGATCCGCCACAAGAGACTCCGTCCGTTCCTGATGACACCGTGCGCGCCATCTGCCGATGGCATCGGCCCGCATGCCGGTGGCGGAATGAAACCACGCATTGCTTTCTCGGATTGTGGCAAATTGCGGATACTTAAGAACGTGCTGAGTCACAGCAAGTTTCAGAAAGTCCATGACCTGATGAATCACGGATTCAAAGTTCAGAACCAGATCTTCATATCGCAACGTCAGAACCTGGGGATGATCAATGAACGCAAGCCCCGCAGAAACGTCCTGAACCCACCTCTGTGGCTCTACCCAGTATTTATCCGGCTCATCCGGGTGAAGGGATGTGATCACGTCTCGACCGTCGCGAACGATATGAATGAGTCGACTGCGGTGCCCGAAGTAGGCAAGGATCTGTTCAAAGAACAGGATATTTCGAGGTGTCTTCTCGCACCAGTAGCGGCATTCTGCAGAAATCGGATGTACGGTAAAATGGTCACGAAGCCGCTGAATCTTCAGTTCAGGAAGCTCACCCGGACGGCTATAGTAGGCAGTGGAACAAAACGCCTGTGTTTCATAGGGGATCACGCAGACCTGAGCATGACTGGACAGAACGGACTGCAGCAGCGTGGTTCCCGAGCGTGCACAGCCGCCAATAATCAAGGGGCGACAGCGGCCAAAGTACTTTTGATCCGGTGGGAAAGTGGTCTGCCAGAGTCGTTTCGAAATACCCACGTTCAGCCTTTGCCAGGGCGTCCTCGGAATCGACTACTCCTCCATGTGATAATCTCGATCTGCTTGTCTTCGCAGACGAAATCGCGCCTGTTCCTGTCGCCACTCCTGAATGGGGTCCACATCAGGCGCATCTTCCAGCTGCTGAACCGTTTCACACGCATTTGCAAAGGCAGAAAATGCCATTCCCATCATGCTGATTATCGGAACAAGCATCAAGCCCACGAACAGCTTTCCCCACAATCCTGACGGGTACATATCTCCGTAGCCAACCGTAGTCGCTGTCACGATCGTAAACCAGGCGGCGTCCGCCAGGCTGCCGAATTCTTCCGGCTGCTCCGGGTGCTCGAGACTGAGGGTCAGCACGGAAAAGAACAACCAGAAGACACCCAATGAAAAGGCAATTCCCTTCATATTGTGGTAGGCTCGATAGAACTTGAGTGCCGTCAGCTGCAAAGTTCGGCTGTAACGAAAGAACTTTAACAAACGAAGAATCCGAAGTGTCCGAATCACCCCGAGAGCCGACACCGGAACAAGAAATCCAATCCAGAACGGCGCGACGCACAGTAAATCAATCACCCCCCAGATACTAAACGGGTATCTGTTCGTCAAAGCACTCTGATGAAGTCTTCGCCGGCGCCAGCGAACAAGGAGTTCAAGCGTAAACAGCCCGGCAATCAGGCGTTCGGCCCAGAGGAAAACGAAAGGTGACTGATAACTGTTATCCCAGTGGTTTCTTAGACTCAGTTCCGTTTCCAGGAGATACAGAACCACACTCGTAACAACAATGGGCTTTGTGACTTTGTCGACCCAGGCAACAAACGTGTTTAACCACGCAGAGGAAGGATGCTGCATAACGAACTCAGGAGCTTAAAAAGAATGACTCGAAGAATGTACAGTCAATTCCACAGAGTAGCGTCGTATTTTAAAGTGCCTGGAATGAACGGCACATGAGTTATTGTTGATTCTTGTGGTTTCACATGGAAGTTGCAGTTAAAAAGGTTAAGAAACTCAGCCGAACTTTAAGCTCCTGCATTCTCATGAGTTGGACCGGCTCAGATTCTCCCCTCTCAGCCACTTGAATTCATCCATGCTGGCGCGGAAGCCGTTCTCTTTGCGTCGCTACCGGGGCTTTCAATGTCATTCATCCTCCAGCCGTGGCATATTCAGTTCGTCGCCCTCGGTGGCCGGGCCAACCAGCGATAGCAGCAGATCGCTGCTCGCTTGCTCGAAAATCGCTTTGGACTAACCGTTGATGGCATCCTGTACGATCTAATGAATCGTGAGGAATTTGATCGCGTTGCATGTTTCATTACCGATGACGTTTCGCTCTACCGACATAGGAAAGCGGCACTGGGACTTCGAAAAACTCGCAAATTACGATCTGAGCTAATTAAGCGTCTTACCGACTGGAACGCCGAGCTTCTTTCGTTCAAGGCGAGAAAATCTCGCTGCTGACTCGTCGCTAATACCGCGTAAACCAGGAATCTATCTGTTTCGAGACAGAACCGGTTACTTTTACACCGGCGAGACCAGTTCACTACGCCTCCGTGTCGCCAAGCACTTGGCCCACTCTGATCGGAAAGACCTTGAAGAGTGACGGTAACGGTTCCAAAGGAAAGTTGCGGTACACTCGGGCGGAAGCCACGGTTATCGACGTGACGATGACGTCACGTTGTCCGCTAACTCGTTTGATGGATGGCGTTCGAATCGGTCGAGATAATCGTCGAATTAAGAAGCGTGTAGCGGAATCTCCTCCTCGGATGAGGAGATCCAATGAAAACGCACAAGCATTATTGTCCAGCGGAGTTTACACTTACGTTTTACCTCCGTGAGATAACGTCCCGCGCAGGATCGTCTGGTTGAGGAATCAAAGTTTCACGTGATAGTTCCCGGCAGCATAAGAGTGTGGCGATCTTTCTGCAGATACATTGTCCTGGCGATCGCACTGTGGCCTGTGACGGCTTTGGCTGACGGAGCCGCGGTTGATCTTCAGCAGGTGCTCTCGCAGCATTGCAGCGACTGTCACTCGAACGACGTTCAGGAAGGCAGTATTCGGCTCGACGACTTCGCAAAGCTCGACTCGGCCCGCAAAGAAAGTCTGTTGAATCGAATCGAGGAACAGGTCTTCCTCGGCCAAATGCCGCCGCGAGATGCTGGCGATTTTTCAGTTGAACAGCAACGTGATCTGCTGTCGCTGATCAAGGGAACATTCGCCAGGCTTGGCACGACGTCGCTATTCCGTGAGAAGATCAAGTCGCCCGGCTACGGGAATTACATCGACCATGAGCGACTGTTCAGCGGCGAAGTCAAAGCCAAAGCGTTTTCCCCTGCGAGACTTTGGCGGACGAGTCCATATGTGTTCGACAGTGTCAAATCCGAATTTGGAGCCGATCCAAAGCATCTTCGGCAGCCGTATATCGTCGACGACAAACAGGGCATTCGAGACTACGCGTCGTTGTTGTTCGCCGACTCTGCAGTGGTCGATGTGCTGGTGACCAATGCAGGCAAGTCGGCCAATCGGCTTATGCAGCGAGAAACCATTTATCGAAACATCGCTGAGGCCAAACAGCCGCCCGACAACACGAAGCTAAACGAAGCCATTGCGCGGCACTTCCGTCGAGCCGTCTATCGAGAACCAACGACCGACGAACTCACCCGGTATGTTGCACTGTTTCGAAATTCAGCCGAGGATTCCGGCCGCGTGGAGGCTCTGCGCGTCGTCTTGATGGCCGTCATGTTGCACCATGAAGCCGTTTACCGCATCGAAGTTGGTCTTGGTCCGAAAGACGAACACGGTCGGCGGATTCTCTCACCAACGGAACTGGCCTTCGCTGTCGCCTACTCGCTGACCGACAAACCTCCCGATCGGACATTGCTGCGTGCGACAAAAGAAGGAAAGCTGCGCACGTCTTCTGACGTTAGAAGTCAGGTCGAACGGTTACTCAGCGACGAAACGATTCACAAGCCGAGAATCCTCCGCTTCTTCCAGGAGTTTTTTGGCTACATTCACGCCCACAAGGTGTTCAAGGACGCTAAGCGGTCCGGCGGCTTTGCGTACTATGGCGAAAACTACCCGGAAATGTACGAACGCGACGCCGACTTCTTTGTGATGAAAATCCTCGACAACGACACCGACATTTTCCACCAGCTCCTCACGTCAGACAAGTACTACATCCTCAGGCGACAGACCTTCCGCAATACGCTCTATGACTTCTATCAGAAGAACAAAGACGAACTCGACGCTGGCAAACTTTCTGAAGCCAAAACCCTTGAACTTCTCGACCGACTCGACCTGCGCAGCTGGGATGAACTCAACCGAAAATATAATCTGCACAATTTCAACAAAGGCTTCAACGGCAGCGTACGAGCGATCAAGCAGATTGTGAAGGAATGTCGGCAGTGGAAGAATACGGAAGAAGAAGACAAGCTATTGCACGCGATGCAACCCCTCTACAAGAAATACCCGATGGTCTACGACCTCGCTGACGACGAACAGGACTTCCTGCTGCCTCAGCCGTACAAGCGTCCCAATCGAGCCGGCATGTTGACTCACCCGGCATGGCTGATTGCTCATTCGCTGAATGACACCACCGACCCGATTCGTCGCGGCAAGTGGATTCAGGAACGACTGCTGGCGGGAACCGTGCCCGATCTTCCCATCACAGTCGATGCAACAATTCCCGAAGACCATTCGAAGACGCTACGGGAGCGTCTTGTCGTCACTGAGCAACAGGAATGCTGGCGGTGTCACGTGAAGATGAACCCGCTCGGCTTGACATTCGAAATCTACGACGACTTTGGACGCTATCGCACAGAAGAAAGTCTCGACAGACTGCCGAAGAAGAGCGGCAAGGCGCCGACCGAACCCGTCGACGCCACCGGAGTTCTCACCGGCACCGGCGATGACACGATTGACGGCGAAGTCACTGACGCGCTGGACCTGATCGACCGACTTGCGTCATCCGATCGCGTTCGCCAAAGCATCATTCGACACGCGTTCCGCTACTTCATGGGCCGCAACGAAATGCTGACAGATTCGCAAACACTGATCGCCGCCGACAAGGCCTATCAGAACAGCAATGGCAGCTTCAACGCGGTCATTGTTTCATTACTGACGTCCGATTCGTTTCTGTATCGCAGGTCGGTGGCTCCAGAATAGTTGTTCGTAGTACCGGCTCTAGCCGGAATCAGCGGACGGCACTCCGCCACGAGCCGGGACTACAAACTTTGACGAAGAAAAACGAAATCCCGCCATGCAACACACACGCCGCCACGCGCTGAAAAGCCTCTCCATGGGAACCGGCAGTTTTTTGCTGACACCGTTTCTCACTCAGGTCCAACTGCAGGCCGCAGGAAACGCCAGCGCGCTGCCGAAGCGTTTCGTGTTCGTCGTGAAGTCCAGCGGTATCGTTCCGGAAGGCGTCACACCGGAACCATTTGCGGGGGAAGAAGCTCGCAACGAATCTCTTGCCGATGTCCCTCTGCCAAAATCGATGGCGGCGCTCGAACCGTTCAAAGATCAGCTCTCAATCGTGCAGGGGCTGTCAGGAAAGATGTGCCGCGGTGGTCACAGCAGTTGGTTCGGCGCGATGGGCGTGTACATGACCGGTGGCGAACATGATCGGGGTGCCATTCTGCGAGCCACCGCAGACGCAGAACTTGCGAAGCTCAACCCGGCTCCGTTCAACCATGTTGGACTGGCTGTTCGAGGCCCGGCGCTGTCAAAGTCGTTCGGCGGAGTTCTGTATCCGGGCATTACGGCGACTGCCGCCAATAAAGAACTCCCCTTCCAGGGCAGCCCCGACCTGGCCTTCGAACAGCTGTTCGGTTCCGCCATATCGGCCAGCGGTCAGGGCCAAAAGCGTTTCCGTACGCAAAAGGACCTGCTCGATTTCATGGTGGACGACATTCGCAAGGTCAACGAGGCGATTCCATCGGCGGAAAAGAACAAACTCGACGCGTATCTCAACGCCTTCGAAGAACTTCAGGTCCGTCATAGCCGACTCACCGACATGCGGGATCGCATCAAAACGAATGCTCCCGCCTTCGACGACAAGTTTAAGTCAGACATAGAGGAGGTTCGCCAGGAAGCTCACTTCGATCTCGCGTCAGCCGCTCTCATCGCCGGGCTGACTAACTGCGTGACGTTGCGTCTGGATAATCTCTCGACCGTGTATTCGGATCTCGGCTTGGCCAAACACAATCACGGCATTGGCCACAACGAAAGCAGTCGCAGCCAGGAAGAATGCCGCAATATCATTCGCAAACATCATTGCGGCCTGCTGGCCGACATGGCTGGCAAGCTGAAGGCGGTCCCCGAAGGCGACGGCACGATGCTCGACAACACCATGATCATCTTCTTTAGTGACTCCGCAAACAAACACCACGGCGATTGTTTCGAATGGCCATACGTGGTGCTCGGCGGGTGCGGTGGAAAGTTGAACATCCCCGGGCGCTACATTCGCTATCCGAAATACGGCGATTCCGGCTGCCGTACCATCGGAAACTGGTGGACGACCTTGCTGAACGCCTTCGGCAACCCGATCGAACACTACGGCAACGAAGACCTGGTGCTGAAGCAGAACGACAGCTCGTATCGTGGTCCGTTGAATGATTTGATTACTTAGAGGCAGCGCCAGAAGCGTATCTGCGTTGCCGACCACTGGATCGACTGCGTTGGTTCCGCGGCTTCCATCGCTAGCTCAGTCCAGCCCCGGTCACCAAATCTGTGACGAAGTCAGCAATCGAACGCCAGATTAAACAACACAAGAGGAACACAATCCCGAAGGGTCAAAAAGCTCGACCGGATATTTCGGTCGAGGATTTCTGCCAAACGCGGGGGACAGGGTGCCATTTTTTTGGTCGATGCAGAAATCCACCACGGCAATTCGCCGGACGATTGACTCGTTTAACCCAGATCAGCGCGCATCGCGTCTGCATTTCAGTGGCACATAACCTGGAAATCGTGGCGTCACTAAGTGGCTCGGCGATACGCTCGCAATAGTCCACCAAGACGTTCGGTCGTCTTAAGCTCTGTTGGACATCAGGTGGAAATCGACCGCGGCCATCGCGTCCCAGTGAACTTTCAGAAAGGTGCTCCACGAGGCAGCTATCTTTCAACTTGGTGCCGGCTCGATTCCATGCGACTTAAGAATGTTTCCGGCAGTCGTTTTGCTAATGCGGTAGCACGGCTGGAGATCTGGTGTTTGCGATGACCTGAGTCGCGGTTACGTTTGCCAATGGACAATGATTCCGGATAACGTGCCATCTGCAGCTACCGGCACTCACCGGAGCGACGCTCGATCATGGCCCCCGTCAAACAAGAATTTCACTGGTCCGACATGGAACACAAACGGAACTCAGCAGGCCTTTCCTCTGTACGCTGCACGTCATCTGCTGTGGCCTTGCTCGCGTTGTGTCTCGCAACGTCTGTAGCCGCACAGGACGACAACGAGTTAACGACTCGGTATCGGGCTGCCGCGATGAAGTCAGGAGACGCCGACCGTGGCAAAGTCGTCTTTGAATCGAAGGAATCAGCCTGCAGAAAGTGTCACACGATCACAGGCGGCGAACGACTGGCTGGCCCGAATCTGGCTGTGATCGGTGACAAGTACACCCGGGAACAACTTATTGTCTCTGTTCTCGAACCCAATGCGAACATTCACCCGGATTATGCGGCTCTCACCGTTGTTAAGAAAAATGGCACAACGCAGAGCGGAGTGATGCGACGGCGGAGTGATACAGAAATCGAACTGTTTGACGCAGAAGGTAAGACGATCAGCATTCCGCTGCGGGACGTTGAGGAAGAGCAGCGGAGCACGACATCGTTGATGCCATCAGGCCTCTTCAAAACCGTCACAGTGGGGCAGTTTACAGATCTAATCGAGTACCTTTCAACTCTCAGACAGGAAGCCCAATCTCTCCCCGGTATGCCGGCCGAGATCATGGAAGTTGCAAACCCAATTCGTCTCGTGCCATTTCACTCAGAGCAAATGCGGTTTGACCATCCCGTCTGGATCATCGCAAAACCCGGAACGAGGAACACGTATCTTGTCGTCGAGCAACAGACCCGCAAAATCTGGCAGCTTGAAAAACGTGAGGATGGCGACCGGAAGACTCTATTTGGCGATCTAAGTCACGAAGCAATCACCGGGCAGTTCGAAGGAGTCATGTGTCTGGCGCCCCATCCGGAGTTCACTGAAAATCGGAAATACTACCTGAACTATCACGTCCGCGAAGAAGGTGTCTTTTCTCCGGTGGTTGTCGAACGCAGGGCGACAGAAGACCTGAGCCGTGACGCTGGTGGGGCCTCACGGCGACTGCTGCGAATTCCGCAACCGACCGACATCCATTGGGGTGGTATGCTGGCATTTGGCCCGGACGGATACTTATACATTGGAGCGGGTGATGCCGGTCCGCAGGAAGACCCCGATGGCCACGGACAGGACCTAAAGCTCCTGCTGGGAAAGATCCTGCGGATCGATGTCGATCACGAAAGCGGGGGCCGGCCCTATGCCATTCCGGAAACAAATCCTTTCAGCGGCGCAGGCGAACCCTTCCGGCCGGAAATCTGGGCCTGGGGTTTCCGGATGCCATGGCGGTTCAGCTGGGATCTGGTTACAAAAGACTTATGGGTTGGAGATATCGGGCAAAATCTGTTCGAAGAAGTTTCGATGCCGCGAATCAGCGAAAATCACGGGTGGAATGTCTACGAAGGCTTCACTCCGTTTTCAGATCGATATCGTCGCGCAGACGAAGTGTTTACTCCGCCCGTGTTTTCGTACCGCCGTCGGCACGGTGTTTCGGTCACCGGAGGACATGTCTACCGAGGTAAACGGAGTCCGTCATACGTCGGCGCATATATTTTCAGTGATTTTGAGTCAAGGAGAATCTGGGCACTCACACAGCACGATCGACAGCTTGTCAAGGTCCGACAGGTTGGCATGTGTCCCGAGAAGCCAGCCTCATTCGGTATCGACAGCGACGGTGAGCTGCTGATCGTCGGATATGAAGGTACGATCTATTCGCTTGTGCTTGACGATTCTGTTTTTGAATAGACCACGATGAAACGCAAAGGAGATATGGCCCGTGAACAGCGTCGTCAGAAATATTCTGTTCAAGGTGACAATCCTGGCCGTCTCAGTCAGTGTTCCGGTGTTATCAGTCTGCGCTGACCCACAGATGTACAATGTGAAAGTGCATCTGCACAACGACGGGCCGGCCGCCGCACGAGTTCGGATTCTGGCAGCCGACAGTCAGGAATATGCACCCGAAGGATCTGCGGTGCGGAAAACAAAAGCGGGTGAATCTTATTTCTATGCAGACGGTGCGTTTGTAGTCTCACTTCCGTCGGGCAGCGCACGCGTCGTGGTCTCCGGTGGCCTTGAGTTCATTCCGCAAACGATTGATCTGGACGTAACCGGGGACAGGGAAGTGACCGTTCAGCAGCAGCCGTGGATCGACATGGCATCGCGCGGATGGTACTCGGGCGATTCCCACGTTCATCTGCACACCGGAGGCAGAATCAACGTCACGATTGGTGACGCTTTGGTTGCGGCGCGGGCCGAAGGAGTGAATTACGTGAATCTCTGCGCTTCCAACAATATCGGCGACGATATCCGCGATGCGGACCTGATCACGGGAAAGCCGCATCCATCCTCCTCGGGCCGGCATCTCCTTGTCTTTGGCGAGGAAATGAGAAGTTCAATCTATGGACATATGCAGTTTTTGGGCATCAGCAAACTGGTCGAGCCGCAGTACACCGGTTTCGACAGCACGCCTCATTCCCATGACTTTCCGGCGAATTTCTTCATGGCGGAACAGGCAATCCAGCAGGGGGGAGTTGTGACCTACGCTCATCCGATGTTCAAGGGACAGCCATGGCCTTTTACTGATGAGCTGACTGCCGGCACTGGAGCGGCCCGCGAATTGCCAATCGATGCAATCTTGAATATGACTCAGGCTGTCGATGTAATGTCGTACAACAGCGACGAAGAGCAGTCCGCAGAACTGTGGTATCGACTGTTAAATTGCGGATTAAAGCTCTCGGCTTGCGTTGGCACCGATGCTCTGCTGGATCAATCCACTGACCCCCTCGGCGGCAGCCGTGTTTACGTTAAAGTCGACGGCCCGCTGACGATGAAAAACTGGCTGGAAGGACTCACCGCCGGGCAAACCTTTGTAACAAACGGCCCGATGCTGCAACTCGAAGTCGAAGGCGCCCAGCCCGGCGCAACGGTGTCGGCAGATACCGACAAAGTTCATGTTATGGCAGATGTGGAAAGCCACGTGCCATTTGACCATGTCGAAGTTGTTGTAAACGGAGAAGTACTTTTCGCCACGAGTGTGCCGGAAAATTCCGAGGAGACGCTGATGCATAGACACCGGTTTGAAATAGACGTTCCGATTGAGCAAAGCAGTTGGGTCGCGCTTCGTGTCCGAGGGCCCAGCCATCCCCTGGTGTTTGACGGTCCCGTCTGGGCTCACACAAGTCCGGTTAATATTCTCGTCGACAAACAACCCATCAGAAGCGCCGATGATGCGAACTTTTTTGTGGAGTGGATCGATCAACTGCTTCGAGTGGTGGCTGCTCGTAACCGCTTTGTGAGTGAGGTGGATCGTCAACAGGTCGAATCACGGTTCCTTGAGGCTCGGGAGGCGTTCCTTCTCAGGGCTCAGCCCCAATAAATTCGACGACCGTACCATCGGAATACCAAATCGAAACAGGAGTTGTCAAAGCAAACTGATGCAGTCTCAGCAGGATCCTGAACAACTATGAACCGACATCGACCGTCAATAAATCATTGTCACCGCATTTCGCGCCGATGCCTTCTGCCAACTGTAGCGGGGGCATACGGGCTGTCTCCGGCATCGCTTCTGCAGCTGCAAAAAATTGTGGCATCTACGAATCCGGCCGCTCCCGGACATCGCAGGTGCATCCTGATCTATTGCTGGGGCGGAATGAGTCACTTTGAGTCGTGGGATCCAAAACCGGAGGCTCCATCAGGCATTCGGGGCGAATTCTCTCCGATCTCTACCGCCACCCCGGGAATTCAGATCAGCGAACATATGCCGTTACTTGCCAGGCAGACAGAGAAGCTGGCCATCATCCGTTCGATCTGTCACGACGATTCCGCTCATGGTCGGGGCATGTACTGGAACCTCACAGGCCACAAGCCGCCTCGTGCGGGCAACATTCCGCCAATGCAGAACGACTGGCCGTCATTCGTCTCAGTCGTCTCAAAGCTTCGTAGCGCTCCTGTGGGAGTGCCGGGGGCGGTCAGACTTCCTTATCCACTGGTCGATAATGGCACATTGCAGGCTGGCGAATACGGTGGCTGGCTGGGAGCAAAGTACGATCCCATCGTCATGCGAACTCCGAAGGGTAATGCATTCGGCGGCGTCTCTCGATCGCTGGGCTCTCAGGTTTTGCACCTCGACGAAGTTGACACAACACGGTTTTCTGCGCGACGCGAACTTCTCGGTTCGCTGGAAGATCCGGTCAGTAAGGCAACCGACTTCGGCAATTTCAAGCACTTCCGCCAGATGGCAAGCGGAATGCTTCTTGGCTCTGCTGTCAAAAATGCCTATGAACTGGAACGCGAACCGGTCGAAATCCGCGAATCCTACGGCGATCATATCGGCGGACAGAGCATGCTTTTGGCTCGACGCCTGACCGAAGCCGGTGTCCCGATCGTTCAGGTCTGCTGTGCAGCCGGGGACCTGAACGGCGGCAGTGGTGACATGTGGGATACTCACGGCGATAATTTCAATCGGCTCAGAAAGAATCTGCTCCCCGTTTTCGATCAGGGGCTGTCAACTCTACTGACGGATCTCGATCAACGCGGCACGCTGGACGACACACTTGTCGTCGTCCTTACCGATTTTGGACGCACACCCAAAATCAATGGTGCAGCCGGACGCGATCACTATCCCTCTGTATACTCAGTTGCACTCGCTGGCGGGGGAATCAGGGGCGGGCAAGTCTACGGCAGCAGCGATGCCCATGGCGCTTTCCCTGAAACAGAGCAATGTGGTCCTGCGGATATCCACGCCACTATCTTCAATGCCCTCGGTATTGCGCCTCGGACGGTAATTCGGGATCAATTGGGAAGGCCATTCCCGGTCAGCGACGGAAATCCGCTGCCGTTGACGTGACGAGCACGGAGATTCAAGAAACTGTGCGCCGTGAAATACGAGACTTATGGCTCATCAAAGTCTCTCATTTCCGCCGCTTGATTTCGCCTATCGGCACCGGAAACTGATCGGTTTTCGGCGCCGAACATGCCCTTCCTGCTCCCCCCTGACACATCCTGCTGGCGGCCCTCTGCGCCATGGTCAATCAACGTCGGCAACAGCTCATCGAGTTCCTGAATGCACAGACCGAGGCTCTGCTGAAGAAGCCGGGAAAGATCTGCACCAACTATGATCATTCTGCGGTGAAGGTGCGCGATAAGTTCAAGCAGACACCGATTGACTCGCCTGTGGTCGAATCGTCTCAACCACGTTCGGCCGAAATCGTGACTCAATTCGCTTGCTAACAACTGATTGCCAAACAGTTGTTCTGGCGTCGGAGTTTTTTGACCCTACGGCCGCATTTTTCGAGGAAATTCAATTTTTCTTGAACCGTCCGTTCTTGTCATGCCGATCTTTGATTTGCTTGGATTCTGCGCAAAATCCTAAGTCCGCATCGGGAAAGGGACCATGGTACGCTGGAATGTAATTTTCTGGGTGTTCGCCCTGCTGCTATCCTGCCAGATCACCGCAAAAGCTCAATCTGTCAATGACTCCGGTCTTTGGGCGGGCGGTTTTGGCCGCGGTGACATCGCCCCAGACGTCAACGACCGCTTGAAATGGTGGTTCGATGGGCACGCACGATTCTTCGACGACACGGATGGATTCGGCCAGAGTATTGTTCGACCCGGCATCGGATACGCGTTCGATGAAAGGTTTACCCTCTGGGCGGGATATGGCTGGATTCGAACCTCTCCGGCAACAGCACCTGACTTTGACGAGCATCGTATCTGGCAACAGGTGACCTGGTCACAACCAATCGGCTGCCATACGATCGGATTCCGGTCACGCCTGGAACAACGGTTTGTTGAAACAGGTGAAGATGCAGGATCCCGTTTCCGCCAACTTTTCAGCTGGCGAGAGCCGATATCCTGCGATGAAAAATACACCTTCGTATTATGGGACGAAATCTTTGTCCATCTCAATGACACCGATTGGGGTGCCAACGCCGGATTCGATCAGAATCGACTTTTCGTCGGTTGCGGATTGAAACGGAGGTCTGACAGCCGCTGGAGAACGGAGATCGGGTACCTGAATCAGCACATCGACCGAGGCGGTCGCGGCAACCTCACCAATCACCTGCTGTCCGTGAACATCTATCGCAGCCCTTGACAAAGGTAGAGCGTGCAAGTTGGGTCATAGCCTGATCCCACCAGAGTAACATCAAGGCGACTTCCCTTTGCCCTGATGGTGCGCGTCCGTCGCGAATCGCGGTCACTTCGAGCGCCCCACGTCTCGCTTTCTGGTCGACTCTCGACAGAAATCGCACCCAACGTTGTTCTGCCGAAGACCTGGTTTTCATAGACCCTTGCGGTCGGTTCAGTTTCTTGACCCTACGCGAACCAATTGTCTCTGCCGGTGAACAGAGACTTTGGGCCCGGGAGCGGTCACTCGGGGCGTCGTGCGTGCCTCAGGTTTGTCTCTGTTGGCGACCAGCGATGTGGGCGAGCGAGTCGGCCGAGGACGCAACCTGTTGCGGAGACTGGCGATATTGCGACGGAATCGTCGATGTCTCTGTAAGAACGCAAGAGAAAACCCGGTCAAAACAGCGATCCCCAACCACGGCGGCGCAGAATGCGGCGCACTCAGTACACAACACCTCGAACTGGACCCGCACCTTCAGACGCTCATCCTGGCCCGACCTGCCCGCGACGCTGAAGGCGGGCATCCTGGCGATGGTCGAGAGCTGCACGGACCCCTGATGGAGAAGAGTGGATGTCCCCTTTGTTCCCTGAGCACTGGCAAAGCCAGTGGCACCCACCCCGCGTTCTCTTGAAAGAGGCATCGACACAACGTGACTTAATCAGGGGGTTGAAGCCTCATCTTCTGGACAAACGACCATTGCAAAGGCGGGCCGACTCTTCGCGCGAGCCAAATCACTACCGGCAACAAGGTGATGGAAACGATGTCACAGTACCGTACCGCTGCATAGAATTCTGCACTTCCGTCAGGTAGCGGTCTTCCTGCGAATGCAAAACCGACGCACGTCCTGGCCAATAAGGCCGCGCCCAGCACAGACCAAAAACAGTGCGGCGGGGATTGCGCCGATTGCCGTCCGATTCCCCGTCGTTTCGACCACTCGACCACAAGAAGGTCTACGACGATCGAGGCGCCGGCAAGCACGACCGCCCAGACAACACGATTAAGGATGTTCCACCAGAACATTCGGTCGCCCGTACCGAAGTCCGGGAACGGCCAGTGGGCCGGTCGAATGAACACCCACAAAACCAACCAGCCGCCCATGATTGGCCGCAGTCGCTGTCGGCAATGGTCGATACCCATGAGTCTGCGTTTACCGTTTGCTTGAGAAAACAGGTTGTGGTGGCCGCACCCGCCACGAATTGTGGAAATGTTCGACCCCCAAGCTTCTGTAACTCTAGCTCACGCCCAGGCCATCGACTCCACTAAACAATCAAACAAAAGGGGACACCGTAAGGTCAAAAACTCCGCCGACCGCGAAACACGGGAACAAGCGGGACTTACGGCTCACCAGAGTCTTGCATTTCCGCCGCTTGATTTCATCCGCCTGCCGCCGAAAGTGACGATTTTCGGCGCCGACTATGTCTTTCCTGCTCCAGCCCTGGCACATGCTGCTCGCCGTGCTCTGTGGCATGGTCAACCAGCGGCAGCAACAGATCATCCAGTTCCAGAACGCCCAGATCGAGGCGCTCCTGAAGAAGTTCGGCAGGAAGCGACTGCTGCTGAATGACGATCAGCGTCGGTTACTGGCTGTTAAGGCTCATGCCATTGGCCGTAAGGCTCTGCTGGAACTCAAAACCGTCGTCACGCCAGACACGATTCTTCGCTGGCACCGTGAACTCGTGGCCAGGAAGTTTGATTCCAGCGACAAACGGAACCCCGGCAGACCGCGAATCCGACAGGTCATTGTGGATGCGATTGTTCGCTTTGCCAAAGAGAATCCCACATGGGGCTATGATCGCATTCAGGGAGCACTTAAGAACGTCGGATATCACATCGCCGATTCCACAGTGGCCAATGTGCTGAAGGCTCACGGCATTGAACCAGCACCTGATCGGCAGCGAACACCGGCGTGGTCAACATTCCTGAAAGCTCACTGGGATTCTATCTTCGCCACGGACTTCACGACTGTCGAAGTCTGGACGCGAAACGGACTTGTGACGTTCTACGTTCTCGCCGTGATGCACTTGAAGACGCGCCGCGTCCACATTGCAGGGATCACGCCGAGTCCGAATGCCACGTGGATGAAACAGGCCTGCCGCAATCTCACCGATTGCGAAGACGGATTCCTGAAAGACGCCAAGCATCTCATTGTGGATCGCGATACGAGCTTCATCGCCATGCGGGAATTCCTGGAGCAGAACACGGACACTGAAGTCGTCCTGCTGCCACCGAAGAGTCTCAACTTGAACGCCTACATGGAGAGATGGTTCCGCAGTCTGAAGTCCGAGTGTCTTTCCCGGATAATTTTCTTCGGACGTCGGTCACTTGAGAACGCATTTGGTGAATACGTCAAGCACTATCACCGCGAGCGGAATCATCAGGGCCTCGGCAACCAGCTCATCGAGCCGACCGCAAATGTCGGTGTCGTTGTGGGCAGAATCGAGTGCCGAGAACGACTCGGTGGCATGCTCAAGTACTACGACCGACGAGCCGCTTGATTCTGAGCTGCACCGAATCGTGGTCATTCTGCGGTGAAGGTCCGCGCTCAGCGTGGGCCGACGCCAATTCCTCGTTCAGCGGCCGCTCTCTCTGGCCAAAGCCTGACGGAAATCGCGAACGATTTCTATTTCTAAAACCTGATTGTTAAACAGCTTTTCTGGCGGCGGAGTTTTGGACCCTACGGTCGCCCCTTCATGACTTTTGCCTTGCGAGTCTTCTTGAGTCTTGGCAAGGTCGGAACTGTAGATATGTGTCCGACTGTTCTTGCCCAATTCAGCGCAGCCTTCTGACCTGCCCCCACGGTGCAATCATCTTATGACTGGCGTCCGTGGTCCGTGATTTTACAGCCGTGCGTTTTGTTCGTCGTCCGCCAATGTTTTGTCGCACGTAATCCTCAGTTCCTCCTGTCGTGCCGGTAGGTTCTGGGAAACTCGGCTGAAAATTCGCGTCACTGACAGATATTGCCAGGCTGATCAGTGATTCTTCTTCGTGTGGCTGCCGGTGATTTCCCCATTTCTGACCGCGTCGAAGTAGTCGTCCAGATCTCTTTTGACGGCAGGTCCAAGGACATATAACCCGATAATATTCGGAACGCAGATCAAATAGATTAGCGCATCCGAAATTTCAATCACTGGCCCAAGTTGTACCATGCAGCCGAGAGCGGCAAAGACGCAGAAAACAAAATTGAACACGTTCGTTTTCGCTGTGCCTTCTCCGACCAGATATGTCCAAGCCTTGGCCCCGTAGTAGGACCACGAGATCATAGTCGACAATGCAAACAGCATAGCTGCTACGGCGATCAGATAAGGAGACCATGAAATATTCCGTTCAAACGCAGCCGACGTGAGCTGGATTCCCATCGCCAGATTTTCTCCGCCGCCTGGAATCGTCGACTGAAAATCGCTGACCGCAACCATCGACGTAATAATGCACATGGACGTCAGGCTGCAGATTACGATGGTATCCAGAAATGGTCCGATAGTGGCAACCAGGCCTTCGGTGACGGGGTGCTGCGTTTTCACGGCAGAGTGTGCCACGGACGCAGATCCGAGACCTGCCTCGTTCGAGAACAAGGCTCGCTGGAACCCAATCATTATGATGCCCACCATTCCGCCACCAACCGCCCTGGGGTGAAATGCATCACGAAAAACCCATAGAATCGCTGTCGGGACGTACTGGATGTTCATCACGATGATGATGACGGCAAAGACACAGTAGAGTACGGCCATCAATGGAACGAGTTTGGACGTAACTTTGGCGATACTTTTAATCCCACCGATGATGACGAGCCCAAGCACTAACGCAGTGATCAGGCCGAAAAGCCAGCCCTTGTCGACAAAAAAACTATTCGGGCCGCCCGTCACGACTACGAACTGGGAATAAGCCTGGTTTGACTGAAACATGTTGCCCACACCCAGACAGCCCACCACCATGCCAGTCGCATAGAAGCCACCCAGGAACTTTCCGATCCGCATCATCCCGCGTTCGGCAAATCCTCTTTCAAGGAAATACATGGGCCCTCCGGACACGGAACCATCTGCATTCTGCCGGCGATATTTGACGCCCAGTGTGCATTCCACGAATTTGGTTGTCATGCCAAAGAACCCCGCCACAATGAGCCAGAACAACACCCCGGGCCCTCCATAGGCAATTGCATAAGCCATGGCGCCAATGTTGCCGATACCGACAGTGCCTGACAGCGCTGTGCAGAGAGCCTGAAAGTGACTGATTTCGCCCGGAGCGTCTGAATTGCTGTAGTCGCCTTGGACAATCCTGAGCCCTTGCGGAAGCCCCCAAATATTCACAAACCGGAAGGAAGCGGTAAAAAACACAGCCGCAACGATGAGCCAGACGATGACCAAAGTGAATCTGACACCGCCAACCTCAACTTCATAGAAAACGACAGCGCTAAGGTTTGCCGCGGCCGCCCCAAACATGTCGTTGACCCACTGGTCAATGTCGACGTTGTCGTTAGGGACCTCATTTTCAGATGCAATGGCGCGAGAGGAATCGTTCTGTACGGCCGCAACTGGCAACATGGTCTGCTCGTCGCCATCGAATTCATCCGCCGAGACCCGTGTCCCATCAGCTATGTGAATCAACAAGCTCGCCGAGGCGATCATTATTCCAGCAACAAGGAGTCTGCGAATGGTCATATTGTGAGTAACTTTGGATAGAGTTGTGTTATTGGTGTCGGTACGAACTTCTTGCGCGAACAACAGGTTACTGATTGTCGAAGACGATACTGGCTCGCAGGAGTAACGACATTGCTGTCGAAGGCCGTTCTTCGCGGCCGCACATCAACGTGAAACGCTGCAATGGTATCGATTCTTGCAGAGAACATACGCGATGTTGAGAACTAACGATGGATCGTTGCCGCTTGGACCTGCATGTCGAGCCAGTTGCGGATTTCCAGCCGTCGCAGCATCTCGTCGCGCAACTCGGCGGAAACGTTCTGTCGTCGAGCGGCATTTTCGTCACCAGGATTCTGGTATAATGCTCGGCAATCACGGACGAACGCCTGTCTCTCCTGAACGCTGCCATACCGGCCCTGCTCTACTAATTGCTCGCCGCGAAGCTCCGCCAGTGATGCAATTTCATGCAGGTCATACTCGGGGTGATACTGTACCGCCCAGAACACGCCGCGGCCTGACCGCACTTCAATGGCCTGGATTTCCGTGAAATCATTCCGCGCAAGATGTGTCGTGCCTGCGGGCAGCGAGACCACCATATCCTCGTGACTACTGAAACTCTGGAAATCTTTTGGTCGTCCTCGCAGCAGCCCGTGGACGGCTCCTTCCGCCGTTGCGGTTACTCCGACAATTCCAAATTCGCGTCCGTTCGGGTTCGCGGCACACGTACCGCCAGCAGCCACGACCGCAACGTGGATGGCCCAACACGATCCGAATTGCGGCACGCCGGCCGCATATGCTGACTGCGCCAGCTCGATCTGCGGCCTCACCGTTGCAGTCGGTTTGTGAATCGTGAGGTTTGATCCCGTCCAGACAATTCCGTCAAATTCAGCGATCGCGACTCTGTCGGGCAGCTGTGTACGGGCGCCCATCATTTCGACAACTTCAATCGCAGCCCCGGGTTCAATTGCCCTCAGCACGCGTGCATAAAGTTGCCCGGCAGCAGTGGCGCCAGCGGACTTAATCGCCGCACGACCGTCCGCATCATACGCATCAACAACCAGCAAACGCAGAACAGACGACATCGAAGATACTTTTCTCGGACTGCTCACTTATCGTGATATTGCCACAGGACTACGCCGGCGCGTTGCCTCGCACTGTTACGCGATACAGAATTCGCTCGAAACCCTGGCAGTCATTCAAGGCCGTGTGCTGCACGCAGCGATTGTCCCAGAGTGTGACGGCCCCCTCCTGCCAGCGAACGCGACACTGAAAGTCCTCACGCACGCAGTGTCGAAACAGAAAGTCGAGCAGGGGTCGGCTCTCGTCTTCTGTCATGTCTTCAAAACGCACGGTGAACATTGGATTCACGTAGATCGCCTTGCGGCCAGTTTCGGGATGCGTCCGCACGACAGGATGGACGACTTCCGCATGGACGACGTCAGAATGCGTATAGGCAATCGTAGTCTTGCCTTCATACTTGTCCTTCGCTGTCGGTGCCGTGTATGCATACTTCGCGCTGTGGACTGCACGGAGCCCCTCGAGCATGCGCTGCATGCCGCCAGACAGCTGTTCCCAGGCCAGATACTGATTTGCGAATAGAGTATCGCCACCTACCGGCGGAACTTTTTCCGCGTAAACAATGGAACCGAGGCTTGGCTGCGGCGTGAATGAGTTGTCCGAATGCCATCCAACGCCAAACGTCGCCACGTCTCCCGTGGCCTTATGAATCTTGATAACCTCCGGGTGTTCGTCGAGCCCCTTGACGATTGGATGCACCTCGATCGCTCCAATCTTTTTGGCGAATTCGAGCAGTGCCGACGGCGTCAGCGACTGGTTGCGAACCACAATCGCCCCGTACTCATGAAAAGTCCTCTTGATACTGACCAGCGTTTGGCCGTCGAGTTTGGTGAGATCAACACCGAATACGTCGGCTCCCATCGCGCCTGTAAGCGGTCGCACATCGAGGTCGGTTGATTGTTCCGACATGGCAGTCATTGTCATCGTTCTCCATTGTCGCGGACGTTTAAAGTCAGCATTCAGCGCCCACCGAGCTCATCACACAGCATCCTGGCGGATCGAGACCGGCGTAGCAATCAGGTACCCGTAGGGTCCAGATATTCAGCCGACCAGTAATTGCTGGTGTCTTTGCGGATTGTAAGGTCTTCGGTTCTTCATTTTCAGCTGATTGATATTCGTTGACGAGAACCACACACTGGTGATTTTCGACGCCGAACAGTTCTTTCCTGCTCACACCCTGGCACATTCTACTCGCTGCCCTCAGCGCCGTCGAATCCTTTAGCGAGACCTCTGAACGCTGTCGGTTGCGGGAGAGTCATGATCGCCTTGAATGCGAGCGGAGCTCGATGGGCGTAGTGCCGGTAGGTAATGCCTCCGGCAGAGTGCCCGAGAATTTCGACGGATGATTCGGGGATATGCTCGTCGTAGTGCGTTGCGCACGTCTTGCGAAGATCCTTCAGCACCCAAGGGCGGTCTTCTCCATTTTCGAGATCGGACTTTGGGCCAATTCCAGCGAGTTGGCACAGTTCACGAAACCTCTTATTGGGGCGTGTGCCGCCACCAAGAAAAACGGGCGCGTCCAGATCTGGATCATCTGGCAGAATGCTTCGGAAATGTTCGCGCACGGTCCGATTCATCGGTCGGTAGAACGCCTTGCCGGTCTTCACACGACGATAGAAGAGCCATCCCCACCGAGATGTTTCCTTAAGCTCACGGTCAGGTGATCGCTGTTTCCATGACACGTGTCGCCACAGAATCGGTTCGTGAAATGGCGATGTTTTCCAGACGGTCCCTGTATCCAATCCATAATTGAAGAAGATGACGAGAGCAGCTCGCCAGAAACGACCGACAGGAGACGGCTCGCAACAGCCTCTTGGTCTTTTCATTTCGTGAGTCGCGAAATAGAGCGCGTTGACCTCAGCTTTTGTCAGGTAATGGCGCCCTGCAACATCGCGTTGCGGTTTGACCTTTGGAAATCTGGGAAGTGAGGTGACAAGATCCTGTTCCCATGCCCACGACATCACGGCGCACAAGTGTGAACGAACTTTATTCGCTGTTCTGCCCGGGTTTCGGGCGTCTCGGGATGTCGCATCTGTGTAAACCCAATCGAGAAAATCGCGAATCTTCCTGCCGCCCAGTTCGTCGAGCCGAACACCTTCGTCCCAGCGTTTCCACTTTCTGAGTGTTGTCGCATACTCTTTGCGAGTTCTTTGCGCGGGGTTGCCGGAACGGAGGTACTTGGTAACTGCGGATTCGAGAGTTGTCGGCATCATGAAACTCCGCGCCTCCGGCACTTCACTTCAATGCATTCGTCCCATCGACCGGTGGTCGCTGTATTGGCTCCTTCCTGCTGGTGTGAATAGAAAGTGCCATCTTCCTCCATGTTAACCAGTTGAAGCGTCGGAGTGCAGAGTCTATGCCAACGAAACAACATTGGCGGAGTGTGGACTGCGAAACACTGGACACGCCCACCTGAGCGTGCAAGCAATGCCGGGCCGTCCGCTCCGGTCGCGATCACTGGATGCGCGAAGATAATCACCCATATGTCAATTTGACGGCGGTCGGGCTATTCCGGCAACCGCGCGGAGCGTTCAGATCGACAAACTGCCGGAACTGCGCTTCGCGTGGGCCGGCCTACGTTCCTCAGCGACAGTGGAGCGAAGCCGAGTGTTTGTTCTCTCCGTTTGAAGTCAAACATTCCGTTCGATGGGTTCACGCGGCGATTGGGTTATCATGGTGCGGTCGTGAGCACATGAAATACCTGCACAGTGGAGATTATCATGAATCGAAACAACCCTCGGGAGCCGCAACGGCGTTGCCTGGCCCTTGCGTTAAGCGTGATCGCCGCATGGGCGCCCGGATTAATTATTCCGGCCAGCGGCCAGGAACTGAACATCGAGGCGGAGAAAATCGTGCGCAGCGGGCGGCCCGACGGGCGACATGTCAGCACACGGGGATTCGTGCAGCATCTCGTGCGCAACGCCAGGCCCAGGCTGGCTTTCAACCCGCACTTCACGCCCGAGGAGTTTCAAGCCTGGCAGACACAAGTGCGGGCCAGGATGCGAGAATTGCTGAGCTTCCCCGAAACGCCACAGCAGCCCGCGCCGCGAAGGCTGTGGGCGAAGGAACGCGAAGGTTACCGGCTTGAGAAATGGGAACTCTATCCCGAACCGGGCAGCGTCGTTCCT
>JAQWOH010000038.1 GCA_029245955.1 Fuerstiella sp. | reverse complement strand
ACGGCGGGGCGTGTTCGGACCTGGCTGGACCGTGTCGGCGTTCAAACACTGTTTATTGAACCCGGTAGTCCGTGGGAGAACGGATTTATCGAATCCTTCAACGGAAAACTGCGTGACGAGTTGCTTAACGTGGAGCTGTTTAACACTCTGCTCGAAGCGCGAGTGCTGACAGAACGCTGGAGACGGCATTACAATGTGGTTCGTCCACACAGTTCATTAGGCTATCGGCTACCAGCGCCGGAAGCCGTGTTGTCAGCAATAAACTTTACGCCGGATCCGAGTTAGAATCTGGCACCATCCGTGGGGGCAGGTCACTCGATTTTTCGACATGCTTAACACTGCTCACGTGCAGTATAATACGCTTTCTGAGCACGCATTTTCCTTCGGGAATTCCCGCTCCCCAACGTTCCGGATCACATTAAGCCAGAATTCCAACTCCTTGAGTCTAACGACTCCGAATTCGCCCCCGCGTAAGGTCTCCCAGCATCGTATTACGCAAGGTCGCTACGTGATCATCCTTGCTCTTTGGCAGCGTGCGGTGGAGTTAGTATCATTGAAAGGCGGTCGGCGTGACTCGTTTTCTTCACGAGGGCGGCGGCACATCGTTGCGTTGCGCGGCTATGGGCGATAGAGGTCCTCGATGTGGTGCCGCACGTTGGATGTGGTGGCCTGCCGTCAGACTGGAACAAGAACCTGAAGACGGGTAATTGGCGTTGCAATCTGAAATCGACAACTTAATACCGGCGTTTTGTGAAAGCACGAAGGATTTTTGCCTGCCTTCTCCGTAACAGCTGCACAACACAAAGACACCAGCCACGTGACAGTGACATCGCGTTCACGCTTTGTTCAAGCCACGTTAATCTAGTAGACTCAATTGCTTGCCAGCGTGGCCCACTTCGTTGCCGGCAGCGACGAACATATCTGCCTTTGAACGTTCTTTCTGGACATCATGCATAACGAGAAGAATCAGTTATTTTACGAGAGTTCTGTACGGTTCGATCCCAAACGAATTCGGGCCGCTGCCGTGTACTGCAGCGACGGACGATTTGGAGCACAGTTCGACGACTTACTGCACAACGCACTTCAACTGCCTCGGTATGATCGACTGGCGGTGCCCGGCGGCGCCGCATGCCTGGCGCGCCACTTTGCGACCTATCGTGAAGACGAAGGCGTCTTCGAACAGTTGCGTTTTCTGGTCAATGTTCACGGTCTGGAACGCGTTGTACTGATCGCCCACGAAAACTGTGCGTTCTACAGTGAACGCCTGCGAGTATCGCCCCTGCAGCTGGAAACACAACAGCGAGAAGATATCGGCAAGGCTGTTCGGCGAGTCCGTTCGCTGTCACGAACTCTGTCAGTGAGTGCATTTTTTGCCAGAAAACACAGGGAAGACACGATCAGGTTCGAATCAGTGGATTTCTGAAGCTCAATCATCGAGACTAATGGTGGGTGCTGCGGTCCACGAGCTCTACATGGATCAGGCAGAACGCTCACAAGAGGACTCACCCCAATCTGGCCGGGCCGTTCACTGGATGATGGAGTTTGCGGATCGTGTACGACTACGACCACACACAACCAGGAACACTCATCCGATGGCTGATCGGCGGACCGCTGCTCGCCATGGCAGCAATCGCCACTGCACTGCTGGCAGCAGGCAGTCCTCCGGAAGAAACGATATGGCTCGGCGTACCCGCCGTAATTATCGCAATCGTCCTTCCTCTGTTTCATTCACTGACAGTCCGCATTTCGCAAAACGAAATTGCTCTGTCGTTCGGAGTGGGACTCATCGGCAAACGTTTCACCATTGCGGACGTCCAGAGCGCATCCACTGTCTGCAATCACTGGTATTATGGCTGGGGCATCAGAAAGATAGTGGGTGGCTGGCTGTTCAACGTATCGGGCTTCGATGCCGTGGAAATTCAGCTCACCAATGGCCGCAGGTACCGAATCGGCACGGACCAGCCTCTGGAATTGCTGGCTGCGATCGAATCAGCAATGAAATCCGCCCGTTGACGAAGCGAGGTGAGATAATGTCGGCAACCAGGTTTCCCGAGGCAAGCTGCCGGATATATCATCGAGTGTTGGCTGAGGTTTCCGCGTATATGACGCATACAGTGGCAGGGACTCGACGGCAGTCCGTGCCATTCGAAAAAAATGTCCGGGAAGCACAACGGTTCAATTTTCTGGTGTGTTGGCCAAAGCATTTGAACGCTACAGCCTGGTAAAACAGATTGTCGCCGGTGTCCTCCATGTGCGATTTTCAGGATTTCATCTGTCGACATTCCTGAGGCTCATGGGCACGACATCTTACTCCTGGCATCTGAGTTAGTTGGAGGCATGCCGGAGTTTTACGCCGTGCCTCCAAACAGAATGTGACGCGATTCAGGATCGTCTGCGACAATCACTGAAGTCCTCTATCTGCTCGTGGACGGACGGTACGGGTTGGCCCAGGACAGAAAACTCTGCACGTGTCGAGTTTGAATCCAGACTTTCCCCTGTCCCGAGAATCGGCACACCAGTCCTTCACCGCCAAAGAACAGAGTCTTTAGTTTGCTGCCACCCCGCAGACCGGGCAACACAGAGATGTTGTAGTTCAGAGTATCCTCAAACGCGACTACATATCCCGTATCAACGATGTATTCTTCAGTGACATCGACCGACAGAATCGCGCCGTAGGAATTGAAGAAAATTTCACCATCGCCGCTGGCTTTCAACAGCACCAGACCTTCGCCGTTGAAGAAACCCTTCGCCCCCTGCCACTTGCCGGACACCTCGACACCTTCACTGTGCAGCATGAAGGCTCCTCGCTGGAGCATCAGAGAGTTGCCTGTCAGCGTGTAACGGGCGGCATCACCGGTCGCACCGGCAGCAAACGTGACTTCACCCGGCCCATTGTCGGCGGTAAAGGTGTTGATGATCATGCTTTCTCCACCTAACGCCCGACCAAGCGTTTTGCCGAGTCCCCCTTTGAATCCTGCCTTCAGAGTGACAGTGGGAGTCATGGACGCCATGGCAGACGGCTCAGCGAAAATCTTCTGGCCTTCCTCCAGATTGATGCTGATCAGCGCGAAATCCGGACGCTGACTGATTTCATAATCGAAGTGCGGTGTCGATCCCGTTAAGACTTCAGACGAACCTGCGTCCATGCCGGCTGCCGCCTCCGATGTGGCGGCAGCGACGTCCGGAACGGGCATTGGGGCGCCACATTCCTTGCAACGAGCTTTCTTACCCGCGACATCGTCCTTGACGCGATACTTTTTGCTGCACGAGGGGCAGGAGAATTCAATCATGGCGTTGCCAATCAACGGGGTTTGAGCTTGGGACCAAGTGCCTTACCGAAGCCGGGTGGGTTATGACTCTGGCAAAACAGACGGCCGTGACCACTAAAACGGCAGACCAGACCTTCACCACCAAGGAAGCTGCCGATCAGGCTGGTCCCCGCTTTAGTCACATTGAACTGCAGCGTATCCTCGAACGCCACAATGTGACCGGTATCCACGACATGTTCGCCATCGACTTCGACTTCATAGATGGCTCCAAAACTGCTCAGGAAAAGATCTCCTTCACCGGAACACTTCAGCCAGAAAATGCTTTCACCGCTGAACAGAGCCTTCCCGAATCCCTGCCACGTGGCGTCGATCTCAATATCCGTATCCGACGCCATCCAGCTGGATCCCTGAACAATCAACGATCCGCCGGTCAGTGGAAAATGCAGAACGTCTCCCAGCATTCGGGGGCCGATGATCAGAGACTGACCATTATTGGTCGCCGTGAAATGATTTAGAAACAGACTTTCACCGGCAAACATGCGTTTGAGAGCTTTACCGAGTCCGCCGCCCTTGGCCCCTTTCTTCCTGGTGGTTGTTTCCACCTCAAAGCCCGTAGTCATCGCGATCATGGCGCCAACTTCGCAGGTCAGCGATTCGCCATCATCCATCTTCAGTTTAGCCACGGATGCGGCCGGCCGGGAAAGAATTTGATGTTTCATGAGTTCACTCTGACACACGTGATAACATGGTTCAGGAATGGAAGACGCAGGACAAATTGACCGTGGCTAGTAAAGGTGAGCATTGGTCCATGCGGCCAGCCCGCCGAACGAACGCGACTGCATATAGATGCGACCAGGTCCGGTGACGCGGGTCACCAGACCTTCACCACTCATCAGACTGGAAATCACCCCCCCGGCCATGCCGATGCGCACACCGATTGATGGTTCATAAGCAACCAGGTGTCCGGAATCCACGATGTATTCCTCTTCGATCTCCCGAGTAAAGATTCCACCGTAGGCTCCGAACCAGACTCGGCCTTCTCCGCTGACCTTCAGGCGAAACAGTCCTTCGCGAGCGATTCCCATTTTGATTCCGGCCCACCCCAGCCCCAGCTTGACACCGGGGTCGCAGGCGATGAATGCTCCGGGCTGCAGATACATTGTCGTGCCCTTCAGATCGATGCACTCCATGTCACCGGGAAAGGGCTGAGTCAGCACAAGCTCGCTCTGTTCTTCGGCCTTGAAGACGTTCACGAACATCGACTCGCCACCGAAGATTCGCTTGGCAATCCCCCTCAACACGCCGCCGCTCCAGCGAGTCGTCATCGTGATGGAGGCGCTCATACTGGCCATCGCGTCGGCCTCTGCGACAACCTCATCACCAGGATCAAGCGTGATGCGAATGTTGGCAAATGCCGGACGATTTCGAATCTCAGATTCCATCAGATGTGCATTCCGAGTTTGAAGGAATGGTGAAACGTTCGTCAAACTGATATCCAGCGTAACCTTGAGACGCCCCGCAATCAAACCACACCCAATACCCAAGGATCATTCGTCGGCCTTCTTTTCAATGCGAGACTGAACATCTTCCCAGTCGAGATCCAGAGTCTGATAGTCCTGCGGTGGCAGAGTTCCCATCTGTTCGCGAATGCTGATGATGCGGGCATCGTGATCGGGATGCGTGCTGATCCACGTCAGCTGTGCCGGAAGATTGCCGGCCTGTTCTTTCATGATCTCAAAGAACTGCGCCATGCTTAACGGGTCCAGAGCGGCAGCATGCATCATGCGCACACCTTCCGCATCTGCATCACCTTCCTGACCGCGACTATAGCTGTTGATCGAAGCCAGCTGGAACAGTTCCGACCCCAGTACCAGAATCCCTTCCACATCGCCGATCAGCAGATTGGCGGCTGCCGCAATTCCGAGGGACTGACTGATTCGCTGCAGACCATGCCGCTGAGTTGCGTGCGCCATCTCATGAGCCAGCACGCCCGCTACCTGCTCCGGTTGTTCAGCCGCCTCAATCAATCCGGTATAAACCACAATCACGCCACCAGGCAGACAAAACGCATTAATCTGGGAAGCCTGTATAATGTGGACTTCAAACTTCAGATCGGGCAGCGCGGCATGCGGCGCCAGGCGGTCGACCATCTCGTGAATCGCAGCAACAACCACTTCGTCATGAAGTTCGGCGCCGCCCGGATCCATGGACTCATAGCTGTATTGCCCAATCTGCTCATCGACGCTGACGGGAACTGCCTTCACTGCCGCCACACCTGCCGCCTGAATTCCGTAATAGGCGCCGACGATCAGCACGACAGCACCGACCAGCACCCCAAGCACCATCCCATGCCCACGCCGATTCTGTGATTTCAGCTTCTGTCGTCTTTCCTGCAGCTGCTCGTCCAGCAACCCTCCGGCAGCATAGGCCAGCGCTGCCGGATACTTCCTGTCTTCACAGAAAATGGTCAGGCTTCGATCTTCATTCCGGCAAAACACCATGCGGTCGTTGTAGCCACCGATGTCCACCTGACATTCAGAGTACTGCACAAAGAAGCGTTCGCCATCACCGGTCACTGCCTGCACACGATCATGACCAAGTTCAATCTGAGCGCCCGAACGACCTCCTTCAATCGACTCATGAAACACGCCACCGGTAAAAAACGTTTCGTCATGCATCTTTGACTGCCTCACCAACTGAGCTTCCGAGCTTGCATTGTTTCACGAGAATGTGCAAAACAACAGGACCGTACAGGTCTAAGTCCGCGAGTTTCCCCAACCAACAACGCCTTCATCCCGTGCTTAGACACGAAATGAGTGTTCAGTCTGTGCATTCCCGGCCGCACGCGCAGCTGACAACGTGCAGCAGCTGTATGGCCTTTTTTACTGCGGCGACATTTCGTCACACAGATTTGGCGGTGGCAATATCAGATCAACCGGTGAATCAGTCCTGCTGTATTGATGCACTACGATCCCTGAAATTTACGGACATCATGTCCCAATTCCCTGCGCACATTCAGGACAGTATGAACCAAAGGCAACGTTTTCGGCTGCATGAGTGATACTGGGGTGGTACGGCCCGTTTCGTCCTGTCGTACTGTCGCTGGGGGGGGATTGGTCACAGCCTCTCCGGCCGGTCTACTGCCACCGCTTTGAACCGAGCACCCTCGGGCTTCACCAGCAAGAGCCGGGACTATCTGCAACCTTTTGCGGACGCGCGCAGACGCTAACTGAAACTGCCCGATGAACGACACAACCATACGTATCGGTAGTGATTCCGAATTTCAAGCGTCGCGCCTTGCATGACCAGTCGCATACTGAACAATGACCATGAGCTCATGACGCAGTTCCCCTGAAGCCGTCCGACGCTCATGTCTTTCAGGCAGCCAGCCTGCCCCGGTCAGCATTCATAGACAGCCGATACCACTTGCAAACAGATACAGGACTTCACCAATGTCAGCTTCTCGCCTCATTTTCTGTGTCGCCGCTACACTAGTCCTTTCCCCGGGAGCCGCTATCCGCGCGGATGAGTCCGATTGGATTTCGCTGTTCGACGGCACGTCGCTTGACGGGTGGGAGAAGATTGGAAACGAAAAAAGCGTTTGGGAAGTAAGAAATGGTTCCATCAGCGGATCCGGGCCGCCTTCGATGCTGGTCTGCACGAAGGGACCGTACACCAACTTCCGCTATCGCGCCGAAATCAAGATCAACGACGGCGGAAATTCGGGCCTTTACTTTCGTACAACACGGAAACCTGGGTTTTCAGACGGTTACGAAGCTCAAATCGACAGCACACACAGGGATCCCATTCGTACGGGTTCGTTGTACGGTTTCTGCCACGTCTATAAAGAGCATGTGAAACCGGGAACGTGGTTTACCTACGACCTTGAAGTCCGTGATGATATATGGCGAGGTCGTAACATGACTCGAATTAAGGTTACGGTCAACGGTAATGAGCTTTACGAATACATGGACTTTGCGCTGACGTACAAACAGGGATACTTCGCATTTCAACAGCACGACCCGGGAAGCAGAGTCAGCATTCGCAAGGTACAGGTCCTGCCGCTGGATTAGCTAATACACATGTTTTTCGATCGCACCATCCTGTTTCCCCATCACCCTCATCTATTGACTCAACTGATCATTGTCCCCCGCTGAAAGACTCTATCATGCAACGCCAAAGAACCGCCTGTATCCTGTTCGCTTTCACAATCACGACATCAGCGTTGACTGAAGCCGCTGACTTTGCAGATTTGTTCAACGGCAGAAATCTGGATGGCTGGACTCAGCGGAACGGGACGGCCACGTACCGTATCGAAGCGGATACAATTGTGGGCAGGACAGCTGAGGGCAGCCCGAATTCGTTCCTTTGCACAGACCAACTGTACGGTGACTTCGAGCTTAAGTTTGACGTCAAAGTCGACACTGCTTTGAATTCCGGTGTACAGATTCGATCGCAGACTGCCGGTGGCACCCCGACAGGGCGCGTTAACGGGCCGCAGGTGGAAATCTCGCTCGACGGCATGGCGGGTTATGTATACGGTGAAGCCGCAGGCGGCTGGATGACACCGGACGGCGACCGAAAAGCGCACCAGCACTTCAAGGATGGTAAGTGGAACGCTTACCGAATTGTTGCAGAGGGAAACAGAATTCAAACCTGGATCAACGGACAGCAGATTTCCGACTTAACACACGCCGAACGCTACAAGTCGCACCCCAAAGGCTTCATCGGTCTGCAGGTACATGGTATTGGCGCAGGACAGGGACCTTACGAAGTCCGCTGGAGAAACCTGAAGCTGCTTGACTTGACAAAGTAAACTGTAGTCCGGCCTGACGGTGAAGAAACGAAACGAGCCTCAGGAATTCACTCCCTGAGGCTCATTATGGGGCTCTGTCTTTTCGGATCACAATCTTTCGGACGTTGCTTAGAAGACGTCCAGGATAAAGTGATGACCACTATGGAAGGGCTTTTCCGTCGGATAGAAGTTGTACCATGACTTGTTATACACGGGGATCCGCATTGACGGTGCGTACTTATAGTACATGTTATTGTACTGCTGCGGCTGCTGAAACGAATGCGGGTAGTAAACATACGGGTAATGATAGAACCGCTGCCAGTCCGAAGGCTGTCCGGGAGGAGCTGCGTCGCAGTAGTTGCTTGAATTGAGAATCGCCACGACAAAGATGGCCGCGATCATCGCGAGTTGTTTCCGCATCGTTACTCCTCCGTGTTCAGTCCGGTTGAACCCACCTTAGATCCCAGTCGATCACAGTGGGGCGACACCGGAAAAATACTCTTTGTACAGCAAATTGAGACGAGACTCGGCTTGCGAACCAAAACAACAACTTGCGTTGTTGTGGTCGCCCCCGGAAACAAATTCCGGTTCGCAGAGCCGAGTTCGTCACATACCAGCCGTCGTCCCAAACAAGGGATTCGGCAGACATTGCAGGTACTTAACGGCAGAGCCATACTGCCTCTCGACATCATCATCGGCAGTCAGCGATCGGTCCAATCACTACTTTCCACAGAATCGTTACAGTCCGCGACATCGTTTGTCAGAAAGTCGTGGCGGCGGCCATTCAGGGGACGACTCTGTCAGGGTGACGGCGACACACCCGATGGCCCCTTTCTCGAAAGACGAAACTGCGAGTCACCGCTGTTCATTACGTTTTTGCGGACCACTGCGCCGGTCATGCAACAACAAAGACGCGGCGACTGAGAGCTGTCGCACGGGCTGACAACAGCGGCTCTGGAAGCCGGCATACAGAAAAGAACCGGCCAGATCGAAAACCAAACTGATTTTACCAATCGATTGTACGGAGTGCCGTTTGTCGTCAGAATGATACGTTACGTGAGTTTCCGTACATTATCTGGTTTCCTGCCATGTCTGCCGCTGCCCCAATTCAAGTGAAACATATCGATCACGTTACGCTGATCGTGAAGGACGTCCAGGCCAGTCGGCAATTTTATGTTGGTCTGCTGGGAATGACTGAGGTGCCTCGGCCTGGCTTTGATTTTGGGGGTGCGTGGTTCCAGGCGGGTGACACACTGGTGCATCTGATTGAAGTTCATGAGGACAGCGGCCCCGCGGGTTTTCCCGATGAAATGCTGAAAAAAAGCAGCCGAAATCACCATTTTGCGTTTGAGGTTCATGATGCCCGAGCCGCCGCTGAGACGCTCAAATCGTTGGGAGTGGAACTGGTGGCCGATGCAAAGGAGCGTCCGGACGGCGCAGTCCAGGTCTTTCTGACAGACCCCGATGGTCATGTAGTGGAACTTTGTACATCACACGCGCAGTAAGGTCTGCCACAGCACAGTTGACTGGCTCTCATGGCTAACGAGTACATCATTACAATGACAGCCGCGAATCGAATCGGGATTCTGTCGGCGGTGACCAAAGCCATGGAGGAACTTGGCGGCGATCTGCGTCAGGCCAGCCAGACCGTAGTGCGAGGCTTCTTTACGATGATCTTCTCCGCCGAGTTTCCGGAACACCTTGATCCTCAGGTGATCACCGACCACCTGCAGGACACCTGTCGCCCGTTTGGTATCGACGTCAATCTGAAAGTGCCGGCCGCCGAACGTATTGAGTGTCCGGATCCTGTCTCGGCGAAACTCCATTCTCTGCGCGTCGGCGGAGACAATCAGCCCGGCGTACTGCGTGAATTGTCATCCGCGATTTCAATTCGCGGTATCGACATCGCAGGAATGCATGCAATTCGCGCACGAAACGGCAAAGGCTTTGAAATGGTCATGAAAATCGTCGTACCAGACGGCTTCAGCCTGCAAAGTCTGCTGGATGACCTCAATCGACTCGGCCGGTCATTCAATATTACGGCAGATATTTCCGACTATTCGTAGCGTGTTCGAATTCGCATTCCCAACGCACCAGCAGAAGCACGAAACCGTGCAAGTCTGAGGCGACCCTGCCGCCACGGACAGATGTTCTCAAGATTCCGGTTTTCCCTGTTCGATCTTCTTCTCGGACTGCTGCGCCTCAATCGTGATGAGAACAATCTCTCCACACGACCCGGCGGCACAATTTGCCGAAACCATTGACGCTCACGAACGGATACACGGATGTACGAGCACCGCTTTGGTCTGCACCGTAAGCCTTTTCAGTCAGCCCTGACTGAAAACGACTTCTTTGAATCAGAGACGCACCGTGAAATCATTCCGGCGATACTGCATGCGCTGAGGTCGGATCTGGGTGTGGCCGTGTTGACCGGACCCGCCGGCTGCGGAAAAACCGTTACGGCTGAGTTTCTGCGCCACTTGCTTCAGGCGGACAGCCAGACGGTTTTCCTGCGTGGCGGAGCCGTCCGATCAGCCTCCGCACTGCTTCACTCTCTACACCGATCTCTAAAAAACACCAGCACGACAGACGATGCTGACATATCGCAGGAAGTCGCCAACAACGTGCGCAGGTGGGACATTCTGGAACGCCTCCAGAGGGTATCTGATTTCTGGGGCCCCATCGTTGTCCTGCTCGACGACGCCCACCTTGTTGAGCAGGACGTTTTTGCCGAACTACGATCCCTGCTGGAGGAGGAAACTGGCGGCCGAAAGTTGCTTCGATTACTGATTACAGGACCGCTTAGTCTGGAGGAGACTCTCGCACAGCCATCCATGATCGACTTCGCACAACGGATTCGTACTCACGTCTTTCTGCAGCCGCTCCGCTCCGATGAGTCTGTGCGGTACCTTGACCTGCAGATCAGTAATTCGGGTGGCACACTGGGAAGCATCTTTGAGCCTGAAGCCGTTGAGAGAATTGCGGCAGCAGCAGACGGAAGTCCTCGTTGTCTGAGTCTGCTGGCTGATGAATGCCTGGTTGTCTGCAATGAGATGGCTTCTCGTCAACAGGCACAGTCTCGAGTCGAAGACGACGGCACCCAGGCAAGCACAAATCAATTGAACTCCCGTGTATCAGCCGTCGTTGTAACCGAAGCGTTACAGCGATTGCAGCATCTGCCGTACGCCTGGAACGCGTCGGCATATGTTGATGACCAGGAAGATGGTCACGAGGACGTTCCCGTCACGGAATCTTCCGTCGAATTCATCTCCTCCGGCGATTCCTCGTCATCGAACGGAGTCATCGAAATCGGCAGCGCCGGTGAATCCGCATCGTCAGCCACAACGAGTTCCAGCGCCAGCGAGGGCGTTGTTGAAATTGGATTCGGGGCACCGTCTGCCGATCACTCACCCGTCGATATTGTGCCGCGGACGTCCGAAGCTCTGAATTCGGACGCGGACGAAACGCCATTCCGTTCCGCAGATGCCGATCTTGAGCCTGACTCCTGCGAAACAGACGATCTTCCAGTTGGTACCGTCGAGATCAGCTCTGTCAAATTCTTCGATCGCACGTCTGAATATCCGGAATTCGAGCCCAACGTTCCTCCGAAGGGAACAGACGACAACGCGATTGTGGATACTGCAAATGCCGAAACATCGGCTGTAAACGTCACCGCGGGATATGACGATACCCGTAACGATGCGATGAACGCGCCGGCCGCGACCTTTGAGGGCGGTAACGACCACGACGATGCGTCCGACCTACAGAGTCTTGAACATCACCTCGGACCTGCCGGCGGTCCCCTCACCAGTGGCGGCAAGCACGAGAAATACGTCGAAGCTGATGTCACACTGGCCCCGACTGCTGTTCCGGTGGTTGCACAATCAGATACAGCCGAAGAGCTGTTCAGTCATTATTTACGCTGGAAACCGGCCGGAAGATGGCCCGCACCGAGCGCGACACGCGCACGCTCAACAGGCCCGACGCAGGCTGAACCGGTCTTCGATCGATATACCTGGTGCGAACTGGGTCGGTCTGTTGGTCCGGAGCAGCTGCAGCGGACTCATCTGGTTGAGACATCCCTGACTCCCGTCTGGCCTCCGGACATTTCCGGCGTATCGCCGGCATCTTCGATTCCAGTCCTCGAATGGAACGAAGAGCAGACGGAGTCCGTCCAGATACACCCCGTCACTGCAATAGCGGTTTCCCCTGTGATTGACATCGACGCACCGTTGCCGAACCTGGAAGCGGAATACCTGGATCAATCGATTGATTACGTGCAACAGCTAATCGCAGAAGCGGCGGCGTCTGACGCGCTGCCACCGGGTGGAGCGGGGGCTGTTTTCGCAGAAGACATTCAGGAAAGCGACACGACGTGGATCGACGGTCAGCTCATGAGGCAATTCGAAGCGAGCGGCAAGCCGACTGAAAACGAGGTACCGGCGGACGCCGTCTGCATGAATATTGGAACTCCGATTGACGACACGGACGCGGTGATTGAATTGCCGTCTGCCGAAAACGATCTGACACAAACAGATCAGCCCGCCGCAGCCATTGTCGATGACAACGCAAATGACAGCGACGAGCAGATCCTGTTACCCATCTCCGACAGTGTGGCAGCGACATCTGCGCGTTCAACGGAGAGGGAGGCCCAGGAGTCGAAGCTCAACACAACGAAATCAAAGGAAACTGATCGTTTGCTGACTTTGCTTTACACCATGGATGACGTCCAGAAGAACAGAGGCACTGTCAGTCCGGGCGATTCACCAACCGTGACAGACAACAGCCCGGTTGATAACAGCGACACCATGACCGCACAAATCGCTTCCCTCGGCAGCAACTCCCCTGGAAGCACAGAGCCTCCCGGCCACACAGTCACTTCGCTGCCCCATGGTCGCAGGCAGACTGTCCAGACCAATGACGAAGTTGTACACGTCGCCTTCCGTGAAGACGGTTACGCTCCAACACTGCTGAATCAGGCCCGCGACCGTGTGATTTCCATCATACCTGCCCAGGAGATGCTGCGGCCCGCAGCGGGCGCAGAGAGTGTCGCACTGCCAGTTCCGGAACCGATCTCTAAGGATGTCGCAACAGAAGGCCAGAAGGACGTGCCGTGTATCTCCGTGCTGGGTGATTCACTCGGCACGGACGTTCCGGAAATACTGCCGAAGCCACCGGGGCACAGCACAGAACCTCGATTTGCACAATTGTTTACGCGATTGCGTCAACAGCGAACGTCTGGCATCTAGCGGCAGCAAAACGCGACTCATCGTTTCTGCTGATCCTCTGTCCTTCATAGACACGCGAGACACAGACGACGATAATATGAGGCTGTCTGTAAATTCGCAGACGGTCCGGTTGCCCCGCAAGTTTTCAATGGTTCGAATTGGGTGGACAAAGTGAGCACGGATTTCGGACTCAGTCGTAACGCGGAATCGACCTCCGCTGCTGCAGGCAACACATTTGACCTGCCGGCTGACCGGACGACGCTGTATCGCCACCTGGGAGCGCACATTGTCGATGACGGTGTTCGCTTTGCCGTGTGGGCCCCGAATGCCCAGGAAGTGTCCGTCATCAGTGACGGCAACGGATGGACGCCTGGTCGCGACTGGCTGAATTCCAGCGACACCGGAACGTGGGAAGGCTTCGTATCCGGTGCGATTCCGGGGACGCGCTACAAGTATGCCATCAAAACAAAACTCGGACAGATCATTGAGAAAGCTGATCCGTTTGCCTTTCATTCCGAATTGCGGCCAGGTACGGCGTCCGTCATCTGGAGCTTGCGGGACTTTCAGTGGCACGATTCAGAATGGATCCAGCGACGCGATTCAACCAACTGGCTTGAAGCGCCAGTGTCGGTCTATGAACTGCACCCGGGATCATGGAAGCGTCCAAGGGACGGTCGCCAGTTTCACAACTACCGGGAACTCGCTCACCAGCTGACGGAATACATTGCTGAAGCCGGCTATACTCACGTACAACTGATGCCCGTGACAGAGCACCCCTTCGATGGTTCGTGGGGCTATCAGACGACGGGCTATTTTGCGCCGACCAGTCGTTTCGGGCAGCCTCATGATTTTCAGTACTTCGTGGACTATCTGCATCGGCACAATATAGGAGTGCTGCTGGACTGGGTGCCCGGCCATTTCCCGACGGACGGATACGGACTGGCACAATTTGATGGAACTCACCTGTACGAACACGCCGATCCGCGCCTCGGGTATCATCCCGACTGGAATACCCTGATCTTTAACTACGGTCGACGAGAAGTTTCCGAATTCCTGTTGTCCAGTGCACGGTTCTGGTGCGACGTCTACCACGTGGACGGGCTGCGAGTCGACGCTGTCGCGTCAATGTTATACCTGGACTATTCACGGGACTCCGGACAGTGGATTCCCAATCGTCACGGTGGTCGCGAAAACCTGGAAGCGATCGATTTCCTGCGTGACTTCAACAGCGTGCTGCACGCCGAATTCCCTGGAATTCTGACTGTTGCCGAAGAATCGACGGCTTGGCCTGGTGTTTCTCGCCCTGTCTACACGGGCGGCCTGGGGTTCACTATGAAATGGGACATGGGATGGATGAATGACACCCTGCGTTTCATGCGGCGGGACCCCATCCACCGTGTCTGGCATTTGAATGACCTGACATTTCGTGGTGTCTACGCATTCAGCGAAAACTTTATGCTGCCGCTGTCGCACGACGAAGTCGTACACGGTAAACAGTCGTTGCTTTCGCAGATGTCCGGAGACGAGTGGCAGCAGTTTGCCAACCTGCGACTGCTGTACGGAATGCAGTATGCCACCCCCGGAAAAAAACTGCTGTTTATGGGGTGCGAATTCGGGCAATGGGACGAATGGAATCACGACGGTGAAATCGACTGGACGCTGCGAACCTTTGATACACACGAAGGCATCCGTCGTCTGGTCTGTGACCTTAACCGACTGTACCGTGAACATTCAGCACTCCATGCCAGTGACACTCATTCGGATGGGTTTCGCTGGGTTGTGGGTGATGACACCACAAACTGCGTCCTGGCCTTCGTGCGCCAGACCGTCGACCTGTCAGAACGCCTGGTTGTTGTCGTCAACCTGACGCCCACTCCACATACGGACTATCAAATCGGTGTTCCGGTCAAAGGTTTCTACAAGGAACTGCTGAACACTGACGCCAAATGGTACGGGGGATCCGGTATCGGGAATCAGGGCGGTGTGTATGCCAAAGATACCGCGTCCCACGGTCACGAACAGACGATCGAAATCCAGATTCCGCCGCTGAGCCTGACGATGTTGAAGTGCGTACACGGAAACCAGGACCAGGTGGAAGACAGCAGCCAATCAGAGTGACCCGTAAGTCACCAACATAATGAAATTCAGTCACGGAGTGACTGCAAGCAGCAGACCTCCCCGCACCATCGTGCACCAAGATTCCTCATTCGATGCAGCACTGGAAAGACGGTTTCGATGCCAATCGACACACCGGAGTGGGTGCAGGACGCTGTCTTCTACCAGATCTTCCCCGATCGGTTCGCACGCAGCGGCCGGGTCACAGCGGTACAGCACCTTGAACCCTGGGACACCGCCCCGACGGCCCATGGATTTAAGGGGGGAGACCTGTACGGCGTCACGCAGAAGCTCGATTATCTGCAGGATCTGGGTGTCACGGCAATCTATTCCTGCCCTGTCTTTGCCTCGGCCTCTAACCACAGGTATCACACCTTTGATTACTACAACGTCGATCCGCTGCTGGGCGGCAATGACGCGCTGCGTGAGTTGCTCGACAGTGCCCACCAGCGCGGCATGAGGATTGTCCTTGATGGTGTTTTCAATCACGCCAGTCGCGGCTTTTGGCAATTTCATCACGTGCTGGAAAACGGAGCTGCATCTCCGTACCGGGACTGGTTTCACTTTGATCAGGACCGCCTTCAGGGACGCAAACCGTTTCAGCCCTATCCGTCCGATCAGGCCGCTCGCTCTCTCGCGGATGGTCAGGGTAGTTTCGATGCCATCGGGTACGGCGCCTGGTGGAACCTGCCGGCACTGCCAAAATTCAATACTGACTGCCCCGAAGTTCGTGAATTCCTGTTGTCGGTTGCAGAGCATTGGGTTGAATTCGGGATCGACGGGTGGCGACTGGACGTCGCCAACGAAATTGAAGATGACGCCTTCTGGCGCGAGTTTCGTCAACGCGTTCGAACGATTAATCCGGAAACATATATTGTCGGTGAGGTTTGGGGAGAAGCGCAACACTGGCTACATGGTGACATGTGGGACGCCGTGATGAATTACCAGGTCACGGCAGCGTGTCTGGCATTCTTCGGCGGCACCCAGCTGGACCTTGAGCAGGTGCGGCAACCGTCCAGCTTCAGCCATGTGCGGCGCTGCAGCGGCCCGGAATTTGCCGCCGAAATCCAGCGAGTGGCCTCAATCTATCCGAATGAAATCACCGCAGCGCAACTGAATCTGCTGGACAGCCATGACATGCCGCGTTTTCTGACCTGTTGCGGCGGCGACAAAGCGGCTCTGAAAATGGCATGGCTCTTTCTATGCCTGATTCCCGGTGCTCCGTGCATCTATTATGGGGACGAAATCGGACTTGATGGCCGACACGACCCTGACTGCCGAAAAGCGTTCCCGTGGCGAACCAATGTCTGGGACATGCAGATCCACACATGGTACCAGAAGTGCATTCAGCTGCGCAAAGACTATCGACTCAGCAGAGCGGAACCGCCGCAGCCTGTTGTAGCTGAAACAGGTACGATCGTCTTCCGGACAGCTGCGGAGTCGGGAACATTGACGTCTGTTTTCAATACCGAATCCAACGAAGTCACCATAGAATTGCCTGCATCTGAATTGACAGATGTCCGCCTCGTTCTGGCCGGCGCTGCGATACCAGAACCGATCAGCAGAAACAACGGACAAATTCGGCTCACGATTTCCCCTCGGTGCAGTGCTGTATTCGCGACTGACGCTGACGAATCATGAATCACTCATCGTCAATTCTGACGTCAGTAAATACCACGTGTTGACACGGCTGCACAACGGCAGAAGTTCGTATTTGCCGCCCCTGCGATTGATGTTAGTGTTGGCCGTCGATCGCCGACTGGTTTTCAGCTGAACCCGGAGTCACTGCCGTTATGCAGCCCCCCTACAGCAACTCACACGATGTATCTTTGTGCCGCATCGACAAACACACATGCGGTGCTTGCTGCTGGGGGCCCAACATCAAGAGGTCACACCTGGTCTCACGGTTACGACGTCAGCGCGATCTTTTCCGCCACATCAGCTCAGCCGGAACGTTGCCCGGACATGCGCGATTGTTCCTGCACGAAATCCTTGCAACACGCGGCATGAACCTGCTGTGGGCCGTGCTGGTTCGGCTGCCGGGGATCGGCAAACGCAGGAAAAAAACGATCGCACAGTCCATCGTATGCCCGTTTATGGGATTCGATAACGATCAGGAGACGTGCGTCGGTTGCATGATTCACCCGACTCGCTTTGAAGGGCATGACGTTCGCAGCGCCGTGGCCTTTGCTCTGTTGCCCGGAATCACCTGCGGTGATGCGAACTACGTGTGTACAGGTTGCACTCGCTTCAACGATATGCCGCACGACCAGACGCAGGTTTTTCTGAATGCAGTGACCGCACTGGACTGGTACGAATACACTCAGACTGTCCGCGCCTTTGCCTGTACTGCGGTGGTACCACGGCCAGAAGCCACCTCGGAATCCAATTGCAGCTAACTTTGACACAGTTCCTGCCCCACCAACAGTAGGTGAGATCCAGACAGGCTTGTTTAATAATCCGGGGCACGAGCAGTCAATGTGCGTGGAATCGACGGATTCCGTCGCCCGGAAGATTCTGCGGACTCATCCTCAACCCAGTATGACTACACACATTGCCCCTTCTTGTGCGGTATCGCCCTAGTGTGTTATAAGGGCATAACCCATGTGTGAATTCCCCCCCCCAATTGGCGCAACGTAAAGTGTTACCACCAGACATGACCTAAGGGTACTTAAACAATGTTAACCAGGGTCCTCGGATCAGCGTTTTCTCTTGTCTGCCCCCTTTTCGTGTTGTTGCAATGTCAGGCCGAAATTCAGTCTTGTGTACCTAAGCTCAATTGCTACTCAACAGAATTCCTGCGGGGCCGCACGTTGAGTGGGCGATGGTGCAGAAACGATCAAATTCCGGAATTTGAAGGAATTCATTAGTGGAAGTCACAGAAGTCCGCATTAAATTGATGGACCACAACGA
Organism: Fuerstiella sp.; assembly: GCA_029245955.1. GTDB lineage: Bacteria > Planctomycetota > Planctomycetia > Planctomycetales > Planctomycetaceae > Fuerstiella. The sequence continues at coordinate 424,897 of JAQWOH010000038.1, read as the reverse complement.
AGATCGACTGCAGGCATTCTGCTCCATTACGCTGGACGGCGAGTTCGTCGTCCGCGATCTGAAGGTAATTGAAGGGCTGAAGGGTCCCTTCATTGCGATGCCAAGTCGTAAACTCATGATTAAGTGCCCCCGGTGTTCGTGGAAGAACGAAATTCGGGCGCGACACTGCAACGGTTGCGGGACCCGGGTAACGGCCGACACCAACAGTCAGTCACGTTCACGATTATTTGCGGATATTGCCCATCCCATCAATGCATCGTGTCGCGAAAAAATTCAGGTCGCGGTAATTGCAGCTCTGAATTCGGAACGCGAGCAGTCCAGGCTGCCAGACTACATCTGCACATATGACGACATAGAAGACGTCTACGCAGAGAATCCTTCGAACTGAGTCATGCGAGGCCATCGCCACCACGTGGGGCTGACCATCCACTTCGCGCTGAATTCAAAATCAGCGAGCTGTGGTTTCCCTGATGGCTTTCCAACGGAGCCAGTGGTCTGCCAGCACAATCGCGACCATCGCTTCGCCCATCGGTACAAAACGGGGTAGCAGGCACGGATCATGCCGTCCTTTAGTGCTGATGGTTGTGGCACGGCCATCACGCGTCACTGTCGGCTGTTGTTTGGCCAGACTACTGGTCGGTTTCACCGCAGCTCGCAGAACAATCGGCAGGCCGGAACTAATTCCGCCCAGCATTCCACCATGGCGATTTGTCGCGGTAGTAATTTCGCCATCACTGGATTCGAACACGTCGTTGTTCTGGCTGCCTTTCATTTCTGCACATCCAAAGCCGATTCCGTATTCGACCCCGAGTACAGCCGGCAGACTGAACAGAGCTTTCGCAAGGTCCGCTTTAAGCTTGTCAAAGACCGGCTCTCCCAATCCGGCCGGGACTCCCGTCGCGACGATTTCAGAGACTCCGCCGATGGAATCGGTGTCACGGCGAGCTTCGTCGATCAGGTCAATCATCCTGGCGGCAGCATCGTAGTCGGGGCAGCGGACGATGTTGGGAGAACCGTCCGGCAGCTGTTCAACCTGATCGACAGTTACATCCTGCGGAGCCGCAATGTCCGCCGTAACATGGCCAACCTGGCAAACGTAACCGACGACCTGACCGCCGAATTCCTGTTTGATAAGCTTCTTTGCGATGACTCCTGCGGCCACGCGAGCGGTTGTTTCGCGGGCACTGCTGCGACCGCCTCCGCGATAATCCCGAAACCCATAGCGAGCGTCGTAGGTGTAATCGGCATGGCCCGGACGATATTTGTCCTTGATATCAGAGTAATCTCTACTCCGCTGATCGGTATTCCGCACCAGAATCGCGATACTGGTGCCGGTGGTGCGGCCCTCGAACACGCCCGCCAGAATCTCAGGGGCGTCGGCTTCCTGTCGTTGCGTCGTCAGCCGGCTTTGCCCGGGCCTTCGTCGTGCCAGGTCGATCATCAAATCTTCAGCCGAAATCGGTATTCCAGGCGGAACTCCGTCAATGATGACAACATTACCGGGTCCGTGACTTTCCCCGGCCGTCGTGATACGGAAGAATTGTCCAAAAGAGTTGCCGGGCATATTTCTTCAGAAAAACAATGTTGAGTGACCTGTGCCGCATAACGGGCGAGCAATCGCGAAGATTGCCGTTCAGGGAAAAGGTTGACTATCGACGCGCTGCCCCGTGCAGAAAAACGCTTCCTGCCGTCTGACGTTCAGGCACTACTTTATCGACAACCTGAATCAATAACATGCTGCAGCGATACATTTTGTTTTGGTTAGTGGCCTCTTCCGGGGTTGCTTTCTTCTGGCCGGAATTCGGTCTGAGCATTGACCCATTTCACACCGCTGGCGGCTCTGCGATCAATGTGCTGATTGTGCTGACAATGTTTGGTGTGGGTGCTCTGCTTCCGATTGGGGAAGTTGACCAGATTCTGCAGCGCTGGCCAACGGTATTGACGGGCACCTGCATCCAGTATCTCAGCATGCCGCTCCTGGCGTGGAGCATCGTGCAGTTCATGCAGCCGGACCCGCAGACTGCAACCGGGATCCTGATCGTGGGATGTGTACCGGGTGCGATGGCATCCAACGTGCTGACACTGGCAGCCCGGGGAAATGTCAGTTATTCCGTAGGTCTGACCACCTCCGCCACGCTGCTGTCACCAGTCGTTGTGCCAATTGCGCTGTGGCTGACGATTGACGACCAGGTGAATTACGACGGTTGGGCGGCGGTGCGTCTACTGCTGTTACAGGTCGTCCTTCCGGTGATTATCGGACACCTGCTTAGTCGTTTCCTGGAAGGCTTTCGACAACTGGCAGACGTCGCTGCTGGTACGATGGCGAATCTTTCTATTCTGGCCATCATTGCCATCGCGGTCGCGCTGAATCGCGGCGGCGTCACACAGGCCAGCGGCGGACTGCTGCTGGCACTGGCTGCCGTCAACGCGGGGGGCTACCTTGCTGGCTACTTCGGTGGAGCATCCATTCGGCTTCCCGAATCAATGCGCCGGGCACTGACGCTGGAAGTCGGTATGCAGAACGCCGGCGCCGGAATTGCTCTGGCAAAACAACTGTTCGGCGCCGATTCACCTGCGGTCATTCCCTGCATCCTGTACACATTCGGGTGCATGCTGACGGGAACAGTTCTAGCCACGATCTGGCAATGGACAACCACGGCTCCATCAGAGACTGAGCCGGAGTCTGCGGCAGCTCAGGAGTCAAGTCGATGAATACTCACCGGCGCCCACCCGACACTTTCGCCCCCGTCTCAAAGCCGGAACCAGCCTTCCAACTTCGCTCACCGGCCAAGATCAATGTGTTCCTGGAAGTCCACGGCAAGCGGGACGATGGCTTTCATGAGCTTGAAACCGTGATGCTGCGAACGAATCTTTACGACGTGCTGCGGTTTGAAGCGACAACGTGCGATGCATTGCGGGTGCGACTGGCCGATTATTCTCTACCGGCACTGACAGCAACGTTTCCCCTGGACGATTCCAACCTGATTCTGCGGGCCGCCCGCGCCTTACGCGAACGGACTCAAACGCGACACGGAGCGGTGATCACTGTCAATAAGCAAATCCCTGCAGAAGCCGGGCTGGCCGGAGGCTCCAGCAACGCTGCCACAACACTGTTAGGACTGAACAGGCTGTGGGGCCTGAACCTGACCAAACAGACGCTGCATGAAACCGCCGCTTCACTGGGCAGCGATATCAACTTCTTTGTCGAAGAATGTCAGTCGGCACTGTGTACAGGACGAGGAGAACAGGTTGCCCCCATTCAGACGTCCGGATGTTTTCACTTCGTGGCTGCCCAGCCCGGGTCAGGTAATTCAACGCCTGAAGTCTTTCGCCAGCTTGAATTTGCGGACGTCACCGATCGCCGGAGGATTCAGAGCACGATTCAGGCCCTCCAACGAGGCTCAACTGCCCATTTGCAGGTCGCCTCGTTCAATCGGCTCACCCAGGCTGCTCAGCAGTTGAACCCCGAAATCGCGGAACTGATGCACAAGATGAAGCAGATGACGGACCGGGCCGTTTTCATGTCCGGCAGTGGTTCCACGTGTTACATCATGGCCAGGAACCAGCGAGAAGCGGGGCGACTTAAAGCTCGGTTGCAGCATTTGAATTGCCGGTGGCTGGGAGCATTGAACGTTCGGTAATCCGGCGTGCCGACGGCACGTTCACCCGATTACAATACCGGCCACACTGGCGGTCATGCAACAGGCCAGTGTCCCGCCCAGCATCGCGCGAAGTCCGACTGCTGCCAGATCAGAGCGACGTTCCGGGCACAGTCCGCCGATACCCCCAACCTGTATGCCGATGGACGCGAAGCTGGAAAACCCGGCCAGTGCGTACGTCATGATAATCGCCGTTCGTTCAGAAATCATCCCGGGATCGGACCCCGTCGGCATCATGGTTCGCATCCGGTCGTAAGCAATCAGTTCGTTGGCAAACATTTTCCAGCCCAACAGTTCACCGGCGTTGAAGCAGTCTTTCCATTCGATACCCATCAACCAAGCCAGAGGAGAAAACAGGTAACCGCAGATCAGTGACAGCGTCAGACCCTGCTCGGCCTGCATACCAAACAGCTCATTCATGACCCACAACGTCGAGCTGCTCAGCAGAAAGTCGGCCAGCGCGATCAGGCCCATAAACGCAATCAGCATCGCAGCCACATTCAGCGCCAGCTTCAGACCATCCGACGCCCCCTGCGTAGCCGCTTCGATCAGATTGGACGTTTCGATTGAGATCTGCGCTCCGGCCCCGCCGGACGTCATCGGTGTTTCTGTTTCCGGCATAATGACCTTTGCGATCAACAGGCCCGCTGGCGCCGATATTACCGAAGCGGTCATCAGGTGTCCCGGGTCGATCCCCCAGCCGATATACAGCGCCATAACGCCACCGGCAACCGTGGCAAATCCCCCTGTCATGACAGCCATCAGTTCTGACTGCGTCATCGTGGAAATGTAAGGACGGATCACGAACGGCGCTTCTGTCTGGCCAACAAAAATGTTGGCAGCAGCCGAAAGGCTTTCGGCTCCGGAAGTTCCCAGCGTTCGCTGCAGCACTTTCGCCAGCATCCTGACGACGAATTGCATCACACCCAGATGATACATCACAGCCATCAGCGACGAAAAAAAGATGATCGTCGGAAGAACTCGAAACGCGAAATAGAAGTCGCGAAAGTTGTCACTGAAGACCAGAGCGCAGCCCTCATCAACGAATTCCATCAACGCCTCAAATCCGTCACCAAGAGTTGAAAAGAAGGACCGACCACGGTCCGTCCCGAGAATCAATTCGACCAGAACGATCTGAGTCAGCAGGCCGCCCACGACGACACGCCACGGAAATCGATCACGGTGACTGCTCATCAGCCAGGCCAGACCAATCATCACAAGCAGGCCGAACCCGGCAACGACGCGGTGAACCAGAACAGAATCTGACGCCATGTATCGCTTCTACTTCTTCTTCAACGTTTGCATATAACCAACCACGTCTGCGATCTCCTGTGCGGTCATCACTTTCTGCAGATCGGCCGGCATCAGGGAAATCTTCTGCTTCAACTTTTCTTCAACCTCAGCCATCTTAAATGTTCGCACAATGGCGTCATCGCTCTTGATGCTGATGCTGTCATCCGTTTCACTGGTAATCAGTCCGTTGACGGTCGTGCCCGATGTCAGCACAAGTGAATACGCTTCGTAGTTGTGGCTGATGCCGGCACTTGGATAAATGATGGATTCAAACATCGCCTGAGGGCTGAGTTTGCTGCCGATTTCAGAAAGGTCAGGCCCGATCTCACGACCGATCCTGTTCACAACGTGGCACTTGTGGCACGTACCGGTTGTGTTATAGATCACTCGTCCGTTCGTTGCGTCGGCCTGCATCTTAACCAGTTGCGTGATGGGAGGCAGTGGTTTGCCTTCCTTTCCTGGCGGCCGAGGAAAGAGAGTATTGGCAAGCTCACGCGTACCCCGCGAAGACGCGGCGTGCAGTGCAGCGGCAGCGACCGGATTCAGTTCCGCGTCCATTTTCTTTGACGTAATCAACTTGCCCAATTCGCGAGCAGCGTGTTGAACCTTAGCAGCAGCCCGCACGCACTCGCGCCGCACATCGATCGTCACAGAACCATCGGTGATGATTCCCGTCAGCACTCCCGCGACGGAACTTTCCAGCGAATTCCCCAGGGCCTGAGCAGTCGAAATCGCAGCCTTCGGGTCACGATCCTTTAGCGCGGCTGTCAACAACTTCCATTGCTTGCCGCGAAGCAGAGAACGCACCGCTTCAACTCCGATCTGCTCCGCCGGATGTGTCTGAGCGATCGTCAGAACATCGCCGTACCGGTCTGACAGCCTGAACCGTTCGATCAGCTGAATGTACTGAGAGCTGCCCGCAAGATCCGTCAACACCTGGTTCAGAGCGGCCGCGGCAGCCGGATTCTCAGAAAAGTCATTGCTGCCCAGTCGCTGCAAAGACTCGGCGATCACGACCGGTGCCGTTTCTCTGGTGAATGTCGCCAGCGTCTTTGTGGCCAGCAGACGATTCACTTCTTTGGCGACGCCATCCCTTGGCTGAAAATCCAGAGCCCTGAAGTATGCCAGCAGATGCTGGGCATTAACATCTGCCGTTCCCGACGCGGCAACCCGTATGATCAGATTAACGAGCTCCTGTGCCGTGTTGGCTCCTCGACTTCGCCACATCAAACTGGCGGCTGTTTCGACCATATTTGCACCGCCGGAACCGACCGCTTTCGTATAACCAGCCAGACATTCATCCCAGCTGCCTTCTGCGGCAAGTCCCAGCGCCTCCAGATACCAGCGGTCGCGGGACGGCAGCTGTATCGCCAGTCTGCCCCAGAGTTCCGCTTTTGATCCGGAATCAACGTTCCGCAAAGCGACAGCACACTCACGACGGACCTGAGGCGATTTGTCATCAACCAGTTTTGCAATCGTTTCCGCATGCGCTACCCTCATGCGGCGCGAGAGTCGCAGACCAGCGATACGGATATCGCTGTCCTTGTCCGCGATTGCCGCATCGATATATTTCTGAGTTCTGTCATCGATCTGTCCCAGCAGCCACAACGCCCGTGCACGAAACCGTGGATTTGCATCGCTGTTGAAGATGTTGGCCAGTACGGATTCGGCAGCTTCGCCGGATTCTTTCAGTTTCTGAAACGCCAGATAACGCGTCGCTGTGTTGGGACTCAACAAGGCTCTGGCCGCTCCGGCAACTGTGCTGTAATCGGCCCGCGGCACAGTGTACGGTGTACCCGCCGGAGCCACTCGAAACAGACGGCCACGGTCGACATCGCCCTGACGATGGCCGCCTACGCCTGGATCGTACCAGTCGGCCACGATCAGAGATCCGTCGGGCGCCACGCAGACATCTGACGGACGGAACCACTGATCACGAGTCCCCGTCAGGATATCATTAATTTTGGCGCTGTAGCCTGCGCCAAAATCGGACACCGCGTAGCTGCGAACAACGTTCGGACCGGCGTCACAGTGAATCAGCTGATTGTGAAAACGCTGTGGCAACAGATCGCCTTCGTAACAGACAATTCCGGTTGGCGAACCAGCTCCGGTCTGCAGCAGGTTGGGAACGACACCAGGGTCATTCAGATGCCAGTGCCGCTGCGGGATTTCGCCTTCCCAGCCCGTGCGAGGTTCGCGCCAGCCGGCGCCGGTGAACTCATCCTTGTAGCCATAGTTGCCGTACTCCATCACAAAGTTGATACGCACACCTTTATTACCGTCGTCATCGTTGTCCGACTGCCAGATGGCCCCAAAACTATCGACGCACAGCTCCCAGTTGTTTCGAAAATTCCAGCCCAGCGTGTCGACCCTGCTGCCGTCCAGTTCACAGCGAAACGCCATGCCTTCCTGATACGGCTGCCGACTGGCACGAACCTCGCGGCCTGATTCATCGACAACGAAAGAACCGTCAGGACGGTGAAGTTCCTTGCCGCTGTTTCCGAAGTTGAAGTACAACCGACCGTCGGGTCCAAATGTAAAGCTGTGAATACCGTGATCGTGCTGCGTCCCCTGAATACCGGTAAACAGGACTTCCTTGCGATCCGCTTTCAGATCGCCATCATCGTCATACAGGTTGAATACGTTCTCGCCGGCCGACACAATGACTCGACTGCCCAGCACGCAGACCCCATGGGCGGAATCAATGTCTCGCCCCTGATAGAAAACCGTTTGTTTGTCAGCAACACCGTCAGCATCGGTATCCTCCAGCACCAGAATGCGATCACCAGCTTCCCGGTCGGGAGTGTTCTTGTTGGCAAACCGTCGATAGTTGACGACCTCGCAGACCCAGATACGACCCAGATGGTCAACGTCGATATTCGACGGACTCAACAGCATAGGCTCGGCCGCAAACAGCTTGACTTCCAGGTCGTCAGGAACATCCAGACCAGCGACAGCAGCTGCCGGGTCACGACTGCCTTGTGCCTTGGCCCCGGTTGCTGGAGGCTGCTTGGTATAAACCGAGAAATGAACGCTTGATCCGCCACCCTGATCACTGCCGCCGTTGTCCAGACCACCGATCGCCGTGAACCTGGTATAACCGTCCGGCAGCTGGTAATGGATGACGGAGTTTGCGTGAGTGCCGATGCCATCTTTAACAGGCTTACCGGCAACCGTCATCGGCTGCCCACCGGCGTTTTTTCCGACTGAAACTTCGCCCCACTCAGCCGTCGCCGACTTCCATTTCAGGCTGGTCAGTTTGATCTCGCCCTGTGGTCCGGACAGCCGAGGTTCTATCCAGTCGGCCCAGTCACAAGCATAACCGTTACCTCCGTCTGTCACGACGAGGTACAGATCTCTGGCACCTTCGATATCGGCCTGGATCGCCTGCTGATGCCCGGGAGTATCAGCAGTCACAATCGCCGTGCTGGCGACGGGCTTCGCGGCATCAGCAGCATGAACTGCAACCGCAGAACAGAGTAAAACACAGATCGAACAAAAAACGGATCGCACTGGGAACGACTCCGGAAGTAAAGGAAAAACGCGTGGAGGGAAAGTACTGGCACTGGACGAATCGCACGCACAACACATATTCACAGATCCTGGTCGCAAATTCCACCAACGAATCCGTCCATACATCAGCAAAACTTCTTTTCCAGCTCCGCCAGTTCCAGCACGTGGCCCTGAATAAGATGGCCAGCAAGATTCTTGCTCAACTGATTGAGCAAGAAAGAATGGCCTTGCATGTCGGGTTGCATCCGGATTCCGGCGTTCTGCGAGTCCGTCAGGTCAAGAGCTCCGCACGTAGCCATCTGAAGAGAAACAACATCCCTCCGGTTCAGCCGAGCCGCCACCCGGAACGGACCACGCTGACGTACGTACTCAGCAGCAACAAAGACAGACTCACGAAAGAACGAGGGCACCAGATCCGGCAAATACTGCTGCGAACGCCGGTCACCAGTCCCCGACGTCCGCAGACAACGACGAAAACAGGAATACCAAACACAACGCCACTACGGGACCGCAGATCAGCAACAGCGCAAACCGCGGCAACAACGGCCCCTGAAATAACTGAACTCTCCGGGGACTTCATTGAACCGTGGCTCGCGCGGACGCCCGGGGACCGTTCGAACAGCCGTTTTCCGCAGCCATCTGCACCGAACACGCGGACAGGGTCCGGCGCCCGGTAAGGATTGGCGCTGCTCACCATTGCTCTTACCTGATTTGTTCCTCACGCGTTAAGGCGGGAAGTGACCTCCTCCGCGACTCGATCGGCGGGAATGCGTTCCTGTACCAGCGTGTCACGATCACGAATCGTAACAGTCCCGTCCGTTAAAGTGTCGCCATCAACCGTGATGCAGTAAGGCGTGCCGATCTCGTCCTGCCGACGGTATCGACGGCCGATCGCCCCCTGTTGGTCATACTGACAGTTGAGCCCCGCAGTCTTTAAGGCTCCGAAAACGTCTGCCGCCTTCTCGGGCATGCCTTCCTTCTTGATCAGCGGAAACACAGCTGCCTTAACCGGGGCCAGTCGCGGATGGAACTTCATCACAAGTCGTTCCTGCATCCTGCCCTTTTCGTCAGGCTGCTGATCCTCGTGGTACGCCTCACACAGAAATGCCAGAGTTGCTCGGTCGGCACCAGCCGATGGTTCGATAACATGAGGAACAAATCGTTCCTTGGCGTGATCGTCAAAGTAACTCAGATCCTTGCCGCTGCCACGATGCCGGGGCTGCCCGTGTTCATTCAGTTCCGGTGCCAGTTCACCGTTCTCATCCTTTGTCAGCTTACCTTCCATGTGCGAACGCAGATCAAAGTCACCGCGATGAGCAATCCCTTCCAGCTCACCGTATTCACCATCATCAAGGAATGGAAATGCATACTCAATGTCCGCCGTACCGACGGAATAATGAGCCAGTTCATCAGCATGATGGTCACGCAGGATCAGACGATCTTTACTGATTCCCAGATCCAGGTACCACTGATAGCGCCGGTCTCGCCAGTAGGTGTACCAGCCCGATGACGCATCCGGTCGGCAGAAGAATTCAATCTCCATCTGCTCAAACTCACGAGAGCGAAACGTAAAGTTCCTTGGCGTGATCTCGTTACGAAAACTCTTACCGACCTGGCAAATACCGAAAGGTAACTTTACGCGACTGCTGTCCACCACGTTCTTGAAGTTAACGAAAATCCCCTGAGCGGTCTCCGGACGCAGGTAGGCCGCATCATCGTCGGTGCCCAGCGCGCCGATAATGGTCTTCATCATCAGGTTGAATTCGCGAGGATCCGTCAGTGTCCCGGCCTTTGTTGCACCAGGAGCCACCACGTTGGGAAACTCTGAAAGATCGATAAGGTCCAGCCTTGTGGCGTTGCCATCCCATTGCAGCTTGTCGGCATATTTTTTTTTCATGCCAAAGGCCCGCAGTGCCTGAACCACCAAATCCACCGCGAAATCTTCCTCCGTCGTCGCGACAGCGATCCGCGTCAGATCAGATTCGGTCTTGTCCTGTTTAACCGATTTGCCATCGCACGACACCCAGCGAATTCGTACCTGATCCAGACGGAAACGACTTCTGGTTTCCCGACAGTCCACCATCATGTCGTGGAACAGATCGTAATGACCGGAACACTTCCAGACCTGAGGATGCATAATCAGCGCTGTTTCCACACCGACCATCTGATACTTTGACGGAGCTTCAGAAGGGGGCAGCAATTCGTTATGGCCAGAAACCATATCGTGATACCAGCTGTCGCGAACATTACGTTTTAGTTCTGTACCAAGCGGACCATAATCCCAGAAACCGTTTTGCCCCCCGTAGATTTCAGAGTTCTGGAAGACGAAACCACGCCGCTTGCACAGTGCGACGATTTTCTCCATGGAACGACTCATAATTCTCAATAGCCTTCGTTTATTCCTACGCTACACGTCGCGAATTCACACGGTCTGAATCGGACTTCGACGCCAGACGCTCAAGTTCTTTCTGCTGCAATTCTGCCAGTCGGCGTTTCTTCTTACGGCTGAACTGGTTGGCGAAATCAATCAACCCGGGCGCGAATCGCTTCAGTTGATACAGACCGTGGGCCATCGGAGTAATCACAACCTGCCGCTTGTTTCGCCGAATTGATCTGATTGTCAGTGCAGCCACTCTCGCAGCAGATGCACACAGAAAACCAGGCGGCGCTGGCACCCTTCCGTCTTCTGCTGCAGCAGCCGCTTCATATAGATTGGTCTGCACCGGACCGGGACAGACAGCCGTCACGCCAATCCCCTTGCGACCATACTCAGCGCGAAGCGCTTCAGTAAAACCGATGAGTCCGAACTTACTGGTATGATAAGCAGCAAAGCGTCCGCCAGCGACCATTCCCGAGATGCTGCACATGTTAGCGATGTGAGCGTCCGGTCGCTCCATTAAACGCGGCAGAAAGTGATTCGTAACCCTGATCGGCGCCAGCAGGTTGATCTGCATCAGCCAGTCCCACTGCTGCTGAGACATCGCATGCGTCGGGCCGTAGTACGCTACGCCCGCATTGTTGATCAGCAGATCAATAACATCCTCGTGTGCGTCGAAATCGGTCAGCATGCTGCTGATTGAGGCCGCATCCGCCAGATCGCAGACTCGAGTTCGGACCCGGACCGTCTGCCTGACCGTCTGGGCCACGTTCTGCAGGCCGGCTTCGTCAATATCAACCAGGTACAGATTACACCCCAGCGCTGACAGCTGCAGCGCCAGTTCGCGACCGATGCCGGAAGCCGCTCCGGTCAGAAACACAGTCTTATTATGGAACGTTTCCACAGTTGCTCCTTCGTCGTGAAAATTCGTATGGTCGGCGACTGTCGCTCGAACCGCACGATCCCTACTCTTAACTATTACGATCTTAACGCCTTCGCTGCTGTGCGAAAAGACGTGTCAATACGACAACTCGGTTCGCGGGGACGAGCCATAGGCAACGACAGCATCGCCGGGTGATCCTTCATCCTGCCTTCAGAAAATGGCCCAAAACCGCAGAAAACAACAGAACAGTGAAAGTACGATCAATTCAGGAGGACATCAACAGGCTTCCTGATACAATCCGGGCGCGGTAGGTGAGTCACAGATCCCGCCGGCTCCGGAATCGGCTCCAGGCAGAATCAGACGTCATGACCAGGTTTGGCGAAGAACACCTGATGACACAGCAACGTTACAAACGCTTTCGCATGGAGCTCGACTTTCGCTTCGCTGCACTGCCAACGCCTGTTCTTCCGGATGGTTATTGCTGGCTGGCGTGGCGTCCCATCCTTTCTGAACGGCACTCTCAGGTAAAATGGCGAGCGTTTCGTGAAGATCTGGACGGAAGAGTCTTCACCTGCCTGAGTGAAATCGAAGGCTGTCGTCGCCTGATCAGTGACATTGGAAGACAACCTCAATTCTGCTCCGAAGCAACCTGGCTGGTTGCCTTCCAGCCGGAACCATCGTGGCCCGCAGACGATTGCGGCACCATTCAGGGAATCAGACGCGCCGGTGGAATGGGCTCAATCCAAAACGTGGGCATTGTGCCGGAACATCGCGGTAACGGGCTGGGGAAAGCCATCGTCCTGAAGAGTCTGGCAGGCTTTCAGCAACAGGGGCTGACGCATGCTTCCCTGGAAGTGACGGCTCTGAATCGAGTGGCCGTGGGTCTGTACCAGTCACTCGGTTTCCGCATCACACGCGTCCTGTACCGTGAAGGTGAAGGCGGCAAAGTGATCCAGGGGACAGAACGAGCTCCGCTGAAAGGCGAACGTGAGCTGATAACGACGTCGTGAACCCGGAACGTATGTGAGCGACTGGGTATTACCGATTGTATTTCACCGACAGAATCACGCTGTTGCTGTCGTGACCGGGTGTCCGGTATTCGTGAATCACATCCAGTGACACATTCTCCAGAAGTCCTTCCGCTTCGGCTTCGTCACGTTCGGCCGTCCACCGCGGACCTTTGATCATCAACAGTTGTCCGAATGCGCCGGATCGTCGCTGCAGCCAGAACAGCAGTTTACGGACAGGGGCCACAGCGCGAGCCGTCAGGACGTTAAACTGGTGTTTCTTCAAAACGTCTTCGGCACGTGCGGCGTGTACACTGACGGACAGGTCCATCTTCTGCACGATGGTCGTCAGAACGTTCGCTTTCTTGCCCGTGGATTCCGCCAGAGCAATCGTCAGGTCGGGTCGAAGAAGCGTCATGGGAATCCCGGGAACTCCGCCGCCTGAACCCACATCGAGGACGGACTGACCGGATTCAATCTGCGCCGAAAGTTGCAGTGTGTCGATCAGATCACGCGAGACAAAAGACTCGAAGTCTGTATGCCGCGTCAGATTGATTCTGGTATTCCAGTCCCAGAGCAACTCGGTGTATCGACACAGACGCTCACAATCCGAGGCGCTGACGGAAAGATTGTGCCGCGCAATCGCCGCAGACAGATCGTCCAGAGACATAGTGGTCATTCAAATTTCAATAAATGAAAACAGTCCGGCTGCCGCCCCGGCCGTCCCTGTACATCACTCCATAAATGCCAGCGGGACCTGTCTTACACGCGAAGAAGAACTCAGTGCTGACTTCGTTATACCAGGCCGAACGCCTGATCCATGTTGTCCGACACTTCCTTCAGCCGATCCGGACCGCCGCCAACCACTTCCGCCGCGGCCCAGCCGGTGTAGTTAATTTCCAGAAGCGCCTTACGAACATCAGCCCAGTCAAGATCGCCTTCACCAATCTTCGTGAACTTGCTCTCTGCGCGAGAAAAGCCCTTCAAGTCGAGTTTAACAATCCGCTTACCGAGCTGACGAATCCAGTCGCCCATGCTGCCGTATTTCCAGTGATTGCCAATATCGAACTGCATTCCGACCCAGGGCGAATTGATTTCATCAACATACTTTACGAACTTGTCCGCAGTTTGGTTTGAATCGCCCGCATGGTCGTACAGAAACTGATTCCAGACATTTTCAATGGCGATGTGGACCCCCAGCTCGGCAGCCAGAGGTACGGCCTTCGAGATGTTCTCCATAGACCGCTTCCAGATTTCATCCTCCGGACCGTCGCTGCCACGCCCGATCACCAGCAGTGCCGTGTTGCCACCCACGGCATGCGTAAAACGCAGGGCCCCCTTTAGAGACTCAAGTGCCTCAGCGCGAACAGCCGGATCCGAATCCGTATGTCGAATTTTCCAGTGCGTTGAATTGACCGTGCCGTCCACAGGCAGACCGGATTCACGGATGGCCGTTCTCGCTGCAGTCACATCGGTCCCGGGAGCATTCAGCTCAATTCCATCAAAGCCCGCCACCTTGGCCGCTTTGAACTTGTCGGTCAGTGAACCATCAACCCGTACCATGCCGATCTTCAACGTCTTGTACAGGCGTCCCTTTAACGTGTCGGGGGCAGCGGGTACGGCTGCATGTGCGCTGCCGACAGCAAGTCCCGCTGATAGTGCGGCAGCCGTTGAGGTCTGCAGAAAGGACCTGCGGGAAGAACATGAATATGTCATGAACCGAACTTTCCATAAGGGACAGCCAAAAGTTTGTACCCGAATACTACCGTCAACGCCCACGAAGGAACAGTCCCGGGGCTGGAGCTATTCGGCATCGTCTCTGCGCAATACCAGGACAGGACATTCCGCCACACGGACCACGCTTTCGGCAACTGATCCAAGCAGCAGGCGTTTGACGCCACCATATCCGTGAGACGGAATCACAATTAGGCCTGCGGAGATACTCTTCGCGTATTCAGCGATGTGCGTGCCCGGCTGACCGTCCAGCACAATCTGTCGCAACCCGGGAAATCCGTGCTCAGACAGAAATCCCGAAAAATGCTGACGAACGGACGCCTGGCGTTCCGCGTCCGTGGGAAGTTTGAGACGTTCCATATCAGGAGCAATCTGATCCAGCACAGGAACAACATGCAGGACATGTATCTGCGCCGTGTCCTGAGCCAACTGCAGCGCTGTCGAAACAGCCATGACCGACGTGCCTGAAAAGTCCACCGGCACAACAATCGGCTCGGAAGTTTCCCATGTCATTCCGTTCTCTCCTGCTGCTGCAGCGATGAATTTCCGCAAATAGTGACTGTCGTACGCACGTGTAGCGGTTCCGTGAAGCCATTCTGCAACTGCCCCGTGGCAACAGTCACGGTAATTCGGTGAATTGCGATCTGATCGCGCCAGTCTACCGAAATACGCCAGGGTTTTGCGTCCCTACTGCACGTTTACGGTGTTAATCCCGCGATCAACGGCGTGAATCCACACTGCTGGAACGACGGTTGCTGCTGCTCGAAGATCATGATCGATGCGTCCCTGATACGATAGCCAACACCGGCAGAACTTCACCTCAAACCACTATACCTTCGGCTCGCGCCAGACACGGCGTGATTCGGCCAGCATTCTGTCCGCCGCTGCAGGGCCCCAGGTTCCGGCCGGATAAAATTCCAGACCAGCCGGCCCCGTTTCCCAATGCTGCAGCACGGGAGCCACAAAACGCCAGGCCGCCAGCAGCTCGTCACTACGGGTGAATAATGTGGAATCTCCCCGCATCACGTCCAGCAGCAGCCGCTCGTACGCCTCCGGCAACTGACTGGTGAAGTGATCTTCGTAGTCAAAATCCATGGCAACCGGCTGCACCTGATACTGCATACCGGGCCGCTTGGTCGAAAACCCCAGAAAGATCGATTCCTGAGGCTGAATTCTCAGCACCAGCTGGTTGCGACGTGCTTCCACAATATTGCACAGGTCCCCATCGCATTCGATGGTACTGAAAAGATTCAAAGGAGGATGCTTGAACTGAATCGCAATTTCGGTCACCCGTTCCGACATGCGCTTGCCCGTGCGCAGATAGAATGGAACCCCGGCCCACCGCCAGTTATCGATTTCCACATGCATGGCCACGTAGGTTTCCCGGCTGGACTTCGGAGGAACTCTCTGCTCGTCCCGATACGCCAGGGCAGGCTGTTTGTCCACCAGGCCCTCAGTGTACTGTCCGCGAACAGCCCACGAATCCACATGCCCTTCGACTCCCGGACGCAGTGCCTGCAGCAGCTTCATTTTTTCGTCGCGAATCTCACGTGCCTGAAACAGGGCCGGCGGGTCCATGCCGATCAGACACAGGAGTTGCAGCAGATGATTCTGCAGAACGTCGCGGAGTGCGCCGGACGTGTCGTAGTAGCCGCCTCGGCCTCCTTCCATACCGATGGATTCGGCGACCGTAATCTGCACATTGTCGACGTGATTTCGATTCAGCAGCGGTTCGAAGAATGCGTTGCCAAAACGGAACAGCAGAATATTCTGAACCGTTTCTTTGCCCAGATAATGGTCAATGCGGTAGATCTGGTCCTCGTTCAGCCGGTTTCTCAGTTGTTCGTTCAGGATCTCTGCCGATTTCACATCGTGGCCAAACGGCTTCTCTACCACAACTCGCAGTCGATCACTGTGTTTGCGTTCGGCAGGGATCATACCAGCCGCGTGCAGACCACAGACCGCATCATCAAACAACGACGGCGTCGTCGCCAGATATACAATTCGCGGAGCATCCGCCTCCGTTCCCAGCTGCTGTTCAAGCTGAGCGGTGGCCTGCCCCAGATTGACGTAATCTGCTTCCTTGGTGATGTCCACCTGCCGATAGAACAGTTGCCTCGAAAACCGTTCCCATGCCGCAACTGACTCATCCTTAAGGACTGACGCCTGCAGTTCATTGCGGAACTGTTCGTCGCTCTTTGCGCGCCGAGCAACTCCGATGACAGGACACCGTTCGTTCAGATAGCCCTGCCGCGACAGCTGAAACAGTGCGGGAATCAGTTTTCGAGCAGTCAGGTCGCCGGACGCCCCAAAGATCAAAATCGTCGTATCACCCGCGTCGTTGTGTGATGCGTTCATGCCAATTCAGTTTACCTGCGAAGTAATAATAGATCCGAAATCCTGGAATAGCCTTCGACGGAATCCGGAAAACACCGGTTTATCTCCGCCAGTCAGACATCGACCGTGCACCACGGCCCGCCGCAGGCTATCTTTCAAGAGGATGATTGACCACTGATCGCGCGCACGACAAATGGTCAGGAGTCTGTTTCAGCTTTGCCACATGTGGCCTGAATCATCTTCGGTCGACAGGACCTACGGCCCCTCTGGCTCATACGTCATCGCACCATGCCAGGTAAAAAAGAGACCTATGAAAATCGGAATCATGGCCGACATCCACGACAATGTGGACAATCTGCGACATGCCATCGGACGATTTAATGCCGAAGGCTGCAGCCTGGTTCTGCTGGCCGGAGATTTTGTCTCGCCGCTCGTCGTTCCATCGATGCGCAAACTGACGGGCAAAGTCGTCGCGTGTTTCGGTGACAACGACGGCAATCAGCGAGGAATCATCGGCGGCATGGAAATCGTCGGCACTCTGGGATACGGCCCCTTCAGCCATCAAACATCCGACGGACTGAAAATCCTGATGGCGCATCAGCTGAATGACGTAAAAGACTGCATCGGCGACGAAGAAATCATCGTGTTCGCCCACACTCACCGGCCCAGCGTGGTTAAGGACAGGAAAGATCGCTTATTCATTAACCCCGGCGAAGTCGGCGGGTGGATGTTCCGCAAACCGACCGTCGTGATTCTGGATACGGAAAGCCGACAGGCAGATGTCGTGAACCTGCCGCAGATGTCACCCGGTGTGTTCATTCCGGAACCAGGCTGATCCGGCAAACACGATGCCCGGGGAACCCGGACAAGTCCGAAGCCACCAGCTGACAACGACAACTGACGCGTTCCGCGCTCAGGATTGTCGCTTCATCGCTGCAGCCGCTTCATCGACATTCACGTGGATGCTCAGCAACCGATTCAGGTGAACCAATCGAAGCACATCGGCCACAGCGCCACGTGGCCCGGCCAGAGCCATGGACCCGCCCAGCTTCTTCAGACGCGTCATCGCGCGAAGAAGCGTCCCCAGGCCCAGACTGGAGATAAAATCCAGATCTTCACAGTTCAGAATAATCCTGCTGCCCCCGTCCTCAATATGCGTCTGAACACAGTTCATCAGGTGCTCCGAGTTCTCGGTGTCAAGACGGCCCGTCAGCTCCAGCACCAGGATCTCCGGGACGTCATCCAGTTTGTACGACTTGAAGTCAACCATGGATCTGTTTGTTCTGTTCCAGACAGTGCACACGTGGAGCGTAACGTTTTGGACGACGTTAAGGTTTCGTGATTCGGGGATCGCATTCGAAAACACGCGAAACGTTCGGGCTCGCAGCAAAAACATACAACTGACCGGACAGCATTCTTCGCGACCATGAATCAAGGTAATACACTGCGACCGGCCCGGGACAGGATTTGCACATCTGTTTTGTTCCCCTCCTGCAGAAGTGAGGTACTGCAATCGTCAGAATCCTGACAACACATCCCGTTTACTGAAACGTCTGTTCTGCACTCAGAATGGCGTCAAAAAACCTGATGCGGTGTGACGGTGTCGCCGAAGTCGACGATAACGCGACGTTCGGCAGATTCTGCCGAGTCGGGTTTTGAAGCAGCATTCAGGAAGATGTGGTCGTGGGCAGGGGGACGCAGGAATGCGAATCTCGCAGACAGAATGACGTTTGTCGCGACCGCCAGTCAGTGTGATACGCTTAAGTCACAGGCAGCCATGCATCCGGACCGCAAGATCGGCATCGCAATGGGGATTCTGCTCGTCGGTGTGGTGGCGGCTCTGTTTTTCAGAAACGAGCCATTACCAGTCGACGATTCGCTGAGCGTGCGCCGTGAGCAGGAACTGAACGAGCGGCTGAGAGAACGCGACGTTTCCGTGTATCTTTCGGACGACCTGGATTCCGATGTCAATTCCGAGCCGAAATTCGATCTGCCGGAGCTGCTGGACCGCATGAAGTCCAGGAAATCAATTGCCCCGCAACCCATCGGACTCGCAATACCAGACGACGATCTCCGACAGGAATCGACTGCTGTCCCCACCCCTTCAGATCCACTCCGATTCGCCCCTCCTCAGGTCGCGATTAAAGAGGACAGCCCCGTCGACAATCATCCATCAGACACAAATCCAGCGACTCTCGGCATGGCCGATATTCTTGGTCGCAGCAGTTCCACCGGGACAGATACGGCAATAACTTCGCAGCAGTTCTTCAACTACACTGTGAAACTGGGTGATACGCTTTCCGAAATTGCCGAACAGCATCTGGGTTCTCAGGCGCGATATCGTGAAATCTACGAAGCGAACAGGGACACCATGGCCAGTCCGAACCACCTGCGAGTCGGCAAAGCTATCCGCATTCCTCGAGTCATTCGACAGTAGCGCCAACCGCTCCCAAGCTGAAGCATGGGAACGTAGACCGAATCAAAAGAGCGGAACGCTCCCGCTCCGACAACGCGATGAACACCGTGTCAAACACGCAGTCTGAACCGATCGTGGCCTACTCTACTGCTTTTCGTGCTGATGCAGCACAGTGCCGCGTTCGTCGTGCCAGACAAAACGAAGCGTGCCGGCACCATCACTGTGTACCATCAGGAAACCGCCGGAGCGTGGTGTCTGGTAGTACGGCTGCTTGATCGCGGCATCAGCATCGGTAGATTCCGGATCGCCCGGTTTCCGTCCCAGCCGCGAATTAGCATCAACCAGAGCACCGCAGCTGAACTCTTCAAATCCACTGGGATCCACGGAATGGTATTGCCAGTGACGGTCGCCGCAGACGATGTAAAAGTTTTCGATGTTTGACTTTTTCAGCCACGCAAAGAATTCGTCGCGTTCGTATCGAAAGCCGCCGATATCGCAGTGATTGTCGGTCTTTCGCAGATCATCCGGACCAATCATGGGAGTTGGTGAAATCAGTAGTTTGAATTTTGCATCACTGGCTGCCAGCGTCCGTTTCAACCAGGCCTTCTGTTCTTTCCCCCAGATGGATTTATCAGGTCCGTCCGGCTCAGTATTTGCAGATCGGTACATCCGATTTTCCGGAAACCAGATCTGTAGGTCTCGCGAGGTTCGGTGAGTGCGATAGGTCTTTGCGTTCGGGGCGTAGGCCGGCGCGACGGGAAGCTGCTCCAGCATCATGCGACGTCCCTCCGCAGGCGTCGGCCTGTAATCACCGCTGTTGTCGCCGTCGTCGATGCGGTAATCGTGGTCATCAACCATCCAGTACGTGGGAACGGTCGCGAACAGATCGCGATAGCGCGGCTGCACAAATTGTTCGTGCCATTTCTGCCTCAGTTCAGGAATTGTTTCCGCTCTGGGGTTATCCGGAGTGTCGTAGTACACGTTGTCGCCGGTGCCGACAAGAAAGTCGGGCTCCAGCTTCAGAATGGAGGCCAGCGATGGATAACCAAGATGCTTATCGGGGCCGGCATAGGGTTTGGGCAGATCGGTATTGTTCTCGACCAGATGCTGCTTGCGGTCGATGCGTTTGTCACCGTGAAACTTGGCGTAGTTCATGCCGGTAACAACGACGAACTTGACGGCAGATTTCGACTTCCTGCCGGGATGGGTTTTGAACTCGCACGCGGGACCGTCAACCAGTTGAGCATTCGTCTTTCCAATCTTGGTGGTACAGGTGTACTTCGTACCTGGACACAGTCCGTTGAAAGTCGCTCGAGCGATAAAATCCCGACTGTCGGTGGCCGCAACGGTCTTGATCAAAGTTACGCGAGGAAGAGTTGTCGGCTGCAGCGAAAACCGAACAACGCCGGCTGTTCCGGCAAGGTCACGATTAACCAGTTTCATGCCATCTGTCAGACGCACCTGGATATTGACAGACGACGTGCTGACTTCACCCACCATGATTCCCTGCCCGGCCGACGGATCCGCACCTGTGGCGGCTTCTGTGGAGATGACGAACAACAGAGTTAAAACGGCAATCAGGCAGTCATGGCAGGGCAAAATGCTGACCTTTTTAACAGTTGAGCGAAAAGTTTTACGAGCGACATGCTGCACGTGTCATGACGTCAGTTATTTGTCGCCGAGACACAGCGCCAATGCAAGCGAATACCGACCGGGCACAAGATCGATGCGAGTCGCATAGACAGCATGGTCCTGGTCGTCGATGAATTCACCACGTTTCTTCAGCGGGTCCAGAATCTCAGACCAGCATTCTGTGATCGAGCTGATCGACTTGCCATCGTTCTCACGAACTCGGCCGCCATCACGATTCATCTGCAGCAGAATACGGCAGTCATTGTCCAGCACAAACAGCCGACTGGTAGCCTGAAAGCGGTCGCGCAGCTGATTTTCAATCAGACGATCAAGATCTGCCTCAATCAACACAAAGCCGAACAGTTCCTCCGTCACGGCATCAAAAACGGGAACTCCTGCGGCCAGCCGATTCGGATTCCTGTTGCTACGTTCGTCCGGACATTCTGACGACAACGCCACATGAACTTCGTCCGGATTGCTGTCCAGAGCCTGAGTCATACAGTCCGTCAACGGACCGGAAGAAAGCCGACTGGCGGGAATAGAACGCACGTTGGAAATATCAGATGCCTGGCGTTCAATTCGAATCAGTTCCTGAAACTGACCATCTTTCACACGTGCGAAGGAGACCGAACAGAAGTCACAGTTCGTGGCCAGCAGTCCTCGAAAGATGACACCCAGGCGTTCTCGCCATATCGCCATTTCGTCGCCCTCACGTCCGGCCAGGACGTCAACGATGCCCTGAATCGGAGGCAGGCTGGACATAAAACGTACGTTTCGTTCCAGATCCCGTACCGACGACATCATCGAAGTGCGCAGCTCCCGGCCTTCACTGCGGCTGTTGGCGTAATTCTGTCTTCGTTCACTGCGTCCGGCCATCCATCTTTGCACAGCGTCCGATACTTCCGTCGCTGTCTGATATCGGGCATGAGCCTTAAACTGTGTGGCCGTCACGCAGATCGCTTCCAGATCCGCAGGAATTTCTGATGCCACGTCGCGAGGTCTCGGCGACGGCCGGGTCGCTATCTTCTGCAACAGCTCTGCTATGGGAATGGAGTGTTCTTCTTCCCCACTGGTCTTCTGGTGCAGTGCGGATCCCGTCAGCATGGCAAACAGAATTGCTCCCAGTCCGTACACGTCGGTTCGCCGATCCACGTCTTCCGAATTCCCCGCCGCCTGTTCCGGAGCCATGTACAGCGGTGTGCCGATAACTTCCCCGGCCAGAGTCTTTCCGACAGCACTGTCGGATGTAACTGAGTTACCCGACAACAGGCTCTCTGACTCGTATTCATCAGAAATCTTCGCCAGTCCCCAGTCCAGCACCACGACTTGACCAAAGTTATCCAGTGCAACGTTTTCCGGCTTGAGATCCCGATGAATCACGCCGCGGGAATGAGCATACGCAATCGCCTGACAGACACCAATGAAAGCTGTCAGCACCCGATGCAGGTCCATAGCCACATCTTCGCCGGCCTTGCGCCGATCGTGATACTCTTCGATCGCATCCACCAGAGTTCGCTTGCCGACAAAACGCATCGCGTAAAAGGGCTGGCCGGACTGTGAATCAGAACCAAACTGATACAACGGCACGATATTGGGATGTTCCAGATGAGCCGTAATTTCCGCCTCGCGATGGAATCGTTCCCATGCACGCGGAAATTCCGCCGCCTCCGGATTCATTTCTTTTAACGCCACCGTTCGCTTAGCCATTTCGTCACGAGCCAGCCAGACGCTGCCCAAACCGCCCTCGCCAATCTTCTTGACCAGCGTAAAGCGACTGGCCATGCGCCGCTGCTCTGGCGAATCCCTGACACCCGCTGAAGTTCCCCGCGATCCGCCATCTGTTGATTGCGTAATGGCACCTGAGGTGACTGTTGCCCTCAGTGCAGAATGACTGAGGCGACTTTGCTCACGCTGCAACGACTGCTTCATTCGCGTCTTTGACGCCTGCGAAAGTCCGGGAGCAATGCCATCGTCACCCGCCACAGACCGCCGGGCCACGTCAGACAGCGAATCCTGGATCATCCGTGAAATCTTCGCGAAATGTCGTGACTGCTGGTTTGTCTCAAGTTCCTGGTCAACAGCAGTCTGCTGATCAGCGCTCAAGTCTCCGGATAATGACTGTGAAATCAGCTCCGACGTGCTTCGATCGTTATGCATGCTGAGCGACTCCTTCGTCCTGAAACCAACGTGCCCCCACACACTTTGCCAGTGCCAATCGGGCCCTGTGCAGTCGCACCCACAGATTGGACGGAGAAATGTCCAGTTCGCGGCAGATCTGATCCGAATCCATCTCTTCCATGACACTCAACAGAAACACATCCGCCTGCCCCTTGGGAATATGCTGCAGACAGTTCCTGACTACATCCCAGATTTCCTTCGACTCCAGCTGACCGTCCGGAGTGCCTGCCGCGAATGATTCTGCTCGCCAGTTTCCCTTCTGGTCAAACAATTGTACTGAAGGATCGTTGGTATCTGCGTACGATCCATCGCGGTCGTATCGATTTCGCATACGGATATGGTCGATCAGTTTTCGCTTGAGAATACCCAGCAACCATGCCCTTTCGACACCTTCTCCTTTGAATCGATCCTGAAAGCGAATGCCCGCAAGAAACGTCTCCTGGACGACTTCATCCGCAGCATTTTCATCACGCAGTCGCGACCAGGCGTAACGATAAAGGTAGTCGCCATACTCATTGACCCACCGTTCCGGATTCGCCAGAACGATCTGACTTCCATCTGCAGCCGGCAATATTGTGTTCCTTGCGTCGGATGTTCGTGTCAGAGGGGGATTCAACGACTCATGCCCACTTCAGTCAGCGAATACTGTACATTCGAACCAAGCCTGATACCAACGTGCAGACTCAGATGGCCACGTAAGTGTCTTCCGTTTTTCATTAATGTCGGTGTCCACCTGATGCGGTGCGTCGTGGTGCGAGACGCAACAAGATGTGACAACTTTTCACTCAAAACATTTTGTTGGAAGATTTCTGAAGATAAAAGCACACGATTACTGTTGCAGCATCGTTCTCAATCTTTAATCTTCCGCATCGCCGTCGCTGTTTCGTTGACCGCTACCTGCTGAGTAAGAGTCACATGGACGTACTGCTCGATCAGAATTCCGTGAACCAGCGGCCAGGAGTGACGAATGTCATCATAAACACGGCAGAGCTGCTGCAGGCCCGGGATTTTACTGAGCTGGTCAATGAGGTCCGACAGCTGAAACGTCGCCGTGTGGACCTTGTCAGTGTGCGACGTCAGCGAGCTATGCGAATTGGACCGGCTCGACTGAAAGCGGTACTCGATGACACCGGACTGGCGGTCTGTACTGTGGGATTTGCGGGGGGATTCACTGGTTCTCTGGGACGCGATTACAAAGCCACTGTCGATGATGCGCGACGAGCACTGGAACTGGCTGCAGAGCTCAAGGCCCAGGCCGTTATTGTTGTCCCGGGCAGCCGAGAGCGGCACACATACAACCACGCCCAGCGGATCATTCGCGACGGCCTGAATGACTGTCTTGACGATGCTCTTCGGCTGCGTATCAACATGATCCTGCCACTGAATGCGATCTTCGGCAACCGGAAGGATGTGTTTATCCCTCGTGCAGACACGCCTCTGAACTGGATCGAAGCGTTCGAATCACACCGTATTCGGCCAATGATGACGCTCAGAGGCAATTCGCCGTGGACGCGCCTGCCTGACTGCTGGAAACGCTGCCTCCACGATGGAGGCATGTTGCGGGTCAGTCCACGTTGCCGAACTCTTCTGGGCGGACACAATATTCTGTCAGACATATTGCAGCAGCTGACAAAGGCGGTCGTCGCGGGTTCGTAGCTTGGCAGTGGCACGTGGTTAAGGTGATGTACTGGTACGCGGCGGCAGATAAATTCTCGCATTGTCTCACCGCGAATTTGATTCACTCGCGTGTTAGTGTTTCGTCCAGACCGAACAAGGCACGAGCCGTGGCGGCCCAAGCCGCATTGCTGGCCAGCCTGTTCACATTTATGCCAGCTGCCTGCTCATCCGTCAGACTCAGCAACTCTTGAGCTGACTCGGGAGACGCGAGAAACCCATGCCGCTGTGCGTCCAGAAACGACAGCAGTGAATCGAGTTCTTCGTCTGTTGGGCGTCTGACTAACACCCGACGGAAAAACATCGTCATCCGTTCGCTGTCAGCACGTTCGCTGTCAGCCGTCAACAGTCGCGCGGCCTGCCGTGCCAGATCCATCAGCATCACGTCATTCAACAGCGTCAGTGCCTGCAGAGGGCTATTGCTGCGATTTCGGCGGGCAACACATGCTTCTCCACTGGGACCGTCGAAGGTTGACAACATTGCGAACGGTGCTGTGCGTTTGGCATACGTATACAGACTGCGGCGGTAACGATCATCCCCTTTCCCCGCATTCCATCGAGCGCCGCCGTACGCCGCTTCCGTTACGCCTGCAGGCTGGGGAGGACGAACCGACGGACCACCGATTTTCGCTGACAGCACACCGCTGGCCACCAGCAGTTGATCGCGAATGACCTCGGCGTCCAAACGGTATCGGGGCGCAAAACTTAACAGCCGATTCTGCGGATCAACGTTCGCTGCCTCGCTGCTGACTGATGCCGTCTGACGATAAGTGGAACTGCTGACGATTCTGCGATGTAATTTTCTTAGCGACCAGGCGTCAACATCCCGAAACGTCACGGCCAGCCAGTCAAGCAGTCTCGGGTGCGACGGAGATTCTCCCTGCAGACCCAAATCGTCAACTGTCTTCACGATCCCCGTGCCAAACAGGGCCGCCCACTGCCGATTGACAACAACTCGCGCCGTCAGCGGATTCTCCGGGGAAACGATCCATGTTGCAAATTCAAGCCGAGTGGCAGGCAAATCGTCTTTGTCTCCGGATAGCACCGCTGGCAGGCCAGGCTGCACTGGTTCACGTGGCTGAAGATATTCCCCGCGGTGGTGACGATGGGTCGGGCGCGGGTGTTGTGCCGGACGTTCGGCCATCACCAGCGTCGACTTTGTCGCGGGGCGACTGCGAAGTTTTCGAATCTGCTCAGACTGAGACGAAAGTTGCGGGGCACTGAGCAGGAATGCGTTCCACATCTGCTCGCGTTCTGCGGGCCGGTACTGCAGGTCGGGCCGTGCCAGCAAACGGGACACTTCGTCCGAATAACTTCGTGCCTGCGGCTCAGACCGGGCAGCAGTTGCAGAAAAACGAAATCGACCCAGCGAACTGGCAAAATGTCGACCAAAAGTCATCTTAAGATTCAGCGCCGTACCAGCCGGCACAGGCTCCCTGAACACAAACACAGCATCATGCCGTTCGCCCTGTCGAGCATGAACTGACCACCCCGTCTGCACGTCCCCATCGATCGCCAGCGCCGCAGACACCGGATTGTTCCCATATCTGTTTTTCGCATACGTGTGAGACGCAGAAACAAAGGGAACATTCGCTTCACCTGCGGTTGCTCCGATTTCTACCAGAAAGAAATCACCAAGTGTGCCTTCATAGTACGTGGAACCCGGGCCACCGGCAGGAAGGCGATCATCGGGAAGAGTCTCAAGTCGCAGGGCCGCAATGGGCGTCGCCGACGGCGCTACCGTAATGTAGTAATGGTCCCGTTTGGCCGTGTCACCACTGGCAAAGACTGAGTCATCATCCTGGATCGTCAGCACCGGTAGATTCGACGTTGCACTGATCGGCGTCAGTGGTTTCCATTCGACAGCATTGGGCGCTTCGTCTTTCTGCCATTGATCAAACGCAACCTGCATCAGTTTTCCGCGAGCCTCCTGCAGTTCGTCCTGCGTTCCTGTGCGTGATGCTGCCAGCTTGAACGCACCGATGGTGTGCTGACGACCCAGCAACTGTTTCAATGTCACTCTCAGTCGTACCGGCCCCTTTGCCCGTTGAGACAAGTTGCTGGTGTCGAGCACGAATATTGCTTTAGCAGTCTTGCCGACGCCCCTGTCATCATGGATACCCCAGCCAGTCGCTGCGTTGCCGTCAATTGCGTGCCGCGCGACGTAACCCGACTGTTCTGCGGAAGCCGTGGCCGACTTTATGGTCAACTTGGTCGTATCCGAAGTCCCGTCTGACGTGCTGTCGTGCACCGCATCCACTTCGATTTCGCTCAGAACAAAATTGCCGTGCATTGTTCGACCAGGCCCAGCCTGCTTCCGAACGGCCTTTGTACTGAGTGTCAGCGTGTCAAATTCGGCACTCGCCAATTCCAGATCCACAACATAGGTTGCACGCTCCGGGTTTTCGCCGCCAACCTCAATGAACGCGTCTTCGCGTGTCCGGAATGTCTGTCCACCGTCAGCCGTCGTACTGACCACCTGGACCCCGACAGGTGCGAAAACAGCGATCGGCCACTTTTGCGGCAACGCGGCCATCAACTGATCAGCTTTTTCTTGATTTGCGGCCCATGTCCGCTCAAACGATTCGTCGGGCAGTTGAAGCGACGGTTCATCAGCATTATTGAGATACGCCATGAGCTGGTAGTACTCACGATGCGAAACCGGATCGTACTTGTGAGAGTGACACTGACAACAACTCAAAGTCAGGCCCAGCCAGGTGGTGCCCGTAGTGGCGACACGATCAGTCATCGCATGAAAACGGAATTCCAGAGGATCGATCCCACCCTCTTCGTTCAGCATAGTGTTCCGGTGAAAGCCGGTCGCGACCCGCTGCTCACGGGTCGCATACGGAAGCATGTCTCCGGCCAGCTGCTCAATAGTAAAGCGATCAAACGGCATACCATCGTTGATCGCGTTTATGACCCAGTCACGATACGGCCAGACGCTGCGTTCTCGATCTTTTTCGTAGCCGTTCGTATCCGCATACCGGGCGAGATCCAGCCAGCGTCGAGCCGCGCGTTCGCCGTAATGAGGGGAATGCAGCAGATGATCGACCAGCGTCTGGTACGCTGCTTCATCTGTACCATTGGAATGCCAGATCTTTTCCGCCCAGGCCTCGGCTTCCTGTGGCGTCGGCGGCAGCCCGATCAGATCAAGGTACAGCCGGCGAATCAACGTATACGGTGCTGCTTCGCCTGAAGGTGTCAGTCCGGCACGGTCCATTTGTGCCAAGGTAAAACGGTCAATTTCATTTCGACACCATTCCGGACGGCTGACATCCGGCACAACGGACCGCGTGGGCGGCACAAAAGCCCAGTGTTCCTTCCATTCGGCTCCCTGTTCCACCCACCGCACAAGAATGCGCTTCTGTTGTTCGGTCAGAGACTTGGTGGAGTCCGCGGGGGGCATCACTTCATCCGGATCATGAGACAGAATCCGCCGAATCAATTCGCTGCCTGAATGATCGCCGGGGTTGACGATCGTATACTCGTCGCGATGTTCAAACAGACCGTCCCTTTGATCAAGCCGCAACTCCGCCTCACGAGTGTCTTCGTCCGGCCCGTGACAGTGAAAACAGGCGTTGGACAGAATCGGACGAACGTCCCGCGTAAAGTCAACGGACTCCCGTACGTCTTGAGCAACCACATCAACTGTGGCAACACTAAAGCCCGCGAACGTCAGACCCGTCAGTAACACAATGGAATAAGCAACTCTCATGTTTTGGCTGGCTCGACAGATTTTGTCGTCTGTTGAATCCGCGCATCGTATACAAGCAGTTCCGCATGGTAACAACACGACAGACCGCCACAGTATCAGACTTTTCGAAGAACAAAGACCACGTCTTCAGACGTCCCGGTAATCCGGTGAGGATTATCAATTTCGTAGCTAAAGTCGTAGATCTCAGCGACTTCAAACTCGGGCACCTTCTTCAGCAACGACTTAAACTGGGCGTGTTTGTAGGTACGATAGTCCATATGATCCACGATGCGTCGGTGCGCCGTCGGAGTATAGATATCCAACGTAATCCCCAGGTGCTCCTGGCGATTCCTGCGATCAATTCCCTTGGACCACATATATGATGTGATGGCCAGATTACCGCGTCTGGCAGACCAGCTTTCTTCCTCCATTCGTGGAGCTTCAGTTGGCTCCAGATGCAGTCCCAGAATGTAGAGGCCTCCTTTTGTCAACGCGCGCGCCATGCAGTGCAGATGCGCCTCGGCAGCAGCTTCAGTCGGCAGATGACGAAAAGTGTTGATCAGATTAAACGCGGCGTGGTACTTCTTCTTCACTCTAAAATCGGCCATATCGCCAATAAACGTACTACGAGCAAACTTGAACCGCTGCAGCCGGTCGTTGCAGAAGTCGATCGATTTTCCATTCAAATCGTTGCCGCCAACGTCGTATCCGGCCTGCGCCAGCTTAATCAGCAGGCGACCGGTACCACATGCCGGTTCAAAAACACGCTGAACGCTGCAACCGGCATGCTTCGGAAAGGCTTGCTGCAGGAAACGGAATTCGGCTTTCCAGTCTGAACCGAACAGTAGATCGTAATACGTGGGGAAGTCGTAAATACTTCCCTCGATGATTTCAGTCATGAGGGGCGAAAGAATTTCGGTTATACAGAATAATTCAGAGGATTGAGGGCGACCGCAGCTGTCGTCAGCTTCATTTTACCCAACGAACGCAAACTCGAGATTCCCGAACGCGACGCGTTTTCGAAAACAACATGCGACGGCGCACATTCTATCAGTGTTTGCCCTGCCCGCAACGGGCCGACGAATCGTCAGACCGGACCTGCCGTTTCTGCGCAGGTCTGGTGATGACTCCGGAATCAGTTCCCAATAAACAGTCAACAGATGCACATCCGAGCAACGTAGTGGAACAGTGCGTCGTGTAAGTTCCCTCGCGCGTAGGCATCCACAGGGAGAGCCCGGGTGTCGTGCAACAAAGGCCCTGACACCGCTTTGGGGTGCAGTTCAGCCTCAGACCGCTGTCAAAAACCGAAACGATTTCAGCGCAGGGCTCTGATCCTGTTGGGGATCCACAATATTTTCTGAGCAAGGACTGAAGTGGAATCGTACGGCTGCGAAGTCAGTTATCTTCTTATTGGTACGAAATCATGTCTGAATGTCCCGAGTTGCCTCAGACCGGAGGCCGCTTTGACAGGACACGGCGTGAATTTCACGAACATACCTGGCGTCGGATGAATTGGATTCCGGAAACGACTGTTCGGACAGACTGCCATGCGCGATCTGCGAGGAATGCCTCCGGAAATGCTGAGCAGCCAGGTTTAACCCTACCCGGCTACCTGCACACCTATAAGTGAGTGGCCAGAAAAAAAACACGAACGACATGCCCCCGCGGTCCAACGAATCGCTTAAAGCATCTGTGACGGCACTTGGTTTCCGGCTTTGTATCGAATTTCCGCGGCTATTTCTCCTTCGTTTCGGCAAGCTGCTTTTCGATTGCGGAAACCTGACTGCGAAGCTGTTCGACCTGCATCTTCAGCACTTTCATGATCAATTCACGATCAACTGAAGACGCGTCCGATTTCGTCTCAGCAGAAGTCTTCCCCCTGGCACCGGTGGCCGATTCTTCGTCAGCGTCCGGGTCAGCAGAGTTCTGTTTTTCGGCCATTCGTTTGATCAAGTGCAGAATATGCTGCCGTTCATGTGGTCCGGCTGAATCATCGAGCCGCATGCCCGGACCAAAACTACGCAGGAACACATGCGGCGTTCCTTTGTCGCCACTGATCTGTTCTATCTCAGAGAACACACCCGCGATCCCCTCACCTTGCTCACCGGCTTGATGCCGGTGAAGCAAGGTCAGCGGCTTCAGCATGTGAGTGAGTTCCTCTCCAGTCACCTTACGCGGAGTTACCGCGACGGAAATCCGTTCACCATCACGCAGCAGATCAACAGTAAGTTCGTTACCTTCTGAGCCGGACACAACTTTAACCAGATCCGGAACATGGTTCAGTTTCTGTTCTCCGACCGACAGCAGAATGTCATCCTTCCTGATTCCCGCAGCAGCCGCTGGCAGCCCCTCTGAAACATGACTGGCCAGAAGTCCCTGATCCAGCAGTTTAAGATGCCGTCGCAGCAGATCGCTGGCGGGTTCGCACATAATGCCAATCATGTGCGAATCCGCACCGCCAACTTGAAGGTGCCGGTGCAATTGCGGCAAATCATCGACGTTAATTTTGACACCACCGGACAGTGACTCACCCAGATCGTACTCCTGACGTTTGCCGTCCGGCCCTTCAATGACGATACGTCCTTTGACAGAAGTCCTGGCATTGGAGTCATCTGTTTTTTCTGAAGTGGATTCCACGACAACTTCCACCGACTGACTCTTCTTCGTCTGCTTCCGGACAGATTCGTCCTCCGCATGCGACAAAGACGAAATCGCCAATCCGGCGAACAACAGTACTGACATAATCGTTAGCTTCATTGTCTGTTTTCCTTTCATTCAACGAGCAACTATTGTAGCCGAGGAGAAATCTGCGTTTCCTCAAACGGAATAACAACTGTCCGTCCATCGTCCATCCGCAGCTGTATCAATTGAATCCGACTGCCGCGACTGTCAAGGACCCGATGGTCGTCTCGCAAAGACTCTTTCATTTGTTGCCGGTACCGTTCAAATTCCGACATAAACCTGGTGGCATCATCAAATACAGGCAGCTCTCGTGAGATCGTCCCGTCAGCTTCCAGTCGCAGGCTGTAATCCGGCTCTGATACCAGGTCTGCTGCAACAGTACCGGGGTCCGCAACCGAATTCCCACTCGACGCCCCCGCCACCACGTTACCGGCCCCTGCATTCCCACCGGAACTGATTTCACGCGAAATCAGCACACCGCCCAGGAATGCAACACAGGCCGACAATGCCACAGACATAAGCGGGTGGTGGAACCAATGCGGCTTTTCATTTCGCCGCAGCAACTGAGGCTCGCGTGGTTCCTGGACTGCAGCTACTGAATGTCTGATTCCACCGGCGATCAGCTGATCTTCCATGTACGAACACGCCAGAGCCTTCCAGCGCTCCGGAGCAGCGTCCAGTTGCCGTATCAGTTCAGCACGCTGTTCAGCAGAAATCTCACCATCAATACAGCGTTGCAGTAGTCGTTCGTCTTGCTCTGTCATTGTGTCCTAAGCCTCCGCCATAAATCCGGCCAGCAGCCTTCGAAGATTCTTCCTTGCTTTCATCAATCGATACTCAACAGTGTCTTCCTTTACACCCAGATGTTCAGACAGTTGCCGATACGTCCAGCCCTCTGTGTACTTCAGCATCAGAATCTGACGATCCAGTTCATTAAGTTGACGCAGCGCGTCCTGAACCTGTTCCTGTTTTTCTGCGGCCACCACGCTCTCGGCCGGCCCTGCTGCGTTCACTGCAGTGCTTCCAGCATCGGCAGCCTGCAGCAGACGGTCTTCAAAGCGCCGACGACGACCACGCGTGCGGCGGTACATCAACACTTGCCTCACTGCCACCTGGTATAGCCACGCCCCCACGCGGTTGAGTTCCTCCAGGGACTCTCTCTGCCGAACAAGCGCCAGGGCGATGTTCTGCATAATATCTTCAACCGCCTCCGGCTCGCTGACTCGACTGCGCACGACGGTCCTCAGCCAGCTTTCATTTTCAAGATAAAGGACTTGCGGAGTCATTAAATGTTACGACAGTTACGAAAGGACCGGCGTGGTTCAAACGAAGAGGGATACATAGCAACACCAGGTCCACGTGCAGTATCAGTTGCCGCACCGTACATCTTCCGGACAAAAAAAACGCAAAGCTGAACTTCCGGAGCTGTTATTCAGACGTCCGGTCGCTGGTTTGGGCCGGCTGAGAACTTTCCGTCGCCCTGAATCCAGGAACAGGCGATTCCGTTTTTTCTGCCCTGTGGGCCCGTGAATCCTCTGTGACGACCTCTGCAACGGGGCTCAGGTCGCGAACGCGCAGCCGCCGAAACACGGTTTCTGAGCCTTCGCACTGGATCGCAATGTACCCCTTCGCGGGATCGCACCCGGCGACCTCAGCGGCGTTTTTCCCGTTGATCTGAACAGACAAACGACCACCCTGACTCACAATGCGGCACGTGTTCCATTTGCCGACCTCGTTCGCCAGGCTGGCGACATCGCTCGATGTTCCCTTCGCTCCGTCGCTGGGAAAGACCGAACCGGCCTTGGGCTGATGCAATTGAACCTGCATCGACACAGGCCACAGTCGCAACTCCTCCTGCATGTAGACCAGGACTCCGCTGTTCCCGTTTTGATCAGAAGTGTACTTCCACTCAAGAGTCAGTTCGAAATCTGAAAACTTCTTTTTCGTATAGAGAAACCCCTTGGGCTCCCCAGCGCACTTCAGGTATCTCTCGTTTTCCACCTCAACAATCTTCCAGACGTCTCCGAGTGCAACATTCTCTTTGGACGAAAACTGTTTCCAGTTGTGTTCAATGGACTCGGCCAGCAGGTCCTCTGCAGCCGGCTTTGAATCCTTCTGCTGACCGTCGCCATCTGCAGCCGCCTTTTCGTCTGCGACCTTTTCGCCTGCGACCTTTTCGCCTGTTCCGTCTGTTTCACCAACATCCGACCGGGCAGCAACCGTCTGCCTGGAATCCTGCGCCTGCACGACGCCGGATAACATCAGCAGCATACCCAACAGAATCCGCGACATAATGACGGTTTGCCCCTGCAATATTCCTGCAGGCTTATGAAATGGCGGTGTGAACATACGTTCTGGTTCAGCCTTGTAGACGAAGATTCGCGGTCCGTGTTCGAATCAAAGAGTCAACAGTCGCCTGTGAACAAACAGACCGACCGAAGGCCGCAAGAGCCGGTGCCGCCTTCAGAATCGCCGATCCTGATTCTACGAACAATCGTCCGCCGTTCAAACATTCTCGCTCCACAGCCCAAAATGAGGTAAAATCGCCGTCCGAAGTGCAGCCATCTGCCTCCGGAGAATGTTTCGTTTCGTTTCGTTGCCATTCTGCAGCAAATAGCACTGCACAACACCCCTAAATGGCAGGAACTGCGGCCGCAGCCGTCCATCCTGGACACATTTCGCCTGCTGGACGGCTCAACTGTAATTACCCTGGACGCGAAGGTGGCAGATTTGATACCCTTCAGTCGAAATATTTCCTTACGAAGAACGTAGTGATGTGGGCACGCAGGTGCCACACCACTCTTCAATACAATTCGGCATGGAGGCCGTGATGGGGTTGAAGCGAACTAAAGACCAGTTTGACACCGAAACTTCCACCGATGAAGTGGCCTTACGCACTCAGATCCGATGGCTGATTCGTCGGGACATGGACGAAGTGCTGGCGATTGAAGGGACCAGCTTCGAGTTTCCATGGACGGAAGAAGAATTCTTGTGTTGCTTGCGACAACGAAACTGCATCGGCACGGTCGCAGAACTGGATCATGAAATCGTGGGATTCATGATATACGAGTTGCACCAGTCAATGCTGCGAATCCTGAACTTTGCAGTTGCACCAAAACTTCGTCGGCAGGGTATTGGGGGTCAGATGGTGCAGCGTCTGGTCGACAAGTTGTCTCAGCAGCGTCGACGCGAGATTGTCCTTGAGGTTCGTGAAACGAACCTTGATGCTCAACTGTTCTTCGCAGATTGCAACTTCCGTGCACTGTCCGTCCTGAGAAATCATTACGACGATACGTTGGAAGATGCTTATTACATGCGTTATTCACTGCGCAGTAACGAAGCCTTCACGCCCAATAACCGATTGGCGGATTACGACGCCGCGTGACTGCTATTTGCTGCTGCTGCGATTGAGTCGGTAGTCGGCCTTGTATCAGCATTGACTCGTATCGAGGCCACTCCCACGCGGGCCACGGTGAAGCAACGGCTTGTACTTCGCCATACAACTGGTGCAGTGCTGCACTCATTACAGCGAAGACGACCTCGTTCTCTGCGGAAACGTCAATTGATTCCACAATGCCGGAGTGAAGGTTAAAGAGTCGAAGACTCGTCAGTTGGCGGTCCTGATCAAATGCATTTCGTCGGCAGCAATACCGACGCTCGGTTTGAGATCCGGAGTACCCAGATTCGCGACCAGCTTCCAGTGCCCGTCCCGAATGGCAACTTTGGCATCGCCACGTGCCCAATTGAACTGCCAGTACAACGGACGTTTTCGCGACACCTTCTTCGCTTCGAACACGGACAGAAAGCTGGTACCGTCAACGATTCGGTCGCCGGGCAAAGCCATAACGTGCCAGCTCACACAGCGTCGGCAGAACATCGACGCCGGATATGGGCTCCGTACTCGTCGAACCCTGTTTTGTATGACCATGCCAGCGACCACTACCTGGTACATGAATTCCGCCGTCGTAGATCGCTCCCATCCTGTCGGAAAGAGGTTCGGCTGAACCATAAGGGTGCATGCCTGTGATTGCCGAACCCTTGTCACTGGTGACAAATACGAATGTATTCTCGGCCAGCTTCAGTTCCTCAAGTTAATCGAGTACCTCCCCCACACCAGCATCCAGCTGACTGATGTTGCCGTGGTGTGCTGCGTATGCGGGATCCTCAACGCTTACGGATCAGTGAATTGTCTGGCAGAAGCAATCGGTTCATGCGGTTCGAGAAAACAGACCAGCATGAAGAACGGCTTGCTCTCATCTCGGCCGGAACGCCGAGATGCGCGGGCCTCAGTGGCCACCAACGGAGCGGCATACCCATCCAACGAACCGACCGGCCTTCCCTTGCGCACGAAATCCACAGGATTTCGATGGTTTGGGAGGGCGTTATTCTGAGTGGAAAACCAGTGGTGGAACCAGTGATCCCATGGCTGTGGCTGTGTAGGCAGATTGAAGTCTCCATTGAAATGCCACTACCCAACATAGCACGTGTCGTATCCGGAATTGCGCAGCAGAGTCGCCACGGTGATTTCAGACCGCATGACATGCAGGGGCGAGTACATGGGAATCCAGTTATTAAACGCCGATTCGGAATGGCGTTCGCCCGGTCATCATCCCGGCTCTTGAGAGCGAGTCGTTCGGGTGAGCGAACTAGCAGTCAGCCAGACGCAGACTCTCTGCGGCGCAGGCATCAATTCGGGAAGTCTTCAGTTCGCTGCCTCCGTAACAGCCCAGATTACCGTATCCCGGATCGTCCGTCAGAACGATCATAATATTGGGACGATCACTGCTGTCAGATGCGGCCGATGCAGTCATCAGAGGCCGGGCGAAGCTCAGCATGACAGCAACGACCACTGCCGATGGGACAATCTTCACAGGCTCTGTCCCTCACACCCTAAGTATCCGCCACGACTCATTCCCATACACCCGCCGACAAGACCGGATGCCGAACGCCGGACCACAGACTGCGATGCTGTGACTGTTGCCCCCGTGGATTTACGGGGCATAAATCACTACGCTTCGCAGTCTGCTACGGGCTGAAGCAAATTCCCACCATGTAAAGAAGCTCAGACATGCACTGTTTAAGTAACTTGAACATCGATCGCCCCAGCTTCGTGACTCACCTCGAATGTGGGCTGAACGGCGATGAATACGAGTCCGACCAAGTCCATCGTCTGTCAAAGGCCGGGCGACCTCTGCTGGTAAAATACGACCTGGATGCCGTGTCCGAAGCTGTGTCTCGGTCCGATCTGCACGAACGCCCTGCCGACATGTGGCGATACCGGGAGTTCCTGCCTGTGCGACGTACAGAGAACATCGTCAGCCTCGGCGAATGTCAGACGCCTTTGGTTCGTCTGCACAAACTGGAATCTGACGGCGGCGAACTATTGGTCAAAGACGAAGGCCGTCTGCCCACCGGATCCTTCAAGGCCAGGGGGTTGTGCATGGCAGTTTCGATGGCGAAAGAGCTGGGTATATCGCGCATCGCCATGCCCACCAATGGCAATGCCGGCGCTGCGCTGGCAGCGTACGCCACTCGGGCCGGAATTGAAACATTCGTCCTGTGCCCGGAAGACACTCCCGAGATCAATGTTCGCGAAATCGCCGCCCAGGGTGCCAGAGTGTGGCGTGTCAACGGATTGATCAACGACTGCGGACGCATGGTCGGCGAGGGCAGCACGACCATCGACTGGTTTGACTTTTCGACGCTAAAGGAACCCTATCGCATCGAAGGCAAGAAGACGATGGGCCTGGAGCTGGCAGACCAGCTGGGCTGGGAAGCTCCCGACGTTATCTTCTATCCAACGGGAGGTGGCACCGGCCTGATCGGCATGTGGAAAGCGTTCAACGAGCTGCAGGCCATCGGCTGGCTGACCGGGAAACTGCCACGAATGGTCGCAGTACAGGCCACTGGCTGTGCTCCGATCGTCAAGGCCTTTGACGAAGGCAAAAGACATGCCGAACTCTGGCCGGATGCCACTACAGTGGCATCCGGAATTCGAGTCCCCGTAGCCGTCGGCGACTTTCTGATTCTGGATGCCGTCCGTGAAAGTGACGGTTTCGCCACGGCAGTCACCGACGAAGAAATCGTAACTGGCCTGAACGAGGTGGCACAGCAGGAAGGGTTTCTGATGTGTCCGGAAGGAGCGGCGACGTATGCAGCGTGGAAGAAGGAAGTGCGTGCCGGTCGTGTGAGTTCAAAAGACAGGTGCGTCCTGTTTAACTGTGCGACAGGACTCAAATACCCGCTGCCGGAAGCCAACGAAACACTCGATTGCCAAAAACCGTTCGCTGAGCAGTGGAGCTGACCAATAGAAGGAGGCGACTCCTCGTCAGAGCCGCCTCTCGCAATTGAATGCCGGCAATCTGCAGTGCTACCGTGTCAGGAAACTCCCGCCCGCATCCAACGCTGTCTGATAATGTTCTCGATCTGTCAGCTTCAGCTGCAGTGACTGACGGCGTCCCCCACGAAAGACTTCAATCTGTACGGGCTGGCCAATATCCGCCAGACTGACAAGATTGATCAGATGATTCTCGTCAATGACAGATACACCGTTGAAGTTGACGATAACATCATCCGGTCGCACGCCTGCAATTTCGGCCGGGGTTCGTTGTCGAGCTCGATAGACCTTGGTGACTCGGGCTCCGAATGCCCGCTTCATGCCCAGCCTTTGAGCCGTCGGAGCGTCAAAATTGTCATCCAGTTCCACGCCCAGATAAGCACGACGAACACGTCCGTATTTGATCAGTTGTTCAAATACAGTGCGGGCCAGATTACTGGGAATACTGAAGCCGATACCTTCGTTTCCACCACTGTTGGAAGCGATCGCCGTATTGATGCCCACAACGTTGCCCTGCACATCAATCAGCGGTCCGCCACTGTTTCCCGGATTGATCGCTGCGTCGGTTTGTATGAAGTCCTGATTGGTGACAGATCGATCGTCTGTCAGTGTCAGGTCGCGGCGTCCCTTGGCGCTGACAATGCCCATCGTGATCGACTGACTCAGACCAAACGGACTGCCCACGGCCAGCACATAATTGCCGATGCCAACGTCGTCGCTGTCGCCCCAGGTCCCGGTAACAGCACCAAAGTCCTGAATCTGAAGCACGGCGATGTCCGTTTCGCCATCGCGGTAAGCTCGAATCGGATGAAACTCCCGGCCGTCCTGCGTTCTGAGATCAATTTCGGAAAGCTGAGCGGTGCCGATGACGTGGTTGTTAGTAACGACAAACAGGCCCTTGACCTTATTGCTGCGCATCAAAACTCCGGAGCCGGTTTCTTCAACCCGTGTCCCGCTTGATTTTCGCATAGTGGCCTGAATGTGCACGGCCGCCGGCATGATCTCACCAGAGAGTCTGGCAATGTGCTGACCACTTTGAATCAAAGGTTCCGCACTGCCATAGGGTTGCCTGTTATTATAGTTAACAGCGTTTGCCTGGTGTGTCAGTTGCAGTGACTGCAAATGGCCACCCGCTGCAAGGCCGATTGACAGCATGGCCGAGGCGATCAGAATTGTGTGTGTGTGTCGCGCCATCAACGTACTCTCCGTGGGAAAGTGAACATCCTGAGGCGCGGCTCCGTCCGCAAGTTGTCGGTATGACAGGTAACAGTGGCCGAAGACATTCGGCTTGAGACAGGTTCTCGTTCCATTCGAGAATACAGAGTGGAATGCTGATTGACGGCAATAACCGCCGCACGGCCCCAGCAGATCCTATCGAACAACAAGCGTCCGCCTGGCAAGTTCATTCCAGCAAAATGTGCCGCCCCGAGACCGTCCACCGGTCGTCAACCGTTACACGTGTTCCAGTCCGCACTGCTGGTGGCCGGCAGCACTGGCCGGGAAAATTCCTGATGAACGTAATAACAGCAGTCAGATACCGACTCCGCAGTCCGGATCATTCCGGAACAGGCAGTTGCGGCAAATTGTCCGGAAGCTGCGGAGGAGCTACTTCCGAACCTGGCTGGGCTGACTCCTGTGCCTGCGGTATGGCAGGCACTGAGACCCCGAGTCGGTCGGCGGCCTTTTCCGCTGAGTCCGCATCGGGCACCTCGGGAATATCAGCCGTCAACGGACTAACCTGAGGCTGTCGGCTTCCCGACCCACTCGCATCCGCCGGTTGGTCTGAAACATCCGGGTTGTCGGCGTTGCCGACTGCCGTCGTGGCCGACGGCGCAAATGCGGGCAGATTCCAGACGTCCTTGTCGGGGTGCGTGTCCTTAAACGTCTGCAGCATCTCAGCGTACAGCGTGTCCGCCAGACCATGCTGCGATGACACCACCAGCATTTCCCGGGCGACACCGGTGTTTCCCAGCAGCTGTTGAAATGCTGCCGTCAGCAACAACCGATCAGTGGAATTTGGACGTTCCTGAAGCCACTTCCAGAGAAAGTGATTCTGCACAGCGGCGACCGTGTGAATGCCGTCCCCATACAGCAGCCCGCCGGAAATCCATGACATTGTCGCATCGTCACCCGGATGCAGAGCGGTTTTCAAACTAACGACTGCGTCTGAGAAACGTTGCTGAGCCAGTTGCGCCCACGCTAATCGAAGCCAGGCCGCACGGCGGGAAGGTGCCGTTTCGGTGGCCGCGCTGTAGAATTTTTCAGCAGATGCGTATTCCTGTTGACGAAAACTCATGTCCCCCGAGATCTGACTTCTCAGGCTTTGAATAATCGAAACGGCTTCAGCGCCGACGTGTTGCTCAGAAACGCCACCGACTGCGAATTCATCCACGACAGGACGTTGGTCCACAGTCCTGACCGGTGCCACGCTCATTCCGTATTCAGAATCTGTGGGGCCGGCAGGGTAGGGTGCCGGTAAGGAGGGAAGACGAGTGTGCGGTGCAGATCCGGGACTCACCATGTTCGGGGGGCAGCCGTACGGCGAGACGACGACCGGGGGAACGACGCCGCTGTGCTCCGACGCTACGCCTGGCGGATACTGAATCGGCAGCCCACTTTCGATGCCCGCCTGACCGTGAACGTACGGACTGTGAACGTACGGACTGTGAGAAGAGTTCCCCACAGGCGGCGTTGCCTGATGGATTCCGGAATAGTTGCTGTCGTAATGATGACGACCGTCGCTGTACACCGATGGAACACGATAACTGTACACTGGAGGTACTGAGTAGTGCGTTCTTCGCGGCGCTGAGGAATACGTCCGAACCGTCATGCCTGATGGAGCGTCTACCTGTGGAACGCTGTATTGGGCGCCGGAATATCCCTGAACGCCACCCCGCCGCAGATAAGCTGACGGCAACGGCCCGGGTACAACCACGTTAACACCCGACCGGTGACCGTGACCACCAGCACCAACTGCTATTCCCTGAGCAGGGATCTGTCCCGGCAATCCAGTTGTCGCACGTCCTGGATACCGTACAACCTGACCACAGACAGAGGTGCAAAGATCTGAAGCCGCTACGAGGCAGCACACGATGATAACTCGAAACAACGGCTGAAACATCAGACAAAACCCTCACCCACGAGCAGCACACGTGACGCTGATGATATTATTGCCGATCCATCTCGGCCGGCCATCAGAAAGCTCGATGCGAGTCAGCGAACTCCAATTCAGTGGCAGTTTTAACGATCGAATTCCCTCCGACCGCGCCGTTCACGCAGTCTGGCGCTGTTGATCCGATGATGCGTGCCCCAAACAAACGTTATTGTGGTATCGTGGAGACATTTCTGTCAGCTCCCGCCATGCTCAACCATGCCTGATGTCTCAGTGATCCTGCCTGTCTTCAACGCGACCACGACGATTGCCCGGGCAGTCGATTCGATTCTGCAGCAGGTGTCCGTCGACCTGGAACTGATTGTTGTCGACGATGGTTCAACGGACGACACCGTGTGTGCCGTAAGAAATGTGTGCGACGACC
Organism: Fuerstiella sp.; assembly: GCA_029245955.1. Lineage (GTDB taxonomy): Bacteria > Planctomycetota > Planctomycetia > Planctomycetales > Planctomycetaceae > Fuerstiella. The sequence continues at coordinate 383,942 of JAQWOH010000038.1, read as the reverse complement.
GTTTGAAGATCGTCCGCCGCGATCACGCGGGAGTGGCCACTGCCAGCAATGCAGGACTCAAGACTGCTCAGGCTGAAGTCATAGCGAGGATGGATGCTGACGATTTCGCTTACCCACAAAAACTACAGAAGCAACTCGAAGCCCTGCAGCGCCAATCGCTGGATGTCATTGGGTGTGGCGTAAGAATCCTGAATGCAAATAACACTGTCCCGGAGGGACTGCAGCGCTACGAACGCTGGATCAATGAAGAAACGGCAACTCCGGAGCAGATACTCGCTCTTCGATTTGTAGAATTCCCGCTGGTCAATCCTACCATCCTGGCAAAGCGTGAGTACTTCGAACTTGAATTCACCGACAACGAACTTCCGGAAGACTATGATCTGATGCTGACAGCCGCGGCACGTGGTTTGAGATTTGGAAAGCTGAATGAAGTTCTGTTCGACTGGAGAGACGGGCCGTCACGACTGACTCGCACAGATGACCGCTACAGCCGCGACGCATTCATGAAGTGCCGCCGCAAACACCTGCTGCACGGTCCGCTGAAGAATGTAAGCCGCGTGGACCTGTGGGGGGCAGGTCAGACCGGTAAACCCTGGCTGCGCTGGCTGCGGCGACAGAACATCGAGGTGCGTCGCGCGTACGACGTACATCCGCGAAAAATCGGCCGGAGAATTCACAACGTACCGATTGTGGATGTTGAACAGATGCTGCCTGCTGACGGCACCCCGCTGCTGGTCGCCGTGGGCACTGACGGAGCCAGGGCTCTCATTCATGAACATGTCATAAAGTTCGGTTACTTTGCAGGGAACGACACGTGGTTCGTAGCCTAGAGCAGTTGTTAAAACAATGTGATCGCGGAGCTTGTGGGGACGCCACTCTCGTAAGGAGACCACAGTTCATAGCAGCCACAAGTCGCCATATACTGACGTGATCGCCAGCGGTTCACTATTTAAAGAATGCGGGAATCTGTGCGGACTCTTCGCCACTGATCATCTTCTCCACAAACTTTGAGACTCTGTCGACAGTACGTCCGATCAATTCGGCACCGGTTTCCGCTGTCGCTGCTGCCGGTTCGGGATCCGGCTGGTCAGCCACCGCCTGGGTACGAACATTCTCCGGAAATGCCGACATAGCAAATGCCGTTTCGAATTCCTGAGCGTGACCGGGAATCCGTTTGGTTTCCAGCAGTTCGGCGTCCTCCGCTGCAAGCACATCCCAATATGGAAGAAAGTGGAGATTGACCTGAAATCGTCGCAGCATCTGATCCCAGACACCGTTACACGGAACAATGTTTCCGCCGTGTCCGTTCAACACCAGCACGTTGGTGAAGCCCGCCCGCACAACGCTGTCGATCAGATCACCCACAACGGCCAGAAACGTTGCTGGTGACAGCGTCAGGGTTCCCGGATGCTTCATGTGGTGTTCACTGATTCCCGCCATCACTCCCTGAGCTACCAGCACGGACGGTGACAGTGTTCTGGCAACTTCGACGGCGATGTGATTCGCGCTGCGCCAGTCGTGTTCCATGGCAAGGTGTTCAAGATGCTGTTCGATGGCCGCGACGGGAATGATGCATGCCTTCAATTCGCCGCTGTTCATTCGTGTTCGAAACTCGCGTCGAGTATGCTTGTGCAGCAGCAGCAGGTCGTCTTGTGCCATGGTTTCATCCTGTTTGTGAGTGAGGAACGGAATGATTGCGAATCGACGTGAATTTCTAAAGCGAACCGCCGGTTTTTTTTCTATAGCGGCCCTTGCGGCAAACAGTCGTCGTCGCCTGTTTGCCCATGGTGCAGCGGCCAGCGAGAATCACTTCGAGGTTGTGAGTGTTGACAAAACGACCGTCAAACTGGAGTTTCGCCCTACGCCGCGACGAAACATGGACCGCGAAATACCGCACTGGCGTTATATCGAATTGTGCCAGGTCAGACTCAAATCCGGTCACGTCGGCACCGGCGAAACGATGCTGTACTACACCTGGGGTGTACCGTCTGAGCAGGACGTCAAACGCGTTATTGGCAAAAGTGCTATTGAATTGATGTGGGATGACACTTTGGGTGCCGGATTGCAGATGGCGATGTTTGACGCTGTCGGCAGAACGGCACAGGTTCCCGTTCATGCGCTGCTGGGCCGTCAGGTTCACAGTACGACACCACTGAGTTGGTGGAACATCGATACTTCAGCAGCCGATATGGCGTCCGAATGCAAGGAAGCACTGCGGCTGGGATACATGTCCTATAAGACAAAAGGTCGTCCGTGGTTTGATATCTTTCATCAGCTTGAAACCGCAACGGTCGACCTGCCGAACGACTTCAAAATCGACATGGATTTCAACGACACACTGTTGACGGCAGAGCAGGGGCTGCCGATCATCCGAAAGATCGCAAAGTATCCACAGGTCGACATCTATGAAACGCCGATTCCTCAGAGCGACGTTGAGGGCAACCGTCGCATCTGTGATGCCACGCAAGTGCAAATCGCCATGCACTACGGCAGGCCTTCACCCCGCAGAGTGGTGGAGTCGGGATGCTGTGACGGTTTTGTAGCGGGACATGGTGCCTCAGAACTGACAGCCGCGGGCAACTTCTGCGAAGAAGTAAAAATGCCGTTCTGGCTGCAACTGGTGGGGGCTGGCATGACGGCTGCATTTTCGCTGCATTTCGGTGGAGTTCTGAAACAAGCTCGGTGGCCGGCCGTCAATTGCCACCAGTTGTTTGAAAATGACCTGCTGCAGGTTCCCGTTACGCTGTCCAACGGACATGCCGTCGTGCCCGACGCACCCGGCATCGGATACGAAGTGGACTGGGATGCTGTGGAGCAGCTGAAAGTCGCCAGACCAGACGCACGTCCCGAACCGCAACGACTAATCGAAACGACGTGGAGCAGTGGTCGGCGCATGTATACGGCCAACAATGGCAAAGTGAACTTCATGCTGACAGCGGCCAACCAGGGAAAGTATCCGTACTACGAAGCCGGAGCCGACACACGTTTATTACCCGATGACGGCACCGATCACTGGAAACAGTTGTATGCGCGTGCTCGACGGGAAGGACCGATCGAAGCGTGACAAACTCTGCTGTCGGCTGCACAGGCTGCCCCGGACTACACCAGGCATTCGTGCAGCACTCGGCCGTCTGAGATCGGTGCCGGCCTGGCCACCCGGTCGTATATCGTCGTATCGGGAGGAATACCCAGCGACTGCCACATCGTGGCCAGGACGTCTGAAGGACTCACTGGTGAAGACAAAACTTCCGCCCCCCTGGAATCACTCTGCCCCAGTACCATCCCACCGCGAATGCCGCCTCCGGCAAGAACCGTCGAGTAAACGTTCGGCCAATGGTCCCTTCCCGCCCCTTTGTTGATCTTCGGAGTGCGACCAAATTCACCGGCATTGATAACCATCGTGGTGTCCAGCAGGCCACGATCTTTCAGATCCGCGACCAGAATTGCAAAGCCACGATCGATTTCCGGAACGATTTGTTTGTACCGGCCCTCCAGTCCACCGTGAGTATCCCATTTCTGATTAAACTCGTTGAATCCGATAAACTGAACCCCGGCTTCCACCAGTCGACGCGCCAGCAACAGCGACTGACCGACTCGATTACGTCCGTATCGGTCACGCACAGCATCCGGTTCTTCAGACAGGTTCAGTGCTTTGCGAATTTTTCCGCTGGCGACCAGATCTAAAGCCACCTGCTGCAGATGGTCATGTCGCTGACTGACTTCGCGTTCAAGAAACGCGGCTGCCGAATCCAGTTGCCGCGAAAGGTCGATGCGCATAGTCATGCGACTGCCGCTGACTCCGTCCGGCGGTGACAGCGACAGGGGACGGTAATCCTTCTTCGACGGGTCCCCCTCCAGCAGAAATGGATCGCGAACGCTCCCCAGAAAACCAGCAAACTGCCCGGGCATCCGATTTGATGGTCCGGGAATGCTGAGCCAGTTCGGCAACGAAACACATCGTGGCACGTGATCGGTGGAACTTAGCGGTCGCAGCTGATTCAGAATGGCTCCCGGACCCGGAAAGTCATCACCATGGGCTTCGCGATCACGGTCCTGCTGCCTGGTGGACCCCGTAAGCGTGATGTATGTGCCGGCGATGTGATTGGTAAACTTGTGCGTCATGGACCGGATGACACATAACTCGTCGGCCACACCGGCGGACTGAGACATCAGTTCACCAAATTCCATGCCCGGTACGGTGCTGGAGATGCGTTTAAACGGTCCTCGTATTTCCGAGACGGCCTGTGGCTTCGGATCCCACAGGTCAATCTGACTGAGTCCCCCCTGCAGCATCATAAAAATACAGCTGCCACGGTCCGGCGCGATTCGCACGCCGGCTACCGGCGACGTGGCCGCGCCCAGAATGCTGACTGCGCCAATTCGCAGAACCTCGCGACGTCGCAGAACTTCAGATATTGGCTGTGGAGGCAGTGGCATGGCGGCAGTGAAGTGAACCTTGACCAGAATCCCGGGTGACGCAGTCTAACAGATGACCGCACTCGACGTGAACCAATCTGCAACCATCTGCCAACAATCTACACCGACAGCCATTGGTACCGCACCGTCACTATGCCCCGTGTATGTCAAAACCGCCTGAGTGCAGAAGTGCAGTCACCGGAGTGCCACGTCCCGCCTGAAAACACTCGTAGTTCTTTTCTGCAACAACAGATGCTGCCTCAATGACCTGCACAATGTCGCGTTGACTGGCAGCCGTCGGATAGGTATCTGCAAGGACATCCATCGATTCCCCCAGAATCCGACGACGAATAATTGCCAGCAGACCGGCGGCGATGGACGCCTTGCCGTAACCGAAAATCTCGGTGTGGCCACCGTGATGCCGGATGCGACCTCCAAACGACGGATTACGTGTCCGCGACCCATCACCAATGATCGCCTCGCGATAACCTCGTTCCTGCTGATCCACCATGCCGCGACCATAGATACCGTACAGTTCGATTTCCTGATTCACAGCCCCTTCAAATTCTTCCGGATTGATCCAGTTGTTGTTGTAGTCTCCTCGCATTCCGTTGTCATACGTCACAGCAACGTCCATGCTGTCCCACGTATTGATCGGCCCCTGACGCTTAAATGACGCAGTGTCTACGCCACGACGACGAGCAATTTCCTTTTGATGTTCGTCCCAGTGCAGCAGAAGAGTCTTCTGGCCCGTTGCAAATACGGAGACGGGCTTCACGTTCATGTAGTGATGCACGACGTCCAGCCAGTGGCACCCCACGTATGCAAATGGGTTACTTTCCTCTGCCCACGCAAAGATCTCTGTGCTGACTTCCAGAGGCTCCTCAAGGACGGCTCGAACTCGGTTAATCAAGCCGTATTGCTCTGGCGCTTTCACCATCATTTCCCGCACAAACGGATCATACCTTTTGTGCATATCAACAGCCACGATTCGCTGCAACCGGGCCGCCGCATCTACAATCTCATCTGCATCGCGAGTGCTCAGACACAGCGGTTTCTCCGTTACCACGTCAACGCCCGCAGTCAAGGCGGCCAGAATCGGTTCGGCGTGTACGTGGTCGGGCGTCGCCACAAATAATACGTCCGGCTGATGCCGTGTCAGAATGTCCTGCCAGACAGCCTCACCATAGCAGGCTTCGATGCGTTGCTCGGGAAACTCCTGTGAAAACCAATCCACAATACGGCCGGCCGTGCCACTCTTTTCACTGCGAGTACCAACAGCACACACCTCGATTTCCACCCCGGACACCACGGGTGCCAGATGGCTCATGCCGATGCTTGTGAGGGAACCGGAAATACCACCTCGCATGAAGTCTTTAAAACTTTGACCAATAATTTCGTCGAAGAACATGCCGCCGCCGATGATGGCGACTTTCAGCGAACGTGAAGAGGAGTTCATGGAGTGAAGAGTTCTATGGAAGGCTGGAAGGCACAACAGATGTGGAGGGCGGATCGCGCGACTCTCAGCCAGGAGCGTACACGAACCGTACCATTTCAACCACCTTCCGGACAATAAGGCGGACCCGCCGAATGATATATATTCGCAGGCCAATCAGGACATTCACCGCGCGAACGATAGACGGCCCCCGAAGCCAACCATGGAGATCCTGCTAAGCCGAGTTGTGACAATGCACTCAGCAGCGAACGTTTACTCAGCTGCCGGCCTGCCAATACGTCGAATTGCAGACGACAAACGGTGGAGCGTCGAAGGCGCATTCTGATCTGCGTCGCCGCCCGCCACGGGGAAAGCCGGTGTGCTCCAGATCGCCGCCGCGTCAGTTGTATCGTTCGCGGCCGCCAACTGACTCCGATTCGAACGTCGGGCGGCGTACGGGGCGATCAGGCTTCGTTGGGGAATCTGCTGTGTTCGTTTCACCGCAGCGACTGACTCTTTATGAACATGCGTAACGGTGCCGTGAACCAGGCCACATTGTATGCAGCGAACGCCGCCGATCGGTGTTTCCGCCAAGTGCCTCCGAGGCATATTCCGGCTCGCGTCACCGCCAGCCCCGGGGAAAGCCGGTGTGCTCCAGATCGCTGCCGCTTCCGTCGTATCGTTCGCAGCCTCCACCTGACTCCGATTCGAACGTCGGCCGGCGTGAGGGGCGATCAGACTTCGTTGCGGACTCTCCTGTGCTGGTTTCACCTCAGCGACTGACTCTTTATGAACAGGCGTAACGGCGCCGTGAACCAGGCCACATTGTATGCAGCGAACGCCACCGATCGGTGCTTCTTGCAGGTGCCTCCGAGTCACATTCTGCCTCATGTCACCCTCAGCTCCGGGGAAAGCCGGTGTGCTCCAGATCGCAGCCGCTTCCGTCGTATCGTTCGCAGCCTCCACCTGACTCCGATTCGAACGTCGGCCGGCGTGCGGGGCGTTCAGGCTTCGTTGCGGACTCTCCTGTACTGGTTTCACCTCAGAGACTGACTTGTTATCTGAATGCGTGGCGGCGCCGTGAACCAGTCCACATTCCCTGCAGCGAACTCCACCGTTCGGGGCTTCGCACGACTGCGGCCGGGTCTCATTCTGCCTCGTGTTACCGCCAGCCCCCAGGAACGCCAGGGTGCTCCAGATCCCGGATGTCTCAGTCGTATCATTCGAGGCATTGGTTTGACTCCGATTCGAACGTCGGGCGGCATGAGGGGCGATCAGTCTTCGTTTCGAACTCTGCTGTGCCGCGTCCCCGTCACCGAAAGCGTCTTTGTCAGGATCCGGGTCGGCGCCGTGTATCCTGCCACATTTCTTGCAGGGGACTCCGTCAGCCGAGCTTTCTGGCATGGATTCCACCTGATCGAGAGGGAAACGGTACACGTGCTCGTACGCGACGCGCTTGATCGTATTTCGTTCTCGGAAATTGCCGTTGCCCGCCACCGATTGACTGCTTGACTGTTTCGGCTGATGAACCGCCTGAACTGTTTCTCCGGGAACTCGAGCCACCCGTTCCTGCGTGTGTGCAGTCCTCTGAATCTGACCAGTTCGCTTTGCTCCAACTGATGAAGAACTACGCGTTTCCGCCAGCCACGCAAGATCTTCTCTGAGTCGCCACGGACTGTCTTCCATTAGTCCGTAGGTCGTATCCAGCGCGTCTGCCCGATTCGCAAGTTTCGTCGCCTGTTGCACGTTTCCGGCGGCGATCGCCGCGCGAGCCTGAACAAGAAACTGTAATGCCTGTTGGTGGTCACTGACTGACTCCCGTGCGTCACCAGACGCACGGCCAACAACAGTGGTTGCCACAACTGGAGGAAACGGCGTCAGACCATCCACCGGCTCGTTGTCCGTTGAAAACTGATCCGGATGACTGGCCACGGAACGTCTCGAATTCCCCAGACTTATGGCCTGCATTGCTCGCGTATTCAGATTTACCGCGTCACCACCTTTCGCGTTCTCAGCTTCCTCCATCAAACGTCGTGTCTTGTGCGCCAGAAGCAGTTCCGTTGGCGTCTCGGTGTGTATTGGCGGCGCAACGTTGTTGTCTGTCTGTGGAAGAATCTGCTGCTGATGATGCGGAACGTCCCCCCCGTCGTTTGGCTCCACGGTGACCTGTGCAGAGGCAGACATATCCTCGGATTGAACGAACGTCAGCACGGGAATCTCACGTGTGAAAGGATCCCGCTCGACTTGCATCACAGAACTTTGTACCGGATCTGCCCGCCCCACAGCGAAAGGTTCTCCGCGCACAGATGCTGCCGAAGTGTTAAAACTCGAAAACTCCGGAGCAGCACGCGGCAAATGCACCTGTGCCGACCTGCCCACAGACGGAACGTCCGCCGAACTGCTGACAGCACGGATGACCGATGACGCGAACGCCGGAAATTCAGACACAGGGTGTACAGTTTCGACAGCCGGTTTTGCAGTCTCGACTGCCGGTTCTAAAGTTTCGACAGCCGGTTCTAAAGTTTCGACGCCCGGTTCTAAAGTTTCGACGCCCGGTTCTAAAGTTTCGACAGCCGGTTCTAAAGTTTCGACAGCCGGTTCTAAAGTTTCGACGCCCGGTTCTAAAGTTTCGACAGACGGTTTTGCAGTTTCGACAGCCGGTTCTAAAGTTTCGACAGCCGCGGGAATGGCGGGCAGGTGAACGACGGCGGCGTCCGATTCATACGATCGTCGTGCACGCTCTATCTGAGACTCCAGTTGCCTCTGCACAGAGCGGATCTCCTCAAACGCGATCTCAGTGCGTCGACCCTCATTAGAAATCTCGTGAACAGCCCTCTGCGTTTGGTTCTGAAAACGCTCAAATGAGTCGGCAATGTCTTGTAGACGTGTATTCAACTGTTCCAGTTGCTGCTCATGGGCGTTGCTGACTGCCGGCTTCACATTCCGTCGTTCGTTTCTCTGGACTTTCCGAGTCTTCGCCGCAGCCTCCTCCATTTCTTGCCGGACCGAATTTCTTGCGTCCAGCAGTGCCTCAAACCGCTGCGTCATGGTTGCCAGCTGATCTGCAAAAACTCCTCCGTCAACGTTTACTGTCACGGGATGGATGGTGATCGGCGCATACACCGAACCTGCCGTGCCGGGATCATCGGAGAGCGATCTGTAAGTCGGTGTAGACTTCGAGAATGACCGATAACCTTCCCGCAGCGGCAGACTGGAATAGGCACGTGACGGCGGATTCCCGGTCTTGGAATTCCCAGAGTAGAGACTTTCAGCTGTCCTGCCGTGCTTCGGACCCTGCTGTGCGTCGCGGCCCCGACCATCAGATGTCAGTGAGCTTGGAGAAACAAAGGAAGCGGACGACGTTCGCAGAGTGGAATCGGTCTTGATGTCATATGCGGGCGAGGGCTTACCGGTGGCCTTTCGATTGAAATTCAGGTCACCATATCTTTCAGCCAGCACTTTTCGGGGCGCCTGCGTCACTGTGGCCGGAGGCAAGGGGGTTATCGACTGGTCGGCCGGATAGAACTCCGCATAGGTTTCGTGCGGCTGTTCCACTTCTGACGTACCGGACGTTCGTTGAGCTAGCGACTTCCCTTGCTTGTTTCCACCCAGCAGCGGCGCTGCGATGGCCACTGCCAGCCCGCCACACATCACCGTGGACGCAAGCAGCACCAATCCACCCGTCTGGAAATCTGAAGATCTGTTCATAGGGACAACCAGCAGAGCCAACGCAATAACCCAAAACGCCCGTACTCCGGGCGTAATTAGGGCCTATTGGATTCATCGGTTGTACTAAGAGTCCACCTATACATATTATTCGTAAGAACCCGAAATCTCATCGCAGCCTGCGCAATCCCTGAAGCCCGTGTCGGATCGCATACGCGAGCGGGGTCGAAATGTTGGCTTGGCGCATGAAAAAGCAGCGCGATAAGGTCCCCTCAAAGCTCCCAGCTTTCCTTAACACGCTGCTAATTCGAATTTTTTCAGGCAGGTCACGGTGGATCCAGTGGCCGGCTCAGTCAGACTGAACTCACGTTCTGTTGACAGAAGAAACATAGCTTCAGTATGCGGGTCGTCAAATTTGCATTTCGGAAAACGTAGCATCTAACGAAAGTTTACGGGTTGTACGGAATACGTCGGCTGGCGACTTTGAAATCAGCCCGTTGGGGAGTGGGCCGCTGATGACCGTCAATGCAGGCGTTATTGCCTCTGGCAGGTGTGAATTCACGGTGAGTGGCTTGCGAAAGGCAGAGGCCCACCTAAGAATTCTCTACCTTTCCCTTTTCCGCTGCTGTTACAGCACTCGAAGCCCCGACGATTCGATCAGATCGAATCCCTTTTTCTGTTTATGACTACAACACTCATCTCTCACCCAGCAGACTTCGTAGAACTCTGCCAGCACATACGGGACTCGGGCCTCGTCGCTTTTGACACGGAATTCGTCTCAGAAAGTACTTATCGACCAGAGCTGGGCCTGCTGCAGTTTGCCACAGCCGATCGCACTGTGGCTGTGGATCCACTTTCTGTCGGCAACATGTCGGCGTGGTGGGAGATCATGGCCGATGACCAAACTACTGTGGTAGTCCATGGTGGCCAGGCGGAAATTCGCTTCTGCCTTTACCAGATTGGCCAAGTCCCTCACCGGCTGTACGACATTCAGATTGCAGAAGGATTTCGCGGCCGCAGTTACCCGCTTTCCTACTCGGCAATCGTTCAGCGCGTGATAGGCGAGAAAGTGGACGGCAGTCAAACTCGCACAGACTGGTTGCGTCGTCCGCTGTCCGCAGAACAGTTGAAATACGCTCTGGAAGACGTTGACCATGTCCTGGAGATTTGGCGACGACAACGTACGTGGCTGAAGCAACACAATCGCCTGGACTGGGCTGAAGCCGAAATGCAGCGAATGGTTGATGACCTCCTGGCTGATGACTCAACGCCACCGTGGCGACGGATTTCAGGGACTCACAAGTTGTCCCGGCGGGATCTGGCAGTCGTACAGAATCTGGCACACTGGAGAGAAGAAGAGGCAGCGTCTCGCAATCGTCCTGCGCGCAGGATTCTTCGGGACGATCTTTTGATTGACCTTGCACGCAGAAAGCCGACGACTCGCCAGAAAGCACTGGCGACGCGAGACATGAACCGGCCGGAGTACAAGCGGCGTCTGGATGACATCGTGGAAGTCATCGGACAAGCGTTGCAGATCTCGGACAGTGATCTTCCGGAAAAGCCCCGCAACCGGCGCCAGGAAGCGTCATCGGACGAGCAGGTGATTTCCAAGCTACTGGCGCTGGCATTATCAAACCGCTGTGCAGAGCTGGATATCTCACAGACGCTGGTAGCCAACAACAAGGACCTGACCGAGTTGGTACGTCATCATCGACTGGAGCCCGCAAAGAACGGTCAGCCAAAACTCCTGAAAGGTTGGCGGGCCGAAGTATGCGGTCAGTTGTTGCTGGATGTAATGGAAGGCAAAGTTAGCTTCAGAGTTGCTCCCTTCGGTTCCGCCACGCCCCTGATCTTCGAAACGCGCGCGTCAGCCAGCGGCGACAAATAGAGGTGTCCGCTTATTCCCGTGCCCGTTCTGGCTTGGTGAACTAACTGACCGTTCAGACCGGGACACATCCCTCGCTGCCAAAACTCAGCAGCAACTTCGTAAACCGTCGTTTCGTCGGGAGTCTGTATCACAATCGGTGGCGGAATCACCATCACGGACCCATGCAGTAGAACTTTGCATGCTTCAACACAGCCCGTTCCGTCTCAGCGTTTAACAAGGACGCCGTTCGCTTGCACCGGTAAACTTCAAATCCCGCCGGCTGACAGCGGCACAAAGACGGGGGGACGAGGTGGCGGATCACCGGAATCAGGATCCAGATGCTCTGCCGCCGTCGGGGGCGTATCGCGAACAAGGACTGTTTCGACAAAAAATTGTAACAGAGCCCGAACGCGTTCATCTTCGATACCGGCTACGATGGACTCTGCGCGTTCCTGCGACCGTTCAACCAGCGTCTCCGCTTTTTCGAAGACGTCGCAACTTTCGAAAATTGACCGCAGCCGGTCGATTCGCACATCCTCCGGCAGCTCGTCATACTCACCGGAAAGCACAACCTGCAGTCCCTGACGCTGTTCACAATCGGCGTCCTTGAGTGCCAGTGCCAGCAACACGGTCGGTCGCAGAGCCAGGGCGTCCTGACCACTTTTAAGCTTGTTGTCCCGGTCTCCCTGCCAGTCCTTCAGATCATTAAGGACCTGGAAAGCCACACCGACGTGCCGACAAAATGATCCCACAAGATCACTGTCTGCCAAATCGTGCTTTGCCAGACGCAGGCCGGCGTACAACGCCGCATGAAATGCAGGTGATGTTTTCAATGAGTAAATCTGGAGAGCATCCAGAGGCGTGATGTTCCAGTCGGGGGACTGCTGCCACGACATCTCCGCACCCTGCCCGTCACAGAGACGGATATGGGCCGTCGACATGCTGTCGGCAATGTCGAGCGCGATTTCCGGATCCAGATCGCGGGAGCCGTGAATCAGTCGATACCCAAGTCCAATCAGGTGGTCGCCGATATTGATCGCCTGGCCGATTCCATGGCGACGATGCAACGTGTCTTCTCCGTAGCGAAACTGGTCGTCGTCCTGAATGTCGTCATGAACCAACGACGCTTTATGAAAAGCCTCAATTGCCATCGCGACCCGAGCCACCGAATCAGGAATATCCGGAGTTGGGTCGCCGGCTGTCAGCATGTCCGCGCCGGACGCGGCATGCCATGCCGCCAGAGTGATGAACGGTCGAAAGCGTTTGCCGCCATTGGCCAGCCAGTCGTACGCGACTGATTCGGTGAACGCGACGGGGCCTTTCCGTTTCGCACCGTCCTTTGTGCGGATGCGAGGCAGCAGACGTTCAAAGTCGCTCTCAAACGTTCGAGTCGACGCGCGCATCAGCGGCACGTAGCTGGCAGTTGGTTTCTCCGGCAGAGGTTCGTATTGGTCCAGAACATCCCACACCCATGATTCGTCCAGTGTGGTATTCATGCAGTCGCCCGAATGCAGCGGCACGGCATATGACGGGACGCCCGCAATCAGAATCTTGTCGATCGCTTTTTCAAGCACGTTCAGACAGGCAACGCCAAGAATTCCGTCAATGTGTCCGGAAACGATAATTTTCAGAACGACAGGGGAACCTTCCGCCACCAGAACCTTGTAGCCAAGTTGTTCAGCACGGACCTTGTAATCAGCAATAGAACACGCACCGCAACGTTCGCAGTCCAGGCCAAATTCTGAATACTCAGCCGGACAGCCTTCAGCGTGTTTCAGACAGTGAGGCAACAGCAACATACGACGCTCAAATGGAATCGCCAGAAACTGCTGTTTCCAGAAGAAGTTGCCAATCATCACCATCGAGAAACCAAGGAACTTCTCGGGCAGTTCCAGTTGGTTCAGCAGTGTGCGGCTGTGAGCTTCCAGTTCGTTTTTATTGAAGGCGCGAGACTTGTCGAGCCCCCTGGCGAATTCTTCAGCCGCGCGTTTGAACGTCTCGCGCTGCTCTAGTGTTTCCGGCACAGCTTTCAAATGACTGGTGCTTCTCCGTTTCCCCTTCTTGCGAACGGGCTTCGGGTCGTCATCCGGATCGTTGGGAATATTGGAAGTCTCGGCTTCCGCCGGGATCAGATCTGACACTGGAACTATTGACACTCGTGACTCCTGCGGACGCATTCGTCTGTTGGCGGGATAAGTAGAAAGATTAAATCTAAATAGAAGGTTCGCCGTAGACCGCTTGAACCCCGAAATTCGGCCACAGTGCCGAAAAAAGTGGGACCTGAGGATCAGATTGTGTCACGGCAACCATCAACGTGTTTTGGGGCCTGCAGGCACCTTCGAAGAGCACCTGTGGCGAATATGATGGGGTATAAACGTTCAAAATACCAGAGTTTCGCGAAATAGAAACCAATTGGAGACGGATCTGCCACGGATCGGTCTTCGACCTTACCGACAAGCCAGTTTGCGCCGGAAATAACAGCAGATTCAGCCCCAGTCACCCCGGCCAGGGCCTCCACTGCCAATGCCGTCTCCTCCGTCGAACTAGGCAACCCTTTGCGACCGGACCATCCGCCATCCTCATTTTGACTGGTTACCAGCCATTCGACGCCCCGAACCGCACATGGCAGGTGCCCATGGCCCGTGTCCTGCAAAGCCAGCACGACCTTTGCTGTTCCGTACAGCGGGTTTTCGTCATTGTGATTGAACTGATTTCCGAACCACAACGGCAGCCAGCTACCGTCGTCAGCCTGAGTGCGTGACAGATATCTGTGTGCACGCTGAACAGCAGAATAACTGCGGGCTGCAATTTCGTTGCTGACATCCGGGACACGTGACTGCCACAGTTCCAGTGCCCGCAACACGTGGGCCGTCAGATCATTGCTGCTGCGGTCGAAGGGCAGAGCCCCCCAGCCGCGACAGAACGTGGGCCAGCCCCCGTCGCGGTTCTGCAAATTCAGTAACCATGTGGCCGCCTTCTGCAGCGAGATTTTTTCCTCCTCCAAAAACGGCTCATCGAACTCACGAAGGTTCAGAAGTGCCAGCATCGCACCAGGTGTGTCATCTGCGTCAGGCACGCCACCCGGGAGATCGGTCCACGACCATCCGCCAGGCGGTGAATTCGTATAGGGATGCACAACATTATATTGCTGAGTCAACAACCAATCACGGATTCGCTTCCGATGCCCCGGCCCCAGCGTCGCAGCGACCTCATCGTCCGGCTCCGCCGAGGGATCGCCAGCCAGAGCGTTGACGCTCAGAGTGGTCACCCACGTCGTTAGATTTGTATCGATAGGCCAACTACCGTCCGAGCGAACCGACGCCACGATAAAATCCAGACAGCGCCGGGTGACCTGGTGATCGTGCAGATCACAGCCCAACAGACTCATACACACGAAACTGGTAAGAGGCGTCGCTTCCAGAAATCCTCCGGGTTCCGGCTGGATGGAACGCAGAACGTTTAATGATCGGTGAACAGCTGCTCTACGAATCCAGCGGACGAGCGGATTCCAGTGTCCGCGGTTCCTGAAGACGACCTGCCCGATGGCGATCAGCGCAGGCAACGCATAGCTGACGACGGGCAGTCGTACGGCCGCATAGAATTTCGACGGTATACACGAAAGTTCAAAAGGCAAGGGCATCACATGCTGCCAGTCCACACGGCCGGCCAGTGCACAGTGAGTCAGAATGGGGACCGAAAACGTTCGATCCTTTCCGTACCGTTTCAAGACGGCCTCGACGCCACCGGCCTCATCGACGTATCGCTGAGACGTCTGCATCACGTATGAATAGCGTTCGGACTGCCCGGTGGCGTGGAATACAGCGTTGGCCAGCATAGTCGTGGAGATATTGCTTACACTTAATACGGTGTCACCCCAACCGCCATCGTCGTTCTGATGTTCGGCCAGCCACTTCAGGCCCGACTCCACAAGTTCGTGAAACTGCAACACCTCATTTTCATCGCGGGCAGCCGAGTCGGCCAGGCTCAATGCCATGACAGCCGTAGCGGTCGACAGAGCTGACGTGGAAAGGTCACCTTCCCACCACCCCTCAGCGGCGCGCCCGGCCAGCAACATTCCTTTGATGTTGTCGTACGCTGCGTTAATGGCATCGTTGCCCGAAACCTGCTGAGTCTGTTCGATCATGACGGAACGGTAACAAAGTGTTTCGCGTTTGTCGTTGATGTGGTCACCCCACGAACATCGCATCGCCCTCACAGAAACAAACGTACTGCGCCATGCTCGAGCCAGCCCTGTAGAATGCCTGGTTTACAGGTGGAATCACGAGTAGAATTTACAGACGGAAGGACCTTCCGCCGCAGGCGACACGGACCACTGGGTCCAGCATGGGCCGTGTAACAATGAGACTGTGAATCTCGAAACAACTGACCGAGTATTGTATGCCCCTGAAAACGATCCTTTCGGCTCCGCTGGTACTGATACAGTTGTCTGCCTGCGGCGTCGCATTCGACGACGACACTGCCGTGAGGCAACTCTATCTGCCCGCAGTCCCGTACAAATACAGTCACATCGAATTGCCGCCACACTTTGCGGACGTGGCTGCCCGCTACGACAACACTCCGTCGCACAATCCGATCACCGATCACGGAGCAACACTGGGACGAGTTCTGTTTTATGACAAATCGCTGTCCGCCAATAGCACGACTTCATGCGCATCGTGCCACAAACAGAAACTGGCATTCACTGACGACAAAACACTGAGCGTCGGTTTTCAGGGCAAGCCGGTGACGCGAAATTCCATGAGTCTGATCAATGCCCGCTATTATCGCAGCGGACGCTTTTTCTGGGACGAGCGAGCGGCCACACTGGAAGAACAGACGCTGATGCCAATCGAGAATTCGCTGGAAATGGGACACTCGCTGCCTCGCCTGATCAAACAACTTCAGGCGGACAAAATCTACCCACCCCTGTTCCACAGTGCCTTCGGCAGCAGCGTCGTCTCGTCAGAGCGCATAGCCAGAGCAATGGCCCAGTTCATTCGGTCGATCGTCTCCTGCCGTTCGAGGTATGATGATGGTCGAGCGGCCGTCAGATCCGTGTATGACCGATTCCCCAACTTCACCGATCAGGAAAACTACGGCAAACAACAGTTCCTTGATCGCGGCCAGTGTGCACAATGTCATTTGCACGCCGCCAAGTCGTCCGGCAGGACTCGGCAGTCTGCGTTTTTCTATGTGGATCGCCCGGCCGTGAACGGTGTTGATGGAGAAATTCGTGGCTCGGATGTCGGTCTCGGCGGCCGAACGGGCGCCGACAGGGACATGGGAGCCTTTAAGGTGCCATCGTTGAGAAATATCGAACTGACGGGACCCTATATGCATGACGGGCGTTTCACGACCATCGATCGTGTTCTGGAACATTACAACTGGAGCGTTCGCCCGCACCCCAACCTGGACCCAAGACTTGAACAGATCTCGGCACAGGGTCTGGCATTGCCGGAGCAGGAGAAAGTCGCACTCACAGCATTCCTGAGGACACTGACTGATCACGCGTTGATCAATGACCCAAAGTTCTCTGACCCGTTTATGAACTGATACGCCGGACGGTGAGGTCGCCGATGACGGCCTGGCTATAGGACCTCTGGCATCTTACGCGGCGTCGGACACCGATCCATCCTGATTATTCTCGGAACTCAGCTCCGTCATAGACGCCAGTTCCTCAGCCAGACCGGCGTAGTCGCGCGCGCCTGGACACTT
Source organism: Fuerstiella sp. (assembly GCA_029245955.1). Lineage (GTDB taxonomy): Bacteria > Planctomycetota > Planctomycetia > Planctomycetales > Planctomycetaceae > Fuerstiella. Next base: position 366,843 of record JAQWOH010000038.1, on the reverse strand, counting down.
TGATGCGTAGCCGAAGATTGACTGCCCGAAACCGGGTGCTTCGGCCAGCTTGATATTGCGACGAATTCGAGTACGAAAGATTCTCGCGTTCGCCCAGGGTGTGTCGCCATCGCTGGTTGTGAGAAAATGGCGAAGGTCCTCGGTCACGTCGGCCGCAAGTCGGGTTCCGGATTCATACATGCACAGTGCAACACCAGACACCTTCAGTTCTCGGTTCAGACGGCGTGTTACCAAAGCTGTTGTCTCAAACAGCTTGGACAATCCCTGCAGTGCAAAAAAATGTGGCTGCAAAGGGATCACAACCTCCTTCACCGCGCACAGAGCGTTGATCGTCAGAACTCCCAGCGAAGGTGGACAATCCATAATCACATAGTCAAATCGGTTCTGTTCATCCCAGTGCCGCAGCGCGTCACGCAGAATGAATTCGCGATGCTGTGTCCCTGCCAGTTCCACCTCAACGGCCGCAAGATCAATGTTCGACGGCATTACAGACAGGTTTTCAGCAACCAGCTGCCGCGTCTGATCGGCCGTCGCCTGTTCCGCAAAGACGTCGTAGACGGATAATGTGCCCGCAGGACACTCAAGGCCCAGATGCAGCGATGCATGTCCCTGAGGATCCAGGTCAACGATGCAGACACTGTGACCGCTTTTCGCAAGAGCGGCGGCAATATTGACGCTGCTGGTCGTCTTGCCGACACCGCCTTTTTGATTCATCACTGCAATCGTGCGCATAACGGTGTTCCACAATATGTCCGCGAAAATTCGTAGGGGGTCAATCTAGATTCGAATCGCCGTAACGTGAAGACATCTCTGCCCCGAGAAGGCGACGACACTGTGACAACACGCCGTTTCCGGTGACTTAACCGACGCAAAACGGCACGACGGGTACTCAACGACCAGGCGACTGGCAGAAAATGCGCTCAGGCACCGCATCATCGTTCTGCCAAAGTCCGTCTCAGACGCATTTTCTCCGCGATTGCTGCGGATTGCTGCCAGTGAATTGACGCTCCGAAAGTCGAGCCGTACAGTCGCTCACTAGCTAGAAACACATCGCCAATTCCTCCTGTTGGATTACAAATGAAAACTGATCATCGACGCTCAGTGCGTCAAAACGTCCGGGCGTGCCGGGGCCTGCTGTGTGTCACCTTGCTTGCATTCAGTCTCGTTTCCTCCGCCGTTCAGGCGGAACGAGACCCGATCCGTCTGACCCACGGGCCAATGCTTGGCAGACCGACCGCCACATCAATGCGTGTGTGGGGACGAACGTCTGATCCCGGAACGTTTACCGTGCGGTTTGGCACTAAGAAAAAGCATCTGGATCAGGTCAGCAATCCAGCAAAGACGACAATCGAACACGATTGTACGGGAGTCGCGGAACTTACCGGCTTACAGCCCGACACCATTTATCACTATCACATCTGGGTCAACGATCGGCCCCATGGTTTGCCGGGGCGGTTTCGAACTCTGCCTCATGCAGACGTCACCCGGAATGCGGACTACAACCCGAAGGGATTGTTCAACTTCCGATTTCAGATTGGATCCTGCGCCAATCAGAATCCGCTTCACGGCGGCGGGCATCGTGCAACAACCTACGAACATCTAAACAAAGACTGGGCCGAAAAAGTTCATTTTCACATCATGAACGGAGACTGGCTGTATGAAGAACTGCGTGAATTTCCGGCTGAAGCATGGCGGCTCACTCAGAAGCTGAAGGAATACCCTCTGGCCGTTCAGGTCATGCCCACCGTTGTTGGCGTCTGGGAAAACTACAAGCTTTACCTGACCCGCGGGGTCGAACTGGCCAAATGGCATCGACACGTGCCCAGTCTTTTCACATTTGACGACCACGAACTGGTGAATGACATCTGGGGTTCGTCAGAAGCCGGCAAGCGACATCGCCGGACAGTTTTTCGGGACATTGGCACCTACGCATGGTTTGACTACCTGGGCTGGGCCAATCCGACAGAACATGATCATCCGATCCATTTTGGTAAAGGCACAATGCGAGCCGGGAGCGACTTGCTGGTCGACCCGAATACCGACTTCACAAAACTGCCACTGCAGGAAATGCTGAATCTGCACGTCCACTGGGGCACTCCGGAAGCTGGCGTCAACGACATCCGCTACGACAACGACGAAGGCAATAAGAACTCATACGTCTACGACATCGTGGATGTTGTTGATGCCCACACGCTGCGTCTGCATATGCCGGCCAAGGTCGCCGACGACGTCAGCTACTCGATCGGGCGAAGGAGCTACGGCAAATTTCGCGTGTCCAACTGCGAATTCTTCATGATCGACACACGCGGTGACCGCGACATGCACGACATTCGGGACCGTGCCAAGCCCGGTGTTTCAATGCTGGGGCAACCGCAGCGCGAATGGCTGCTCAGGACCATGAAGCAAAGCGATGCTGATTTTTTCTTCGTGGTATCCACCGTCCCGTTCATGATTCCACACAGTGGCGCGGGCGGATTTGAAGTCGACGCTGCCAATAAGGAAGAGGCGTGGACTGGATTCTTTGACGAAAGAGAACTGCTGATCGAGGAGTGGGAGAAACTGGGCAAGAAAGTCTTCGTCATGACGGGCGACCTGCACAACAGCTTTGCCATTAAGGTCACCGACAACGTCTGGGAGTTCTGCTGCGGTCCACACAACAGTGTGAACCACGTGCCGAAACTGGACGAAAGCGATCGTCCAGCGACCGGCAAATGGACATTCGGCCCGAGAGAATGTGACATCCGCTGGAGCAGTTATATTTTGCCGGATCTGCCTCGCCTGGAGCGACTTTACCCTCATTTCTGTGTGGTTCAGATCAACAACGTTTTCAATATGCCTAAAAAACTGGGCGACAAACGCTGGGTCGCCTACCCGCATCCGCAGGTTGTTTTTCAATACTTTGACGGCCGGTCCGGAGAACTGGCGTACGCCGAAGCAATATCACTGGATAGAGAATAAGACGGGGTCGGGGATGTCCATGGGGGAACACTGTGCCCTTACGTTTGGACATCACGACAGCTGTCGGATAACATGTGCGGTCAGATTCGGTATCTCCGCAGAAGATACCGAATCTGACCGCATACCGACGTTGACTTGAAAACGACTCGGCGTCAATCCGCCAGTCTGCAGGAGCCGGGGCATTGGGAAGGTATTGGATTCGTAACCGCGGCCGAACTCAGGGACCGCTGACGGCAGACAAGATTCATGGTCTGCTGCGCCGAGGACGATTCAACCGTCATTACCAGGTCTCAGAGGACAGGAAGAACTGGTACGTTGCCACTGATTTCCCTGAGCTGTTTCCGGAAGCCCCCTCCAGCCGGGGCGGACGTGGCGGCGGAGACGATTACGAAGACGACTATGATGGCGGCGGCGGTGGATCGCTCTTCGACGACGATTACGAATCTGAATCCGCCCCGCCTAAACGCCGTGGAAGGAAACGCAGTCGTGACGATGACGCTCCTCGGAATTCTCCGTTCGACAACGAAGACGAAGACGAAGATGACGACGACTACGATGACGAGTCTGACGACCGGGACGAAGACGACGACTATAACGATGATGATGACGAGGACTGGGACGACGAAGGGGCTGTGTATCGTCTGATCGGATGGATTGAGCAGAAGTGGCAGGGAATTGTCGTTCTGCTTGTGGCAGTCATGATCGGACTGGGCTGGTTCGTCTTCTATCGGGAAACATTTGTGCAGGACCAGCAGGACCTGGACCTGCTGATGGAACTGCACAGTCAGGTGACGTCCACACACTCGGGGGGTGTAGCGTCAAACGAATGGTCACGCCTGACTGACGACACAACTGCGAAGCTGCAGGAAATAATCGAACGACTGACAGATCCAAGTCAGGCTTCGGCACGTGACCATGTAAAACAGGAATTGCTGTTCGCGGCACGCGACGATTTCCGGCGCATGTTCGACGAACTGCCCAAAGGGCAGAATGCTGCCTCGCAACGCATGCTGGGACGATTTCGAGATATCGAGGCCATGATCACAGCCCGAACACGCCAAAACAAGAATCAGGTCGCTCCGCCTCCTGTGCAGACACCGGCTCAGCCACCTGCTGCGGAATCTCCAGGCGCTGACATGGAAACAGGGCCGGCCGCTGAGACTCAGAATAATTCCGGTGCGACACCGCAGCGGGGGAACGCTGGCGACACACCTGCCGGGGCAAATTCCCCGGCAACAGGATCGCGTCCGCCGGATGTGCAATGAGGGCCCGTTCGAATTCTGTTCCACAGCGACGGACGATCAGGAACCATAGAAACGTCGGCACCACATACTAAGATTCCTTCTGATGAAATCACGCTCGCTCGTTCTGTTTTTCTGTCTTGCCGCGGTGACGGTGGCGTCCCCTTTGGCGCACGGTGTTGACGATCCAGTCGTCCCGACCGACAAACAGAATCTGCATCTGTTCCTGCTGGCCGGCCAGTCCAATATGGCAGGGCGTGGACGCGTTGACGAACTGGCTCAGAAAACTCATCCTCAAATTCTTTGTCTCAATAAGAGCGGCAAATGGCAAAATGCCGCGGATCCGCTGCATTTTGACAAACCCAAAGCCGTCGGCGTAGGCCTCGCCAAATCCTTTGCGTTGGATTACCTCCGCGACAATCCGGGAGTGACGGTTGGACTGATTCCCTGTGCGGTCGGTGGATCGCCGATTTCCTCATGGCAACCTGGCGGGTATCACAGCCAGACGAAATCGCAACCGTATGACGACACCGTTGCGCGAGTTCAGCGAGGCCTCGAATCCGGGACGATCAGGGGAATCCTGTGGCATCAGGGTGAAGCGGACTCAAAGCCGGCGCTCGCGGAAGTCTACGAGGAGCAACTCCATGACCTGATCGCCCGATTTCGATCTCTGACCGGTGACTCAGACCTCCCTTTTATTGCCGGACAGATGGGGCAATTTCCTGATCGCCCGTGGAACGAATCAAAGAGAATGGTCGACGCCGCTCACAAGGCTCTGCCATCAAAGGTCGCCGGTACTGCGTTTGTCAACGCAGTGGGACTCACTCACAAGGGTGATAAAATCCACTTTGACTCACGCTCCTACCGGGAACTCGGTCATCGCTATTACGCAGCATACAGAAATCTGACAGCCGCCCGCCGTCCGAACATTCTGCTGATCCTGGCAGATGATGTCGGACGCGAGGTACTGGGGTGTTATGGCGGCACGTCGTATCGGACACCGAACATTGATTCACTGGCGGAATCCGGTCAACGCTACACACATTGTTACAGCATGCCCGTCTGCCATCCGTCTCGCATCTGTCTGATGACGGGGCGGTACCCCGCAGTGCTGAAGAATCCAGTTTGGGGTTCCTTCCCAAAGCAGGAAGAGAAGAACACCTTTGCCCCGATGCTGCAAAAAGCGGGATACGCTACGGCCGTCGGTGGCAAGTGGCAACTGTCGTTAATGAAGAACGACCTGCAGCAACCGGCCCGCATGGGATTTGAGGAATGGAGTGTGTTTGGGTGGCACGAAGGCCCTCGGTACCACGAACCGATGATTTACCAGAATGGTCAGGTTCGCAGTGACACGCGGGGAAAATACGGTCCGGATCTGTACGTGGATTTCCTGATCGATTTCATGAAACAAAAGCGTAAACAACCGTTCTTCGCCTATTACTCAATGGCGCTATGTCATGACGTGACAGACGATATCGGCAGACCGGTTCCTTACGGACCGGATGGCCGCTGGCTGAACTACGAAGAAATGGCTCTAGACATGGATCGGCAGGTTGGCCGACTTATTTCCGCACTCGATCAGTTGAAGTTAAGGGACAACACTCTGATTCTGTTCACCACCGACAACGGCACCGCCGGGGCATCGTACCTGCGATACAAGAAAGGAAAGTATATCCGGCCGGATGTATTTTCGAACATCAACGGCGTCAGCGTGAAAGGGGGCAAGGGTAAACTCAACGACTGGGGAACACGAGTCCCTCTGATAGCCAACTGGCCGGGGCGAGTTGCCGCCGGCCAGGTGGTTGACGACCTTGTGGACTTCAGCGATTTCCTGCCGACTCTGCAAGAAATCACGGGCGCCGCGTTGCCGAGCAACGTATCACTGAACGGCCACAGTTTTGCGACCTCTATCCTTGGCACCGGCAGGTCATCACGCCGCTGGGCCTATGCAGAAGCACGATCATCACAGCAGTTCGTCCGTACGCGAACGCACAAGCTGTACTCCAACGGTAGATTCTATGACATGGACGCCGACCCGGAAGAAGAACATCCTCTCAACGATATTTCCAACAACGTCGCGGCCATCAGGACGACTCTCGAGGAAGTATTAAAGAAACTTCCTGAACCGAAGTAACAAGACCTGTCGCCGGTCAGCAATTCTTTGCGGCGCCCCTGGCGTTGGCGGATACCGAGTTCGTTTCCGGTATTAACCGACCGAACTCAGCTGTCGCGCAACGTAGTTCCACTTATTACAACCTCAAACCAGCCCACGAGTATACACGCCTGACAATGTTTTCACGCACCAAACGCACTCCCGAAGAACTTCGCAGCTATCGATATTTCGGCCCGGACGACCTCCGTTCGTTCGGCCACCGTTCCCGGCAAAAGCAGTCTGGCTTCGGGACAGAAGAATTCGCGGACAAACCCGTGATCGGTATTCTGAACACGTGGAACGATCTGATCAGCTGTCATGCGCACTTCAAGCAGCGGGTGGAAGACGTAAAACGAGGCATCTGGCAGGCCGGGGGATTTCCCGTGGAGGTCCCGGTCATGGGCCTGTCCGAGACGTTCATGAAGCCAACGTCGATGTACTATCGCAACTTCCTGGCAATGGAAGCGGAAGAAGTCCTGCGCACCTATCCAATCGACGCTGCCGTACTGATGGGCGGCTGCGACAAGACGACGCCGGCCCTGTTGATGGGGGCCATCAGTGCAGATGTGCCGTCGATCTATATGCCAGGCGGGCCCATGAACAAGACGTCGTGGCGAGGTGATCAGCTGGGCAGTGGCAGCGACGTCTGGAAGTACTGGGCCGAACGGGGTGCAGGACGACTGGGCTGTGAAGCATGGTGCGAACTGGAGGATCACATTGCCGCCTCACCTGGCCACTGTATGACGATGGGGACCGCGTCCACCATGACGTCCATCTCTGAAACCATGGGCATGACGCTGCCGGGGGCCGCGTCCGTGCCGGCCACCCATTCGTCACACCCACGCATGGCATCGGCAACCGGCCGACAGGCGGTCGAACTGGCATGGTTCAACGTCAAGCCGACCGACATTATGACAGCAGACGCGTTTGACAATGCCATCACGGCCCTGATGGCAATGGGCGGATCCACAAACGCGATTGTCCATCTGATGGCCATGGCCGGACGGGCTCAGATACCACTAACGCTGGAACGATTCGACCAGATCTCTCAGACCACCCCTGTCGTCGGGAATCTCCGACCGGCGGGTAGATACGTGATGGGCGATTTCTTTGATGCAGGTGGACTGCGTGGCCTGTTGGCACAGATCGATGACCTGCTGAAACTTGACGCCCCCAACGTCGCGGGAACAACACTTGGTGAAGCCATCAAGGATGCTCAGGTCTACGATGACGATGTCATTCGCGTGCGCAGCAACCCGATCTGCGAAAAGAACAGTCTGGCGGTGCTGCGAGGTAATCTGTGTCCGAACGGCGCCGTCATCAAACCGGCCGCAGCAGAAACGCAGCTGCATACTCACCGTGGCCCGGCCGTCGTCTTCAGAAACTATCCGGACATGAAGGCTCGTATCGATGATCCAGCATTAAACATAACCAAAGATCATGTGATCGTGTTGCAGAACGCAGGCCCTCTGGGTGCTCCCGGCATTCCCGAATGGGGCATGCTGCCGATTCCCAAATACCTGCTGGAACAGGGTGTGCGTGACATGCTCCGTATCAGCGATGCCCGTATGAGCGGTACCAGCTACGGCGCATGTGTACTGCACGTCGCTCCGGAATCGTTCGTCGGAGGTCCGCTGGCCTTCGTGCAGGACGGCGACATCATTTCACTGAACGTGGAATCGCGTCAGTTGCAGCTCGAAATCACCGAAGAACAGCTCGCTTCGCGGAAAGCGAACTGGAAGCAGCCGGAACACCGATTCACCCGCGGGTACGGAAAGCTGTACTTCGACGAAACCACGCAGGCCAACATCGGCTGCGACTTCCGCTTCCTGCACGCCGACGGCAGCCAGAATCCTGATCCAGGTATCTACTGATCACGCGTCCGCCAGCCGATACGCAAGGCGGTGCCCCACGCGCTGAAACCAACGATCCACGGCAACTCACGCCGCGACACTTGCCCGGTGCCGGCTCGGACCGTATCGTCTGATTCTGAACGCATCGACAGATCCCACGATTGGCCATACAAAATGACACTTCGACGAACGATCCGTACTTTTGCACTGCTGTTCACAACTTCGCTTATTGCACCATTCTACGCTGCTGCCGACCGCCCTCCGAATATCGTCATCATCTTTATTGACGATATGGGCTACGCTGATATCGGTCCGTTCGGCGCAGATGGATACGAGACTCCTCACCTTGACCGCATGGCGAAAGAGGGACGAATCTTTACTGATTTCTACGTGACTCAAGCCGTATGTTCTGCATCACGAGCCGGCTTACTGACCGGGTGTTACAACGTCCGCGTGGGCATTGGCGGAGCACTTGGGCCGAAATCCAACATCGGCATCCATGCAGACGAAGTGACGATCGCGGAAATCTGCAAACAGAAAGACTACGCAACGGCATGCTACGGCAAATGGCACCTCGGACACCACAAGAAGTTTCTGCCCCTGCAGCACGGCTTCGACGACTACTTCGGACTGCCATACAGCAATGACATGTGGCCGTATCACCCGGGTGTGTTGAAGTTACCGATGGAAGGACGCCTGAAGAAGTGGCCTCACCTGCCACTGATAGAAGGCAACCGGACCGTCAACTCACAGGTAACCGGCAGTGACCAGGAACAACTGACGACTCAGTACACCGAAAAAGCAGTTCAGTTCATCAACGACCATAAAGATGAACCGTTCCTTGTGTACTTACCCCACAGCATGGTGCACGTTCCCCTTTACGTTTCTGACAAGTTCAAAGGCAAAAGCGAACGGGGACTGTTCGGCGACGTCATGATGGAAGTCGACTGGTCCGTTGGTCAGGTTCTGAACACGGTCCGCAGACATGATCTCCAGAACGACACGCTGGTCATTTTCACGGCCGACAACGGCCCGTGGCTGAGTTACGGAGACCACTGCGGCAGTGCCGGTCCTCTGCGGGAAGGCAAGGGAACGATGTTCGATGGCGGCTGTCGTGAAAGCTGCGTGATGTGGTGGCCCGGAAACATTCCGGCAGACACCAGTTGCAGCGTACCCGCTATGACCATCGACATCCTGCCAACGATCGCCGAACTGATTGACGCCGAACTGCCTGATCACAAAATCGACGGAAAGAGCATCTGGCCACTCATGGCCGACAGCAAGAACGCCACATCGCCGCATGAGGCCTACTTCATGTATTACGGCAAGCAATTGCAGGCTGTCCGCAGCGGCAGGTGGAAACTGCATTTCCCTCACGGTTACCGAACGATGGCGGGCAGACCGGGGGGAACCGGCGGTATCCCGACGGCCTACTCTCAGGCAACGATCGGCAAACAGCTGTTTGATCTCGAAACCGACATCGGCGAAACAACCAACGTTGCGAACAGCCATCCCGATGTCGTCGAACACCTGACGGAACTGGCCAACGTAATTCGCAAGGACCTGGGCGACAACAAGGTGAAAGGAACCGGCATTCGTCCTGTCGGCAGGCTTTGATTGGAATCCCCGGGGCGGTCTCGTTTGTTCATCCGCAGCCTGGAGCTGCGGTGCCTCAGGCGTCCCGGACGCGCAGGCTGTGTCACTTGCGACCGGCGTAAGTTCGACCGAGTGCATCTGCCAGCGTTGTCTTCACATCCTGGGGGTCAATTTCGTCACTCCAGCGTTTCACGATTTTTCCGCCGGGAGCAATCAGAATTGTATACGGCAGCGGCCCCGGCCAGTCACCGTCGACAATCTCTGCAAGATCATCACGGTCCCCGCCGGTGAACACCAGGTTGCGACAGGACACCTTGTTCGATTTCAACGTCTTTAATGCCAGATCACTGCGTGACACATCGTCTGTCACGATCGTGATGAGTTCAAAATGCCGTTTGCGATACATGCGGTTGATCGTGACAAACTTCGGCTGCTCTGCGACACACGGCACGCAGGTAATTGACCACAAATTGACCAGCCGATACTTCCCCGTTCTGTTTGCGATCAGTTCCTGCAGCGGACCGGATTCGATCTGCTGAAGCCTGACCGGCTCGGCGTCCCACTTCAAAACAGACTGTCTGGCGGACTCACGTTTTTCCGCCCACTTGGTGGAACAGCCAAAGACGCGCGTCATGGCAACCGACACCGGCCGGCCAGCCAGCATTGCTTCAATGGCATTTCGTGCGTCATGCGATTTCGGCAACGTGATATCGGCGTCGTCGATCCTGCCGTTGTAACGCAGCCTGCGTTGCTGGTCAAAAATGAAAACGTGCGGCGTGGCCAGCACGCCAAATGCCGTTGACACGCGCTGAGTTTTTCCGTCATAAAGATAAGGAAACCGAAACCCAACGCGTTTCGCGTGATACTTCATATCCTCCAGAGTGTCTCCCACGTCCGTGTATCCCAACTCATCCAGACGAACTGACTTAGGGTCATTCGGCGAGATCGCGATCAGCCGCACTCCCCTGGACCGGTAGTCTGCTTCAAGTTTAATGAGGCGTTCTTCGTACGCCTGGGCAGTCGGGCAGTGATTACATGTGAACACCACCACCAGTAACCGGGCAGTCGCAAAGTCGTTCAATTTGTGGATTCTTCCGTCCACTCCGGGCAGGTCCAGTTTCGGACACGGCGACCCGATTTCCAGACGCTTAACATCCTTCGCGCCGCAGGCTGGCGTATGCACCGCCCACAGAAGCAACAGAGCTGACAGCGTGATCGTGACAGTGCGCATCGCTACTTCTCCGGTTGGCCGCTTGTGGCTGATTCCCGCTGTTCAGCAGATGTATCCTACAGAAAACGCGGTCACTGTCATCCCGCAATGTGCGGCAGCATCACAGCAAGCGCTGCAGCACCAGCAACACACCACCTTTCGCATGACTCGCCGAAGAAGAACGTTATAGTCAGCAGTATGCATCACCAGCGACTGGCACTACTGATAATTCTGCCGAGCCTTCACATGACAGATGCGAACGTACAACACATTCGATCGCCGGAAGTCCACGGCGATGACACTGTTACGCTGCGACTGAAGTCCGGCGCAGCCCGGAAGATTCTTGCAAGAATTGCCGCTGAAGAATTGCTGATGACGAAGGCAGAAAATGATGTATGGGCGATCACCACGTCAAAGCTGCCCGCGGGCATTCACGACTACAGCTTTGATGTCGACGGCACGCGTATGCTCGACCCTTCAAACCGAAGAGTCAAAAAGTGGTTTTCTCTTGCCGGCATGGTGGAAGTACCGGGCGATCCTCCACTCCTGACAAAATTCAAGGACGTCCCCCACGGCGTCATACAAAAGCTGATCTACCCGTCCACAACCGTTGGCCATTCTCGACCGGTGATGGTATATATACGCAACCGCACTACAATGCAGCGGCTGAACAATCCTATCCGCTGGTCGTTCTTCTGCACGGTTTTGGTGACGACGAAACAGCGTGGACCGAAGTGGGGCGTGCTCATCTGATCGCGGACAACCTCATCGCGTCGGGCGCGATACAAAAGTGCGTTCTTGTCATGCCGTATGGCCACCCGATTCCGCCGTCATATCACGACCGACCCGGTGAATACATTCCGAACAACGCTGATTTGTATGAGCAGGATATCACGATTGATCTGTTGCCGTTCCTGGACAACAAATTCCGACTTCAGAAGAATGCTGCTAACCGATCGATCGCGGGACTTTCGATGGGTGGTGGACACGCTATCGACACGGGCCTGAAAAATACGGACACATTCAGCGCGATCGGGGCGTTCAGTGCCGCTGCGCCACAATTGGAAACGTCTGAACTGCTGAAAAAGTATCCAGCTCTGGCAACACAGCCGCCCCCGGCGAATCAGCTCAGGCACTTCTGGATTCCGATCGGAAACGACGACTTTCTGCTGGAACAAAATAATAAGTTCACTGCCCAGTTGAGAGACGCCGGAGTTACGCACAAATACATGAAGAACACGGGCGGTCATGAGTGGAGACTATGGCGGCAGTACCTGGCCACGTTCTTGCAAATCTCAGTGTCTGCGGATTGAATAACGTTTCCGCTGAATATTCATAACAAGTCACGTTTCAGCATACCATGTTCAACACAACCGGTGGATATTTACGAGCGACGGAGAACTATCATGAAGAACTACTCGATCGGTGTTATCGGTGCCACGGGTCGCGGCAATTATGGTCATGGTCTGGATACAGCGTGGCTGAATGTGCCAAATACGAAGATCGTCGCCGTGGCGGATGCCGACAGGAACGGGCGTATCAACACGGCAAAAAAGCTGGACTGCGCCAACGCGTTTGCGGACTATCGCGAGATGATGGATGTAGCCAAACCTGATATTATCGCCGTGTGTCCCCGCTGGCTGGACCAGCATGCCGACATGATTCTGGCCGCCGTTCAACGAGGCATGCACTGCTACGTGGAAAAACCGTTCTGTAGAAATCTCACCGAAGCCGATGCGATCGTGGAAGCCTGTGAGATGTCTCATACACGCGTCGCCACGGCCCACCCAACCCGCTACGCTCCAGCCCTTCAGACCATACGAAGATTGATCAGAGACGGTGCGATCGGACAGGTGGTCGAACTGCGTGGTCGCGGAAAAGAAGATCGGCGTGGTGGTGGCGAAGACTTATGGGTGCTGGGTTCTCACATCATGGACATGGTGCTGAACCTTGGATTCGATCCGCAATGGTGTTTCGCATCCGTGCTGTCGGGAGGCCAGCCCGTCACAGCGGCAGACGTGTATGACGGTAACGAGGGCATCGGACACCTGGCTGGCGATGCTGTCCGGGCAATGTACGGACTGAAACAGGGAGTAACTTATTCGTTCTCATCTTACAGGAACGCCGGAAAGGGACCAACGCGGTTCGCATTGCGTATCTATGGATCCGATGGCATCATTGAAATCCAGGAAAACGTATTGCCCGAAGTCTGGATTCTGCAAAGCCGCAGCTGGAACACTGCCCGAGGCGGCGGTGAATGGAAGCGAATCAATTCTGCTGGGATTGACAAGCCGGAACCGTTGACGGATCCAAAATACAAACGGCGTCATCGCGTCGCGATCGAAGACCTGCTGTCCGCCATCGAACAGAAACGCGAACCAAAATGCGGAGTGTATGAAGGTCGGCGAATTGTTGAGATGATCGCGGCGGTGTTTGAATCACATCGAATGAATGCGCCGGTGACGTTTCCGCTTCAGACCCGGGTCAATCCGCTGACGCTGCTGGACTAGCAAGTTCACGTCATTGGTTCCCGGCGTTCTGCACAGCCTGAGGCCGGACAGCAGAAAAAGCCTCATGATGCGATGCCAGCATACGGATTGTCGCTACGTCAGACTCGGCCGCCGGAATTCCGGGGCACTGAAGCCTTGTCCGCATCGAATCGTGGCCAATCCGCCCTGAACTGTGCGACAGCGAACAGTTTCCACTGGCGTTCAGTGTTATTGTCGCCTGTGTGTGGACGGGCCGGGAAATGGAGTTTCCACTGAAGGCCGCTGAAAGCTCCCTCACCAGGATTCTGCCGGCCTGGCTGGCCACTCTGCGGATCGCTGCCCCTGGCAGCGGTCTTCATCGTGCCGTTGCAGGTGTTGCAGCTGTAACGACACCTAGGCTGCGAACATCATCTGTAAGTGCCTGAAAACCAGCACGCGGCACCGGCAAGTAAGTTATCGCTCCGTTTTTCCCCCACGTATTTATGTGCTCGGTCGTGACTCGTGCTTGTATCCTATGGATATCAAACCTGTTCTAATAACATTGGCCGAACGTACAGTGACCGAATCGATCATTGTCCGCAACCGCACCCGAAGTCACTCGAAAGCGAGCACGTGCCGGACACGCAGCCCGGGACGTTTGGCTGCACAGAGAATCAGCGCCACGTTCACTTCCCAAGCGCAAGAGTCTGACATGTTCGTCTTCAGACCATTATTCGTTTCCTGAAACGGCAGATACTCTACGCGTGCCCGCTGAAGTAGTTTCGGTGGCAGATGTTGCAAAACACACGTACGGACAGGGCGACGTGACTACACTGAGTTCCCGGAACACATTTCGTCGTCAGCAGTGCTTTATCATTGCTGTACGGTCGCTGCAGGGATTCGCAGTGACGATGATCGTCGTGTTCTCACTGACGAAGTCTGAGTCGACACCTGTTGCGATGACATCATTGTACTGCTCGGCCGCATTATGCGGCATGGCCCTGGCAGCATCCTTCCAGGAAGCCGCCGTCACCCATCTGGGGCAGCCGGCTTTGTTTGCATTTCGCAACGGCTGTATTGCAACCGGATTACTTCTTTTGCGGAACAATTCGGGCAGTGCAGCAGATCTTGCTGCCGCCACAATGATCGGTGCCGGTGTAGTAACGGAATGGTCGCCTGTGACGGAGATGTTCCGACGATTACTTTCCAGCCGCAGTCGGTGGCAGGGAATCCGTTTATGGTCGGTCGCGTTTCCGGTTGGGATCATAGCTGGTATTTCCACGGCAGAGATTTCAGACGAAGCAACTGCGGCAGCGGCTGTGATCTCTGCGCTGTGTGTGCCTGCGTGGTTTTTCGTCAGGCCGATGTCGACGAATTCAAGGATAGCGGAACCAAAAGACGACTCGGCACCGGAGCGTTCTAACAGCACCGCTGCGACCTTGTCCCAGGCGCCTGAGAACATCAACGGCCCTGCTGACAGCACAGCATCCGGACCAGACGACTGCGATGCGGTCGAATGTTGCGGTGGCACACAGGATATTCTGCAAACGCCATTTCCGGTCGGTGTCGTGATCAGCACTGTAGGAATATCTGCCGTCTGGAACATCGCATTCAATATCCTGCACGTCGCCATTCGCCTTGAAAGCCAGGCTGCGGCCACAGCAGTATCCGTGGGCCTGGTGATCGGCACCTGGCTATTGTTTTCGGTCGCACCACGGGTCGGTTATGTTGTTGGTATACTACCTTTTCTGGCACTTGGTGGTACGCTGACCATCGCCTGCGGACTCGCTTCGCCGACGAGCCCGTTGTTCGTAGCGATTTGTATGCTGTGCGGCCTGTTCACCGGCGGAGTCGCCTGCGGCACCAGCGCCTTAGTCGGTGAGTTATTTTCAGACTGTCCGGACGACGCCGCACGAACCCGTGTCGTCACAGTCTCCCTTTTCGCCAGTGCGATATTGGTCCTCCTGACAGGTATACTTCAGCCTCTGCTGCGATCCGCGGAAACTATTGTTATGCTGAACAGCCTCGTATTTGTTGTGGGAATCTTTGCCGTACGAGCAATACCGGGACCGATCATTTCCAGTTTGGGCCGTAACGATCCCTCGGACACTGAGACCGAATCCGAACGCGACGATATTCTTGCGTCGATCAGAAACCCATAACGACACCAGGCGGCACAGGTAAGGACAGACGTAGCTTAGATTCCCCACCCATTCAAGATCCAAACGCTTCACACGACGTGGTGGGAAGTTCCTCCTTCAGATTCTGAGTCAGCGTCAACAGTCATGGCAATCCGCAGAAAACGCAATTTGCTGGATGCAACACTGGTGGGGTCGACTTCAGCGATCTGTGTCCTGGACGCGGAACGACGAATTCGCTTTTTCAGCCCCGGGCTCCAGAAGAAGACTGGCTGGACGGCCGACGACATGGAGGGCCTGATCTGTGAATTCGCAGCCGACTCATCCACACCAAAAGATCTGTTGATCTCGACACTGGCTCCTTCCCATGAGGTTATTAACGGTGCCGGTCGTTCGGTTCAGACCGTACTGCCACACAGCAACGGGACATCGTCCAAGACAGGCCTGACGTTTCTTCCGATTCATGACTCCGGTGACGTCGTCACTCGAATCATTATCGCGTGCAGTGAGGCGGAAGCTGATTCTTCGAAACGTTCTCTGTCTTTGCAGCTGCACGCAGAGGTCACAGCATTGAGACTGGAGTTTCGAAAACGGTTCTCTGGTGAATCGTTTGTCGGGCAGTCGCCGGCAATTACTACAGCTTTAGATCAGGCCGAACTGCTGAAACACTCGACCTGCGGCTATAGTATCGTCGGACCTTCCGGCAGCGGACGCCGACATCTGTCAAGAATGATTCACACAGCCAGCGAATATCAGGAGCACAGCTTCGTTGCTTTGAACAGTCACCTGCTGACTGAGGTTCAGTTACTCGACACTCTTCGCCGTCTGCGCGAACTTGTGGACGAAAAAGGCAGCGCAGCACACCGCCGAACCGGCACACTGATGCTTGTTGACGCAGATCGCTGTCCGCGCGAGGTTCAGCAGTGGCTGCTTGAGAACCTGGCAGACGAAGCCACGGGAGTACGACTGGGCGCCATCAGCCTGAAGTCTCTGAATGCACCGGATTCGGTCGACTGGCTGATACCGGAGTTCAGGGACCTGTTCTCGACACTGCAGATCGAGCTGCCTGGTCTGCATGAGCGTGGTGAGGACATCAGTCTGCTGGCCCAGTTCTTTATTGAGGAATGTCGTCATAGCATGCAGACATCAGCAGAAAGTATGACCGCAGCGACACAACAGGAATTGCTGTTCTACCGCTGGCCGGGAAACGTTCGAGAGTTACGCCAGGTGATGTTTGATGCCTGCCAGAACTGTTTTTCCACCCAGTTGTGCCCGGAGGATCTGCCATTTGCCTTTCGAGCCGGTGTTGGCGCTCAGGAAATGCCGGCCACGCCCACGGCAGGGACAAGTTCACTGGAATCGATTCTTGAGAGATTTGAGTTGGAAGTCCTGCTCAAGACATTGGCAGCCTGTGACGGAAATAAGGCCGAAGCCGCCCGTCGACTGGGAATGACGCGGCCGAAGCTGTACCGACGCTTGAAAACGCTGGGAATCAATTCAGCATGATTGAACAGTAATTTCAGAGGGGCAGGTCCACAGCACGATGCGATCAGCACAGGACCGGTGCCGACGCACGAAAACTCCCGGCTTGTTCGTGTCCCTCAGCGTAAGAATGGCGGCGAATCTTATCGAACAGATATACACGGCGCCGTCGCGCCCCTGATTAAAAAAAAGATGCACAGACGACATCGTCAAAAACAACAGTTCCTGCCGTGGCTGCTTCTGCCCTGCGCACTCATATTGCTGCCGTTGATTCTGACAAGTCCGACAGCCGACGTGTTCCTGGCCGTGCCATTGCTGCACTTAACCGGACTCATGCTTATCTGGAATCGGTGGGGCACGCCCCAAAAATGGCGGCGCGTCCTTCTGGCCGCCGTTGTAAACATCGCAGCAATTGGAATGACGGTCCTGTACTGGTTCGGGCTGCACCGCTATACCCTTCTGCTGGGGGCAGCTGTCTCGCTCCGCGTATCCATCGCTGCCGGCTGCCTGGCCTGCGGCGGCGTGTTGATGCTCCTGTGCGAAACATTCCGCCGCGGAAAACTGCAGTGGCGGCCCTGGGTCCCTGGCATGCTGCGAACAGGGTTCGCAGTCTTGGTGAGCGTACCCATCCTCGAAGGCACCGCTCTGCTCATCGAGCAGAGCAAATTCCAGCCGTTGCCCATGCCAGGCACACTGCCCCTGCCGCCCGAGGAGGAAATTCACATTGCTGCCGTGGGGGGATCCACGATGCTGGGCTTCCCCTACGAACCGCATTACAGCATCGGCCATGTACTGGTCTGGCAATTGCGCCAAATGTACCCGGAACACGACGTACACTTCAAGAACCTGTCCGTCACGGGAGCAAATCTGGAACAGGCATTGGCACGACTCGGAGACCTGAAAGAGAAACCGGACATGATCCTGATCTATTCCGGTCACAACCAGTTCTTTCATCGGCTGGAAGAACTGGATCTGGCACGAAAGACTTCCTGGGGAGCTATCGATGACTGGATGTCATTGTGTGCAGTTTTCCGACTTGTCAATCCGCTGCTCGCTCAGCAAATGATGGTTACGACATCATCACCAGATGATAAACGCCTCTGTGGCGGCCGAATCTGCCCGGAGCATCTGCTCAGAACACGGTTGCAGCGTTATGTGCGACAGCTGGAAGACTTTTTTCGCTGGGCAGACGACAATGACATCGTTGTTGTATTCTGCTCTCCCGTTGCTGGCGAGTCTGATTTTGAGCCGAATCTTTCGCTGGGCGATGCGGACGATGCGGCAAAGATCGAGACGCAGTGGCTGAAAATCCGAAAGCTGCAGCAGAATCAGGAATGGACTGCAGCACTAAACCTCTGTTCGACACTGCTTCAGCGTTACCCGGACGTCGCCGAATTTCATTTTCGCGCCGGTGAATGCTGCCTGAATCTCGATCAGCCGGACACCGCACGATCCTATTTTGAAATGGCGATTAATCTCGACCAGTTTCCCATTCGCGCGCAGGATTCATATCGAGAATCCGGCCTTCGCGCCGCGGGACGAGCCGGCGTAACGTTTGTGGAAACTGAGCACGTCATTCGTCGACACGCCGAACACGGGCTGCTGAGCAATAAGTTCTTCCTGGACGGAGTACATCCCAATCTCATATCCACGTATCTGATTGGACGAGCAGTCACAGATGCGGCAATGACCACCGATGCTTTTCACCGGCATGGCGTACCTGATGCACCGCAACGAGTCAGCTTCGTCGAATCCATGCAGGATCACAAGATTGTCCGTGAGGTTCTGGTAGATGCCTACAAGACGACGGTCGGCGTACTGAAACGGTATTCCGATTTCAGACCGTTTGATCGCGCACGTCGCCTGCGAGAAGCCGCAGAATACGCAACGCTGTCAGCACAACTGAGAAATGAGGACATCGGGCCAGGCGAAGCCGGCGCTGAGTCAGTCGACGTGGAAGTGCGATACCGGAATGCAGACCGCTAGGCCGCCGGTACAGACCGCGGTATTCATTTTACGGCATGGTTCCCTATGTCAGAATTTCATCCACCACACGACCGTGTACGTCGGTCAGTCGGTATTCGCGGCCCTGAAACCGAAACGTCAGCTGTTCATGGTCAAAACCCAGCTGATTCAGAAGCGTCGCGTGAAAGTCGTGCACGTGAACTTTTTCGTCGACAACACCAAAACCAAAATCATCAGTTCTGCCATACGAATACCCCGGCTTGAATCCGCCGCCCGCGACCCACATGGTAAACGCATCAATATGATGATCTCGGCCAGGCAGAGACTTACGGACCTCGCCCATCGGAGTGCGGCCGAATTCACCGCCCCAGATCACGATGGTGTCCTCCAGCAGGCCGCGCTGCTTCAGATCCTTAATCAGGGCCGCAGAAGGACGGTCAACTTCGCCACAGCGTTTATCCAGCGCCGATCCGATATTCTGACCGGGGTTTCCATGATCGTCCCAGTCCGTGTGATACAGCTGCACAAAACGCACACCACGTTCGATCAGTCGACGTGCCAGCAGACAGTTATTGGCGTAGGAATTGTTCCCCGGTTCGGCTCCGTAAAGATCCAGGATGTGCCGGGGTTCCGACTGAATGTCCATCAGCTCCGGAGCACTGGTCTGCATGCGATATGCCATTTCGTAGGCTCGCATCCGCGTGGCGATCTCAGGGTCACCAGTCAGGTCCAGTCGCTGCTGGTTCAGGTTTCCAACCAGATCGAAGAAGTCGCGTTGTTGATCCGAGCTAAATCCCGCGGGACTGTTCAGATTCAGAATCGCATCACCTGTACCACGAAACGGAACCCCCTGAAACGTAGTCGGCAGGAATCCGCTGGCCCACAGAGCATTACCAGCGCGTGGTCCCCGGGGTCCGGATTGCAGCACCACAAACCCCGGCTGGTTGCGAGATTCACTGCCCAGACCATATGTCACCCATGCCCCCATACTGGGACGCCCGGGAGTCTGGAACCCACTGTTCATGAACAGTTTAGCCGGACCATGGTTGAAGACGTCCGTCACCATTCCCCGCACCATACAGATATCGTCGGCGACCGTACCCAGGTGGGGCAGCAGTTCGCTGACTTCCATACCGCACTGACCGTGCCGCCAAAATCGACGTTCTGCCCCCAGCAGTGTGGCCCCCTTCTTGATGAAGGCAAAGCTCTTCTCCTTATCGAAAAAGGAATCCGGCGCGACCTCACCACTCATTTTTTGCAGTTGCGGCTTCTGTTCGAAGAGTTCCAGCTGGCTAGGCCCGCCGGCCATAAACAGATAGATAACGCGTTTGGCTTTTGCTGGAAAGTGGCACTGCTGCGGGGCTGCAATATTCGAGGCATTGATGGCCGCTCCATCCTCTGCCAACAGATTTGCCAGCGCCATGGCGCCGACACCAACGCTGCAGTCGCGAAAAAAATGCCGCCGTGTGTGATCGCGTTCAATATTCATGAAGTGACTTCCGGATGCTATTCCCGTGTTACAAATTCGTCAGCATTCATTAGCGCACGGGCAACAGCCGTCCATGACGCCGCCACATCGACGGAGTACGAGTCCGGATAGTCCCGGGGAGCCACGTCCATCGCGGACTGCGGGTCTGTTCTGAACCGGGATACCTGATGCTGCTGAAATTCCAGGACCAGTTCGCTTTCCACAGCTGTCGGAACTCGGGAATAGCAAATCCGAAATGCCTCCCGAATGCGGTTCTCGCTGTCGGCCCGACCTGTCCCCCCCACGACGTGCAGCAGCCGTGCAGACAGACCCTGAGCCATCTCAAAAAAAGCTTTATCATTAGCCATGGTCAGGGATTGCAATGGTGTATTGGAACGCGGACGACCAGTGCAGACCGACTGAAAGTCAGGCGCGTCGAATGTTGTCAGCATCGGATAAGGAGCGCTGCGATAAAAATGAATGTACAGCGCTCGGCGGAATCGGTTGTCACCCGCATCAGTTGTCCATGATTTCTTTGTCTGCGTAAATGCGTAGACGCCTTCCGGCTGCGGCGGCCTGACGCTTGGCCCGCCGATCTTCGGGCTCAAGAGCCCGCTGGCAGAAAGGCCAATGTCGCGAATGATCTCCGCGTCAACTCGTAAACGATTCTGTCGACCCAGCAACAGGTTTCGAGGATCCGCGGCGTCCAGCTCGGGACGCCGGATTGAAGCCTGTCGATACGTAGCGGACGTAACGATCAGTTTGTGCAGGTGCTTCATAGACCAGCCGGATGCCATGAATTCATTTGCCAGCCAGTCCAGCAGCTCAGGATGAGTGGGATGAGAACCCTGCGTTCCGAAATCATTTTCGGTCTCGACCAGTCCTCGACCGAAGTAACGCATCCAGACACGGTTGACCGTAACGCGTGCCGTCAGTGGATTCTCTTTGCTGACGATCCAGCGGGCCAGATCAAGGCGACTGCGTGAATTGCCGGACAATGAGGGCAGAACTGCTGGAACATCGGGCTGTAAAAGTCCTGTTTCCTTGTCCTGTCGCAGAAAGTCACCTCGAATATGAATGTATGTCTCACGAGGCTTGTCCAGTTCCCGCATTATCATTGATTTGACGGACACACCAAGGCCCAGCTTTTTGCGGAGTTCAATGACACGGGATTCCGCGAGCTGCTGTTGCACATCGACAGCGGCGAATTCCGCGGCGATCAATTTCTTGTGCTCAGCAGTCTGATTCTCGGCAGGAACACTCAACGCCGCCAGTAACTCTTCATGCAGCACTGATGCCGGCACCGTGCTGGATACGTCCACCGCAAAATGACCAACGTTGTAATTTGCATTGACTTCGTGTCGCAGGACGATCGTCAGCGGTTCAGTGTTGGAAGCCAAAGGCTCCGGGAACACGAGATGTGCCTCGTGCGACGCGTTCATCTTCACCCCTGCCCGGGATCCTTTTCCGATATTGATGGCCCAACCGTTTTTCGGGCTGCCGTTGATAATATTGGTTACGGGATGACCGGGCTGGGCGTGGTCAGATTGAACATAGCTGATTGGCACCGCCTTGCCACCGGACAGGACTTCCAGTCGCGACAGCACAAAGTTGCCGTTCGATGCACGTCCCGGGCCGTTCTTCGGCAGACTTTCATGCGGAAGAACGCGCAGCCGAAGAGCGGCGACCGGGATGTCTGTCGGAGTGAACGTAACGGTGTACGTCTCCATTGGCGCCCCCTGACCAGCAAGGATCGACTGATCTTCCAGCGTTCGCAGTTCAGCGCTGCCGGCCGCCCGCAGCCGGCAGGGCACCAGAGTCTTCCATACCGTGGCCGGCTGGTTCTTTCCGGCGCCATGAATCGTTCTTTCCCACTCCGCCTGACGCTGCGATTTCGCCATCTCCAGATCAGCAACCGCAGACAAGGCGGCTGCGAGCTTCGCCTGCAAATCAGCATCTCTGCCGTCCTGCAGCAGTTCACCCTCACGAACCTCAACGGTCGGCCCGACATTGTTCACGTCGACCGTATGATTAAAAAAGGCGAACAGCTGATAAAACTCTTTCTGGCTGATGGGGTCAAACTTATGGCTGTGGCACTGAGCACACCCCAGAGTCAACCCGAGCCAAACTGCACCGGTCGTGTTCACGCGGTCGACGACCTCTTCATTGCGGAACTGTTCGTTATCCGTACCGCCTTCCTGATTGATCAGTGTATTACGATGAAATCCAGTCGCAACGAGCTGCAGCTTGGACGGGTCGCGCAACAGGTCTCCCGCCAGTTGTTCGATGGTAAAACGATCGAACGGCATGTCGTCGTTGATCGCGCGAATGACCCAGTCGCGATACGGCCACATCACACGGTCACCATCAATGGTATAACCATGTGAATCTGCATATCGCGCCTGATCCAGCCAATACCGCCCCCAACGCTCACCGTGATGCGGACTGTTGAGTAAATCCTGAGCAAATCTCTCAACGGCGTTTTCAGCATGCATTTCATACTGCGTGGTGAACGAGTCGACAACTTCCGGGGCTGGCAGAAATCCGACCAGATCCAGAGACATCCGTCTGAGCAGTGTGTGGGCATCGGCAGCCACCGACGGGCTCAGATTTGCAACCTGTAGTCTTTCGAAAATGAACTGATCAATCGGATTCCGCACATAACGGTTCCACTGCGGCTTCAGCACGGGCGGCACGACGTCTGTGATCGGAAGAAAAGACCAGTGTTCCTGATACGCCGCGCCTTGGTCGATCCACGCCTGCAACAATGCAATTTCGCGTTCGCTCAGGCTCTTTCCGGTTGCCGCCGGCGGCATCTTCGTGTCGGGATCATGCGTAAGAATCCGCGCCATCACGCCCGACAGACTCGCCTGGCCCGCTACGATCGCAGCATTTCCGTCTCGGTCCGCGGTCGCATCCTTCCGGTCGTCCAGCCGCAACTCTGCCTGGCGAGCTGCTGCATCCGGACCGTGGCACTGAAAGCATTTGTCCGCGAGAATCGGACGGATATCCTGGTTGAACCGAAGATTAGAAGAAACGTCACCAACGTCCTGTGCCGACACCACGCCAGTCATCGCGGGCAGCAGACAAAGTACGCCACAAATCTGAATTCGCCTCATCATCATTGTCGCCGAATAGCCACAGAAAATATTCCCCGGAACTTTGCACGCGGCTGTCCGGGGCCGGATCAAACTGAATGGTACTCGATGGTCCGTCAGTGATCAGCTGTTCTCCGAAAATTGCGACGAGAACCTGCAGGAGTCCAGGATTGTGCCGGGCCTCAACGTGGAGTGAAATCAGAAAGGCGTATTCCATCACGCGACGACGTGCCGCCAGCGCAGCTGCGCACTGTGTACTTGTCGAAGGTACGTAATCCGAGGAGAATACGCTTGCAATTTGGTTTCATCCTGAGGAATTTATGCTAGCCGACGCCAACGTGTTACTGGTCCTTGCGGTCATTCTTGTCGCTGGAACCACTGCTCGACTTCGCACTGTGACTGATGGCCGTGGCTGTTGGCACCCACCTGAACTATCGTCGGCTGAAAGTCGCCCGACGGCGGCTGATGTGGCTGTTGCTGCTGGAATCAACCCTGCCGCCACTGATCGTGTACAGCGGACTGATGCTGTTTACAGACATCGCGTCATCGACAGCTCTGCTGCTGGTAACCGAAGACACCGTCTTTGACAAACAGATGCGAGATCTGTTCCTGGCCGTCGTGCTGGCAATGATGCTGATCAACGAATCAAGCGGTCCCATCCTGACTCAGATAGGGCTGAATCGTCCCGATGACTTTGGTCGCGACCGCGCTCGAATTCCGGATTTTCTGAGTGAACATAACATCACGACAGAATTGCGGGGGCCGGACAAACAGACTGCCATTCGGCAGTTGGCTGAACTGACGGTCAAGGTTCATAACCTGTCGATCGATGAGGACATACTGTTCGACGCCGTGATGGAAGGAGAACGGCCGGCCTCAACATGCGTGGGTGAGGGCCTCGCGCTCCCGCACGCTCGACTGAACGTTGGCAAAATCATCATCGGTGCGATGGGAATCACCAGGGAAGGACTTTCGCTGGTAACACCGGTTCACCGTGCCGTACACTACATGGTCCTGATCATTACGCCAACGTCAATGCCCGAACGGCACCTTGAAGTCCTGCAGGCTCTGGCCGCTTCCATCGGCCGAGACCGCTCTATTCAACAACAGCTATACCACATCGATTCGCCGGCCCATGCCGACGAACTGCTGCACCTGGATCAACAGTTCGAAGATTGGAACTATTACCTGGAAGACGCGGAATAGCCGGAACTGCAGTGAAGTCGCAATCACGTGGAGCACATCACCATGAACACTCGACACGCCGATCATTCGTCCGTCACGGGCGAATTGCGGACCCGTCGCAATGTCGTACACGCCGGGCTGACGGGACTATTCGGTCTGAGTTGCCTGACACGAACAACAGCCCGTGGTAACCAGTCGTCAGTCAGTACAGAAGGCGACCACCTGCTGCTCGGCTTCAGCACCTACGGAATGAAGACGCTCACGACGGAAGCCGCCGTCAATCATGTCGCTCGCATCGGCTTCGATTCTGTGGAAATCACAGTCTGGCCCGACTGGGATGCCGCCCCGGCCAACATGCCACCGGAACGGCGTCAGACCGTGCGTTCTCAGCTGGCAGATTCGGGATTGCGTCTCACATCGTTAATGGAGCACGTCACACCGAGTGAAAACGATGCAGAACATGCCCGGCATCTTGCTCGTCTTGCCGGAGTTTTTGAACTGGCGGCGGACCTTTGCCCACCGCAGGCACCACTGGTTCAGACAGTGCTTGGTGGCGGGCGATGGGACCAGAAACGAGAGCTGCTGCGTGATCGAGTGGGCGATTGGCTTGAACTGGCAGCTGAACACGAAAAAGTACTGGCCATTAAACCGCACCGAGGTGGTGTCATGTCGCGACCTGAAGAGGCCGTCTGGCTGATCAAACAGCTCGGACCGTCCAGGCACCTTCGAATCGTCTACGATTACAGCCACTATGCTTATCGAGAAATGTCGCTGGAAGACACAGTGAATATCGCATTGCCCTACTTGGGGCACGTCGCCGTAAAGGACGCGGTTCGGGAAGGTAATCGAATTGTGTTTCAGCTGCCTGGACAGGCCGGAACCATTCCATACGCAAAGTTGCTGAAACTGTTATTCAACGGTGGTTATCGCGGCGACATCAGCTGCGAAGTCAGCGGCATGGTCTGGAACAGAGTGGGCTACGACGCCGTAAGGGCTGCCCAGACGTGCTATCAGCATCTGCAAAGAGAATTCCGAAAAGCAGGGGTCAGTCGGCCAACGTAAGCAGGATCGAAACCCGGTCAGGGTCCACCGGCGTGTCTGTGTGGAGCCACTCCGGCTTCTCGCTCATACGACGATGGCATCCCCAAACGAGATTATGGCCGCGTTTCACGTTCAGATGGTCAGAATGCATTGCTATTACGCCCTTGTGTGGGTAGCGTCACCAGTGTCTGAGTTTGATACAGGCTCTATCCTGTGTCGTTCGAACCATTTGGTGCAGGTCAAAGCATTCCCGAAGACAGTCCGGTCCGCTCATGAGTCCTCCTGCAGCATACATCTTTTGATGCAAATTCGGATGGAATTCGAGTTTTCAAATTCAGCGTTTTGAAGGCTGCCGTGTGGCAGCAACATATGTTTTGGCAGCTGAAAAGCTCAAGGGTTTTGTGAATGAGTAAGAACATTTTTTGTGGTAGCCTTGCATGGGGTACCACGTCCGAAGGTCTGGAACAGGCGTTTGCGGAATTCGGTGTCGTAACTTCGGCCAAAGTGATCAGCGACCGGGAAACCGGACGATCTAAGGGATTTGGCTTTGTGGAAATGGAAACGGGTGGTGACGAAGCCATCGAAGCCCTGAACGGTGCTGATCTCGACGGTCGACAGATCGTTGTGAACGAAGCCCGTCCACGCGAAGATCGTGGCGGCGGCGGCGGTGGCCGAGGTGGCTACGGTGGCGGTGGCGGTGGCGGCGGCGGTTACGGCGGTGGCGGCGGTGGCCGCTACTAAGAATCGACCTCTGCCCGATACACATACGAACAGAATGTGTTCCGGCACTGAGGATACAAGAGAAGACAAAAGGGTGACGAGCCGATAAGGCCCGCCACCCTTTTTTTGACCAGACGGACTGTATCAACGGAGAACACGTCGCCGACTTCCGGGATCGCTTACTCGCTCCCGGACGGCCCCGGTTCTGCCGCCTGAAGCATACAACAGGCACGTTTGTGCGCAATTGTCGCGACAGGACGTTGTCTTGCGGTTTTATGTTGATTTTGAGCAACAGCCTCTACACATTCAGTCGCCCACACAGCTGTCAGCAACAAATCGTGGTTTCATCAGACATATCTTCTGCTCTCAAGCGTCCCGCCTGCACCCTGCAACGATTATGATCGCGAGAAACCCAATAAGATCTGTGTTCATTCTGGCCGTGCTCACGCTGCCTGCCGTTGGACTGCCCGACGCGAATGCACAGCCCCCAGGCCGCGACAGAAGCAGAGATGGCGGTGACCGAGGACGATTTGGCGGACGAGAAAGCGAAGGTCGCGGAGGCTCGTCAGGTGGCTTTGGCAGTCGCCTGGATCAAAACGGCGACGGACGCATCGATGAGAAAGAACTGAATAATATCCCCGAGGGTTTTCGCAGAGCGATGGAGGCGAGGGGAGTCAAACTGACCCCCGGTTTGTCGGTAGAGAAGTTTTCGGACAGTGTGCGGAAGCAGTTCGAAAGGAGTCGTGAAGGCAGCGGTCGCCCGACGGAACGGCGTGATCCGGAGGAACGCTCTGCAGGAAACAAAACTGAGTATAAGCCACCAGCGCCGTTTCGGCCACGGGACAAACCACGCCTGACCGTAGACCTGCCTCCCAGGTACAGTGAACTGGATACAGACTTCGATGGACAGGTTGGACTTTACGAATGGATTGCCGCACGGCGTGAGAACCTGCAGCAGTTTGATGACATCGACATCGACCTTGATGGCATACTGACACCAAGAGAACTCAAGCTCTACGACAACCTGTCAGTCGACGGGAGCCCGACGGTCACGTCATACAAACGAAATCGCGTGACCATCATCGGTGGTCCCCTTGCTACGTCCTCCGTCGGTCGCTCGAAAGGAAAGAACGGCAAGTCACGATTGTCAGAAGAAGCCAGAGAAAAACACGCAAACTTTGCCAGCACTCAGGCGTTCCCGTATATCGACGTCAACAAAGACGGAAGAATTACGCTGGAAGAACTTCAACGAGACGACAAAACCAAACGCATTATCCCGATGTTTGAAAAAGCCGGCATTCGTGTGGAGCCAATGTCCCAGCGGGAATTCACGGACCGTTGGATGGAAGCTCAGGAAGTGTTCGCAAGGATGAAGGAAGAGGGCGACAACAAGCCAGAGCGGTAGCGGTCGCCTGAATACGGAATGGCCGTCCGGTGCAATTCTCAGGCCTTGTCCCCCGTTTCGCACTGTCAGTACAGAACACTGATGGTACGCAACATTCACTCGTTGAGGAACGATTCGCCGCTACCGCTGCCGGATCCCGTCTAAGCGTCTTCTTCGGCGTCCCGAATTCCGCTCAGGCGACCCCGGACTCGTCATTTAACGACGACGGCTTGAGGTTCGGAGCGGCATAGCCAAAGCGTGCGTATGCCGGCTGCAATTCTTCGTAGACGCGCCGCAGCAGCACGGGATCGTCATCGAAACAGTTCTTCTGATAGGCGCGTAACGAGAACAACGTCGGAAGCAATGCCTGTTCCAGCTCGCCAAAGCCGTTTAGTCCCAGCGAGCGATATGCGGTGCTAAGTTCGGCAACCGGGTCGGCCTCCAGATTTTCAAAGCAGATTTCATGAAGTTGTCCGGCAGGAATCAGATGCCGATCCTGTTCGTAGCGTTCCAGGCCGAATCGATACGTGTCAATGATTTCATCTTCCACGTTACAGAAAGCGGGCCGTCCCAACGTATTCTCTTCAATCATGCGGCGACGCAGATGACAGGCCGAACGAACCACGTGATACGGGTCCCGATGGATATAAAGGAACCTGGCATCAGGGAACATCTTTACCAGATGCTTCACATGATAAGTATGAAAAGGCGACTTCAACATGATCCGCTTCCGAGACTGGTACGTCATCTTCTTCAGCAGCAACTTGAGGCACGATTCGTAACGCTGCAGTTCCGCGGGGGCCAGGTTTTCAAAATCCAGGGCTCTCCAGAAGTGCCGAACGTCGTGCGGCCTGGACAGAAACATGTACGGTGACACCTGGCTCATGATCGCCGTCGCGATATCATCCTCCTGCGGTGCGTTCCAGGAGACTTCCATGTTGTCCATTGGCCTGGTGCGCGGGACAAACGGGGCCGTCAGTTTCTTGGCGACTGATTCTGTCAGCAGAAAATGCCAGGGAAACAACGCTTGATACAGTCCCAGATGCCCGAACTGAGGATCGTGGCTGAGCAGATTCTGTAACAGAGTTGTACCACTTCGCCAAAAGCCCAGCACGATAAGTGGCGCGTCAACCAGTTCCGTCTTTTCAACAGCTCGACCAAAAACAAGGGATTCCAGGGCTCCCATGCCGGAATTGTAAAGGGCCATTGGCGGAAGCGCCAGCAGCTTATGCAGACGACTCCAGTGCATTGCAGGGCGAGAACGCACCAGACGGGACAGACCGGAAATGTTCATTCCGTGCCAGAGCATCAGTCCCCCCTGTGATCTGTTGACGGGACGGTTCTGCTGTTTCGATCGAGTCATGCCTGAGTTCTTTCGGGGAACATTGCCGCTGCCGTCCAACCTCTTGCACAAACCTGCAGGTTGGACCGCTGAAACATCCAGCCGCTGCGGACAACTCCCCTCTGGTATCGGCAGTCGACACTGTCCTTCCGGTGGCAACTCTTGCTGAGAATGTATTTCTGCAGGATTCCACGGGGAACAACTCGGGATAGAACCAGCGGGGGACCAGTACCCCGTAATGCACCAGACCGAATGGAAACAGCCTTGCCCGTTTAAACTGGGTGGCTACGGCAGTAAAGGCAGGTTACATGAAATCAACTTCGATATTTGTGGCTGTCTTCGCCGCATTTTGCTGGAAAATCCTGTACAGCGAATGTTTGATCGTACGGAATACGTTTCCATGTCATGGGTGTCAACACTGGAAACCACGGTCAACTTCCCGGACCAGATAATCAGGAGCCATGCGATGATCCGATATATTTCTCTCGTCGTCACCGCCGCCAGCATTCTCACTTTATCGGGAGGCCAGGCCGAGGCGCAGATCAGTTTTGGTGTCACCCAGCAGAACGGCGTTGTCATGGGAGGTGGACTGCAGGTCGGCGGGTTCGTGACGCCGGGCAGAACCGGAGTCAGACTTGGTGTATCCACCGGTATAAGTCAGCTGATCGGCATACAGAATTTCATATTTCAGAATCGAAGCAATGGTGCCCCTGCGGGAGGGACGAACATCAGTCGTCGCAACAGACAACCGGGGGCCGATCAGTTTGTAAAGGCGGCGGGACGATTTGATCGAGACAGAAATCGGCGACTGGATCGGAAAGAACTGACATCGGTTGGTACGGCTGTTGTTAAGGAACTCAGACAACGGGGGAGGCAACAGCAGCAAGCGTCATCGGCTTTGCCTGCGGGAGCAGGGGCGTCGAAATCTTCAGAGGCCTCTCCGTCAGCTGAAGAAATGGTCAAAAGTTTTGTGACCCGCAGCATGACATTTGATGCTGACGGCGACGATGCACTCGACGCCACAGAAACGAAGCGAATGGCGACGGCCCTTCTTCGTTCGCTCAGTTGACGGCTTGCCGGTTCTGAGTCCATTCGTGATGGTTTGTCAACCGGTTCAGCCATCGCCAGTTTAACGTGACCTTGCTTATTGCTGCAGGGCGGCTTTAATGGGGGGATCTCCTTTCCGGAACAGACGTCCTGTTGGTGCCATGCAGAAGATCCGCGCGACAAGGCTGCAGCAGATTCTCACTGTGTTGGCATGCGCAGTGATACTCAAAGTCATCGCTGGAGTGCTGTTGAGCTATCGCGGCTACCTGCCACCAAATTTCGAATCCGTTTTTCTGCAAGGCCGGGAGGACTACTTCTCAGGCAGTTATCAATGGGCGTTCTACTCGCACATTTTTTCCGGCCCCTGCTCGCTGTTCATCGGGCTGATTCTGCTGAACAAGAACTTTCGACAACGGTATCCGAATAAGCATCGTTATCTGGGGCGAATTCAGGCCGCGTCTATACTGCTGCTGGTCGCTCCCAGCGGCCTCTGGATGGCGTTTCACGCAGAAACGGGCGTTATCGCAGGTCTCGGCTTCGCATCTCTCGCCATTGCGACCGGCATTTGCGTTTCGTTTGGCTGGAGATCCGCCGTGAACGGACGGTTCGCCGAGCATCGTCAGTGGATGTGGCGCTGCTATCTGCTGCTGTGTTCGGCAGTTGTGCTGCGAATAATGGGAGGCTTGGCGACTGTCGCTGCAGTTGAAGGCGAGTGGGCCTACCAAACGGCCTCGTGGGCAAGCTGGCTACTGCCGCTCGGAGTATTTGAACTGATTCAACTACGAGCCCGTAACTGTAATCGGCGTTCACTTTAAGGCCTGAACGATCGATCAGTCCAGAGCACCGTCAGCCTCCTTTGTATCAGAAGTTGCCAGGTCGTGTGAGTTGGAGGTCATCGCAAGACGCTCTTCGTCTGACGTTCGTTCACTCAGAAATCGAACGGAACCGTCGCTGAAGGCCGCTTGCGTACCGTTCTCATGGGCCAGTTCTGTATTCGGTCCAAAATCCCGCACGAACTGCCCAGCCTGATCCTGTGGGGCCATCCAGTGAATCGAATCATCGGGCGACACTTCAATCACCATAAGCGTTCCTGAATCCCCTTCTGCGACCTCAGAATAATATGTGGTTTCCGTCGGACGAAAAACTCCGTCTTCCCCGGCAACCCCAAGGTAAGTGGTGTGATTCGGTGGAATGCCGGAGGAGCGGCAACGAAATATGTCCAGACTGGTTTCGTATGCCGCCGCATTCGATGGATCGTCCCACGGCTTCGAAAGATCGATCGTGTCGTACAGTTCTTTCCGATCAAGAAATGGCAGGACCAGCGTTCTCCAGCTATGCAATCGCCTGCCGTTTGCGTCAACCGTGTAAAGAGGAGGCAATGCCCCATTTGCATCCTCATAATTGCTCAATGCCAGCGCGATGTGCTTGAGGTTGTTTCTGCAATGCGTTCGATACGCGGCTCCACGCGCATTGCGTCTTACCGGCACAAACAGAACGATCAGCAGCACAACGATGCAGCCTCCCAGGAACACCTTCAACAACGTAACTCCAATTCCGCGGTACGATTGATTCGCGGCGTTCACGTCACCCGGGCTGGAATAAGGATTTTCCTTCACGATGCTAACTCCGAACTCAATTTTTTCCTGACGCAGGATGACATTCTCGCACACATGCCCCAGACGAATGCTACGGGCTGTCAACACGCACATATACCATCCCATCGAGTGATCTGCGGGCCGACGTAGTCTATGTTTTTCTTCCATTTCCCGGATTTCACAAACCTGCGCGAACGAACACGTGCCTGCCTGAGACGCTGTACAGTTGCGCATTCAGCGGTTTTCCTGAGATTCCGATGCGAACCGCAGTCGTACAGGCTGTTGTCTGGAGACGCGTGCGAACGGCGGGTCCCCTCAAGGGCGTTCGCCGCACATTCAGTCCGGCACCGGCCATCCACCAGTCCGACACACAATCCGTGACCAGGCCGCCGTTTGATTATGCGGCCGCCGTTCGCGATAATACGGCCCGAAACACAACGTCAGGCACACCCTGACCGGACATATCACGGAGCGATCAACATGATCGATGCGAATACGGATGCCGCTGCAGACAATATTTCTGCTTCAGGACAGCAAGAGCGCCCGTTTGCTCATCTGCACTGCCATACTCATTTCAGCCTGCTGGACGGCGTGAATCGGATTCCGGAACTGGTGACGCAGGTGAAGAGCCTGGGAATGAACTCAGTAGCTATGACTGACCATGGCAATCTGGGTGGGGCCATGGAGTTCTACAACACCTGCAGAAAACACGACGTCAAGCCGATCATCGGCTACGAAGCGTATGTCGCGCCAGGCCGCAGAACGGACCGCAGCGCGACTCGACAGCGGGAAGCTCAGTCCCACCTGACGCTGCTGGCGATGAATCAGAAAGGGTTTGACAACCTGATTAAGATGTCATCCACGGCATACCTGGAGGGATTTCACTACAAGCCGCGGATTGACCGCGAACTGCTGGAAGAATTTAACGAAGGCGTCATCTGCCTGTCCGGCTGCGCGTCCAGTGAGCTTTCGAAGATGCTGCTGGCTGAGAAGGACAACGAAGCACGACAGCTGGTGCAGTGGTATACCAGGGTCTTTGGCGACCGATTCTACATGGAAATCCAGGACGCGGGTTTTGAGATTCAGAAGCAGTGCCTGGCACCAACCGTGGACCTGGCCAATAAAATGGGCCTGCCGCTGGTCGCCACGAATGACGCTCATTATCTGACGCGCGACGATGCGAAGGTTCAGGATGTGCTCCTGTGCGTGAATACTCGTTCCACGCGGGACG
The DNA here is from genome assembly GCA_029245955.1 of Fuerstiella sp. Lineage (GTDB taxonomy): Bacteria > Planctomycetota > Planctomycetia > Planctomycetales > Planctomycetaceae > Fuerstiella. Next base: position 333,669 of record JAQWOH010000038.1, on the reverse strand, counting down.
ATCCGAACCGGATGAAGATGAGCAACGACGGGCTGTACGTGTGCAGTCCCGAGGAAATGTACGCGACCTTTACGGGTCTCGAACACGCGGTCGCTCGGTCTCAGGAAATCGCAGATCGTGTTGACATCGAAATGCACGACCGCAAATTATACCCGGTCTATCGTCCGCCCGAAGGGAAGTCTGACATCGACTTCCTGCGCGACCTGTGCACCGAACGGATGCACGAACGTTATGGCGACGAGTTAACCGATGAACACTGGGATCGTCTGAAGTACGAATTGAGTGTTATCGAAGACAAAGGTTATGCCAGTTACTTTCTGATCGTGTGGGACTTTGTGGAATTCTCCCGCCGTCACAGTATTCCGTGTGGTGCTCGTGGCTCTGCCTGTGGTGCCATCGTGGCGTTTCTGCTGCGGCTGGGTGACGTCTGCCCTTTGAAGTACGACCTGCTGTTTGAACGTTTTCTGGACCCCAGTCGTAACGAGCCGCCCGATATCGACATCGACTTCTGTCGTGACCGGCGACAAATGGTGATCGATTACACGAAAGAAACCTATGGCGAAATGAATGTCGCCCAGATCGGGACCTACGGTACTCTGAAGGCCAAAAATGCGATACGCGACGTTGGACGGGCGCTCAACGTCCCGCTGCCGCGAGTCAACGAACTGGCGAAGATGATTCCCGATGAGCTGAACATCAAGCTGAAGGACGCCCTGGACAAGAGCCCCGATCTGAAAGCGGCGTACGATCGCGATCCGGTGGTTCAGGAGCTGCTGGACTACGCGATTTCCGTGGAAGGTCTGGCCCGCAGCATGGGAACTCACGCAGCGGGTGTTGTGGTCGCGGACGTACCGCTGGACACCGTCGTCCCACTGCAGAAGATTACAGGTAAGAAAGACATTATCACTCAGTGGGACGGCCCCACGATCGAGGCCATCGGCCTGCTGAAGATGGACTTTCTGGGCCTGCGAAACCTGACAATCCTGGATAAAGCCGTCAAGAACGTGCAACGGAAGCATCCGGAGTTCACGCTTCAGGACGTGCAGGACAATCTCACCGACAAGAAAACATTTGCTCTGCTGCAGCGTGGTGAAACCAAGGGCGTGTTTCAGCTTGAGTCCGGGGGGATGCGTGACCTGCTGACCAAAATGAAACCGGACTGTTTTGAAGACATCATCGCAACATCGGCATTGTATCGTCCTGGCCCGCTGGAAGGCGGAATGGTGATGGAATACGTCGACGTCAAGAATAAGCGTAAGGCGCCCCGCAAAGTGCACCCGGTCGTCGATGAGATTCTTGAAGAAACGTACGGCGTAATGGTATACCAGGAACAGGTGATGCGGATCCTGAACCGGGTTGGCAACGTCGAACTGGCCAGTTCTTACAAATGTATTAAGGCGATCAGCAAGAAGAAGCAGTCGATCATCGACAGCTTTCACGATGAATATCTTGCCGGGGCCGAAGCAAATGGGATTTCAACACAGCTGGCGGATGAACTTTGGAATCTGATTGTCGCATTTGCCGGTTATGGTTTCAATAAATCTCACTCAACGGCATACGGGCTCATCGCGTACGAAACAGCGTACCTGAAGGCTCACTATCCGGTCGACTTCATGGCGGCATTGCTCAGCTGCGGAATGGAAAGCAGTGAGCGAATCAGTGAGCACGTGGACGATTCCCGACGGCAAAACATCGCCGTGCTGCCCCCCGATGTCAATACGTCAGAGGTTGAATTTGCGGTGGTGGGCGACAGCATCTCGTTCGGTATGGCGGCCATAAAGGGTGTCGGCGAAGCCGCTTTGGAGGCACTCGTCGAAGCGCGTAACGCAGATGGTCCGTTTAGCGACATATTTGACCTGACAGAGCGTGTCGATGCAAAAGCACTGAACAAGAGTGCCCTGGAAACGCTGGTCAAGGTCGGTGCCCTGGACAGCCTGCCGGGGAATCGAGCTCAGCAGCTGGAAGTCGTTGACCGAGCTGTACAGTCGGCCGTAGCGATCGCCAGGGATAAGGCCAGTGGGCAGATGAACCTGTTTGGCGGTGACGATGATGAGTCGGCCAATAACGCTGGCACCGATGATGTTCAGATCAATCTGCCGGACGTGCCCGACTGGCCGAAGTCCCAGAAACTGGCCATTGAAAAGGAGTGTCTGGGATTCTATCTCACGTCGCACCCGCTGGCTCAACATTCAAAACGGATCGAACGGTACGCTCAAACAAAGAACAAAGACGTCGCTGATATGGAGGACGGCGTTCCTGTGACCATCGCCGGCATGGTGGGTTCCGTCAAGATTGCCACTGCCAAAAAGACGAACGCCAACGGCCTCAACAGATACGCCAATTTTGACATTGAAGACGCGACAGCAATCCTGCGATGCATTGCATGGCCGTCAGATTACGATCGTTTTAAAGAACTGATCAAAACAGAAAACATCGTTATCATTCAGGGAAAAGTTGACCGCCGTGGGCGCGAACCAAATATCGTGATTAATCGCATCATAACGCTGGACCAGGCCGACAAAGAATTCACCTCTCAGGTGGCAATTAAATTCGACCGTGGTCTGCACACTCTGGAAGACGTGGAAAACGTACGCAAGATTCTGGGCCGCTACCCTGGTTCGACAGATGTTGTGCTGGTGGTGGACAGTATTGAACAATCGACGTTGAACTCGGACATTTCCGGCGCAGCAGGCGAGACGACAGCGTCTGGCAATGGTTCGGCAACAGCCGTCGCGGAACCTGACAAGGAGACAAGCGCCGAGTCAGAGAGCAGATGCATTCGATACATCATGACGACGGGCAAAGACTGTCAGGTGACCGTTGGAAAAGAATTCCAACAGGCGTTACGAGACACGATCGGCGCAGAATTTTACGAATTAAAGGCGACCACATCTTCAAACGGCAGCAGTGGCTCGTCAGGACGCAAATGACAGGATTCTGGTCCGGCATCCATTGTCGAAACGATCAGATGGATGTACTCCGCCAGAGCCCAGAACAACACAGCAAACCTGTAACCGGACAACAAAAATGCAGCATTTCTGCCTGGCTGTTCTCACGACACTGATCCTTGCCCCGGGGGCTTTGGCTCAGGTCATACCAGACTATGACCTTGGCGGCGCCAGCAGGCCGAAGCCGGACATGTCGTTTCGGAAAGAAAACCAATACAAGCGAGTCCATCAGTCTTCTCTGCGGTTCATCCTGCGGGGCGAACTTGACAAGACTGAAGAATTTCTTAATCAGTACCTGGTCAGACACCCGGATGATGCGGAGACGCTGTACATGCTGGGCATCCTGCATGGCCAGAGGGGTAACCTCAGCACCGCCGAAGCCTTCATGGCACGCGCACTGACGGCGGGACTTCCGGATGGCCGCCTGGTCGCCGGACCACGTGCAATGATGAAACCACTACTGAACAGCAGGCTACTGAAACAAGTCACGGAAAAGTACGCAACCCTGCCGGTTCACGGCCCTCTGGTGGGCAGCGTCACCGATTCATCTGCCGCGTTCTGGGTGCGAACTCAGCCAGAAACCGAAGTGCAGATCCTCCTGAGCGAAGCCAGGAATTTCAATAGAGGCAGAAAGACACAGACAGCCAGGGCGAAGGCCGCAGAAGACTTTACTGTGGTTACGAAAGCGACGGGTCTGCAGGCAAACACGGAATATTTCTATGCGGTCAGAATCGGAGACGGCCCGTTTAACTTCAACGACCGACAAAAATTCCGGACGCTATCACCAAAAGGCCAGGCATCCAAGTTTGTAATCGCCTTTGGCGGAGGCGCCGGCTATGTACCGGAAAACGAACGCATGTGGAACACCATCGGCAGCTTTGATCCTCACGCGATTCTACTGCTGGGTGACAACGTTTACATAGACGACCCGGAATCCGTGGTGATGCAGCAATACACGTACCAGCGACGTCAGTCCCGTCCGGAATGGCGACAGCTGACGGCTCGTTCTCCGGTGTTCACGATATGGGACGACCACGACTTCAGTACAAACGACAGCTGGGGGGGAGCCGATATCAACGTACCATTCTGGAAAAAAGAATGGGCGTTTCCGATCTTTCGACAGAACTGGGCGAATCCCGGATACGCCGGAGGCGATGCCCAACCAGGCTGTTGGTACACGTTCAGCATCGGCGATGTCGACTTCATCATGCTCGACTGCCGCTACTACCGCACCAATCCCAGAGTCGAACCGCGTTCGATGCTGGGAGATGTACAGAAGACATGGCTGAAGAAACAACTGCTGGCGACCAGCGGCACCTTCAAGGTCATCTGTTCATCAGTGCCGTGGGACTTTCGCACCAAGGGCGACAGTCGGGACACATGGAACGGCTACAAGCAGGAACACGAAGAAATCCTGGGCTTTATCGAACAACAGAAAATCGAAGGCGTCCTGCTGATGTCGGCCGACCGACACCGTTCAGACGCGTGGAAAATCGAACGTGAGAACGGATACGGGTTCTACGAATTCAATTCCTCCCGGCTGACCAATCAGCACATTCACGCAACGATGGAGAAAGCCGGAGCAATATTCAGTTACAACGACCCACAGTCATTTGGCCTGGTAACATTCGACACAACGCTGGACGACCCACAGGTAACGTACGACGTTGTGAACATCGACGGAGAGAAACCACACTCGCTCACAGTGCGACGCAGCGAGCTCGCTTTACCGTAGTGACAAGCGGCTGTCAGAGATTATCATGGCAGATACGAATCAGAGAGCCCCTTCCCGTCCGAAAAGTGCTTTCTACTGGTCCTCTCGCTTTAGACCAATGGCCGTTTCTTCACCAATCAACGGTTCACTGACAGATTCACTTGCAACGCGAACTCGCATTTTGTGACTTCCCGGCCGAACGCAGCGAGTTCGGACAGCAAACACGGCGGTCTTTCCCGGGTCCAGTGCAGGCATGGACCGAAAGACCATAACGCCGTTGTCTGCGATGTATTCTGACGGCCCTGAAACCTGCAGACTTTCCAATCCGGCAGCCAGTTCACACGAAAGGCCGACATTCACAGCCGGGCTCGCTCCGGTGTTCTCAATCCGCACTTCGAAGACAGTTTCGTCACCAGGATACACTTTGCTGTTACTGGCCACCACTGTCAGATGCAACTGAGCGTTGCCCTTAACTTTGGTAATGTGCTGAGCCATGGTCATCTTACCATGCTCAGAAATCACTCCGACCTGATGCGTGGACGTTCCTGCCGCCGCAGGTCGCAGTGTGATGCGGAAGTGACTCACCTGATTCGGCTCAAGGGAACCCACAAACCAGTCGATGGTCCTGTCAGATTTCCGAAACTTACCTCCGCGGTTGGCGCTGACAAACTCACAGCCTTCAGGCACCTTGTACTTCGCACGCACGTTGTTGGACTGCATTTGGCCTTCATTGACCACCACAACCTCGTATTCGCACGCCTGACCGGTCATTCGTTCCGCAGGTCCTCGCAGACCAATATTCAGACGCGGCTCTGCAACGGACACGGTCTCCATCGTCTGATCGCCCAGTCCGCCGTCAGCCAGGGCTCTCACTGCCAGCGAGTGCTCTCCGCCCGTCGCCCCCGTCAGGCTCAGACGGGCCAGCCGAAATTCGCCGGGACTCAGTGTGCCGATTTCGATTGTCAGCAGCTTTCCTTCGCGGTGATCCATACCTTCCGGAATCGCAGCCTGAATCACAACGTTCTTTGCCGTCCCGGATCCGGGATTGGCAACATGAACGGTGTAGTTGGCCTGCTGTCCGACCTCGACGGATCCGGGACCTTCAATTCGAACCGCGACCCGGGGTTCCTTCACGGAAAACGTGGACGAACTGGCCCCGGTAAGTCGGACAAACGCTTTCAGTTGAATATCTCCCTGCTTTCGGGGGATAATGACCAGTTCAATCAAACGCTTTTCGCCTGGCTGAAGTTCCCCAACAGTCCACTTTGCGGTGCCACCTTCCGTTGCAGGGGCTGGCAACGAACTGACAACCTCCAGCCCTGCCGGCAAGACCGCTTCGGCCACCACACTGCGAACCAGTGAACGCCCGGTATTCTCAAGCACCAGTTCGCAGCGACATTCCTGCCCTATGTTAAAATCGGAATGATGTACCCACTCGACAGACACACTTGGCGTTTGCGGACCGCGCGGAGCACTGAACGAATCAGTGTCAGTGACTGTCGCATCAAGCTTCGCAGCCGCTTCCGGTTCAATGCTGTTTTCAGCCACGTTCGGCGACGGTACCGCCTGGTCATATGAAGTCACTCCACTTTCACCACCCCCCGTCGGCACGAACTCAGAGAATGGATTCGCCACCGGCTCCTGTTGATCCCTTTCGACAAACTCGCCACTCACCTGTTGGATTGTCGACTGCCCCACGGCAGTCGACGTGAAGGCAGTGGGCCTCTCGATGGCGGCGGACTCGATTGTTTCCGATGCTCGCCCCAGGGGCTGAATCACAAAATCTGTTGCCGGCGACGGCTGTAGGGCTTTGGTTACTTCTGGAGGTTTGGGGGGAAGCTCCTTCTTCGCGGCCGTTCTCAGCCGTTCCACCTTCACCTGGCTGGCACTCGAATCCCCTTTGTTGGCGACTGGTGCTGCATCACCTTTCGGGGCTTTGCCCTCCGCAGAGGCGGTTGCGGAAAAATACTCGACGGTCCCCGGGGCTCCGGTCTCGGGGTCGGGTTTCGCTGCGATCGTCGACGATGCCGGAACGGGCGATGTCGACTTTTTCAGCTGATCCCAGCGAGCAAACGGGTTGGCATCTTCCACAGCGATCGCAACTGGCAACAACAGCAAGCCAAATACAAGCAGGGTAATGCGTCTGATAAGCATCACTTGTTCTCCGGAGCCATTATTTCTGCAGGCTCAGTTCCTCGGACAAATAGGCGACGACGGGGCGCCCTGTCGATCGTATCGGTCTGGCAGGCAATAGCGCTTGACGCGAAGTTGACTAAAGATCCGGTGAGGCAAAGCAGGTAGAGTTGCGTGTGTCGGAAGCGAAGTCCGGATGGCACAAACTGCCGGAAAACGACGATTGGGAATGTCAGACGCCTTCTTCCTGGCGACGTGTCTGCGGCGAAGTCATTGACATTTCGTCACCGTTTTCCGACCGGGAAACGGTGACGATCTGAGCGGCCCGCATACGGCTCAAGTCGCTCGACGGGGGGGAAAGTCTGCCGCCAAGCTGTGTCTGCAGCACCATCATCAAACGACAAGTGTCTTCAACTGCACCCATCTTACAGCTATGATGATATAATAATCGAAAACTCGGGACACGACTGACAACGCAAGTCACCATGACGCGACCTTCTTCAAGTCGATTAAATCTGAAGGACTTGATGTCTCGACGTCAGGCGATTCGATCCGGCTCGCTCGCAATTCCGGGCATGTCGCTGGCGGACCTGCTGCAGGCCGATGCTCAAAGCCCCGGCGTCTTTCCAGCAGCTACCTCGTTGGGAAAAGCGAAGAATGTCATCTTCCTGTATCTCGCTGGTGGCCCGCCGCAACACGAAACCTTCGATCCGAAACCGAATGCACCAAAGGGCATCCGGGGACCATTTCAGCCGATCAGCACCAATGTGCCGGGCATTCAGTTCTGCGAGTTGCTGCCGCGTACCGCCGCAATTTCTGACAGACTGGCGGTAATTCGTTCGATGGCCACTGATGATAATATCCATTCATCCAGTGGTGCATGGGTGCTGACCGGCTACAAGTATCGAGGTGGTAATGCTCGAACAATATCTGAAACAGACTGGCCGTACTTCGGTTCGGTCGTGAAAAAGCAGCAACCGGCTGACCGACTGCCCGCCCTCACCAGTGTGTGGCTACCGGACGTCTGCCGTCTGAACGAAAACGTGACGCCGGCAGGACAGACTGCGGGGTTCATGGGTTCACAGTGGAATCCCGAATTATTTGTGGGCGATCCGTCCAGCCATCGATACGAAATTGAAAGCCTGAAAGCGACCGACATCACCGCATCGCGGATGCAACTTCGACACGACCTGCTGGGCCGGCTGGAATCGAAACTCAGGCACCCAACAGGACCGGTTCAGGTGTACGGCGCGTATCAGCAGCAGGCCTTCGACCTGTTAACATCAGGTACAGCCCGCCGGGCATTCAGGATTTCCGAAGAACCATCCGGAGTTCGCGACCGATACGGTCGAAATCGCTGGGGGCAGTGTGTGCTGCTTGCCAGACGCCTGGTCGAGGCCGGTGTGCGGTTGGTACATGTGCAGTGGCCCCGGGAACCGGGCGACAACGCCGTCGACAATCCACTGTGGGATACGCACGCACAGAATGCAGATCGCCTTGAGGATGTCTTGTGTCCCATGTTTGATGTCGGGTACTCGGCACTGATCGAAGATCTGGAGCAGCGAGGTTTACTTGACGAAACTCTCGTAGTTGCGATCGGAGAATTCGGTCGAACACCGAAGATCAATGCCAAGGGCGGACGTGACCACTGGGGAGCTGTCTTCAGTTGCGTGCTGGCGGGAGCAGGAATCAGCGGAGGACAGACCTACGGCGCCAGCGACAGGGACGGGGGCTATCCGGCGGACAAACGCGTCGACCCGGGTGACCTGACGGCGACGATGTTTCATCTGCTTGGAATGAAACATCAGATGACGTTTCCGGACCGTCTGGGGCGCGAACATCGACTCACAGAAGGAACACCCATCTGGGATCTTCTGGGTGATTCGCCGGCAACGACAAAACGAATGGTCTCGAACGGGAGCGTGCTTCGAGTTCCTCCGTACGATCCGGGCCGCCACTTGCTGCAGACAGGTTTTCGAGCAGACCAGCCTTTACTGCCCGTGAGTGCTGCCTCACGGCCGAAAGGCTGGAGAGCGGATCCGCTGACGACATCTGGCTCCGACATCGGCGTTCATCTGGTCGCCGATATTTCCAACAGACACGACCCTGGCGTGTCGCATGCCGTCATCGGTTTCGGCAGTGCCGAGAGGAATAACACGAACACTACCATCACCGGCAGACAGACGGCAATCCTTGCCCAGGAAGTACGCAGTCCGTTTGCGGGGACTTATCGTCTGCGAATTCAGGCACGGGCCGAGGCATCATCACAAGAGTTCTTTGACAACACAGTTCGCAGCAATTTCCGATGCGAGTTAGCGTTCTTTCAGTTGAACAGCCAGAGCAAACGGGTCACCGACAGAAAAACTCTGGCCTCGACAGAAATCACGCCGCAGCATGGCACAGCAACGACAGATCAGTGGCATGAATTCGAACTGTCAAAGAGCTTCCTGAATCCGAACGTCGGCGGGAACTTTTCTTTCGGGTCAGGCATGGGAATTGCCATACAGCTGTCAAAGATTTCCGATGCCGCCATGGCGATGGAAGCGACGGACTACTTCCGCCTCCGAGTGAAATCCGTAACTCTCGACTTCATGGGCAAAGAGATCAATGATGACGTGAAAGTTTAACGTTAACATCTGAATCAGCGGTCGCTATTGTGACGACGCTTCAACCCGCCCGATATGTTCACGAAAAGCCACTCTCTGGCTGCCTTCGAGATCGATGGTGCGTTCCACCTGAATCCCCAGTTGATACCAGTTACCAGGCCTTTTGGTGTTGTGGCGCATCCGACATCGGAAGAAAATCCACGCATCGGCTTGTTCGTCAGGCACAGCGATTAGAAAGTACTCGTTCTTCAGTTGAACCGGCGTCATGACTCCAAATCCCTGCCGGCGAATATCTACAGTCACGGCAGGAACTCCGCAGCTCATGTCCACATCCTCTGCCCGATCTGAGCAGTCACACGGGAACAGCCAAACGCCAAGAGCCACGTGCCATTCTTCGTTCACTCGACGATCATCAACGATGCCATGGTCGTAGCTCATCCCCGCCATTTCGTGACGGCTGATGATCCGGGCGAGCCCTAATGCGGCTTCACGACCTGGGTCTCGACGAGTAAACAGATTTGCGACTGCTTCAATCATGATTTGGCCCCTACCGAATACGTTCCCCAGGAGGGGAGCAAAGAACTTCGTTGTCGCGCGGCGACAGGTGTATTGATCTTCATGGAACATAGGTCAGCCCGAACAGCGGTGTTCGCAGCATTCATGGAATTGTATTGCTGATCGGCCAATTGACGGGTGCGTTTCTGGCGGTTGTACCGGTCACACTGTCGGCTGCCGGAACCACAGAACAGATGTACGCGGTCCGGCATCAGTCAGCACCGCTCGCATATTCCGGCAGAAACAGAACCATTACCGTGAATGGAAGAACGTACGGGGCCGTTCAGCAATCGAAGTACATCGCAAACTCGTACGGATGCGGACGCTGCTCGATGGCTGCCACCTCTTCAGAACGTTTGAAGGCAATCCACCGCTCTACGACGTCGGACGTAAACACGTCACCTCGCAGCAGAAAATCGTGATCACTCTGCAGCGCGCCCAGGGCCGCATCAAGAGATGACGGAGTGGATGGAACGTTCTGCTGCTCCTCCGGGGCCAGATCGTACAAATCCTTGTCCAGCGGCCTGCCTGGATCAATTCGATTCTCTATTCCGTCCAGCGCCGCCATCAGAACAGCAGAAGTTGCCAGATACGGATTGCACGATGAATCCGGACATCGAAACTCCAGCCGACGATGTGATTCGTTTCCGGAATTAACGGGTATTCGAATCGCCGCCGATCGGTTGCGGTAGCTGTAAGACAGATTGACCGGAGCTTCAAAACCCGGAATCAGACGCTTATAGCTGTTTGTTGTCGGACAGCAGAACGCCAGCAGCGTTGGAGCATGCCGAAGAATCCCGCCCATCGCAAACATGGCTGTTTCGCTGAGACCACCGTAACCGGATCCCGCGAACAAAGGCTCACATTCCTTCCACAACGACAGGTGTAGATGCAGCCCCGATCCGTTGTCGTTCCACAAAGGCTTCGGCATGAATGTCGCAACTCTGCCGTGCCGGGCCGCAAAGTTTCGCACAAGGTACTTCAGACGTACCATTCGATCGCAGGTCTGCAGCAGTATTCCATGATTCAGAGCAATTTCACACTGACCGCCGGACGCCACTTCCCGATGCTGCCCCTGCACTGATATTCCGGCCTCCTCCAGCGCCAACATGATGTCGGTGCGCAGCTCCTGCAGTGTATCCATCGGCGGCATCGCCAGATAACCGTCCCGACGCCGGATCTGATACCCGGAGCCGTTACCGCGTTCCGTACCGCGACTCCACTGTCCCTCGCTGCTGTGAACGTGATAAAATGCTTCGTGTTCGTTTTGATCGAAAGTCACACCGTCGAAGACAAAGAAATCTACTTCTGCACCAAACATCGCTCGATCAGCGATCCCCGTGGATTGCATGTAGTTTTCGGCCTTGCGAGCGATGTTGCGAGGATCGCGAGGATAACTCTGATGAGTGACCGGATCCTTCACGTTGCCCAGCAATGCCAGGGTGTGCTTCATAAACGGATCGACAAACGCCGACTTCGAATCCGGCACCACCAGCATGTCACTCTCGTGAATCGCCTGCCAGCCACGCATCGAAGACCCGTCGAAACCGAAGCCGTCGTCGAAGCTCTCTTCCGTCAACTGGTCGGCCGGAATTGTGAAATGCCGCTGATGTCCACGAAAATCTACGAAACGCAGATCAATAGCTTTGATTTCGCGCTGGCGACATAAGGCCAGCACTTCACGAGGAGAAAGTTCAGAGGTCATGAGGTCGGTTGGCTACAGGCCCGTCGGAACGACGAAAAATCGAACAAATTCTGCAGAACACCAGAAACTGGCGGGTCTCGCCGAAGCAGAAGACGCAAGTGTAATAAATCAGCCGGCCGCTCGCGACCGGCACAGGCAATCACCATCGAATCACGTCGTTTAACCGCGTGGACATCGCCCAACACTCCAACTGAAGCTATGGTTCAACGTTGTCCAACCACTGCATATCCCTCAGCCAGTTCCGCCGCCCGCACCTGCATTATTCTTAGTCGCTCAGGCTGTACAACAGCCAGGTTTTCCTGCTCATTCGGATCCGTCGACAGATCAAACAGATACTCACTGCCATCAGGTTGCCCGACATATTTGTGATTTCCACTGCGAAGAGCTGTCCAGGTGCCGCGCCGCAGTTCCGCATGCTGACCTGTTTGCCAGAACAGTTCTCGACTCGAAACAGCCGCGTTTTGAAACAGATGGGGGGTCAGATCCTGACCGTCCAACCGCTTCCTGTCGATATCGGCGCCAGCCAGCCCGGCGAAGGTGGGGAACAGATCCAGCGATGATACCACAGACGCACTGGTCATCCCCGCTTTGATCTTTCCGGGAAACCGCATCACACACGGCACTCTCAATCCCCCCTCAAACAAAGTGGCTTTGGCGCCGCGCAGAGGTTTGTTGCTGCCACCGTACACTGGATCGCCGCCATGATCCGTAAGGAAGATCAGCAAAGTGTCGTCTGCCAGCCCAAACTCGTCCAGGGCCTGCGTGATACGGCCAACGCCGTCATCCAGGGAGACGACCATAGCCGCAAATTCACGGCGAATCTTGTCCTTGATGAAGTCCACGCGCTGCAGGTCCTGTGCCTGAGCCTGCATGATGTTGACCGTTTCGTTCTTCGAAGGATTCCATCCTTTGCCGAAGTGCGGAGCATTGAAGGGCAGATACAAAAAAAACGGCAGCTGTCCGTCCTGTTGTGATTCCAGGAAACTCACCGCCTCGTCGGTAATCAATTCAGTAGCATACCCGTTTTTCGGAGCATGGCTGGCCCCTTCGTACCAGTCGTGCTGCATTCCGTAAGTCATGGTGAAGTAGTCGATGCAACCACCGGTATGCCCCTTGAAAATGTTAAAACCGTGGTTGACGGGCAGGAACTTCGACTGGCCGTGCCCCAGATGCCATTTGCCAATTAGCGCCGTAGTGTAGCCGCAATCATCGTGCAGAACTTCGGCGATCGTCTGCTCGTTATCGCGCAACCCTCGACCGGCGTCGACTTCGGACAGGAACATCAGTGCCGACAGAAGCTGATCGCGCGAACGATTGGGATTCTGCCCGGTCAACAGTCCGTAGCGCGAAGGAGTGCAGATCGACGAAGCCGAATACCACGACGTAAATCTGACTCCCTGCTCAGCGATCCGGTCAATATTAGGTGTGGGAATTTCGCTGCCGTAGCAACCGACATCATTGACTCCCTGATCGTCGCTGAAGACCAGAACAATATTGGGACGTGAGTTCTGTTGTGCGGCTGCCGGACTGATAAGTCCGCCTGAACCAATCAACACTAACAGCAGCACCCCAAATGTGACCTTCATAGAAAACTCCAATTCATACCAACCAGCTTGTACAGAACATCGGAGCGTTCAACTGACCGTGCGGCCCCTGCCGAAATCGTCGCCCCGAAACCCTGAGCATAGCAGCTTTATTCTGTATTCACTCGCAACATATCGTCTAACCGCGGGGCAGGGCCGGATGGTGCAGATCTGTCCACTGCGCTGAACGCGCAGTGATGGGCACGCGATTAAACGAACCTTCATGTGACAACGTTTGTTGACCTCGTCTAAACGCCGGGCATCGCCCCGCACTCCCAGTCTTTCTAGTCAATCTGGTTCAGATAACCCAGCAGATCAGCCATATCCTTAACAGTCACTGTCTTTTCCAGACCTTCCGGCATGAACGACAGTCCCGTGCTGGACATTTCTTCGATATTAATTCGCAGTACATCATTCGATGTCCCGTCAGCTCGCCGTAATGTAATGCTGTTGGCCGTTTCGGCCGTAATCATGCCGGCCTGAACGCGACCATCTGTTGTGGCGACAACGTACGACAGGAACTTCGGTTTCACTTCCCGATTCGGATCCAGAATATTCAGCAGGACCGATGGCAGACCACGCTGCCGAATCCCCTTCAATTCCGCTCCCACTGCCGTCCCGACCTCGTCCAGCCGGTGACAGGCCGAACAGTTCTTCTTGAAAACCAGTTTGCCTCGTTCCGCATCGCCATGCGTTGTCAGGGCCGCCTGATACCGATCGACAACACCCTTTCTGGCAGACACAGCATTGCGGGCAAATATCTTTCCCACGCGCGAAGCGATCTTTGTATCAGGGTGCTTCATCAGCAGTTGAATGCGGGCCGGATCAATATCAGCCGTGGCCACGTTGCCGGATTCCACTGCATCCAGCAGGGATTGCACCCAGGATGGTCGAGACAACAGCGTTTCCGCAGCACGGGCTCGCAGCGCCGGACTAAGCCCGGACCAGTGTGCCAGCAGCAGGTCGACGACACCATCGTCGCCAGTGGATCCCAGCACATCCATCACGGCCACCTGCAGCGGTACCGGATGCACGGGCGACAGCAGATCATCCAGTACGGACTTCACGTCGCCCAAGCTGCCCAGCCGCAGACTGCGAATGGCATCAACCCGATCATTCACAGAAGCTTCCTGATTCAGAGCCTGAGCAGTCGCCTCCTTCAGCACGTTCTCCAGCACCATGCCGGCCTTTCCACCGGCCGCCGAAAGAATACGTTGCCGCATCCGGTCGCTTTGCTTGTCCAGCAACGTCTTTACAACGGCATCACGTAACGATTTATCGCCTGCCGCAAGGGCCTCCAGTGAACGCAGCACAACGCTCACTTCACTGGTGCGAGCACGCGCACCGATTTGCTTGACCAGCGCCAGCAGCAGGACGCGACCATATTTCGCAGAACGAAAACTGTCGTGGGCGGCCAGCCGGCTGAACAGCGAATCGGCACCTTCGCCGGCAGAACTCAGAATCGCAAGACGCATCCATGCATCCTGTCCATTCACCAGTGCCAGCTGTGAAAGCGACCGAATCGATGATTGCCCTTGAAATGCGCCCAGCGAAAATGCCAGCTGGTAACGAACCGTATCGTCAGCATCTTCCACCATGCGAGCCATACGATCGCGAATGCCTGGCGCATCCTGGACAAAATCTTCCGCCAGTCGCAGCGCCTGTATGCGTACGTTGGGCGAAGGATCCATCAGCGCCGCCAACACGAATGACTCAGGCAGTGCTGACAATCCATGCAGCACATGCAGCGCCATCGCTCGTCCTTCTGCGGACCTCGCCTCAGACGCCAGCGCCAACAGCATAGGAACTGCAGAACGGTCCTGTTTCTGATAGAGCAGTCGAGAAGCAGTATCCCGGTGCCAGCCGTTGGGATGATCCAGCAACGCGACAAGTTCTTCAGCTGACGCCTTGTGCAACAGCGGCCGTTTGCGACTGACAGAGCTGGCAGAGGACACAATGCGATAGATTCGGCCGCGGTCATTTCCGCTGGCGGCGTCCAGGTGTTCGAAGAATTCCGGCGGCAGGAAAGCGGCACCTTCAATAAGTTCACGGCACATGTCCAGCATGACAAGGTTGCCATCCGGAGCATTGGCAAGCTGCACAGGGCGGAACCAGATATCTTTTGACGCCAGGAATTCTGCCCCAGGGTCTGCTCGGTGAGCAATCAGTTCCTGCCCCCGGGCTTCAAGGCTCGCCCGGTAGACGAGATTGTTGGCCACGTCCCCCACAAACAGGTTTCCTCGAAACTCTGCCGGCCAGGCGTCACCGCGATAGATCGTGATTCCGGTAGCGCCTGTGAAGAACCCAAACGGCGTACCACCTTCATCCGACCCCCGAAACTTTCCGGTCTTTCTCAGACGCGTCCGCAGAACTCGCCAGGGTTCGGGCGGTGTAATACGAAACAGTTTTGTAAACTTGCCTTCCGGTGCAATATCGACTGCTGCAGCAGGAGCCTGCATAACCGGATTGCGAGCGATGTAGCGGTCGTCGTACATCAATGTCTGTGCCGGCACGCTGTTTGAACACACGAACTTGCGACCCCAGTTGTCCATACTTAAGCCGTGCTGTCCTCCACCGGACGTGAGTTCGAAGGATGTCCAGTCTCGCGGATCAAAGACAAAGCCGCGGCCTCGAACAGACACAGGCGGGTCTTCGCCCCCAGCGACTGTGATGTCGCCACCGGCAAGGTTGGTGGAAAGATGAAACCGATTGTCCATGCCCCAGCGAATGGAATTCAGGTGAGCTTCGCCGGCCTTGTCTTTCCCGAACCCGGTGAACACCACTTTACGTTCATCCACCCGGCCATCGCCGTCAGTGTCCTTCAGGTACAACAGGTCCGGTGCGTCGCCGACAAAGATGCCTCCGTCCCAACAGGCCACGGCCGTCGGGTAGCTCAGGTTCTCTGCGAATTGTGTACGGCGGTCGTATCGACCATCGTCGTTGGTGTCTTCCAGCAACGCAATCGATCCCGACGGAATTTCGTCCAGCACGTAGGCATTGTATGGCGGCAACTGCACAACAAACATGCGTCCCTGTTCGTCGAAGTCGACAGCTACAGGGTCCTGTACAAGCGGTTCGGAGGCAATTAGCTCGACCTGGAATCCGTCGCGCATCACAATCGCATCGCGAGACTGCGCCGGTTGCATCACCGGCAGACGCGGCAGTTCTTTGCCGAACTGATCTGCCCCGGGAGTCCGATCCTGCCCACATGCCAAAGATGACAGGGACAGAATTACAATACAGCATCTGAGCAGCGGAAAAAACCGACGCGACAGCCGCACACATTGCACATTCAACGGCCACGAAGAGTTTTCGTCGCCCCGAAAATTCCGTCCCGATCGCTTAAAGTTCGCCACTTGAGGTCCTTTGTTTGTCAGGTTCGACATCAATGCTTCATTTGTTTCAGAGAGTCCATGCCGGCAGAGTTTTTTCGCGGCGTTCCGGCAGGGCCGCTACCTTACGACGTCTGCATCACTATCTGAGGATTCCTCTAAGACATGAGCTTTCAGATGCCGAGCCAGAAAATCGGCTCGGCGACGAGAACCGTAAGGTGTTTCACAGGCACCATGTCCGGCTCCGGGAATCAGCAGAAACTCGAAATCCTTGTTGGCCTCAATCAGTTTCCGGACAACCTGTGTTGTACTGGCCGGATCAACGTTGCGGTCAAGTTCTCCGACGACCAGCATCAGTTTCCCCTGCAGGCGGTAGGCGTTCTCTGTGTTCGAACTGGCAGCATAGTGTTCGCCAGTGGGCCAGCCCATCCATTGTTCATTCCACCAGATTTTGTCCATGCGATTGTCGTGGCATCCGCAGTCCGCCACAGCTGCCTTGTAGAACGTTCCATGCCAGAGTAGAGCCGCCATTGCATTCTGACCACCAGCGGATCCACCGTAGATACCGACACGGCTGAGGTCCAGCCACGAATATTGCTCGGCCGCGGCCTTCAGCCACGCGATGCGGTCGGGAAAACCGGCATCTTTCAGGTTTCGATAACAAACATCGTGGAAAGCCTTTGAACGCCAGGCAGTCCCCATGCCATCAATTTGAACAACCACCATTCCTCGATCCATTATCTGTCGCTGGTGGCGATAACGGGATCGGAATGCCTTTGGCACATGATGGTCGTGGGGACCGGCGTAGATATTCTCCACGACGGCGTAGCATTCTTCCGGATCGAAGTTTCGGGGACGGTGAATGATACCCCAGATGTCTGTTATTCCGTCGCGCCCCTTTGCCACAAATCGTTCCGGCAGACTGCCATTAGCCACAATAATCTCTGACGCGTCACTCGTTTCCAGCGGCGTGACCAGTGCGCCATCCATGCTGCGGCGAAGCTGCGTAATCGGTGCCAGATCAACACGCGAGAATCGATCGATGAAGAATTGGCGATCCGGTGAAAACGTCACTTCGTGAGTACCATCGCCATCCGTCAGCACCTGCAAGCCGCTGCCATCAAAGTTCACTCGACAGAATTGTTCATGGTACGGGTCCTGCCCCTGTACAATTCCGACTGCAAAAAACCAGATGACTTCAGCCTCGCGGTCGACGCTTTCAATCCTCCGTACGTTCCAGTCGCCGCGGGTAACTGAATTCAGTACGTTGCCGGTGGCAACGTCGTAGCGGTACAGATGATTCCAGCCGGATCGTTCGCTGGCCCACAGCAGTTGATTCTGCGGCAGCCATTCCCGAAACGCCTTACCTCCATCCGAATAGTGAATAAATGTTTTGCTGCGTTCTTCGACAACAGGCCGAACGGCACCGTCTTTCACGAGGACCTCCAGCAGACGCAATGTCTGGTGACCGCGTTCGTTGTACAACATCCAGAAACGGCTGCTGTCTTCACTCCATTTCAGGAAGCTCAGCCTGTAAGGATTGCCGAAAAGCTCGTTGGACACACGAATCTCCCGGCCGTCATCGGCTGCAAACAGACGGGGCAGCGGAACAGAGATATCGTCGCCGGGTTTGGCATATGAATAACTCTCCAGACGGGGTTGAAGCTGATTCGGTGGCG
This sequence comes from Fuerstiella sp., assembly GCA_029245955.1. Lineage (GTDB taxonomy): Bacteria > Planctomycetota > Planctomycetia > Planctomycetales > Planctomycetaceae > Fuerstiella. Next base: position 315,414 of record JAQWOH010000038.1, on the reverse strand, counting down.
ACGACTGGACGAGATACACGCGACGTTCCGGTACTTTTATCCTTTGAAACGCCACCAGAAACTTCGAATCCGGAGACCATCGGACATCAGCGATCAAATCCTGCTGTTGATCCAGCTGCGCGAGAGAGCCATATTTCCGAAAGGTGTTATCGACCGTGCCATCAGTCGAAAGCTGCTGAGGCCTGTCCGACGAGTCGCCAAAGGTTTTTCGCCAGAGATTGTGATTCTGGACAAACGCTGAATACTGGCCGTTCGGAGATGGCGGATTCGTATTTCGATCACGTGTGCGGCGATCCCTGCGAGACGGCCGATTCATCCGCCGCTCTGTCATCGCCTTCAGGCTCGCCGCATCAACGACGATCTCATTCAGTCCATCGACAGCCTCAAATGCTGCAAGGGAGGTATCATCTTCTGACTTCAGCAGCCAGACATGGCCGGCAAACGTGTGCTGTATTTTTTTTGCACCGGGATCAATGCTTCCGTAGCTTACTGACTGGCCGTCTCGATCGATCCAGACCAGACGAACGACTGCCCCCATTTCGTTGGTGACCTTTAATTCCACATCACCTCCGCGATCGACAGATTTTCGAGGCGGCATAAACAGACGTTCCCGCGCTGGCGACCTGGCGTCTGGCTCCTGCTGTTGCAATTTATAAGACGTAAGATCCAGGGTCCACAGACCACCGTCGGTCGCCAGGGTTACGAACGCCATGTCGTCAGAAAACTCCAGTGACCTGATCATCGGAGCGTTCTTCCCAGCACCACTCTTTCTTTCTTTGGCAAATTCCGTTGCAACTCTGGTATGATCAAAGGCGGGTACACGTGTACCGGCCACAGTATCGACAAGTACGAACTCCGCCCGCCCCCCGGGCAGTTCCACTCGGTACCAGAACTTCGTATCTGAGGCAAACCAGTGAGGCTCAACTCTATCGCGATAGAGACGCGAAGACTGTCCGCGAGAGTCTGTTAAGACACTGCAAAGGAGCAACACAAAGGAGCAGCAGGTCACACGGTGTCTGATCGATGGGGGCTGTCGGAACATCCGAATTCTCAGGCAGGAAGAGCGAGCACGACTGTCACACAATTGAACGGACCGCCCAACGAATTCAGGCGATATCAAGCAACATACCACGGTTCATCCGGCAATCCCACCTCCGCGATCTGGAACCGACACAAGATTTGAATCGTCCGCTGTCTGCACACGGGATGCCCCGGCACATATTAAGAAGCCGCAACTGTCCATCGTGTGACGGGAACACGATTCGGCAATGGTATCGTATGTGTCTGTCGGTGACGCTTTGCAGCAGAGCGATATTTCCGAGGCTACACTGGTCCGTACCTTGCTATGGTTCGAACAGAGTGCAAATCACCAACGAAGACTGAAAAAAACTGCCTCAGATTACAGCTTGTCAGGCTGACGCTCTGCTCATCCGTCGGCGCCGCTGACTGACCTGACACAGCTTGGGGCAACTGCGAAGACCTCAGTGCAGACCCGGGCTGTCAGGGCGTCCCAATGCCACGACACCCAACCTGGATGCTTTCGCAGAAACAATTGTAAAGCACACGTGGGCGTTGACCGTTCACGGCACCGGTGCTCCGTGTCGCACCGGCATACCCCCCGATGAGCATCGGTGCGAACCATATGCGATCGCAAGAGACATTCATCTGGTTCCTGAAATCATCCTGGATCAACAGAAAAACGAACTCGGAAATCGCTGGACCATTCTGAACACTGATGCCGGCAGACAGCGTGCCACGAAGCTGAATGTTCTGGCACAGATCGGCCAGTCCGCAGACGCAACCCCGGAATCCAGACTACTGGTAGCAACCTCCAGCAATGATGACGCGTCGCGCTGGTGAGCCATGACCGGACCGTGGCCGTACGCATTGCCGCAGAACGTGGACTCAACGCAGCCGGAAAGACCGCAGAGGCCGTTGCGATTCTGGCCGACGCCCTGAGCGACGAGAGCGACTCGTCATGCATGCTGCCGCCAACGAGCATACTGAAGATGGGTGCAATGTCAGAGTGGCATCCAAAGAGGCGGTGCCTCAGATGACAGAGCGGATATCGCAGCAGGAAAAGAAGGGGGGGGGGATATCGCCAAAATCGCAAACCACACACTGAGTCAGTTTGCCGGGTAACCCTTACTGAGTTGTTCTCCACTGTGTCGGCGCGACAACGTCTTTTCCCTGGCTGCCGGACTGTGATCGCCTTGCCTGTGTGGCCGATGACTGTCTATTCCACAACGGTGGGGACGATGTGCCGTAACTCGAAGTGCGGGAAGACTCTTCAGTCCGTAGCCCCGACGCTGACAGGCCTGATGTCGACAGGGCGTTTGACGAGTAGATTTGACCTCGACCGGAGCGGGAGATGGTATCGGAGGACGGACTGCGGGCCGCACCCGCGACAGTGAGCGTGTTTTTTCCGGTGGCATCAGAGCCTGGCTTTTCATGAAACTTCTGGTAACTGGTCAGGCTGACATCAACCGTACTTTGTTTTCTGGGCCACGCTACCAGCTGAGTCTCGGTCGGACCGTTGACAACTCCGATTTTGGCCAGCATTTTGGTGGATTGAACTCTGGTTCGTTCGTCCGGATGTGCATCCAGAGCCCGCTGAAACCACTGCGACGCTTCCTGATCACGCCCCTGTTCGTGCAGCACAAAACCAATATTAAAAAGTGCTGCCGCTGAGCCAACGGCAGATGTGAGATGAGGGCGTGCCTCCTCCGCTCGATCATTTCTGGCCAGCGCCAGCCCCAGTTCATACCGGGTGGCCTTAAACAAGGCCGGGTCGCTTGCGGGAGAAATTGCCACAGCCTTTTCCAGACTTTCAATGGCCTGATCCCACTGTTCCTGATTTGAGTGAATACGACCGATTTCAACCCAGACTTCCGGACTATCCGGGTGTTTTCTGGCGGTCGCTGCGAGAATCGCCTGGGCCTCGGTGACCCGCCCGGTTGTGAACTCAATTCGAGCGATACCCAGTCTGGCGTTAAGACTGTCCGGATTGTCAGCAAGGATCTGGCGGTAATGGTCCTTCGCCTCCTGGTAGTCACCCAGGTCTTCGCGCCAGCGAGCAAATTTCATCATGGTATCGTCGGCCCGCGACAGCTGCTTTTTGGCCGCACGATATTCCGTACTCAGCTCATCAGACTCATGCAGCAGCGGGTCAAGCTTATCGACCCGCTCACCCATTACGAATGACTTCATCTTACCCGGCAGACTCTGCGTCGAAGCACAGCCAACGCTGAAGACCATGCCCGCACATAGAAATACGCTTGCCAGGTTGTATATGGAATGATTCATTCGTCCGCTCCCCAAATCGTGACGACGCATTTGCCAGCCCGTCGAATTCTGGGCGGCCATCAATTCCTGCGACGTACACAAAGCGCAGACGGGGCCACCTGGCTCTATCAATCGACCGTCACAACCGGAAAACTCAACTGAATATGCAAAGTCGAGAAGAGCAAATACCCCGAACCGGCAGGATCAGCCGCTGCAGCAGCAACCGCGACTCTTGTCCCGATTGATCAGTCACCGGTGTCATCGGCTTCGAATTCGGCTGACTGCGGTAACTTCTTTTGAATGCGGAAAGCATACACGGCGTAGGCCCGCTCGCCCATGTCCCACCTCCACGGGTCAATCGTGTGAACCGTATCCGGACCTGTCTCCAGCCGAGACAGTACATTCAGCTCAGACAAAATGACGGACGGATTGGTACCAGAGAAGAAATTCTTCTCGCCCACAAACGTCTTCACAAGTTCCGGGATCTGCTCTGTGGTGGCTGTCTTCAGCTGCTCTGCCGTATCCGAAGACACGATATCAGACACAAAAATCGCCACGCCACCTGGCCTCGACAGGCTCAGCATACGACGCAAGTGCCCCATGCGAAGTGCCTTTAACGCGTTCACAAATGCCGGATGGTCTTCGCGGATCAGAACAGCCAGTGAATCAATCAACTGGCTCAGCACGCACAGCGAAACAACCACGTCGGCTTCCGGTATATCGGCAATGCCGTTTTCTGACGACAGCGCCTGCAGCACCTTAATGCAGTGATCACGATTATCCTCTTCCGGCCGAAAGTCACGGCTCGTGAGCGAAAGCAGAGGCTCTGCTATGTCCCACGGTGCATGGACCCGAAACTGATTCGCTCGTTCGGGATAGGCATTGACCACAGATCGTACAGCCGTTTCATCGAGATCGACCAGATGGACAACCTCAAACAGTTCGGCCACCGCCGGCAGGTCCACATCCAGACAGTTCCCGCCACCCAGCAATACGATCGACGAACATTTTTGATTCTCACCATCGGTCAGATCCTTTGCCGTGGAAGCAATCAACTGCATGATTCGGTCACGATGACCTGTGTATGCCTCTGACAGACATTCAGTTTCACGGTTTCGGTCAATATGTGTCTGAATCAGATCGCTTCGCATGCTGAGATTCCGTTTCCTTATCGTGGCTGAAGTGCTGCCGGGCTGATCCTGGCCAGTGTAGCGAATCACCCACATGGCTCCATCCGGCAAAAACCACCGATCTTCTCCGAAAGGTTATGCCAGAAACGCCGATTGTGTCAGTCCCGCTCACCTGGATACTCATTGAACGCCCGATCTTTCTGTGGCTCAGTCATTTAAGTGCCGATGCCGGGTTGGGTCGGAAACCTGATCAGACAGGCGGTGTGACTTCGCTCTATGAGTAGGGGCCGAAACCTGTTAATTTTGTTCCGCAACGATGCGGGCTGCCCCAAACGTACACGATCAACATAAAACACCAAATGAAGCGATTCAACTTTTTGGTTCTGATGTGTCTGCTGACCGGGTGTCAGCACGCCAGAAGCTTTCTGAATATGAACAGCGACAGCGGTTCTCCGTTCCTGGGATTGGAACTGTCCGTGGACGCCGGAAACACCGGCGCCGAAAAACTACTTACGGACAGCCGGCGACACCAGAAAGATGATGCCGCAACAACGTTGAGAACCGCTGCTGCAACAGGCCAGTCCGCCCCCGTGCAACTGGCAGCCATGGACGATACGTCACGAAACTTCGTGAACACCTCCGAATTAAGGCAGCACACGGGCAATCTAAAGTACGCCCTGCCCGCAGTTGATCTGGCCAGAGATCCACAGCAGGCGGCCGAAGTTCGTGAAATCATGGACCGGCTGTCCGGCTCGTAATCCTGCGGCGGTAACAGGACTTAGCTGATTCCGCACCCTGATTCCGCTGCTGCGGGATTTCAAAGGCTCGGTGTGACGCCGTCAGCAACCGCGCACGGTTCCAGGAAATTGACCGGTTGCTCGCAGAATTCATTCTCACGGACTATTATTCCCAGCACTGATTTTATCCGGTGGCATATTCGAATGGCTGCCGGTTCCGCTGATTCAAAAGAGGATGTTATGAAAGGTCTGCTGATCCCCGTTCTGTTCGCCCTTGGAACAGCCATGTGCTGGGGGATGTATGGTCCTGCGCTGGGAAATGCCCGCAGCCCTGTGAAACCACCTCACCCCGATTTCTGGAGCCCGTTCAAACCCTACGTATTCATTGGGGTGGCGTATCTGGTGATCGCGATTGCCGGCGGATTAATCGCCATGAAATTGAAAGGTGATACGTTCAGCTACGCAGGAGCTCATGCCGCGGCGCGGAACTGGGGATTCATTGCCGGAAGTCTGGGTGCCGCCGGCGCTTTGTTTCTGACCAACGCCGTGATCAGCAGCAAAGGCAACACCGCACTGGTAATGCCCATCGTGTTTGGTGGAGCAGTCAGTGTGAATGCTATTTTTGCATATTCCCAGCTGCGGAATTCGGTCAACATCAGCCCTGTACTTTGGGTGGGCATGGTGTTTGTCGTGGTCGGCGTTGTTCTGGTTGCCAAGAATACTCCGCACGGAGCGCCAGCAAAGCCGGCTCCGCAGATACCTGAAGCGGAGCAGTCTGTTTCGTCAGCGCCCGCGACCGAAGATGACCGAATCGAAAGTTCGTAATCCTCACCTGACCAGATGCAGCGACGAAGGCGCCAGCGACGGCCGAATTCCACATGAAGAACGACCAGATTGCCGCCGTGTTCGAGCAATTATCCGACCTGCTGGAGATTCAGGAAGCGAATCCGTTTCGTGTCCGAGCATACCGCAGTGCAGGTCGAACAATTTCTTCAACCGCTGAATCCTTCGCAGCCCTTGTCGAAGAAGGTGCGGACCTGACGCAGTTCTCGGGAATCGGCAAGGACCTAGCGAAGCAGATCATCGAAGTCGTCACCACCGGACAACATTCGCAGCTGACAGAACTCCGGCAGCAGATTCCTGCTGGCGTTGTGGACATGCTGAGAATTCGAGGCGTAGGCCCCAAAAAGGTGGCTGTCTTCTACAACAAACTGCACCTGAAATCACTGGACGAGCTGAAAGCTGCGGCGCAGGCGGGGGAACTTTCAGCCCTGAAGGGGTTCGGAAAGAAAACCGAACAGTCCATTCTGGACAACATCGACCTGGCAGCTGAGGCCGGAAAACGCATCTCTATTGCAGATGCTCGAACAGCTGCCGAGGCAATTGTGCAGGATCTGCAGCAAATGAAGTCGGTCACAAAGACAGCAGTTGCCGGCAGCTGCCGGCGCCGGCAAGAAACGTGCGGCGACCTTGACATATTGGCCACGTCCGACGATGCGTCTGCCGCCATGGATCGCCTTGCAGCGCATCCGCTGGTGGATTCGGTTCTTCAGAGAGGCGATACGAAACAAAGGGTGAGACTGAAATCGGGCGTTGAAATGGACCTGCGAGTCGTGGCGGACACTTCCTACGGCGCCGCGATGCAGTATTTCACAGGTTCCAAAGAACACAACGTTGTCGTGCGACAACGGGCCAGGGACATGGGCCTGAAAGTGAACGAATACGGTGTTTTTCGAGACGACGAACAGATCGCCGGAGCGACAGAAGAAGACGTGTATGCGGCACTGAACCTGCCGTGGATTCCTCCTGAGCTGCGTGAGAATCGTCGGGAATTCGAAATGGCGGCGGCAGATACCATCCCGCGACTGGTCGAGTTGGAGGACATCAAAGGCGATCTGCACATGCACACCACGGCATCCGATGGTGCCGCCAGCATTCTGGAGATGGCTGAAGCCGCCAAGGCGCGTGGCCTGAAGTACATAGCAATCACTGACCACAGCAAACGCGTTTCCATGGCTAACGGACTGGACGCCGGTCGCCTGCGCGCTCACTGGGACGACATTCGAACGGCTCGGAAGCAGATCGACGGAATTGAGCTGTTGTGTGGCATCGAATGTGACATCCTGGAAGATGCGTCAATGGACCTGGCAGACGACGTACTGGCGGAAGCCGACTGGGTTGTCGCTGTACTGCATTACGGGCTGCAGCAGCCACGTGCACAGATCATGAAGCGACTGATCACTGCCATTCAGCACCCGCACGTCAATATTATCGGACACCCAACCGGGCGACTGGTCGGCAAACGCGAAGGTGCCGACGTCAACATGACCGAAATTCTGCAGGCTGCTGCCGACTACGGTGTCATGATGGAGATCAATGCCCATTTCAAGAGACTGGACCTGGACGACGTGAATGCGGCTGCGGCCAAAGACCTCGGAATTCCGATCGTCATCAGTACCGATGCCCACAGCATCGACGGCTTTGACGTGCTGCAGTATGGCGTCGACCAGGGCCGCCGCGCCGGACTGACCAAAGACGACGTGGCCAACACGAAAACGTGGACACAATTCAGGAAACTTCTGAAACGGTGATCGGATGAATTCCCGAATGTCTCAGCGATTCGCCGTAATCGGCCTTGGCCAGTGCTATCGACCGACAGCATAAGCTGTTCGAAGAGATCTGCAATGACGTGGCGTTCGCTGTTCGACTGGATTCCCGTGAGGAAGCCGCGTTGCGGAGCCACGAGATCGAGCGAGCCGATTGCGTTGTCGCCGCGATGGGCAAAAACTTCGAAGCAGCCCTGCTGACGACCGTCATTTGCAGGGAAAACCTGAAGGTGCCGAATATCTTCTGTCGAGCTCAGACAACTCTGCACGCAGAGATCGTCCGACAAATCGGAGCGGACGAGGTGATTCAGCCGGAACAAAATGCCGGTGAGATGCCTGGCTCATCCGCGAATCCGCGACTACGTAAAACTGAGGGATGGCTTCACAATCGTCGAACTGCAGGCCCCGTTTCATTTCGTGGGCCAGACACTGAAAGAACTCAATCTGCTGTTCAGGTACCGCGCCAACCTGATTGCGATCCGTCGCACGACCGAGTCGGCAGACACTGCTGAGCAGCAGACGACCGATCAGTTGATCAGCGTGCCGGGTCCCGACGAGCACATTGAAGCCACGGACGTCCTGCTGCTGTCAGGCTCTGATGAGACGCTGTCGCACCTTCCCGGGAATTGCGTGAACACGCCTGACATTGCCTCAGCTGCGATGGCAGCATTTTCCGGTATCAGCGCAATTGCACGTAAGAAACCCATAAACACTCCTGAAACCTGCGGTATTTGGCAGTGGGTAAGATTTGCAGCAGCCTTGCAATTTTTCAGCAGCAGCAGGTTGCGGAACGTTCCGCAACCTGCCAACTGTTCTCCCGCGAAGACGGTGCCGCTGCTGAATGACCGCAATTCCCCGCATTTGCAGCGACGGCGCTGTTGATCATTGAGGGAATCGACGATAACCTTTCGAGATTCCCGACTTACGGCACCGTCCTGTGTCGCCAAACCTGTGCAGGTTTGAGGTCGGATGTATTCTCTGCACGCAGTTCGGCCGGATTGGCTTGCGAACTGCCTGTCGGGGTTGGCCATCTGGTCCCACTTCGTGGAATGGACAAGATGGCTCAACAGAAGATGACGGCCTGACGTGCGTTGCGTCATGGTGGTGCAGAGCCCGAAGATTATGATTGGAGTTTGGAAAGAATGGGTCGTTACACGGGTCCAAAGGGACGCATTAACCGGCGGTTGGGCGTCAATGTTTACGAATCAAATGGTGCCATCAAGGCCCTGGACCGGAAAGAATATCCGCCGGGCATGCACAAGCGACGCAAGAAGCCGACCAACTACGGTCTGGGACTTGCCGAAAAACAAAAGATCAAATTCTATTACGGTCTGCGTGACCGTCAGCTGAACCGGTACTTCGCCAAAGCCCGAAGCATGAAGGGCAACACCGGCGAACAGTTGATGGTAATCTGCGAGCGGCGTCTTGATAATGTTGTTCGTAGGGCCGGCCTGGCATCCACGCGGCCTCAGGCTCGCCAGGGCATCGTGCACCGCCACTTCCAACTGAACGGCGTTACCGTTAACAAACCGGGCATCATGGTTCGCCCCGGCGACGTAATCACACTTCGTAAACGGCCAAATGTTGAGACGCTGTACAAGAACATCCGGGAGGGACTCACGCTTCCTCAGACGGATTGGATTAACTATGACGACGGCAGCTATTCCGCCGTCGTAACAACCATCCCAAGCTTCTCAGACGTTGGCCTGCAGGTCGACGTCAACCAGGTTGTGGCGTTTCTGTCGCGATAACCGTTTCCGACAACAGCATTGTTTCAGACTGGGCCGGTCGCCGAACAGGTAGACCGGCTCTTTTTGTTTGCTGCGACGGGTCCCGGGTTAGCGATTGCATCACCAGAGAATTTCGGATATTTTGGCATTCGTATCAATTGAGTGTTCCGGCAACTACGATGCGCATGATGGAACGACTTGACTTCAGCACCGCTTCCTGCGGTATGCAGGGTGGCTTGAAAGTCACGTCGCCTTTCCGTGCAGTTGAGCCGGCATCTGATAACAGCTAACTCTACGTGAGACACCCCGATGGAACTGACGGATACTTTAACGAATCTGGATTCACTAAACGCCGTCCTGCTGCTCATGGTGCAGGCTCTTAGTGAATCAGTGAATGCAATTGAGAAAGTGGATTCACGGAACGCGTTTGAGGCATTCCTGTACAGCCTCCCCGGGATGTTGATCAATATCAGCATTGTCATTGCATTGATCCTGTTCGTCATCGCGGTTATGTCCAGACAACGGAAACTCAGGAAACTGGGCGCGACCGTTGGTATGGACGCAAATGGAAAGTTGATCTCCGTTGATTTTGAGGACAAGCCACTGACGGACTCCGGACTGAGACATTTGAGAGGTCTGACCAGTGTCCAGAAGATCTGGTTGAACGGCACGAAAATCACCGACGCAGGTCTGGCACACCTGACGGAGCTGTCGACGCTGAAAGAACTGGGGCTGTTCCAGACTGACATCACCGATGCCGGCCTGGAGCAGTTGCACAGTCTTTCGAACCTGGAAGACCTGATCGTGGAACGCACCAAAGTGACCGATGCCGGTGTCGACAAATTGAAGGCGGCGGTGCCTGGCTGCAAAGTGCGACGCTAGCTCAAAGCCCAACTGGTCGCCACAGACCTGCTGGCGAATGGGGCATCGTTGTGTTCGTCATTCGCGAACGCAACTACTTCTCGCCCCAGACAGACGGCATGTCCGGCTGCTGCCAGCCACTCATGCCTCCGTCAACCATCAGCATGTGGCCGTGAACATGCTGAGCGGCGTCACTCACAAGATACACCGCACCGTCACCGCAGACTTCCGGCCCCGGAACTTCACCGTTGGGTGTGTGGAGACACATCCAGCTTTTGAAGTTTGAATCTTCCTCAATGATTGATGTCAGCGGAGTACTCACCAGCCCCGGTGCAAGTCCGTTGACTCGAATGCGATGCGGCGCCAGAGATACGCAGCAGGACCTGACCATCATGGCCACGGCTCCCTTGGATGCGTCGTAACACGTATGTACAGGTTCCGCCAACTGCCCGTTAATGGAGCCGATCATCAGCACTCGTCCGGCGGTCTGTGCTTCAATCCAGCGTCGAGCGAATCTCTGTGTCAGAAAATACGGTGCTGCAACGTTTAGCCGCATGGTCGTTTCGTATGTCGCCATATCCATGTCCAGGTACGGCCTGTCAATATAGGTACCGGCATTGTTGACAAGGATATCGATGTCAGGCATCACGCTGATGGCATTGTCAAAAACTTCAGCAACGACCGCCTCTGTCGGTCCGGACAGGTCGCCCGTGATAAAATCGGCGGTTACCCCCGTTCGTCGACAGTTCGCCAGAACTACTTCCGATTCCGGGCTCTCACGGCGTCCATGGATGACGACATTCGCCCCGGCAGCTGCAAATGCTTCGGCAATCGCTTTACCGACCCCCTTGGTTGAGCCTGTCACGAGCGCCGAATGTCCTTTCAGGTGAATCATTTACCTTCTCCAGCGGATTGAAGCTGCGCCGCTTTTGTGTGCGTTCGTCAAACCAGAACGCTAAGTAATTTTGTCATCCCAACGATGGCGAAGACCAGAATCCATGCCACAACAAAACCACCGACTCCGAACTTCGTCGGCGTCGGAAACTGAAATCCCCCAAATTCGATCACGGATTCCCGCGTTGAGTTGTTCTCGGGGACGGTGCAGGGAGCCGTCACAGTTTCGTCCTCCCGAACGGGCGTCCGCAGCAGAGTAAAAAAAGGATCCAGCTGCTGCGGCGACTGTGATCTGGTCACCAGCGCGGCAATGACGCCGGCAATCACTCCACCTCCGATATAGCTTAGACTTTGCCACGCATCCAGCATGACCCAGGCGCCGTCTTTCTGACGGAAAAGGCTTTCGAGTTGCGGCAACTGGTCGTGCAGCCAGGTGCCATAGTTACTGACCACGATCCATGAAATTGCCGCAGCACAGGTGGAAACCCACACCGCAACCGTGTTCCAGCGTCTCCAAAAGATCCCGAACCACATGCTGATACCGATGGCCGCGGGCGTTTTGATGACCACCTTCATGGCGTGAATAACATCGGTAAACGTCGCCTGCAGAGTCAAAGCCGCCAACACAATTCCAAGTCCCGCGAAACGGGCAACCCATAGATAATGGCGATCTGACCTGCCAGTGACCAGATGTCGTTTGTAGATATTCTCAGTGAACAACCCACTGGAAACGACCATTTGTGCATCGCTGGTACTCATCACCGCAGCCAGCAACGACGCCATCAGCAGGCCGATCAGTCCAGGAGCAATTCGCGGCAGAATGTCGTAAGCGGCCCGCCCGAACAGTTCGTCCGCAAATTTCTTGTCCGCGAAGTCAATTGCAGCCTGCTGGTCTTCAGGAAGGGTGTCGTAATCAACGCTCACTCGCTGATGCAAAGATGCATACAGCGCCTGGTCAGCGGGGTCGTTTGACTGCAGCAGCGGACTGTTGGCGCCAAGATACCATGCGATACAGGCGAGTCCGGTGAAGGTCCAGGCAACGGTACAGAATCGTTTCAGAAAGTTGCCCACGGTAAAGCCGAAACGCCCCTCAAATTCGGTCTTACCCGCACCACAAACGCCCATGATGTGGGGTTGCACGATAATTCCCGCCAGCGCGGTGATGGACAGAACGCAGACGTAAAACACGGTGATCGGTTCGCGACCAAGTTGTTTGGCAACTTCTGCGCTGGCAACAAAGTCGAACATTCCGGGCTTCAGTTCGGCGAATTGCTGCAGTGCCCCGAAGCCACCAATCTGATGAAAGACGAATGGCAGCAGCAGGATGGAAAACGCGATCGTCAATACGCCCTGAATGAAGTCGGTGATGATGGCGGCCGCCAGCCCGCCCGCCATACCGTAAGTGACAAACAGCACCGTCATGGCCAGAATTGCATATTCATAGCCCTGCAACGCACGCCACGTCATGGATATCCCTGACTGCGAGGCTGCGTCATCACCGTTGTCCGCGTCGTCCTGCGAAGCAGCAGTGGACGTGAACGAAACGCTGGGCACCTGCAGGTTTATCCGCACCGCCATTTCATCAAGTGCGTTTCCAGTCAGCGCGTTGATCATTTTTCCGCTGCTGAAGAGTGCTCCGGCAATAAACACAATTGAAATCAGTATGCCGTAGGCGGAATACAAAACCGCGGTAGCCGGACTAAAACGGGCACCAAAAAAGTCGGCCGTAGTCAACGCGCGAATCCGTCGCAGGATCGGCGCAATGATCCAGTAAAAAGGTGTCGCCGGCAGCCACAGGAACTGCCACCAGATGCCTGCCAGACCGGTCCTCCACGTACCAGCCACGACCGTAATTGCCTGGTCGCTGCTGGTACCCGAACCAAACGCAAAAAACATCATGAAGAATTTTCCAAAACGCCGGCCTCCCATGAAAAAGTCGGCTGCATTCTTCACCCGAGTTGCCGACCACACGCCGATGGCCAGAATCACGATGAAATAACAGGCGAGCACAATCCAGTCGGCAGCGTGCATTCCCAGCAGCGAATTGGGCATAACTATTCCTGACTTATCTTCAGCGTTCAGCCGTTGTCTAACTGGCGCGCTGTATTGATCAACAGACGAAACCGGAACGCAAACGATATCGCCGCAACGCCGGAAAGACAATCCGCGGCAGGGGTGACAACATAGCTAATGGCCGACCTGAATTCAGATCAAAGAGCTCAGCAGTCACACGGAACACATGGGTTGACTCGATGAACCAGTCCCTGCTGGCAGCTGATTGGCTGCCGGCGACGGACAAATTCCCGAACATTTCGGTTGATCTCGGCGGATCCGCACACGGTGTGTCTCGGTCAGTTGACGCACCGGGGTGCCAGTCAGGATGATTCGTGGCAACTGCGGCAGACAGTCCTGTGTCATTCGTGAAGGTCGACGTCGCAGCCGAATTTCCGCTCAACCGTCTTCGTTATTCAGCAAGTCACCAGGATGCCGATGTTACGTCAACTTTTTGTTAAGTGTTTTGTCTGTGTTACCACCGTGCACACCGCGCTGTGCGCCGCGGAACGGCCCAATATCCTGTTCATTTTCACGGACGACCATGCTCCACATGCAATCGGAGCCTACGACGGGTGGCTGAAAGGCGTCAATCCCACACCAAATATCGACAAACTGGCAGCGGAAGGCATGCTGTTCCAGAACAGCTTTTGCACCAACAGTATCTGCGGACCCAGCCGAGCTGTCATCCAGACCGGCAAACACAGCCATCTGAATGGCTTCATGAGGAATGGTAACAAGTTCGACGGCGACCAGCAGACATTTCCAAAGCTGCTGCAGAAAGTGGGCTACTCAACGGCAATGCTGGGCAAATGGCACTTGGGAACAGACCCTCAGGGTTTTGATCACTGGAAAGTACTGCCTGGTCAGGGAGACTACTATAATCCCGCGTTTAAGGGGCCAAAGGGACGAGAAGTCGTCGAAGGCTACTGTACTGACATCGTCACAGATATGGCGATCGACTGGCTTAAGAAGAATTCAGGCGGTGACAGACCGTTCATGTTGATGTGCCAGCACAAGGCTCCGCACCGCACGTGGATGCCGCCACTGCGACATTTAAATCTGTACGACGACGTGGAAATCCCGGAACCGGCGACGCTGTTCGACGACTACGCAGACAACGCCAGTCCTGCTCGCTTCCACGAAATGGGGATTGACGGCCACCTGAACCTTGTCGCGGACTGCTTTGGACCGGAACTGGCAAACTGGAATCCAACCGGCAAGTCGATGGACCGATCGGGAATCAGGAACAAGGAAAAAATGACACCAGAACAGCTGAACGCGTGGAATGCGGCGTTTGAACCCAAAAACAACGAGCTGCGAAAGCTGAAACTCACCGGCAAAGAACTGGTCCGCTGGAAGTATCACCGGTACATCCGCAACTATCTGCGATGCATCAAGGGCGTCGATGAAAGCGTGGGACGCCTGGTCAGCTTCCTGAAGGACAATGGACTGGACGACAACACGATCGTCATCTACTCATCGGATCAGGGTTTTTATCTGGGCGACCACGGCTGGTTCGACAAACGGTGGATGTACGAAGAGTCTCTGAAAATGCCGCTGATCGTTAAGTGGCCGGGAGTCACCAAACCGGGTTCAGTCAGTCGGGACCTCGTTCAGAATCTGGACTACGCAGAAACTTTTCTGGATGTCGCTGGTGCACCGATTCCCTCGGATATGCAGGGCAGGTCACTCACACCCATTCTCAAAGGTCAGTCGCCGTCAGACTGGCGCAAGTCAATCTATTATCATTACTATGAGTACCCCAGCGTCCACATGGTGGCCGGACATAACGGAATCCGCACAGATCGCTACAAACTGATTCGCTTCTACCAGTTCGACGAGTGGGAGCTTTACGATCTGGAGAAAGACCCGGACGAACTTCAGAACGAATACAACAACCCCGACTACGCTGACGTCATCAGGTCGTTAACAAATGATCTGGAACAACTGCGTCTTCAATACGAAGATGAATCTGACATGAAAGTCATGCCCAAACAGTGGCAGCAGCAGTTTCGCGAAGCTGGTTAAACGCTAGCTCAGAACAGTTCGGCCTCACCAGGCTAGGTCCGTCTGCCCACGAATGAACGAACGGGTGACCGCTGTTTTCTTGCGGAGTTTCTATTCGCGGCCGCGATGCCGCGTCAAGCGTTATAGATGTGGCACGTCAGAAGGTCGACTATCGTTGCTTCGCTGAGCGCTCTCGTCAGGGTTCCCCGCCTGGGTCTGCGGTTGGTTCCATAGCCAGTGGGCTCAGCAACCGCCGCAGCGTTCTTTGCCCCAGAAATGCCGCTGCGTGAGTTGGTTCGCTGATCGCAGACACGGCACTCGCAGCGCTGTGGTTGGCCACCGCGACTACGTATCGACTCAATCCGTCGTAGCTGGAGAGTCTCTCACCGAATTCATTGAGATTGATCTCATGTCCCTCCAGCCACCTTGCCAGCCGCTTCATTTCGAAGGTCTCAGGAAGATCAAATGCGTGCGGCGAAGGAGGAGCCAGCTGTGCAGAGTCAAACCGCACGCTGGTAGTTACCTCACCGCAGTCTTCATCCGAATCCGTTCTGTATTCCGTGTCCATCACCGTATCTTCCCGTAACCGGTTCTTACTTTAGAAAATCCAGCAGATTATGAGACAACAGATTTGAAACCGACGTCATTGTGAATTGCTGCAGTGTCAACAATTCCTGCAGTCGAATCGCGGCGTTCGCCACGTCGGCACTGGTGGTTTCTCCATATTGAATCTGCTGATCCAGAGTCAGGTCCTGAGTGCGAATCAGAAGACGTTCAATCTGCTCCAAGGCTACTGACTGCGTCCCCACTTCGCCCAACAGATGATCTTCGACGCGTTCAATGTCCCCCAGGCGTCTGTTCATCGCGTCCAGTCGATCCTGACTACTGAAATCACGCGTATTGAGCAGGTCGTCTCTGAGCGCTGCCAGCGTATCGAACACATCATTCGTCCCGGAAAACTCGACCGAGTTTTCTCCGGTCCGAAGCATCGCCGAAGTATCCAGATGAATGGTTGTCCCATCCGCAGGATCAGTAATTATCTGATTGGTAGAAAAGACAATGGGCACAGTCGTGACGCCACCGTCTGCAGATATGGTGCCGTCGGCCGTAATGTCCACGGAACCACTGAAGCCCGCAACAATTGCGGAAAGGTCAACATGCACCTGGTCACCGTTCGTGCCTGTCACCTTCAGGTTCGTATCGGCATTGGTAAAACCAATACTTGACGCACCATTTAATGAGATCGTGCCAAAGGCTCCCGTCCCGCTGGTATCCACGATCTGCAGCTGGTGTGTCCCGCTTGAACCAATAATCGTATCTTCGGCCGCAGAAGCTGCCCCCGCAGTCACGCCGGAGCCGGCCGCGTACGTCGTTGTTGTATGAGCTACCGTAAGCGTGCCACTTCCGATGGCTGTATCGGTGCCAAGGCCGGGACGCAGTCCCGTGTCACCAAGGATGATCGTCGGTTCACGTATAATCGATTGAAATATCCGTGCACCAGGAATCAGAGTCTCACGTGCCACATCGCCGGTGAGTCTTAGAAAAGAGCTGTCCGAACTTCCATGGTATGTGACCGTACCACTTGTCTTCGATGCATCCAGCGTGAACGGTTCGGTTTCAGTGGCCGTACCGGCAAACAGATAGCCGGACTCATCCGAGGTATTCGCGAGACTCACCATCTGGGTGAGAATCACATCCAGTTCTGCAGCCAGAAACGCCCGTTCCGTAGGCTCAGTAGCCTGCACTCCCGTCAGCGCGATTTCCCGAGCACGAACGAACAGCTGTTGAGCTTCACGCAGCGGAACATGAGCATGGCTCAGGCGGGACTTCGAATGTTCAACTGACTCCATCTGAGTGTTCAGCCGAGTCAGCTTGTCTTTCTGAATGATACTGCGGCGCACTGCCGTCGGATCGTCCGACGGACGATGCAGCCTGCTTCCGGTGGATATCTGCTTCTGCGTGCGCTGCAGCTCGGCCGACTGCCGACCCAGCTCAGATTTCGCGAAGTCGATCGCCATCCTCGGTGTCACTCGAAAATTCATGAGCTAATCTTCCCCGCCGACTTCGTCTATTGAATGATCTGCATAACGACGTCCATCGTCTCGTCCACAGACGTGATAAATCTGGCTGCTGCCTGAAACGCTCGCTCCACCTCCATCATCTTAAGAATCTCTTCATCAGCACTGACTCCCGATAATGCCTGGCGGTCTTCATTCAGCCGTTCCCCATACGCCTCCAGCTGCACTTTTTCGTTCGAAATCTGCTGCACTCGCAGTCCCGTGTCGGCAGTGAAGTCAGCCAATTCCTCCACAAACGTCCGATCACTGAGCGCAGCCAGACGGACATCCCTGAGATTGGCAAGGGATGCCATGTTGCTGGCATCGCCGGGATAGCCGGTCAGCGAAATCGCAAGTAGTTCCGGTGAAGCGACGATATCCTGCACCAGTGCGAATGTGTCGATCTTGTCGCCAGTAAACAGACTGTTCAGACCCAGCGCGGACAGGATGCCGCTGTTGTCCGGATCGGCCGTGACCAGCACATTGGCAGTATCCGTAGCGGCGACATCACCGTCTCCGAACTGCAGTGACACTCCATCACCAAGTTCAATCGGTGTTCCCGCCTCGTACCCGGAGCCGATGTTCATGCTGCCGACCACCTGACCGGAACTGTTACGAATGGTTGCCGTCAATCCATCGGTCACACCCACAGTGCCCGCCCCGCTGACACTGACCGTCCAGTCGTCGTTGGCGGCACCAACGTAAAACCCCGAAAACTCAGGCTCACCGGTTCCGGTGTAGGAAGAAAGATCGGGTATGTCGTCCACCCGGCCGGCGAAATCGATCCGTTGATTTCCAACGGCCGACACAGACAACAGACCGGTCTGAGAATCCACCAGTGCGTCAACTCCGCTGATCGCGTCCAGCGCGGTCGCCAGATCAGTCAGAGAATCGGCATAGGGATCAATAGCGACTCTATGAGAAGTACGCTGGCCATCGGTCCCCGTCACCGTAATGGTCAGTTCTCCACGGTTGATCGGAAACGCCAACCCGCTGCTGACAAGCGGAACATTGACGGCATCGACTCCTCGGTTCGCTTTGATCACACGATATGCCCCGGAATCTGTAAGTCCCGTGGCATATTGTTGATCGACGCTGCGTACGATCGTCGTCACCAGCTCGCTCAGTCTCTGCTGTGTCGCCGGAATTGTTTCATTTACCGATTGCAGCAGTCCTCCCAGCTGACCGGACCTCACATCCAGTGGTCGCGCATGTCCGTCCACACGCACAATCAACTCTCCATCGTCGTCGAGCTCCGCCGACAGCGACTCGGTCGTTTCTCCGACGGAAACTGTCGATCCGCTGAGCAGCAGCACTTCCCTCCCATCGTCCATGGTCTCAATGCTGGCGTCTGACCACTGGGCCAGTTGAGAAACAAATGCGTCACGCTGGTCCAGCAAGTCATTCGGTTCCTGTTTTCTTGCGCGAGCGTATCGAATATTCCTGTTCAATTCAGCGATGTCCGTAATCAGACCGTTCATCAGTGCGACAGTGTCCGCAACTTCAGAAACGACAGAGTGCCGCTGCTGTTCAAGGTCGTCATTCAGACGCCCGAACTGATAAATCAGATTCTCAGACGACTTCAGGAATTCATTGCGTACTGTTGGTACCTCGGGCGAATTGGCAACCGACTCAAGACTGCCGAAAAACTCCGAAAGGTTTGTATGAATGGAACTGTCACCAGGCGTGAACAGGGTTTCAATATTTCTGGACGTGTCAAGTTCAGCGTTAACCAGCCCCAACTGCGTCACGTTCTGCAGAATCGCCTTTTCTGTTGCAGAGTCGTACAGTCGTTCAATACTGCCCACCTCAACACCGGTGCCTACCAGATGATGACCGTCGACCTGGGGCAGGCGCGTAATCAGATTGACCCGCTGCCGATGGTAGCCGGGGGTCGCTGCGTTGGCGATGTTATTGCCAATAGTGTTCAGCGTTCGCTGGTGAGTGCGAATCGCTGACATTCCAATGTCGAATCCTCGCATGACCGTTTACCTGCAGTATTATTCCTGCTTCCTCATGAACGTGTTCCGTATCGCGCCGACTCAGGTGTCACAGATTTGCGACCGGAGGCATCGTATCTGTCCGAGTCTGTAACTCCGCTGGCTTCCTGAAAAACGGCCTGGCGAATCTGCCGATAGCTCGACAGTATCCATGCCGTGGTGGCCGAAACCCGACGCACCTGTGATGTCAGTTTCAGCAACCGTTGCCTCGACATCCGCAGCGATCGGGCGACCTCAGGACTGTGTTCGTGAACAGCGGTTATCAGGTGACGAACCACGAAGTCATCCTGCGGTATGTGCATTCGATCCGCCAGCTGCTGTACAATCAGACGACAGTCCGAATCCAGCCTGCGACACAGATCGGCGGCAGCCGCCATGCGGATCCGCAATCTGCGTGTGTCATCGTTCTCCGCCCCGACCGTGCCCATGTCCTGCAGCAACGACTTCAACGCCAGCATGGCAGACTCCTGCGCGTCGAAGTGAGCCAGAAGACCCTGCACCTCTGCCTCCCAGCCGCCAAACAATGTCTCCGCATTTGCGTGCTGGACTTCTGTAACCTCGTGATGTGATGGCCGCGGGGTCTCCTCTGGTGCGGCCAGAGGAGACCTGCGGTCATCTATCGTGCGGGAGCGGGACTCCGCACGACGCAATGGACTATTCGATTGCTGCTGCATTTTTGTATGCCTCCACCTGTCGTTCTCTCTGGATCGACCCCGACTGGGCCGCACCTGGTCCAATCGCCGACGAATTAACCGGAACGTCCGTGACGTCTGCGGGTAATCGATCGACGATGTATTTTTCCAGGCCGATTCCGCCGTTTTCGGCAATATGCTGCCCCATAAAGGAATCGAACATTCCACCAAACGTGTCACTGTCGTCACCAGCGAACATGTCTTTGGCCATGGACTGCCGCATCGTCTTGAGCATCATGGCCACAAAAACCGACTCGAACTCCCGAGCCGCCGACGCAGCATCATTAACATTTCGACCGGACAGGTCACTGCCGACCTGAAGCCGAGACGGCTGCACGGATCCCGGCGTCAAAGTGTCCATGGCAGCAGTCGGCAGTACGGTATTGGTCAACATCGTCACCATCCTTTACTTGAGCTCCAGCTGTGCGTGCAGCGCACCGGTTTCCTTCAGCATTTGAAAAATTGAACTCAGGTCGCGAGGACTTACACCCAGAGCGTTCAGCGAAGCGGCCAGATCCGAAACCGTGGGGGTCGTGGGAATGACATTGATGCGGCGGTTTTCTTCGGTCACACCCACATCGGTACGCGGCACGACGACGGTATCCCCCGCCCCAAAGGCTTCCGGCTGAGAAACTTCCGGCGATTCAACCGTTGTGACGATCAGGTTGCCGTGCGTAATCGCGACACCTGATAAGCGGACGTCTTCCGTAAAGACAACCGTTCCCGTTCGCTCGTTGATGATCACTTTGGCCAACGTGCCCGGAGTCACCATTAGTTCCTTACAGCTGAACAGAAACCGATTGGCCAGGTCGAGTGAATTCACCTGATACGGTAACCGCACCTCTACCGTGGAAGGGTCGACGATTGTGGCCGTTTCGGGAGCCATCGTGTTCACAGCCGTCGCAATGTTGGCGGCCGATTCCAGACTGGGCGCACGCAGCAACAGCTGAAATTTGACGCCCCCGTAAAACTTCTGCGTGTGTTTTTGTTCCACAACCACGGCACCGCCGGGAACGCGACCTGTTGTCGGATGGTTCTTTACCACGGATGAGGCGGTGCCACCAAACTCACCGCCGTTAGTGGATATCGGACCGGTCGCGACCGCATAGACCACGTCGTCCACCCCCTTCAACGGCGTTCTCAAAAGCATACCGCCGTTGAGACTTTCTGCATCGTCGGCAGTGGCCACAATCACATCAATTCTCTGTCCCCGCTTGGTGTACGGTCCCAGAGTTGCCTTCACCATCACCAGGCTGATATTGTCGGTTTTTTCTCTAGCCCGCTGAATGGCAGCTCTAATCTGGGGATCGGCGCGAAGCCCCATCTTCTGCTCCAACTCAATCAGCGCACGCTTCGTTGAATCGCTGCTGCCGCCCGTTCCTGCCAGACCGATCACCAGGCCAAACCCCAGCAGATCCTCCGGGATCTCACCAGCGACATCCGTAATGTCCTTAATCCGAACTTGTGGCGATTCGAAGGCACGCAAAATGTCGCCGCAAAGACAGCACAGAGCCACGGCCAGCACGGTGGCCAATCTTAGAGTTCTCATGTCAGGCATCCTTGTCTGTTCATATACGAAATGCAGCAGCGATTAACGACGGTCAGAACGTCATTTTACTTTCTCTGTTGATCCGGCTCCTAAAACGGCCAGAGTTTGTTCATCTTCCGCCCCAGCCAGCCCTGGCGAGTGAAGCGTCTCTCCTGACCGTCGTCTTCGTAAACTGTTCTCATGTTCGCAACAAATCGCGAACTTATCGTATTGTCGGGGCCGAGGTCCACCGGACGTACAATGCCGGAAATTTTCAAGCATCTCAGTTCACCGGCAATCGTGGTGCGGCGTTCCCCGGAAAACACCAGATTGCCGTTGGGCAGCACGTGCATAACGGTCACAGTAATTCGGTCTATTAACTCGCGAGAGTTGCGGTAGGTCGCGCCACCCGAAAATTTCCTGTTGTTCGCCATATTGGCGTCCAGCTCTCCTGACGCAGCCTGATTACTGAACCCCCCACTGGCGGCCGTCGCCAGATCGAAATTCATTGACGCCCCCGACGACTTATCGAGCCCCTTATTCTCACGATTGTCGACTTCAGTTGATTCGTTAATGATCAGTGTCAGCAGGTCCCCCGGTCGCCGTGCCCGGGAATCTTCGAACAGGAATGCCTGTTGGGGATTCCGCCGTCGCCAGAAAGAGTCCGCCAACACGTCCCCAGACGCTGCCAGCAGACCACAGACGGTCAGACACAGCAACTGAATTACTCGCATGGAACTGAATATACGTTTCATGTTGACATCCCTGAACTGCATGCACCATGTGGTGATTTGGATTTGGCGTTCAGCTTTCGCCGGTTTCTTTTTTCTTCTGTCGCCAACAAAGACAGTGAACAAACAACAAAGTTTAAGTGGGCCGCTGAGACGCCACGTCCAGCGAGCCTGACGACTAACGTGCCGCCGCCATATTGATGACGACTTTCCCGGGCTCCACAACTCTGCCAAAAATCTCTTTCTTCGAAACGGCGTTCCTCATCCGAATAATTTCTCCCACACGTCCCGACTCCAGAGCCTCAGCCCGAGCCAGTTGGATACTCAACCCATTGCCAACGGCGGTCACTCGCACATTGTCACGTGCTTTGACGACATATCCGTTTTTCTTCTGAACCGGCGTTCGCAGGTCGCGCAATGACAGAATCGTGCCCGCACCGATCGACCGCTGAACACTGTGTCCGTAGACGTCTGATTCCTTTGGTTCATCTGCCTTCATCGACAGAAACCGATTTTCAAACTGCACATCGTTTTCTTCGATGATCGAGCCACGCTGAAGAGAAACTCTTGTAACAACCACTTTCTGTCGCTTCATCACCCGGAACCGGGCGGTACGAGTGGCAGCAACATTCTGTCCCTTCCACAACCGAACGCTCAGACTCACCTGACCAAGCTGCGCCCGGACTGGCGGAGAGACCTCAACACGAAGCCCGCCCAGTTGCCGCACCCGCGGCAGCAGCGATGCCATAAACACCCCCATCAGTCGAACCTGAAGGTTTTCTTCGTCTGTACCAGGCATGACCAGCATCGCCTCCAGAGCCGCACGTTCCACATCGGCATCGGTCACAGGTTGCAATTTACCGTACTTGATCCGCACTGTTTCCGGACCTTCCACAACCAGCGTATCGCGGCCCCACCCGGCCAGCATCAGACGTATGCGAATGTACGACCTTCTTACCGTTGTGGCCTCTTCGCCACTCCGGATATCGGCAATGTCCACGCTGCTGAGAGCTGCCGAATCTCGTGATGACCGGGCTGTAATCGTCGCAATATCACCCAACCGCACGTCGGAACGACTGACTACCGGATCACGGTGCAGACGCACGACAATCTGTGCAGCACCTTGATCTGCCACGCCGACAAGGACGACGGTGACCAAGCCTGACAGCAACACATTCAGACTGGCACCTCTGCAACTTTGCCTTGTGACTTTCATCAGATTCACCTCTGGATGCCTGTTGCAGTGAAGAGCTGTTCATCACCTGCACGTGTCGGTTTTGACTTAACAATGTATGCGTGCTCCGCGGATATCAGAGAAATCAGTTCGGGCACAGGTTCCACGCGGGAATCCTTGAGGCAGGCCTGGCAAAGGATTCCGAAACCCGGATCGCTCGCATTGCCGACTACCGCATCCCCGGATGCCGTGGTTTGAGCAAGCAGGTTGGATCCTTCGCTGGAAAGCACTGCTGGATTCTGAAAGATCGCCAGCTGGATCTGCCCAAGATTACCTGGATGGGCGGTATCTCCGTCCTCGACACATATCACGATGCCGTCGATCCCAATCTCCAGATGTGTGAGCCCGATGGGAACCGTTATGGGAGGAGTCAGAAGGTATCGACCGGCACTGACGACCTGCCCGTCTGCGTCCGGATGAAATTTGTCATAACGAGTGTAGCGTGTCTCTCCATTTGGTAACTGCAGTTGGAAGAAGCCGTCGCCGCCGATGGCGATGTCCAGCGGCCGCCGTGTGCATTCAAGGGCGGCCGGCATGAACTGACTGGTGGCACCGACAACGGGAAAGCCATCAGCAGTCTGCAACTCTGCGGCCTGCTGTTCATCAGAAACGACCGTATCAGACTGGTGAACCGTACTAACAGTGTTGTCCGCAAAAACCACAGCACATCCACCCGCCATGCAGCACAGCACAAGCGTGGCGTACAAAGGTGCGACCACACCGGGACCGGCTTCTCTGAGTTGATGGAAATGTTGTCTCATGGAATCTATCTCAGGACGTCAGTGGCGGTGGACAACATTTCATCACCGGCGCGAATCGCCCGGGAATTCACCTCGTAGGCACGTTGTGCGGAAATCAGTGAAATCATTTCAGTCACAAGTTCAACGTTGGAACCTTCCAGAAAACCGTGCCGAAGTACTCCGAAACCAGGGTCACTCGCATTGCCAACCACGGCATCCCCGGATGCCGCCGTTTGAGCAAGCAGGTTGGAACCTTCACTGGAGAGACCTGCCGGGTTAAGAAAGTTCGACAGCTGAATCTGACCAAGATCGACGCGATTAGCGGTATCTCCATCCTGTGAACCACTCACGGTGCCGTCGACCCCGATCGATAAATTTGTGACCCCGGCGGGCACCGTAATAGGGGGATTTAGAAGGTATCCATCAGCATTAACGATTTGACCTTCTCCGTCCACTTTAAATGATCCATGACGGGTATAGCGCGGCTCTCCGCCAGGCAGTTGTACCTCAAAAAAGCCCTCGCCTTCGATGGCCACGTCCAATTTCCCTTCCGACCGCTCAAGGGTGCCCTGCATGAATTGTTTGGTCGTGCCGACAACGCGCACCCCATTACCAATCTGCAGCCCCGTCGGAGAGACCTGCGTGTTAGATACGGCTGAGCCCGGCTGACGGATGGTGTTGTACACAAGGTCCGCGAAGTCCACTCGGCTTCTGCGAAATCCGTGGGTATTGACGTTGGCCAGGTTATTGGCCGTGTTGTCGATCAGCATTTCCTGGGCCTTCATGCCCGTCGCGCTGGTGTAAAGTGCCTTTAACATGCTCAACGTCTTCCTAAAGGAACAGGTCTGTGTTGTCGGAACAAAGACCAGAATTTTCTGTGCGACCCATAACTGCGATTGAGAAGCCTGAGAGAGCCGACTTTCATCACGTGTTGATGTGTTTTTCAACGGAATCATCGATGGAATTCAGCACTCGCTGAGCCGCCTCATACTGCCTTGACGCCACCATGATGTTGACCAGTTCGTCCATGTAATCCACATTCCCCAGTTCAACCCGCCCCTGCAGCACCTCGTCGTTGGAAGCCTCCGGAGTCACATCGTTGGGTTTCTGGAACAACGACGCTCCCACCGGGGTCAGTACATTCCTGTTCGGAAACCGCACCGTTTCCAGCTGCCCGAATTGAATTCCGTTTGCACTGAAGCGGCCCTGGTTGTCTACGTTGACGAGACCTGTCGCGTCCGGTGGAAGGACGATCGGACCGTTCACACCCAGCACCGGCAACTGATCCACCGTCATCAGTTCCCCACCTCCACTTACCACGAACTGTCCATTCCGTGTGTACAGCGGTTCCTCCGGCCCTTCCACAACGAAAAATCCGTCCCCGCTGAGTGCAACATCAAAGCTGCCGCCGGTTTCTCGGAAACCACCCTGAGAAAAATCCATCTTGACGGCGTTCTCTACGGTGCCGATTGTCGTGCCCAGTAACGTCGACATCTCTGACTTCTCCTGGGCATCAGACATGGTCACATCAAACGGCGTCTGAGAAACCACACGCCGACGGAAGCCCGGTAAATGTGCATTCGCCAGATTTGTCGCTGACGTTTCGTGTCGCATCGCCGCAGCATCCATTGCCGTGGCCGCGCTGTACAGACCTGAAATCATCCCTGCCCCCCCTGTTATCTACCTGTATCAGTTCTTCGGACTTTGACGGTAATGCAGTGCAGCGATCACCCCGTCAAAGCCTCACTTACTCGTTTTTCCCCAGGTACCACGGCAGACTGCGACTATGCAGGCGGAAAGATATTCCGCTGTGCGGAAAACATTTCCTCCGACGAGCAGGATGAAGCCACTGCTTTGAACTCGGGAGCGGAGGCACCGGGAACGTACCCCCACACAAGAAGTACTCAAACAGCGGCACAAGTGCGCACTGATCGGGTCAATCCACGAGCCCGCTCAGGCCGCGTTTAAGCGGCTCCTTCGCGTCGGGCGAATCGGCTGAACATCAATGGAAGTGGCAGCATCGCCGCAAGAAGTGCCAGAACTGCCAATGCTGAATAGCTGAAGGTGTAGTCAGCGAACCGTTCATCAAACAGGGCGACCAGGGGCGGACCAAATGCACCAACACCAAAGCCCATCATATTGCTGAATCCAAATCCCACACTCAGACGTCTTCGCGGCAGAAACTCCGGAATCAAACTGTTGTACAACGGCTGATTCATAAAGTGGACGAAGGCCCACAGACAGGCAGCCAGAAGTCGCTGCCAACCTTCGGCAAACGTCATCCAGACAAGAAACGGTATGTTGGCCAGATAGACCACGCACAGCAGTACCGGAAGTGATCGCGGCTTCGCCAGCCGCCCGGCGGTCCACTGTCCGAATGCGCCGCAGATCAATGCCAGAGCAGCCGCGTAATTGCCAAGTGCTTCATCCCCAACAGGTCGTCCGACCAGCCCTTCCAGCGACATCAGCGCTCCGGACTCCTTCAGATACCGGGGCAGAAAATGCAGGACCGCACCATAAATCGTGCCGCCCAGGGCGGTGCCCAGCACCAGCACCGTATAGGGCCACAACTGAAACGTGAGAGCAGACTCCTCTGTCGACTCTGCAACACCTGATGCTGACTCCATATTGCCCGAGTCGGCAGGCGGGCGTGTCCCCCAGGCCGGACGGGCCTGGGGTTTCAACAACGTCCACACCAGCATCGCCAGAGTAAAGCTGACAACACCAAGCAGGCAATAATAGCCTCGCCAGTCGCCTGGACGAACAGACAACATCAGCCCGGCCACGAATGGTGCCGATGCAATTCCCAAAGAACCAAAGATGCCATGAATCCCCAGTGCCCGCGACCGAGTTTCCGGAGTGGTTTCATGTGCCAGCAGCGACAGCCCGGCCGGATGGTACATGCTGGCAAATGCGCCCATGGTAAACAGCTGACAGTAAATCGCCGAAGCACCTCCACTGGCCAAGAACGACACCGAAACCAGTGCCGACCCGAACAGATACAGCACCAGAATTCGTTTCTCGCCGAAGCGGTCCGCCAGCAGCCCGGCAAAAAAAGCTCCGATACCGTACGGCAGCCGCAGTGCACTCCCCAGAAATCCGGACTGTTTAAAACTCAGCGTAAACTCTGCAGAGATCACCTGTTCGACGCTGGCAACGGACTGTTCCAGCAGATGAACCAGCGCATGAGCGCATGAGACCAGCAGGATGATTCTGACGACAGGATTGGAACGCGGCACAGAGGGCCTTTACACGTGAGACCGGAAACTACATTCCACCGGTAACTGCTGACAGCTGTTCCGACAGGTAAGTTCGCGATTTGTTGATTTCCGCAGTGACCTGTGCCGCCGTCTCCATGATCGGAATGCCGCGAGGCACGGGGTGCATGAAGATCTCCGTCCAGCCCGAAAAGTTAACGTCGACCAAAGCCTGCACGACAGGGCCAAAGTCCAGCGGTCCGTACGCCGGCAACTGCAGCAGTTCCTGTGCCTTGGGCAATCTCTTCACGCAGCCGTCACCGTGTTCCCATGCGTAGAACACTTTTGTTGCGTTGCCAAGGTCTTTAACCAGCTGAGCGATGAGTTCGGCATCCTGCGGCAAATGGTAGGGAGCAAGTGCAATTCCAATATTCTCTGATGGTCGCAGCTCAGCCAGATATTTCAGCGAGTCCGGTGAATCGATCAGGTTGTTGACGTGATTTTCAATGGCAATGGTGACACCCGTTTCTTCTGCCACTTCAAGATGCGGCTTCATCTTTTCGAGGAAGTCACCGACGGCTTTTTTCAGTTCAGCGCCCTTCAGGTTTCGTGGCCCACTGCCACCGGTCACCATCGTCTGACAGCCAAGTCTCTGCGCGATTCGCATTTCATTCTGCAGACCAAACGGCCCCAGCTTGTATTGGGTGATACACCCCAGAGACACATCGTGCTTCTTCAGCAAAGACGCAAACAGTTCTTCACCCATGTCGGCCAGCTGTTCACGCTGGTTACCGTGGCTCTTGGGCCAGATATCCAGATGCCTGGAACCGCATTTGGCAACCTCCGGCAGAATTTCGCCAAGATACAGATAGCCGTACATACACGAGCCGACGATATAATTGAACTGAAATTCGGTCGCCGCCGGTCCAGCGGAAAACCCGGTTCGACCGGCACCTGCGGCAACTGCCGCGGCGGATGCCAGCACCTGTCGGCGATTCAGAGAATTCATGGCGAGGGCCTTCTACAGGAATGCTGTCTGATTACCTACAAGCTACATGACCAGTTGCTCCGGGTCCAGCTTGCGACTCTCCAAAGCAGTGAGTGTTTCGTCAGTACTGGCAGGATCCACCGAGCGACAGGAATCCGTCAACAACGCAGCGAGTTCAGCAAGGTCACTTCGCCACGCGACAGGATCGATTTCAGGAGGTTCGATCTGAGCGAATTCTCCGCACAGAAGAATCATTCTGAGACAATGTCGAAAGACGATGCCTTCCTGTTTTGTCAGGTCACGAGCCCGCACATACTTATTAAAGTCTCCACCGAACTGCAACATGTCACCGATACACCAGATCGACGTCACACGTGCATCGTGAATATCAGGAAAGTCACTGCGAAACAACATGTGCATTTTATCGGCCAGTTCCAGAGGAGGAATTCGGCGGCCTGTCACTTCGTCGCGATAGCCGGTCAGTTCTTCCTGCGTAGCGAGACCCCGCCCCAGCAGTTCGCCATCTGCGTACTCAGTGGTCAGCGGACCATGAGGCATTTTATCCGGGAACGGAACGCGGACAGACTTCCCAACCGACCGTGGCATGTTGAGGGCCGCTTCCATAAGCTGCAATCGCTCATCGTAGCTCGCTCTGTGCATGTGCTCTGCCAGAAAGATCGCGAAGACAGAATTGACACTGCGAAATGCGAACAGCATTTCCAGCTGAGAAGTCGCGATGGCATGTTCAGGGGCATAGTCGTCCAACCGCAGCTGTTTCTGGTCCGCTGCGGTCGGTCCCGACGGAGTATCGGCAGCGTGCTTCTTTGCTGCACTTGTGGAAGCAGTTCCGCCCGACGACTTTGCTTCCTGAATCAGCTGCCCCAGCAGCCCGGGTGACGGTGCAGGTCCGGCATCCTCGATCTGGACGTCGCTGTCAGATTCCGGGGCATCGGTCTGTTCCGACCTCGCTGCGGCATCGGTGTCTGTCGCAGCAATTTCAGGGGCATCTTCGAAGATGCCCAGACCAAATCCCGGATCCTCCTCATTGACGGCCGACCCGAAATCAATCACGTCTCCCAGCGCGTCATCATGCATCTGCAGTCCCGAACTCCAGACCGACGTAGTGACCGAACGACCAGCCTGCACTTCATCCACCGCCAGCATGACGCCTGCACCGGCAAGGCCACTGCGAAAGGCAGGTGCGTCGGCGGATATAGCAGACTTCTGCTGACGATGGGGCGGACTGGGCGACAACCTGATGAAGCCACCGGCGTCCAGCGTGATCAGCATTCGCTTGAGTGTTTTTTCTGCGTCTTCCTTTTCTTCCGGATCAAGAAGGCGCCGGCGAATGGCGTCCTGCAGCGAGTACACGGTGCCGGACTTGCGAATAAGAAATGCCAGCAGTCGCCACGGAAAACGCCCGCGACTGGCCAGCTTGCCGGGCGACGCACTGCGAAGTTGTTCGAATTGCTTCTCTGTCCAGTACTGCTGCCCTGAACGGCGTCTGGGCATCTTTTTCTTCAGGTTCTTTTTTGCTCGCCGCAGCATCGGATCTTTGGTGTCTTCAGGAATCTCATCGTACTTCTGCTGCCACCGATGCAACTTTACGTCATCTTCATGTGCCACAGCAAAAACATAGCCCTGATCGTCGAACTGCGGACGTCCTGCACGTCCGAACATCTGATGAGCCGAACTGGCGTCGATCAGCCTCATGGCGCGTGGTGGCCCCTTGATCAGCGACGTCATCACGACCGAACGTGCCGGCAGATTGATGCCGGCCGCCAGTGTTTCAGTACATATACAGACGGACAGCAGCTTCTTCTGAAATAACGACTCAACAGCTCTACGGTACTTCGGCAACAGACCGGCATGATGAATACCCACGCCACGGATCAGAATCTGCTTCAGTTTTCCGCCAGCTCCCAGAGACCACTCCATCTGGTCCAGTTCCACCTGCAGTTGTTTCTGCTGCCCGCTGGCCAGCAGACGACGGCCTTTCAGTTGCTCTGCAACACTCCAGCATTCACTGCGGTTAAAGCAGAAGACCAACGCGGGCGTGCAGCGAGCATCGCCGTCGTCACCGTCAGCCATAATCTCAAGCTGTTCCGACAGCAACTCGTCAATCACCCAGCGAAAGCTCAGCGGCACTCGGCGTTCATCACTCTGCAGCAGTCTCAACCGACGATCGTGCTGCCTGTTCAGCCAGACGACAAATTCCGGCGCGTTGCCGACCGTGGCGCTGATCAACAGAACACGAACCTGTTTAGGCAGCATCCCCAGAGACAGTTCCCAGACGATACCGCGTTCCGGATCGTTGAAGCTGTGGAACTCGTCCATCACCACCGCTGAAACGTCGTCAAACGAAAAATCTTCCGGAGACAGCAGACGGTTCAGCAGAATTTCTGCAACGACCACCAAAATCTGTGCGTCCGGATTTACTCGACGGTTCCCCGTGACAAGGCCCACATCGTTACGAGAGAAGCCCCAGCGTTCGGCCGAATCCTGCAATTCATGAAACTTCTGTTCAGTAAGGGCAATCAGCGGCGTTGTGTAATAGGCCTGACGTCCGGTCATCAATGCTTCAAACAACGCAGTCTCAGCGATAACGGTCTTGCCGGTACCGGTCGGCGCGCAGACAAGAATGCCGTCCTCGCCTTCAAACCACGCAAGGATCGCCTGTTCCTGAAACGGATAGGGAGTCCATGGCAGCTGATCAAGGTAGCGCAAAGCAATTTCATCTGATGACGGCGACTCTGACTCCATTCGTTTCCCCGGTAATTGGTAAAGCAAGTGACTAGTTCTCGTGAACCGCTCAGGCTGGCGGACGCGTCTGTAACTCCAACAGTCCCGTGTACTGCGAGGTCACGAATCAGCAAAACACGCTGCCACAATTGTTTTCCGTGACGTTTACTCGGCCGACAAGGTGTCTTCGAAGTTCACTTTGCCGTGCACATCATGATAACGAAACGTCATCCTCGGCCGAGCACCGCCTGGCTCGACAGTTGCAGAGAGAAAGCCGCCGACCACATTCAGATACCGATGATAGTCTTTCCGATAGTCTGACTGATTCCAGCCATTGGCGTGCAGGTCGCTGGCCGGTCCGCATGAATACTCGCGAACGCCGGTACCGGGATGGACCGACATATACTGCCAGTGTCGGTCGCCACACACCACAACAAGATTGTCCTGAGTCGCGATGAATGCCCGCAATTCATCACCTTCCGTCTGAAATCCGCTGTTGGAGTGGTTGTCCCGTTTTGTGTCACGATCGGGCCCCACAATGGGCGTTGGACTGATCAGGACGCGAAACGTGGCATCAGATTCAGTAACGCTGGCCTTGAACCAGTCTTTTTGAGCCTGTCCCCAGATTGTCTTTTCGGGGCCATCCGGATCTCGATTGGAACTGCGGAAGTCTCGCCCTTCCACCATCCAGATCTGCAGATGCCTGCCCCACCGACGCGTGCGCCACGTGTGTGTTTCCATCGGCACCTGCTCACGAAACACCTGCAGCCCCTGTCGAAAGGTGAACTCATGCATGTACGGCGTCTGCATCGTGGGCCAGCAGTCGTCAACCAGAGTGTCGTGATCATCCTTGATGAAATAACTGGATACCTGGCGATGGAACTGAACATTCGTCGGCCAGCTATACATACGCTGCCAGTGATACCGCGCCAGCGCCAACGTCTTGGCCAGCCGGTCGTAGTAGACGATATCACCGGTATGAACAAAAAAATTCGGGTCGAGCTTCAGCATCTCGGGATAGATATTGAAACCGTCCGGCCGATCCTGATCGTCGTTACCCTGGCCGGTTGACACCGTAAAGACGACGCGGTCGGACGAGCCCTTTGCAGGAGCCGTGCGGAACGTGCCATCAAGTGACTGACCGGGCGTGCCAGCGACTGACCTTGTTTCCACGCGCATGTCGTACCGTGTATTTGGCTTCAGGTCCTCCAGCGTGAACTGACAGGTAAAATCACGCAGACCGTCGGCTTCATGCCACCCCGTATGCCTCCAGTCAATAGTATCATGCATGCGATATGCCACGCGAACATCGCCGTCCATACCAGGAGCGGCTTCAAAGATGTCTGCAACAGTCAGGCCAGCCGGAAAGACCACGCCTCGAACAGACCTGTTTCTGCCTTTGCCCCCCGCTGCCTGCTCGTAGACGATCTCAACCTTAGGTGCATCACTGGAATTGCGTTCCTTCCGTAATGTCAGTCGCGTCCACACAATCGCGGACGATTCAGTGACCTCTCCCACCTTGAAACCCGTCGCCTGAAAAGGACCGTCGGCCCGGGTCCGGTGTGAAGAGCCGACGATTGTCAGCAGAAGCAGGGTGGTGTGAATTCGAGTCATGCGTCTGAGTCCAGTCGGTGTCAGAAGACATCGGAGGCTACCGACCGTGAGCGGTCAGTCAATCGACTCGATCCCTTTTGCAGCCAGGACGCAGCAGCCTTTTCCGCTCTGCTGATGATACGAATGGCCCCAATGACTGATTTGGCGTTCGGGGAATTTGACGTGACCGGTACCGGCAGTGAACGTAACCGAACGCCACGTAATTGAGGAAATTCCGGGAAAGCCGTTGTGACAGGGAATTTGTAACGTCCTGTATGAGAAAAGCTGTTCTCACGTGATGTTTCTGCAAATTACGGCTTGGCGTCCCGGGCCGTCCGGGTTATCCTACCTTCAGGCGAGGCTTCTAAACGGAAGCTGTCGCTAAAGTGGTCGGACAAAGCGAGTCGCGTTGCTTGAAATCAGCAGGTAACGTTTTTCGGCCAGACGGGGTTTTCTGACAGAGGTGGATCCTCCTGCAGCCCCGTGAAATCTGCGTCGCCATGTTCGCCGCAAAATTGCTGCCCACCATCGGTTAAGTACACCGCTCTGGAAAGCCGCCAGCGTCAATCAGGACGCATCGAATTCTGTGACTTTCTTGTTTGTCCGGAATATCTGTCCAAAGCGGCATTCACATGCCAGGTCCGTATCAGCCTTCGGGCAGCAGTGCGTCAGCCGACCTGACAACTAACAACACAGACACCGAATAGCCATCCCTATTCGCGCAGATCACCCCCACATACCACAGGGAACACAATTGAAGAAGTTTGAAGAACTCAAATTAATTGCCCCATTGCAGCGTGCATTGACCGAAGAGAAGTACGACGTCCCGACACCAATTCAGGCTCAGACGATTCCAGCGGCCCTGCTGAAACGTGATATCCTGGGATGTGCTCAGACGGGAACCGGAAAAACGGCGGCATTTGCATTGCCCATTCTGAATCGGCTGGGACGAAACAGCCGCAAGGCCCTGCCCAATCGGCCCCTGGTACTCGTCCTGGCTCCAACACGAGAACTGGCGATTCAAATCGAAGAAAGCTTTGCCACATACGGCAGACATCTCAGACTTCGTCAGGTCCTTGTCTACGGCGGCGTCAAGCAGGGAAATCAGGTACGATCACTGAAGCGTGGTGCACATATCCTTGTCGCCACGCCCGGCAGATTGCTGGACCTGATGAATCAGGGTCACATCACGCTGGATCAGCTGGAAGTTTTTGTTCTGGACGAGGCAGACCGAATGCTGGACATGGGCTTTCTGCCGGATTTAAGAAGAATTATCAATCATCTGCCGGCAGAGCGTCAGTCACTGTTTTTCTCCGCGACAATGCCGCCGAAGATCACTCAATTGTCAAAGCGACTGTTGCGGAATCCGGTCAGCGTTAATGTCACTCCGAAGTCGACCAGTGTTGAACGGATTGAACAGAGGCTGATGTTCGTGGAACGCCACGGAAAACCGTCTCTGTTGCAGCAAATCCTGACGGCGGGAGACGTCGAACGTGCGATTGTATTTACGAAGACGAAACGCGGTGCCAATGTGGTGGCTGACAAGCTGGATCGCAGCGGAATCAAGGCCCTCCCCATTCACGGCAACAAATCGCAGAACGCCAGACAACGTGCACTGGAGGCGTTTCGGCGCAAACAGGTGCAGGTACTGGTCGCCACGGACGTCGCGGCTCGCGGAATCGACATTGATGGCATCAGCCACGTGATTAATTTCGACCTGCCAATCGAACCAGAATCGTATGTTCACCGAATCGGCCGCACCGGGCGTGCCGGTGCAGAAGGTCTTGCGTTGTCCTTCTGCACTGCGTCTGAAGGCTCTGAACTGCATGCGATTGAGCGGCTCATCGGCCAGAAAATACCGCTTGCGGATGGGCAAATACAGCCGCAATGGCGACCGGAACAGAAATCCCGATCGTCATCCGGCCGACGCAATGGACGCTCACAGCAAGGTACTTCGCAGGGCTCGGGCTCTCAGCGATTCTCGCGTCGTCGTTCATCCGGCATGACCGGAGAAGCCGATAAACCAAAGCCAAAGAGACGACGACGTAACGGACAACAAAGCCGGCAACGCTCTAAACAGACTGGCTGACGGACTATCCAAACGTTACTTTTGTGGTTAGAAATACCAGCACAAGAACCGATTTCTCGGAGAAATGAAGGAGAGAAACCATCGCACAGAATCAAAACACATACGAAAAACGCAAACGCGAAATGGATAAAAAGGCGAAGGCCGAAGCTAAACGCGCTCGCCGCACCCAGCGAAAACAGGGAATCGATCCGAGTGAAGGACCGCAATCGTTGATCGCTGAAGCGAATATCCGCAACGCTGCAAATTGACACGCGGCGGTCGGTGTGCGACAACACGAACAATCTTAGGCTGGTTATCGGTCCGCGAAATGTT
Source organism: Fuerstiella sp. (assembly GCA_029245955.1). Lineage (GTDB taxonomy): Bacteria > Planctomycetota > Planctomycetia > Planctomycetales > Planctomycetaceae > Fuerstiella. The sequence continues at coordinate 280,206 of JAQWOH010000038.1, read as the reverse complement.
TCGGGGACAAATGACTACCAACAATCTTGAGAGTATTGGGTTACAGACATGGCAGAAGGGACAATCAAACGCATCACCGACAAGGGGTTTGGTTTCATCGAAGATGGGACAGGAAAGGACATGTTCTTTCACAGCTCGGCGCTCGAAGACGTGCGATTCGACGAATTGCGTGAAGGACAGCAGGTATCGTACAACGTCGGACAGGGACCGAAGGGTCCGCGCGCTGAGAACGTTCGCGTCGTCTGAAGAATCGGAGTACGTGGCGTTCTGCCGCAGAGATCCGTAAGGAAATTACGGCACGGAATTAGGCGCCGAGGGTCAGACTGGCCCTCAGCGTTTTTTTACTGCGCCCAGTCGGATTTAACGGTGTGGTGGCGGCCTGCCGTAATCCGTAGTGTGAAGGCGGACCGTGCTGATGTATTGCGTTTTTTTACCACAAAAGGTGAAAACTCCCGTTCATGCGGACCACACGTCCTGAACCATCATGAGCGACTTCGCCCACCACATCGCGTCAAGACCATCGAATTCGCTGGCGGTCACGTAGTGCTTCGCATGCCGGCGGACATGCCCGTCTATTCTGAACGTCCGCTGAACGTCCGAAAAACAGCCTTCCGGTGGTCTCAGCGACGAGATTCGTCACCATGGTCAGCCGTTTTCGAACCGCGGATTGATTGTTCCGGCCATAACTCTTTACAATGCAGCGGCTTTGGGCGATTCGCCGGAGATACATTCGCTGACCGCATCCAGCAACGCAAGCGTTCCTGAAGCAGGCGGCAGCGCTGTGTGCAACTACAGCTTCAGATTTTCTTACTCCAGTGTTTAGAAAGTCGGCCCAAATCACGACAAAAGCACTACTTGCGGCGAGATTTCAGCATAACGATGGCTGCAAATTCGTAATTTCGTCGGTCGAATGCCCAAACCGTGCAACGTGAAGAATAGCGGAATCAAAGACAGGCCGACGTTGCCTGATAGGCAAACGCCTGAACATTGTCTAAGTGGATATAACAGTGGATTGCGGTCAGCAGTCCTGAATGCGGGGAAACAAATGGCAGACCGGGCTGTAACAGATAAAATCTCGGGGATTGACTCCGACGAAATGAATGAGTGGCTTGATTCGCTGGAGGACGTCCTTCATCGCTATGGCCCGGAGCGCCTGGGCGAACTGCTGATTCATTTGCAGGAAAGAGCGTACCAACGCGGTGTCAAGCTGCCGTTTACTGCTAACACTCCGTACATCAATACCATTCACCACTCAGATCAGGCTCGATTTCCCGGTGATCTTGCCCTGGAACGCCGCATTAAGAGTATCGTGCGCTGGAACGCGATGGCGATGGTAGTCCGCGGGAACAAGAATTTCGACGGCATTGGCGGGCACATTTCCACGTTTGCCTCGGCGGCGACGCTGTACGAGGTCGCACAGAACCATTTCTTTCACAGTCGCACCGAAAGACACACCGGCGACATGGTGTACTTTCAGGGGCACGCCTCGCCCGGAATGTATGCGAGGGCATATGTGGAAGGCCGACTGGACGAGTCACACCTTGAACACTTCCGGCGCGAGCTGCCATCAGGGTCAGGACTCTCCAGTTATCCGCATCCGTGGCTGATGCCCGACTTCTGGCAGTTCCCCACCGTATCGATGGGACTCGGCCCGATCTGTTCGATCTATCACGCTCGGTTTCTGCGTTATATGGAACATCGCGGCCTGCTGGACACATCCAAGTCACGAGTCTGGGCCTTTCTGGGCGACGGCGAATGTGACGAACCGGAAAGTCTGGGGGCGTTGACGCTGGCGTCTCGTGAGAAACTGGACAACCTGACTTGGGTGATTAACTGCAATCTGCAGCGTCTGGACGGTCCTGTTCGTGGCAACGGTAAGATCATCCAGGAACTGGAAGCGGCCTTCCGAGGGGCCGGCTGGAACGTCATTAAGGTCATCTGGGGAGGAGACTGGGATCCGTTGCTGAACGCAGATGAAGACGGAAAACTGGTCAAACGCATGGGCGAAGTGGTCGACGGTCAGTACCAGAAGTACACAGTCGAATCGGGCGAGTACATTCGCAACCACTTTTTCGGCGCTGATCCGGACGTGCTGAAGATGGTGGAGCATCTTTCAGATGAAATGATGCAGAAGATTCGTCGGGGCGGCCACGATCCGGAAAAGGTCTACACAGCCTATCACGCAGCGGTTAACCACAGGGGAGCTCCGACGGTCATACTGGCGAAGACCGTCAAGGGCTATGGTCTTGGTGAAGCGGGCGAGGGTCGCAATATCGCTCACAACACGAAGAAGATCAACGAAGAGGAACTTCGCAATTTCCGCACAAAGTTTGCCATCCCCATCAGCGACGAAGAGATCGACGAACTGCCGTTCTACAAACCCCCCGCAGACAGCCCTGAGATGGTGTACCTGCGACAACAGCGTGAATCTCTGGGGGGATTCGTGCCCGAACGAAGACCTACTGACGAGCGACTGGTCGTGCCGGAACTTGACGACAGAATCTTTCAGGCCAAAGGACTGCTTTCCGGCAGCGATGGAGACGATGGATCAACCACCGGAACGCTCGGTCAGATTCTGCGAGGCCTGGTGCGACACGGAGGGTGCGGCGAACGACTTGTGCCAATCATTCCGGACGAAGCCCGAACCTTCGGTATGGAAGACCTGTTCAAGCAGGTGGGAATCTATTCCAGCAAGGGACAGCTTTACGAACCTGTCGACCGCAGCACGATGCAGTATTACAAGGAGGCCAAGGATGGTCAGCTGCTGGAAGAAGGGATCAACGAAGCCGGTGCCATGAGTTCGTTTATCGCCGCCGGGGCTTCGTATGCCAATCTTGGCACCAACATGATTCCGTTCTATGTTTACTATTCAATGTTTGGCTTTCAGCGAGTCGGCGATCTAATCTGGTGTGCTGCTGATACTCGCTGTAAAGGATTTCTGTGCGGCGGAACGTCAGGACGGACCACATTAAACGGCGAAGGTCTGCAGCACGAAGACGGCCACAGCCAACTGATGGCAACAACCGTTCCCACGCTGAGAGCCTATGATCCGGCATGGGGCTACGAGCTGGCTGTGATTGTGCAGGACGGCCTGCGGCGCATGTACGCTGAGGGCGAAGAAATCTTCTACTATCTGAGCGTCTACAACGAAGCGTACCCGCAACCAGCCATGCCGGAAATGGATGGAATTGCAGACGGCATCATCAAGGGAATGTATCGTTACAGCAGCACAGACAGCAGCGAAGGACAGGAACATCGTCCGCAGTTGATGGGCAGCGGCCCGATTCTTCGCAGCGCTTTGGCGGCTCAACAGATCTTGAAAGACAAGTACGATATCGGATCGGACGTGTGGAGCGTCACCAGTTACAGTGAGCTGCGGAGGGACGCGATGGCATGTCAGCACTGGAACGATCTGCACCCCACCGAAGCACGGCAGACCAGTTATCTTGAATTTGTTCTTGACGACTTGACCGGGCCGTTCATTTCGACCAGCGACAACGTGCGGCTGGTGGCGGATCAGATTCGCGAGTGGATTCCCGGCGATTACATTGTGCTGGGCACGGATGGATTTGGCCGCAGCGAGACTCGTGAACAACTGAGGCGGCACTTCCGCATCGACGGAGAATCAACTGCGTTTGCGGCGTTGCAGGGATTGGCTCGCCTCGGGGTATTCGATGCGGCCGAACTTCCGGAAGCACTCAAACAGCTGGGGATTGATTCTGAAGCTGTATTCCCGATCGACGCATAAAGAGCGAAAACCGGGCAATTGACTCAATATCCCGGACAGGGCCGACCTTACAGTCCGTTTAACAGTCCCGTGACGGTGGCGTAAACGACACGAATGAATTCAAATCCGATGCAGGTCAGGTGATGCCTGACACTCGAAGACAAGCATCGCCTGACCAATGAGTAACCGTGAGTAACAACAACTATGGCCATTGAATTCAAACTGCCTGAAGTTGCTGAAGGTATCGAGTCGGTCGATATTGCCGAGATCCTTGTGGCGGAAGGTGACAGGATTGAACCCGGGGCCGTCATCTGCGAAGTGGAAACGGACAAATCTGTCGCTGAGATAGACTGCCCGTACAGCGGCACAGTCGCCAGGATCCTTGTATCGCCAGGCCAGACCGTGCCTGTAGGCACCCCTTTGGTGCTGCTGGAAGACGCTGCTGCAAGTGCCGCTACCCCCACGGCAGAGGTGCTCGAGTCGGCCGTAAAGACAAACATAAGTGATGACACGGCACCACCGCAGCCCGCTGCACCTGCCTCAGATACGGAAAACTTTGAGGTTGAAATATCGCTGCCCGAAGTCGCCGAAGGTGTAACTTCCGTTGACATCGCCGAGGTGCTGGTGTCAGTCGGCGATGTGATCAAAGCCGGCGACGTGATCTGCGAAGCGGAAACGGACAAATCTGTTGCAGAAATTGACTGCCCGGATGCGGGGACAATCAGAGCCATCCATGTTGCCGGCGGTCAGACCGTCAACGTTGGTGAACCGCTTGTCACAATCGAGGTTTCAACCGCGCCGGAAGCTGACGCCCCCGCGACACCAGCCTCGACAGCTTCGCCAGTCACCAGTGCGGAAACCCCAGTAGTCGCAGCACCTGCAGATGCGTTGGCACCGGCCAACGTCACGGGCTCACCGTCGACACAACGCACACCAGCCCCCGCCGGCCCCGCAACCCGACGACTGGCACGCAAACTGGGTGTGGATCTGCATCAGTTGCGGGGTTCCGCCAGGGGAGGGCGGATTGTCATAGAAGACATCGAAGGGTATGTCAGGTCCCGACTGGCCCAGCCTGCTGAGGTGGCTGGCGGCACGGCCAGCATGGGAATCGTTGCCGCTGCCCCGTTGCCGGACTTCAGTAAGTTCGGGCCAGTCGAAAAACAACCACTCAACAAGATATCACGGACTGCTGCCGCAAACCTGCATTCAGCGTGGATCACCATCCCGCATGTCACACAACACAACCAGGCGGACATCACGGAACTGGAGTCCGCCCGTAAACGTTACGTTAAAGACAATCCCAAGTCGCCCAAGATCACGATGACGGCCATTATGATCAAGGCCGTCGTCGGGGCACTGAGAACGTTTCCGAAAGTCAATTCCAGCATCGACCTGACATCCGGCGAACTGATTCTCAAAAAGTACTACAACATCGGCGTTGCCGTCGATACACCCAACGGGCTGGTCGTCCCTGTCATTCGAAACTGCGATCAGAAGAACGTACTGCAGGTCGCCGCAGAACTTACCGATCTGGCGTTGAAAGCGCGGGATCGAAAACTAAAGCCGGAAGACATGCAGGGCGCTTCATTCACGATCACAAATCTTGGCGGTATTGGAGGCACGTCCTTCACACCGATCGTGAATCATCCGGAGGTCGCCATACTGGGCATGTCGCGCGGCCAGAAAGTGCTGCAGATGGAAGAAGGCAAGATCATCGAGAGACTCATGCTTCCGCTGTCCATGTCGTATGACCACCGAGCCATCAATGGTGCCGATGCGGCTCGGTTCATCGTGAAACTGTCCGGCAGCCTGACGAACTTCTTCGAATTATTTTGAATACCAATGGCAAATAAACACGCACAACTTGTAGTCCTTGGCGGCGGCCCTGGTGGTTATCCGGCTGCCTTTGCAGCGGCGGATAACGGCATGCAGGTCGTTCTTGTCGATGAAGGCAGGCAGCCCGGTGGCGTATGCCTGAACCGAGGCTGCATTCCGTCCAAGACACTGCTGCACGTCGCCAAATTGATTAACGAGTCCCGAGAAGCCGCGGACTGGGGTGTTACGTTTCAGCCACCGGAAATCGATCTCGAAAAGCTGCGGAATTTCAAGAACAACGTGGTGGGGTCACTGTGCGGCGGAATCGAAGGACTGTGCAAGGCTCGGGGTGTCGAGTTAATCAAGGCACGGGGCACGTTTACCGATTCCTCAACGCTGGAACTGAAGTCCGCCGACGGAGAGGTCTCCACACTCAGCTTTGATCACTGCATAGTGGCGATCGGATCTGTTCCGACAATGCCTCCGTTCTTCGATATTGGCGACGACCGTGTGATGGACTCCACCGGTGCACTGGAACTGAATGATATCCCGGATCGCCTGCTGGTCGTGGGAGGAGGATATATCGGACTTGAGATGGGCTCGGTTTACGCGGCGCTCGGCTCTGAAGTCACGGTCGTGGAAATGTCGTCAGGGCTGTTGCCTGGCGCCGACCGCGACCTGGTGAGCCCACTGCGTAAGCGATTGACGAAGCAGTTTTCCGCGATTCACGTGAACACAAAAGTCGCCCGACTGGCGCCCGCTGATTCCGGCATTGTGGCCAGTCTTGAGGGCGAAGGGGTTGACCCCGAACTCACCTTTGATCGCGTCCTGATCTCGATCGGCCGACGGCCAAACAGCGGGAACTGTGGCCTGCAAAACACACAGGTTGATATCGACAACAAAGGCTTCATCAAGATCGATCGAAATCAGCGTACCGCCGACCCGAAACTGCTGGCCATCGGCGACATCGCCGGCGAGCCCATGCTGGCTCATAAAGCCACTCGGGAAGCCAAGGTCGCGGTGGAGACGCTGTTGGGCGAGCCGGCTGAGTTTGACAATATCGCCATCCCGGCCGTTGTTTTCACAGATCCGGAACTTGCGTGGGCTGGCAAAACGGAGGCAGAAGCAAAGGCTGAGGAGCTTGAATATACGGCTCATCGCTTTCCTTGGGCCGCGTCAGGACGAGCTCAAACGCTGGGACGCACTGAGGGCATCACCAAAATACTGGTCGAGCCGACCAAACAGCGTGTGATCGGTGTGGGTATCGTGGGTCCCGGTGCCGGCGAGATGATTGCTGAGGCCGTCATGGCCCTCGAAATGGGAGCGACAGCTCGTGATCTGGCGGATTCAATACACGCACACCCAACGCTGTCAGAGACAATGATGGAGGCGGCCGAAAGCGCCATCGGTCAGCCGACGCATTTCTTCCGTGCCAAACCAAAAAAAAACATAGCCGGGTCGCCGCAGTAGAAACGCCGCAGGAACTTTCCGGAGCGTCGTGATAGACGGAATGGGCCGCTAAGTTCACGTGCACACCCACCAGTAACCTGTTCAGACTTGTTATGTGCCGAGGCGACAGACGTCTTCCGGGTAACACCCCAATCGTGGCCCGCGCTGATTGAGAATTTCCATTCCTGCCATCGAGAACGACGTTTCGCCTTACCCGGCAGTACGTCTGCTGGTGGCAAAGGGCTTCCAAAAGATTGAGTGCTCACTAAGATACTGCGGAAAACAATAACGCGACATAAGCGGCGGGGCTGAACACATCAGACGTTGTGTTTTTTCGTTTTCATGACCGCTCGTTAGTGTCCCGCGGGTGTAAGAAAACTGTAGTGCCTGCCGTTTTCTTTCGGTCGATTCCCGCTGCCTGTCTGTCTGACCGATCGGATTGTCATACTCGAATGCATCGAATCACCAAAGGGCTGGACATCCCGATAACGGGCGAGCCCGACCAATCCGTTGTTGAAGGACCTGCAATCACCAAAGTTGCCCTGGTCGCCGCTGATTACGTTGGAATGAAACCGACAATGTTGGTTGCTGCGGGCGATCGAGTGAAACTTGGACAGCCGCTGTTTGCCGACAAGAAGACCCCGGGAGTCACATACACAGCCCCGGCCTGCGGTACCGTGGCAGAGATCAACCGAGGCGACCGACGAGCGTTTCAGTCGCTCGTGATTGAGGTAGACGGGAACGACGCTGTCGAATTCTCTGCTCCCGCGGCCGGCGATTTTGATGCTGTCTCGCGACCAGAGCTCACCGATCTGTTGTCCACCAGCGGACTGTGGACCTCTCTTCGCACACGACCTTACAGCAAAGTCCCCGCGGTTGGATCGGTACCGCGTTCGATTTTTGTTCAGGCCATCGACACGAATCCGCTGGCGGCCAACGCCGCTCCGCTGATTCGAGAACGAGAACGTGATTTTCGCGCGGGGATTATTGCCCTTACAAAACTCACAGACGGAAGTGTCTTTGTGTGCCGTCGACCTGGTCAGCCGCTTCCGGGCGACGAACATTCGCAGGTGCAGGTGGCAGAATTCGAAGGGCCACACCCTGCGGGCCTGCCGGGAACGCACATTCATTTCCTGGATCCGGTCGGCCCCGGCCGCACTGTCTGGACCATTAACTATCAGGACGTAATCGCGGTCGGTCACCTGGTTGTCACCGGCACGCTGGATCCGTCACGAGTCATTTCGGTGGCGGGACCGTCGGTAACAAATCCAAAACTGGTTCGGACCAGAATCGGAGCAAGAGTTTCTGAGCTTCTGGCCGGCCAGCTGGGCGACGGCAGACATCGAGTCATTTCAGGCAGCGTCCTGTCCGGGCGGGCCGTTCGCGGAACGTCTGACTATCTGGGACGCTACCATCTGCAGGTTTCGGCTATTGCGGAAGGTGATGAACGGGAATTTCTGGGCTGGATGACGCCCGGGAACGATCGATATTCCGTTCGCCGAGTGTTCGCGTCTGCTTTCGGTAAGGCGAAGCAATTTGCTTTTAACACCTCTACGGGTGGCAGCAAGCGAGCGATGGTGCCAATCGGCATGTATGAACAGGTGATGCCGCTGGACATGATTCCCACATTCCTGCTGAGGTCACTGATTGTGGCGGACACCGAACAAGCTCAGGCACTGGGCTGCCTGGAACTTGACGAAGACGATCTGGGACTGTGCACCTTCGTCTGCCCTGGCAAGTATGAATATGGTCCGATCCTGCGAGACAACCTGACACAGATCGAACAGGAAGGGTGACGGTTCGTAAAGCGTCACTCGAATCACTTACGATTTTCCCGATAGCACTCTGAGCATCAGCTCGGATAATCCCTCGAAGAGGGGCCGAATGAAATTTCTGCGAGACAAGCTGGACCAGATACAGCCGCTCTTCCACAAAGGTGGACGGCTGGAGCGACTCTACCCGATCTATGAAGCCATCGACACCTTTCTGTACACGCCTGGCGAGGTCAGCAAAGGAGCGGCGCATGTGCGCGACGGGATGGACCTTAAGCGAATGATGATCATGGTCGTCTTCGCACTGACGCCGTGCATCCTGATGGCCTGCTACAACACAGGCGTTCAGACGAGTGAAGTGGCCAAAGCAGCTGTTGAATCCGGTGTGGCATCAGACGTGGTCATTTCCCAGTTAGGCTGGCGGGCCTCTGTGATCAGCCTTCTGGGATGGGATCCGGCAGTCAGTGGAAACCTGTTGTACAATTTCGTGTACGGAGCCCTGTATTTTGTCCCCGTATTTCTGGTGACCAACATCGTCGGTGGCACGTGGGAAGTCATCTTCTGTTGCGTCCGCAAACACGATCTGAACGAAGGTTTTCTGGTCACGGGCATGCTGTTCCCGCTGACACTGCCTGCGACAATCCCGCTGTGGCAGGTAGCTCTCGGCATCAGTTTTGGTGTTGTCATCGGCAAGGAAATCTTCGGTGGCACGGGTAAGAACTTCCTTAACCCCGCACTGACAGCTCGCACGTTTCTGTACTTCGCCTACCCGATACAGATCACCGGCTCGACCGTGTGGGCTGGTGTGAGCGACGGCATCCGGGTCGATGGTGTCCTGGTCGATGGTGTCAGCTGCCCAACACTGCTGACCATGATGAGCAATGTTCAGAATGCAATTCCCGGTGGCGAAACCTTTCGCGACGTGCTGCAGGATCAACTGGGGTACCTCACCCTGTCTCAGGCTTTTGTCGGCTTCATCCCGGGATCAATGGGTGAAACATCCACGCTGGCCTGCCTGCTGGGGGCAATCTTTCTGATCGCCACAGGCGTCGGTTCGTGGCGAATCATGGTTGGTGTCCTGGTTGGTGCACTTGGCCTGGCAACGATCCTGAACAGCGTCGAAAGTACGTCCAATGCGATGTACCAGATACCTCCGCTGTGGCATCTGTGCACCGGCGGTCTGGCCTTCGGCCTGGTCTTTATGGCCACCGACCCGGTGTCCGCGGCCATGACGAATACTGGCCGCTGGGTCTACGGAGTCCTGATCGGAATGATGGCCATTACTGTCCGCGTTCTCAATCCGGCCTTCCCGGAGGGCATCATGCTGGCCATCCTGCTTGGAAACGTATTTGCTCCGGTGATCGACTTCGTTGTCGTTCAGCAGAACATCAAACGGAGGATCGCCCGTAATGAATCCTGAGACCAAGAGAACATTCAAGGTCGCGATCCAGTTGTGTCTCGTGTGCTCGGTCGTAGTGTCTTCGCTGGCCGTGGGACTGAAAGACATTCAGAACCAACAGAAGGAAGCGTTTCGACAGCAGAGTATTCTTTCTGCCGCAGGCAAATGGGAAGACGGTGGCGATACAGCGGAGCTGTTCAAAGAATGCATCACACCTGTCGTTGTTGATCTGGTGATCAACAAAGCCACCGACCGATACCAGGCCGACGATAGCCGCCTGGAGACCAAGTTCGCGGATCGTACGCCTGAATTTCATGACATACTGGATTCGGCTGCTGATGTTGCCGGTATCAGGAAGCGAGAAAAGTACTCGATTGTCTATGAAGTTCGTGAAAGCGACGTACTGAAGACGGTGGTGCTGCCCGTGCGGGGTAAAGGACTGTGGTCAACCCTCTACGGCTTCGTCGCTCTGGACCTGACTGCTGCTGCCGATGGCGCAGCCGGCCTGAAGATAAAAGGGCTGACCTACTACAAACACGGCGAAACACCAGGGCTTGGTGGCGAAGTCGACAATCCGCTCTGGAAAGCGAAATGGCCAGGTAAGTCTGTCTACACCGATGGCTGGGAAGTAAAAGTTGAAGTGTCCAAAAGTGCGTCTACGGAATACCAGGTCGACGCACTGTCGGGAGCCACTCTGACATCGAATGGCGTCACGAACATGCTGAGATTCTGGCTGGGAAAAGATGGCTTTGGCCCATATCTGCAAAATACTCTGGCGACCGTATTTCCTCCGGCCTCGTCAACGGACGCACCCGTACAGGGCGGTGCTGACACCACCTCGCGAAATTAACACAACGGCTTGATTAGGCCTTTTCGACATGACATTTTGCCAATTCGCACTAATGCCTGAAGGGCCTGACGGAAACGTCCCGTTGGTGTCCGAGCGGCAGCTCGATTCGGCTGGCAGGCCGCCCCGTCTGAGGAGACATCCGAATGGGTGAACCATCACCAAAGAAGATCCTGCTGGATCCGCTGGTTAATAACAATCCGATTACACTGCAGGTTCTTGGTCTGTGCAGTGCGCTGGCCGTGACCGTAAAACTGGAAACATCATTTGTCATGGCCATCGCGGTGACTCTTGTCACTGGCTGTTCCAGTGCCGCGGTGTCGTTGATTCGTACTGAGATTCCCAGCAGCATTCGGATCATCGCGCAGATGACCATTATCGCCTCAATGGTCATCATGGTGGATCAACTTCTGCAGGCGTTTGCCTTCGAACTCAGTCTGCAACTGTCCGTCTTTGTCGGACTGATTATCACCAACTGCATTGTCATGGGACGGGCGGAAGCCTTCGCCATGAAGAACGGTCCGGGAATCAGCTTTCTGGACGGAATCGGCAATGGCCTGGGATACGGACTGATTCTGTTGCTGGTCGGTTTTTTCCGTGAACTGTTCGGTTCAGGAAAACTGTTTGGCAACAACGTCCTGAAACCTGTCACAGAAGGCGGCTGGTATCCGACAAACGGTCTGATGCTGATTGCCCCAAGTGCATTCTTTCTGATCGGACTGATCATCTGGGCCATTCGCACCATCAAACCTGAACAGGTTGAGGCGGCATAATGGAAAACTACATCAACATTTTTGTGGACGCAGTCTTCCCCGGCAACCTGGCTCTGGCACTGTTCCTGGGCATGTGTACGTTTCTGGCAATCTCCAAAGACGTCAAGACAGCCTTTGGTCTGGGCATTGCCGTCACGGTGATCCAGACCATTACGGTCCCTCTGAACAATCTGATTTTTCAGTATCTTCTGCAGCCGGGCGCATTGAGCTGGACTGGCATTGAATCGCTCAGCAATCAGGACCTGCTGTTCGTAGGGCTGATTTGCTACATCGGCGTGATCGCGGCAATGGTGCAGATTCTGGAAATGGTACTGGACAAGTTCTTCCCGGCTCTGTTCAACACCCTGGGAATTTTTCTTCCGCTGATCACCGTGAACTGTGCGATACTTGGTGGCACGCTGCTGATGGTTGAAAAAGGTTATGCCTTTGACGAAAGCATCGTCTTTGGTTTCAGTTCGGGATTCGGCTGGGCACTGGCCATCGTCTGTCTGGCGGGCATTCGCGAAAAGCTGAAGTACAGCGACGTCCCTGTCGGTCTGCGCGGCCTGGGCATTACATTCATCACCGTCGGACTTATGGCGCTGGCGTTCCAAACATTCTCTGTTATCAAACTCTGACCGATTCGATTCGCATACCGTCAGCCTGACCGTGGTTTGTATTTTAATATCCGGACAACTCCGCATTTGAGCGGAAAAACGAAGTAGTCGTCATGGGCACAATCATTCTTGGCGTTGTGATGTTCACCGGCGTAGTCGCGGTCCTTGTGGCGGTGATCGTGGCCGCTCGCGCAAAGCTGGTGTCCACCGGCAACGTCACGATCATGATCAACGACCAGAAAGAAATTTCCATAACCGCCGGCGGCAAACTGCTGAACGCGCTGGCAGACGAGGGCATCTTTGTCTCATCCGCCTGCGGTGGTGGCGGCACGTGTGCTCAGTGCAAGGTCAACGTTCTGGAAGGTGGTGGAGACATCCTGGCCACGGAAAAGGCGCACATCAACAAGAAGGCCGAACGAGAAGGTTGTCGGCTGTCATGTCAGGTCGCTGTTAAGCAGGACATGAAGATCGAAGTGCCGCCGGAAGTCTTTGAAACCAAGAAGTGGCGGTGCAAAGTTCGGTCGAACCGTAACGTGGCGACATTCATTAAAGAACTGGTGCTGGAAGTTCCGGACGGCGACGATGTGGGCTTCAAGGCGGGCGGATACATTCAGATTGAGGCTCCGCCTCATCGATTGCATTACAAAGAATTTAACGTCGAAGACGAGTACCGTGAGGACTGGGATAATTTCAACGTTTGGGACAACGAATCGATCGTTGATGAGACCGTCATCCGAGCGTACTCAATGGCCAACTACCCGGGCGAAACAGGCATCATCATGCTTAACGTCCGTGTCGCCAGTCCGCCACCCCGATCACCCAAAGGCACCCCTCCGGGCAAGATGTCGTCGTACATATTTAACCTGAAGCCCGGCGACGAAGTTACGATTTCTGGTCCCTACGGCGAATTCTTCATCAAAGACACTCCGGCGGAAAAAATTTACATCGGCGGTGGTGCCGGTATGGCTCCGCTGCGATCCCACACGTTTGAATTGTTCAAGAACATGGACACCGACTGTCAGGTGTCGTACTGGTATGGTGGTCGTAGTGTGAAGGAATTGTTTTACCTGGATGAGTTTGAGGAACTGGAATCGAAGCACGATAACTTCAAGATGCATATCGCATTGTCGGACCCCGTTCCCGAAGACAACTGGACGGGGCTGACGGGCTTCATTCACCAGGTTCTGCATGACGAGTACCTTGCCAATCACCCGGCCCCTGAGGACTGCGAGTATTACATCTGCGGACCGCCGATCATGTTAAAGTGTGTCCAGGACATGCTGTCGGATCTCGGCGTCGAACCTGAGAACATCGCCTTCGACGACTTCGGTGGCTGAATCAATTTGTGAACCGTCCTGAACGCCGTCACAAACTTCGTCGTGGGCACCAGACAGAACCACGGATCACCCGTCCGGGGAGAATGGCATTCGTTTTGCAGGAACATCACTCCCACAGTTCCGAATTGCCGCGAATCGCCATCCACTGCCTGGTACACTGGTCACACGTTCCACCTTCTGGTCAGCGACAAACGCGATGTTTACCCTTCGTCTGTTCACAGTCTGCCTTACCGCGACACTAATCTTTGCAGCATCAGCAATTCGCGCCGACGAACCGTTGCGGCTGTTCGGCAGGACTATGGGAACGCACTACGTGGTTACTGTTGATTCTCCGGCCGTTGCGGGTGACGGGGCAGCATTGCACAGGCGGATCGAATTTCGCCTGGCAGAAATCAATGCGCAGATGTCCACCTGGGACAGATCATCTGAGATCACGAGGTTCAACGATTCACAGTCAACTGACTGGTTCGACGTTTCCGCTGAATTCGTTTTGGTTGTCGCAGAAGCCAAGCGAATTTTTGAATGTACAGAGGGGGCATTCGACCCGACACTGTCCCCATTGATTGATCTCTGGGGATTCGGGGACGATCGAATAAAAGCAGTCCCTGAAGCCTCGGCCATTCGGGCGGCATCAAAATCAGTCGGCATGCAGCACGTGGAGCTGCGCAGCAAACCGCCGGCATTGAAGAAGTCTCTTCCGGGAATTCAGCTGAATCTGTCTGCCATCGCGAAAGGGTATGCCGTTGATGCAGTGGCCGCACTTCTTGCAGATCAGAACATCACTTCATTCATGGTCGACATTGGGGGCGAAAATCGCGGTGGTCAGCCGAAGGCAAACGGCAACGCGTGGCGCGCCGGAATTGAATCACCGTTAAACGCTCCTTTACCCGGACAGGAACTGCCATTCAGCCGTATTGTCGAACTGAACGAAGCATCCGTTGCCACATCAGGTGACTACCGCAACTTCTTTGAAATCGACGGTTCGCGATACTCTCATGCCATTGATCCCGCGACGGGCTGGCCGGTGAAGGAGCCCCCGGCCGCCGTTTCCGTCGTTCATCAATCATGCATGTCGGCCGATGCCTGGGCAACGGCGATGATGGTACTGGGCAGTAAGCAAGGTCTGCTGCTGGCTCGGGAACAGAATTTATCTGTCCTTTTTCAGTACGTAACTGATAACGGACAGATTCAGGAATTCGCAACGGGGCTGCTGGCAGAACCATCTGCAGAACCACAGGCAGCCCCCGCGAAAAATGCAGAGGAGCCGACAGGCTCGAATACATCTTCATCTTCAACCTCGGCACCGTGGTTTCCGTTCGTGGCTGCGGCGGCCGTCTTCATCATCGCCATCGCGGGAATGGCCATCGGCACAATCATCCAGAACAAGCATCTGAAGGGCAGCTGCGGTGGGCTGGCAGCCATGCCTGGCAGCGACGGGAAATCGGCCTGCGAACTGTGTACTCTGCCTAAAGACCAGTGCACAAATGCCGAAATCAGGGAAAAGATGCAGTCCGCGTCCGAGAATGCCGACTCGGCCTGAGCAGGACTCAACGCAAGCACATCATACCTTTACTTCCGCGGTACCTCGTCGATGACTGCCCGCCGTCGGCAGGCACTCCAGCAGCGCCCGCTACTCGATGGTGAACGAGTTAATATCAGGTTCCGGTTCAGCAGTGCTGTCTTCAGGATTAATAATTGACTGCAGCCAGTCATCGGATGGCCATGCAAAGGGACGGAATTTCTCAGTCGTTCCTGTCTGGTCTCGATAGACGATGGCTCGGCCCGGCCCCAGGGTGGACGCCACTGGTGTGTCGACAAGGCTGGCCGAGTCTGTCTGATTCATGCGAAAAGCAATTCTGTGTTCGAATTCGCGGAGCAGAGAATTTGACAGCCAGCGAACTGCATTACTGAAGGTGTCTGACCATACGATGACATGAACGCCAACCACCGGACCTCGCTTCAAAAGCTCGCTGAATTTATTGGCAACAGTCAAAGGTTTAGGCTCGCCAAAGCCCCCCATGCCAAAGTCATCTTCGTCTTTTCTGAGACTGCGAAACTGTCCAACATTACGCACGACAAGGAATATCTCGCCGCCGCCAGACCGTTCCGAGTTCTTTTCGCGTTCGACCACTTCTGCATGGATTTCATCAATAACAGCATCGCAGTCACTTTCCATCTTTAATTCCGGAGCATCCGTCTGAAAGTACCGTTTGAAATTTCTGAACCGGTCCGCAGACTCCTCATTTCGACCGTCCTGCAGCAACACAAAACGGGAGGTGATTGTGTCATCGATCTGCTGGTGTGGCTTAGGACCGCAGCAGAAACTCAAAGCCGCGAACGCCAGCAGACTATCAATCTGATTCTCGTCCTGGCCGATCATCAGCAGATTCTGTCCGCTGGCGCGACGCAGTTCCACGCACGTTGGCGCGGCAATGGCCACCGGTTCTCCCAGCCAGACTGTGACAGCCTCCGCTGAACGTCGGGTCGCATCCTGCGAATTCGACAGATATGCATTCATCGGGCCGCACAGATCTGCCGTTGGAGGGACATTACCTTCAAACACAACCATGCCGTGTTCACCCCGGTCCACAGTCCTGGATGCCCCCAACATCGTGCCTATTGCATCCTCTCGTCGAGCTTCATCCAGCCAGGCAATCTGAAACTGATGATTGCCCTGGACCAGTCCATTCGCATCATTGTAGATGGCCTCCCCCGGACGCGCCAGAAGACGGGCGGCGGAGTTGTCTTCGCTGAGAATCAGATGGGCGTCGTTCTCGCTGCACTGCAAAGCAATGCGTACAGCAATCTGCCCCATCGTGCTGCGCGCCAGCGAGTAGGCACCTCCCAGGGTCTGAGACCCCAGTAAAACGTGAATTCCGAAAGCACGCCCCTGACGAACGAGCCGATCCAGCAGCAATGAAGCGCGAGCCGAAACCCGGTCTTCCGCGACAAAAAATTCCTGAAACTCGTCCACCAGCAGCAGCAGCCGTGGCATGGGTTCGGCTGGAAACTGCTCGCGAAACGCGGGAACACCCTGAACACCACGTTCACGAAACAGGTCACCACGTTCCTGCAGTATTTCGTCCAGTCGCTCCAGCACACTCAGCCCGAATTCACGATCGCTTTCGATGGCCACAACCCGTGCGTGCGGCAGCCTGTTCGCCGCATACGTACGAAACTCAACGCCCTTTTTGAAGTCCACAAGGTAGAACTGAATCTCGTTCGGGCTGTAGTGCATAGCCAGGTTTGTGATCAGGATATGCAGTAGCGTCGACTTGCCGGATCCGGTTTTTCCCGCAATCAGGACGTGCTGTGACGTGCCGCGGCCCAGTCGCAGAAACTGCAGACGAGCGGCACCAGCTCGACCGATCGGCAGATCAATGCCGTCTGCCGTGGAATGAGACCAGATGGCATCATCCCGGGGAGCAATGCGAGTAAAGGAAACTTCGACTCGACGGGCATCCCGAGACTGCTCGCCGACGGCACGAACCAGCTTAACGTAATCCTCAGACTCTGGTTCTGAAGACGGCTCGTACAGGACGGCTTTGCTGAACTCCTGTTTCGGCTGCACCATATCACCGACGATATGGAAACGAGTGGAATGGTTCGTCAGGTCTTCCGTATCGAAGGCTGGAGGAGGGCTCACAGCCGGATTCCATGCGACTAAAGCATGGACTCCACAGCGCGGCCCGCTGGTCAGAATCGATGAAAGATGACGGGCAGATTCATCGGTGAAAGCGCTGGGGAAACCGGCCACGACGACAAAATGATATGGTTCCGCGACCTCGCCCGCAGACGCGTTATAATCTTCAATCGTATCGAACTCGCTGCGAAGATATGTCTGAAAGATATTCTCCATGTGAACCGTGACCTTCATCAACTGGTCACGAATCTGAGAACTGTCTGTCCAGATTCGGCTGTGGATCAGTAGTTCGTCGAAGTCCGCCAGGTGCATCATCGCCGAAAAGCTCTGGCCCAGGCCGACCGGGTCAATCAGAGTCAGACGAATGCGTCCCGCAGGAATCACGGTCAGCAGCTTCAGCATCTGTCGTCTCAGAAAACTCAGCGCGACCTCGCGTCCGGCGGAATCGTGTTCCACCAGAATCGACGTATCCCGGGGAAACCGCAGCAAAGCCGGCATTTCAAGACAAAGGTTCGTGGCCTCCACGGACTCTATGGTTTCCGGAGCCTTCGGGGCCGTAACCAGGATATCCCCCTGCGAAATACATTCCGGCATGGTCTCCGGCAGAGACCATCCCAAGCCGTTGCTGCGTGGCCAGCTTAACGTCCCGGCCGCCATTCCCCTTGACGCCTGGCTAAGTGTTCTCAAGGACGTTACGCACTGTTTCCACAACCCCAGAACCTGAGTAGCCGCCTCTTTCTGATCAGTAATCGCCTGTCCAAACCGTTTGCGGGTGGCCTGGGATGCCGACTGTGTGTCAGCGGCGAATTGCTCCTGTGCTTCACGCAGGTTGTTCTGCCGTCGACTCTCGATGGTAGATTCTAACGCAGCCCTGTTTGTCTCAAGGTCTGCTGTTGCGGCTTGCAGACGATCATCCAGGCAACGTCGTTCATCAGTAGCCCGTAATTGAATCCTCTCGAGCCTGGAATCGATCTCTTCATGAATTTTTCGGGTCTGCGTGACGCGACGTTCCTCTGTTTCCCGACGCCACTTCTCAGCGGTCTGTTCCAGATGACCAATATGCTTCTGACTTTTCTCCACCCACTTTCGTCGCCCGTAATCTGCATTACTGACATGTTCCTGTACCAATTGAAATTGGTGGCGAAGTCGGCTCTGCACGGTCATCAGCAGTACCAGACTGCTCAGCAGAACTGTCGCCACAGAGATCAGAGACGACACAGCTGCCCATTGCCAGTCAGGATTTCCAATATCCGGATTCACGAACTGCCTCAAATCCGCCCTCAGTGCCGTAATTGGTACCCACAGCAGGACGAAAAGGATGAAGCTGAAGCCCCAGATACGTAATCCCTTCACCCATTGAGAAAGATGCAACTGCTCCAGTTGCCCCGCCTGCGACAGCGCCGCGTCGCTGCCCTCGACTGCAGCGTCGCACAATTCCACGCGAGACGTATGGGTCAGTGTTGGTTCCGGCAGGACAGATTCCGCGGCGGCATGACAGCTGACCAGATACTGTCTGGTTCGCTGCAGCTGCTGCTGCAACTGCTTGAACCGTTCATCAAGAAACGCCTTCTGAGTGACAAACGTTTCTGTCTCGCGGTCGAACAGAGCAGCAGGGCTGTCGCCTGTATCTTCATCAAGCACAGACTGCAGCATCCACGTCTCACTTTTTCTTCGCTCTTGCAGACGAGCGACATCCTCAGTCACCTCATTTGACAGCTGCCGCAGAGCCTGATCGCGGCTTTGACCCAGAGACTCCGCCCGGGTACGGCAATCCAGCCGCACCGTTTCCAACTGTCCATCGACTGCCTCTTCGATTTTCTGCAGCTCCGTCTGCAGCGACGCCTTCGCAGATCTCTCAAAGCGCGCCAGTTCTTCGTCACGAGCTTCCATCAGTTCCTGCAGACGTTCCTGAATATCCTGCAACTGATTCCGCGACCGCTCTGCTTCAGTCGTCCACCTGCTGGCCGCTACCAGCTGAGAATTCATCGTTATCAGTCGAGTGTCCATGTCGATTCCATTAATGGAACGATTCGTAAAGGGCGTACTGCTGTAATGCCAGCCGCAACATCTAAACGAGAAGTCGCCGGGCGCGTCCGGAAGAATTCAGAAGCTTCTGTGAATTGTCACAGAATTGGACCGTGTTCCCGCCGATGCAGACAGGCTCGTTCAGCTTTTGACATTACGCCCGACAGCTTCTCGACGGTATCAAGCATCGCCCGAACCTGTCCATGCAGAGGAACAAGATAATCGTCTTCCACGCGCTGGCTCACCGGGTCCGCCCACTCTTCCTTCGCGTCTATCCATGCTTTTTCAAGCTTTCTGAGAGCGTCGTCCAGCCGGGCAGCCGGGGACAGGAAGTCAGCGTGTTTCATCAGTATCTCTCCTCAACGCAGCATTATCGAATGAAAGGGATGTTCAAACCGACCGTTGTTCTGCAGACGATTTTCTGCAATTCATTACGAACATGATTCATCAGCTGGTGATAAATCTAACCACAAACAAATCAACATCGCCAACTGACCGGACCTACCGGGTTTCATCAGCTGTGTCGGTGTCATTCGTCTGAGGGGTGACAGACTCCGCATCAGGCGCAGCTGCCGCATCCGAATCTTCACCCGCCTCATGAAACGAAACCGGTTGGGCCTGAGTCTCCGGCACCTGCAGATTACCGTAGGCTTCAAGCCGATCGACAGCATGGTGCAGTAACGCCAGTAACTGCGGAATATCACGTTCCAGCATCTGTGTCAGCTGAGAGGCGCGGCCGTGATATTCGTTGGCTTCGTGCTGAGCGCTGACGTTCCAGTACTTAACGACGGGAATCTGTTTCTGCGCGAACTCCAGATCACGTTTGGCCTTCTCAAGATCTTTTTTTTCCTCAAAACAGGTCGGCTTGTAGTCGGCATATTTGCGCATACGGCACTGGTGAAGCCGCACTCGCGCCTCACCCATTTCACGATAGCAAAGTTCGATTTCTCGTTTCCAGTAGCCAGGGCGGTCCCGCTCCAGCCAGCCCAGGATACGCAGTAACTGCATTTCGAGAGCCGACACACACAGACGTGCTTCTTCCTGAAACTGCACGACAGCCGCGTGAAAACGCTTTACCGCATCAATCGATTTCACATTGGCAGATTCAGGCATTCCGCGACCGATCCGGGGTTAGGCGAACTTTGACTAAGACATGCTGTCGTTGCCGCAATTTCAGCATACGGGGAACTTTCGCACGACAATTCGACGGACCATCGCTGACAGACCAGAACGTCGATGGCAGACCGATTCAGAGGGGAAAGAGCAGGGGCTCTGTAGCGGGGCTGCCCTACTGTTGCTGCATATACTCTTCGATCAGCTGAGCCTTGCGCATAAGGTATGGAATGTACATTTCGTTCGATTCCATGAACCGGCCCAGCGCCTTCATGTTGGCAGAAAAATCTTCAGAGAACTTAACATGTTCTTTGTCACGCCATGTCTGGGCCAGTGAACTAAGTTGCCCGGACACGCCAGCCGTCCTGTCCATCAGATCCTCATTAAAACGTCGCAGCGTCTGCGCAAAGCGACGCAATTCAGCGGGATCGACAATCGCCTGGTTCATGACTAAGACTCCAAGTGCGCGGTGTACCGCGTTTATACGGAACGAACGTGTGTGGACGGCAGAGTAACCTAAACGCGATTCAGCGTCAGCCGTCCGTAAAAAGAGCTGAAAAAACAATTCTGCGTGCAACTGCTCTTTCCTCCTGACAGCCTTCTGACCTAATCCTCACTGAGCGGCGTCCGTCGCAATGCTGTCCGCCACACCCAGACCGCCACCCCTGTCAGCGCCGCGACAGACAGCAGCTGCCCCAGTAATGCCTGACCGCCGGGCGAAAGATGCAGCGTATCAGAGATCACGGCGATTCCGTCGAACTTTGAAACTCCGAGCCAGGCGACTATCCCCAGCGCGACACCGATCAGCGACTCTCCGGCAATCAGGCCTGATGTCATCAGCACACCCCGGTGAGTGTGATGGTCGGAGTCGGAATGAACATGTCTACCCACCAGACTTCGGATCACACCTCCCAGCACGATGGGTACGGCCAGACCGAATGGCAGATAGATCCCCACCGCAACCGGCATCACATGCAGTCGCACGGGCGATTTTTTTCGGTTCAGAAGTTCATCGATAACCAGAATCATCACTCCAACCGCCATACCGATCAGCACCATATCCTTCGGCAACTCGGCATCGCCAAAGAAACCTTCTGCCAGCGAAGAGAACAAACCCGCCTGTGGTGCAGGCAGGTCCTTGCCGCCGATTCCCCCCGTCCCGGCGATCAGTGATCCTTCGTGCAGAATGGTCATCACCGGAGCCATGACGAAAGCAGCCGTTACAACACCGATCACCTGCATGATCTGCTGACTGCGCGGCGAGGCGCCAACCAGATGTCCGGTCTTCAAATCATTGCACACGTCCCCTGCCGTGCACGCAACGCAGCAGACGACTCCCGCCACACCCAGCGTCGCCACAATTCCCGCAGTTCCCCCAAAACCAAATAACATCAGCAGTCCACCCGTTCCCAGCACGGCGGTAATTGTCATCCCGGATACTGGACTGTTGGAATTGCCAACGAGTCCCACAATGTAACTGGCCACCGCCGCAAAGAAGAACGACATAACAAGCATGATGATCGTCGTCACAACGGTCAGGGCGGGATCGTTGTCCAGAAGACGGTAGTACAGTCCGCCGATCAGCAGTGTGCAGACCAGCCCCATAACTGCGATCAACCCTCCGCTGAGATTCTGCCGCGTCGGGTCAACTTCATCTCCATGCGTGCCGCTGAACACCATCTGTGACAGATGTTTCACAGCAGCCAACAGACCGGCACGTACAGTCCAGATAGAGGACACACCACCGACGACCATCGCACCGACACCAAGATAACGCACCCTGGTGCTCCAGAGCTCGTACGCCATACTGACCGGCCCGGTAGCCGACAGATTCTCCGCCCCCAGCAAAGGAATCGTGATCAGCCAGCCAATGACTCCGCCTGCGAATATCTCCAGAGCAATCGGAAGCGTCACAATGTAGCCCACCGCAAACAGCGCCGGCGAGATCTCAGCACCGACAAAGAATACTCGCCCCGACCAGATGGCCGCCGTCTCTGCGCTGCCTCGTAACATGCCGAGAAGTGACTGAAGAACCTTGAAAAGACCGCCGACAGCCATGCCACCGGCAATCAACGACAGTCCGGAGCCACCGTCGCTCTGTTCTTCGTCGCCGGCCCGTAATACCGCCGCACAGGCAAGCCCCTCAGGAAACTTGAGATCCTTATTGTCAATAACAAAAACCTGACGCATGGGAATCATCATCAACACGCCGAGCAATCCGCCGGACAGCGCGATAAGCGTCGTCATCCAGAAATCAAACTGTTGCCAGACGCCTGTCAGCAGTAGTGCCGGCATTGTGAAGATAATGCCCGCAGCCAGAGACTCGCCGGCTGATGCACACGTCTGAACAAGATTCGATTCCAGTACGGAACTGCGCTGCATGATGCCGCGCAGAATCCCTATCGAAATCACCGCAGCCGGAATCGACGCCGACACGGTCATGCCGGCACGCAGGCCGAGATACACATTGGCTGCGCCCATCACCACAGACAGACCGATTCCCAGCAGCACGGCAGAAGGAGTCAGCTCGCGATGCCTTGACGCGTTAGCCAGGACGGGCTCTGGGATTGAAGCAGCCGGTGCCGGTTCGTCAGGGTTGGAATCGTTCATACAGTCCACCTTGTCACGAAACCGCGTCGCACGATGCGTAAGGATCGATGCCTCGGTGCTATGGTAGCGTACTGGTGAGATACAAACACTCCTGAATCACGACTCGGCCGTTGCATAGAACGCCCGCGGTAAGTCAGGTAAACTGACATCACCACTACAGACCACTATGATCCCAGTCCATCTATTCCGCTTGAACGGAAGAACGGTGCCAATCGGGCCGAGATTCAGCAATCGTCCGTTCGACCGTCCTGCCAAGATGCGTCATCACTGAACGAAAACCGATGGATCCACTGGTGGACCTCAACCGCAAATAAACATGCCTGTCCATTCTGCTGACCCGTCTCCAGAGACCACATACGACGCAGCTTCGCTGACGATGCTGGTCGTGGCCAGTATGGTGGGCGCAGGAGTCTTTACCACCTCAGGATTCACTCTGGGTGCGGTCGGATCCCCACTGATGGTGATGGTTTGCTGGACGATTGCCGGCGGGATTGCCATGTGCGGAGCAGTTGCCTACGGTGTGCTGGCAAGGCTGATGCCGCAGTCCGGTGGCGAGTACCTGTATCTGAGTCGAAATGTGCATCCCATCGCCGGTTTCCTGGCGGGCTGGATTTCACTGACCGCAGGATTCAGCGGAGCCATCGCCACGGCCGCTGTCGCCTTCGAAGAATACGCTGTACCGATCCGCCCCTGGTGGCTGCCGCAGGACGCCTGCGCAGTCAGCGTTGTGGTCCTGTGCGGAGCGACACACGGCCTCAGGGCACTCGCCGGAAAACGCTTTCAGAACGCTGTCGTCTGTCTCAAACTGCTGGCGCTGGCTGTGTTTCTGGGCATTGTCATCCTCAAAGCATTGTCTCACCCGTGGCATTTTTCCGTTGCCCAGAACCGTCCCGAGTGGTCGTGGGACCTGCTTACAGCGGTTGCCACATCGCTGGTCTGGATCTCGCTGAGTTACGCAGGATTCAACGCTGCCGTATATGTTGCCTCGGAATCGAAGCAGGCCGGCCGGACAGTGCCAAAAGCTCTTCTGCTGGGAACAGCCGGCGTGACTCTGCTGTATTTGGTTCTGAACCTGATCTTTGTTACGGCGGCACCACCGGAGCAACTGGCCTGGCAGGCTGCTGTTGCCGCCATTGCAGCTCAGGCAATTGGCGGTGACGCCTTAGAGCTCTTGATTCGCAGTGCCGTAGCGCTGGGGCTTCTGTCGTCAGTTTCAGCAATGATCATGTCGGGGCCCCGAGTCTACTCCAAGATGGCCGATGACGGTGTCTTTCCCAGGAATCTTAGCGCGACCAACGGCGGCATACCAAAGTCAGTGGCTCTGCAAACGGGAATCGCCGTTGCCCTGATCGTTCTGCAGAGACTTCTTGTGGATCTTGAAGTGCTCCGCAGTTCGTTGCTGGGGCTTCTGATCTACCTGGGTACGACATTATCGCTGTCGTCTGCATGCTGTATTGTCACCCTGTTTCTGCCATCTGTACGCACACAGCACACCAAGCGACCATCCGGCTTCCAATACCTGGCCAGCCTTGTTTACGTTCTGGCAACATTCGGATCTGTCGTTCTGCTGGTTTGCACTCACCAGGACGACGACCAGCACGTCGGTTGGTGGCATCTTACCGGAGCTGCAGCTACGCTGCTTAGCGGGCTGGTGGCCTGGCAATTCTACGGCAGAATTAACCGGGACCAGGATGCCCGATCTGCTTAACTTACAGAACGCCCGGAGACGTCCGATGACTTCCGACCTGAACCGACGACACTTCCTGCAGACAACATCTCACAAAGCCGCTGCACTCGCGGCCGCACAAACTCTGCCGGGCGTCTTTGCTGCGGAATCTTCACGGCCCGATTCGGTAAACATCGCCCTGATCGGCTGTGGCGGCATCATGACGCACCACCTGAAGGGCCTGGTCAGTCGCAGGGAGGCAGTCTCAGTTGACTGGCTGTGTGATGTAGATCCGGCCCAGATCGATCGCATCGCGAAGAACATGCAGGGGTTTCAGTCGAACGCCCCAAAACGAACGTCAAAGTTCGAGGATGTCCTGGCGGACCCGAACGTCGATGCCGTCGTGGTGGCCACACCCCATCACTGGCACGCCCCAATCGCCATCAACGCAATGGCGGAAGGCAAAGACGTCTACCTTGAGAAACCAATCTCGCACGTCTACAACGAGGGCCACGCCATCATTCGAGCCGCCAGAAAGTATGGGCGAGTTGTGCAACAGGGCAGTCAGATGAGAAACAGTCCGGTGACCAGGCGGGCTGAAAAACTACTCACAGAAGGAGCGATCGGCGAAATCAAGATTGCCAAAGCATGGACGGCCGAAATCCGACACACCGTTAAGCCTGTACCCGATTCCACACCCCCTCCGAATACCGACTACGACCGCTGGCTGGGACCAGCTCCCAGCCGCCCGTTCAACAAACATCGTTTTCACAGTACGTGGCGAATGTTTCGAGACTATGCCAACGGAGAAATCGGAGACGACGGTATTCACGATATTGACATGGCCTGCTGGGGACTGGGGTTGGATTCTGCCCCGAACCAGATTACAGCCCGAGGCAGCCGCATGATGTTGCACGGTCACGCCGGCGAATATCCTGACAACATGAACGTAACATGGCAGTTCCCGGACGGACGACTGGTTGTCTACGAAAACTATCCATTCACATCCTATGGAATTCACGGCTTCGACAACGGTAACGTATTTTACGGCACAGAAGGATACATGGTGTTCTCACGTCGAGGTGCCTTCAGCGTGTTTCTTGGTCCCAAGGGAGAACCGGGCCCCACCGAAGGTGATGTCCGCGGACAACGAGGCTACGCCGAACACATGGCTGAGTTCCTCAATGCCGTGCGGACGCGAAATGTCAAGACCAAAGCCCGCCCCGAAGTCGCTCACAGATCCTGTGCTCTGGTGCATCTGGCAGAAATTGCCTTTCGCACGAACGGCCGTCTTGATTTTGACCCGGTAACGGAACGCTTCACCGACTGCGACGAAGCGAATGAACTCCTGAGCAAATCCTATCGCCCACAGTATCGTTTACCCCGCGTTTAACCTGAAGTGTCCCGCCCCACGCTTCACGGAATGTGTCTGAGCAGGACGTCGCACGGTGATCTGACGTGCTGAATACAGCCCGATGGGCACGCGGTTAAACGAATCACATCAGCTTCGTCATTCCTGCAGCTCGCTTAATCCCATGGGCATGGCCCCGCATTCTAAGAATGCATCGGCGCGGGTATTATGCAGATGTCGCCTATTGAAACGTCGCCCGTTGGGTGCGTGCTGAAACAATGCCGAACGCGCAGATTCCGCCGATACTTGCAGCTGTGGCAGGTCGCAAACACTCAGGTATTAACGCAGTGCGAAAACCCACGATTGCTCTTCGCGCCACAAAGGATCGTAATTAGGCTACAGCTCCCATCGTAATTCCTTCCGAGCTGCACAGCTCCACCTCTTTACTATTTCACAACTGTGTCACTGTCTTTCAGTTCCCGTCTGCTGCGCGCACGCATTGTCGTGGTCACGAATTCCTGAAATGGGTTCTCGGTCCATTCATCTTCCAGTGATGTTCCGCGAGGTGTTGCATTATCTGCAACTGTCCGAGGGACTGAGCGTGATGGACGGAACGGTCGGTGCGGCCGGCCATAGTCAGAAAATTCTGGAACGACTCGGCAGCAACGGACGGCTGTTCGGATTCGACCGGGATCCGATGATGCTGAACCACGCTCGGCAAAAGATTACTCAGAAATCCGATTCCACAAACGTTCAACTTTTTCATTCAAGCTACGCAGATGCAGCGGAGGTATTCTCAGAACACGGTATCGACAGCGTTGACCGTGTCCTGCTGGACCTCGGACTTTCGTCAGACCAGCTGGCCGATCGAGAACGCGGGTTTGGTTTCGACGCCGGTGGTGCGTTGGATATGCGGTTTGACACGTCACGCGGGCATTCTGCAGAGGACCTCATAAGAACGGCTGATCGGCAGCAACTCGAATCGATTTTTACAGACTTCGGTGAAGAAAACTTCGCCAGACAGATCGCAGCCCAGATCTGTCAGCAACGATCCCGACAACCAATTCAAACAACAGAAGATCTCGAAGCCTGCGTAATGGCTGCTATCCCCCGAGCATCACGCAGAGGACGCAACCCGGCGACTCGAGTGTTTCAGGCACTGCGAATCTCCGTGAACGACGAACTGGAACACGTACAACGAATGATGACGACCGTGTTGCCGGCGATTCTGAAGCCAAACGGCATCGCCGTCATCCTTACTTTTCACTCACTTGAAGATCGCATCGTCAAATCCGCGTTCAAAGGACACAAGGAATGGCAGGTCCTGACAAAAACACCCATCGAATCGACACCGGCGGAGATTCGCCTGAATCCTCGCAGCCGCTCAGCCAGGCTGCGAGCGGCGGTGCGTCGAAATCTATGAACGAACAGGACAGGGACGCTGCCCCGCTGAAGGCCGGCATGGCTGTCGAAACAAAAATGGGGATGGGCATCGTCATCATCCTTGTGTGCGCTTTCGGCTTTCTTGTGTATCACAAGTTCGACCTGAAGCAACGGGCGCTGCTGCAGGCAAGCATGCAGGGCAACCGCACAGAAGCAGATTCACAAGTCTTTGCCAGTTCACCTGCTGAGCAGGCATCGATGGCTTTGCAATCATCAACTGCAGCCGATTCGCCGGCGGCGTTCCCCGCGGCCGCCGCTGAGGCGGTGCACAGCCCCTCCGAATTAAGCGGCGAACCACCGGCATTGGAATTTACTGAACCAGTCCCAGAGAAAGTGATAACGGCCCGGAATCCGGAGACAGCTCCGGCTCAAAACCCTTCCGTCGACCCGTTTGCCGCCCTGGCTGCCCGGAACGCTGCCCGAGTTGCACAGGAAGCAAAGACCTCCCACACAGTTCCAGACGATCCGTTTGCGTCCGTTCCAATGCCAGCCACGGAACCAAAAAGACTTTTTCCCGACGCACCACCATCGGACGAACCATCACAACAATCCGTTGCCGATACGCCGGCGACGGCCGTATTTCCCTCCTTCGGAGACGCCGGCGAGACCGCCCTGTCACCAGACCTAGCCGCGAAACCGACGCCTGTGCCGGTTGCCACGGACCTGGCGTCCCACTCCGGCACGTCTGAAGCAGCCAGTCCCTCTGAATTCGAAGGAGCCGCACCCGATACGCTTCAGGTGACCACCTCCGAAGCGACCACACAACCAAGTTCGTTACCACCAGCATTTCCTGACGGGCATGCATCCATCACCACTGTAGCCGCAGCACCAGGACAGCATCTTCCGCCGGCATCGTCATTTGACCCTCTGCCGACTGCTTCGGAAACAGCGTCCCCCGAATCCACACGAAAACTCCGTCCGGTGGACGAAGGCAACCAACAACTGATTGCCATGCTGGAGCCCCAACCGGGCGTCAGTCCATTTGCTGATACGTTACCATCCGACAAGCCAGGTCCTGCTCTGTTCAGCGTTTCAGACGAACAGATCGCCGACTCGGGCACTCCGTCGACGGCGACTCCGGAATTCTCCGCGAATACAGCGGCCCGCTCATTCGACACATCGCCTGACAACGCCGCAGTCACGGCAGGTCCCGATTACGAGGGAACTCTCGCCAGTCAGTTCAGTAATGCTGGTGCCGCGGCTGACACGACGACAGAACTCAAGCCGAAGTCCCGACGTTTATCAGAGCAGGATGCGACTTTGCCGCACGGCACGGCTGGAGCCGAAATCGGCGTGGCTCGTTTCCACAATCCTCGACAGATCCAGCTGGTGGCCGGAGCGTCGGATCCATGCGAAATCTGCGAGGTCAGAGTGAACGATAACTACTGGACAATCTCCAAACGGACATACGGAACAGCCCGCTATTTCTCATCACTCGCACTGTATAATCAGCACCGCATTGCTGACCCCAAGAAGCTTCGGCCCGGAATGAAAGTACTGATTCCGGCGCCCGGCGTGCTGGAAAAACGATACCCCGAATTCTTCAGGAATCAGCAACGAAAGGCCGCACAGCCGTCGGGATATTTCCTCAAAGCGGACGGTACACCTGCCTACCGGGTGGGGGAACGAGAAACGCTTTCCGAAATATCCCAGAAGCACCTGGGCCGAGCGTCCCGGTGGATTCAGATCTATCGTTTAAATCAGCAGATCCTGAAAGATCCGAACAGACTGAAACTCGGGACAGTGATTGTGCTTCCCGACGACGCCACGGACGTTCATCTGGCCCCCTGACAGCGTCGCCGCCGATAAACCTGTTATGCCCAACCCCGTTGACATCCATCACGGGGTTTTTCTGTGCGCTGTTGTATTGCACTGATCTCAGCGTTTGTGAACGAAGCTGCCGATCGGACGCATATTCAACGCTGGGCAGAACGCAGCCCTGTCAAAGATGGTTAGGTCACAGATTCTCAGAGGTCTCGCGTGTTTTTCAGGTTCTCAGCCGCACTGATTCTGGTGGTGTTTGTTTCCATGGTCGGCATCGGTCTGGAGAAACAGACACTGAAGATGAAGCGCGCCGTCAGCGGGCAGTACTTTCAGAAGGATTTGCTTCTGGAAATGCACGCCCACCTTCGCCTGAAAATCCAGACTCTGACAGCACCATCTCAGCTTGCCAGGATCGATCATACAGCGTCACCACAAATCATACCGCATCATCCAACCATCGACTCCGGCACATCGGGACGAGGCATACCGTCACCTCCAGTGCTTCCATTGTTGCGGTGGGAACATCCGGCCCCGTCCTCTGACTGACGAAACGTCGCCGTGAAACCTTCGCAAGACAACCAGAACAAGCACAGACCGTCCGGTCTGCCATTCCTGTGGCGTTCCAAGCTTCTGTCCGCGGTTATGCTGACGGGCTGGACAATAATGATTGGTCGCCTGGTCTATCTTCAGGGGTCACAGGGACATTCGCTGAATACTCGAGTCACCCGGCAGAGCTCATTCACTGAAGTCGTACCCGCCCGGCCGGGTGAAATACTGGACCGCAATGGCCACGTGCTGGCAATGACCGTCACCCGGGACAGTCTGTACGTGGTGCCCGCAGAAATTGAGGATCCCGCCAGTTTCGTCTGGCAGGTCTGCTCTGTGCTGAATGTGAACGCCGACGAGCTTTTCGAACGACTGACCCGCGACCCGGACCGGCAGTTCATTTGGGTCCAGCGCAGAATTTCATCGAAAGACGCCGCCCGCATTCGTCGGCTCGGACTTCCGGAACGCACCTGGGGCTTTCGTCGGGAATATCTGCGGCAGTATCCACAGGGAGCGTACGCCGCACACCTACTGGGTCTGCGGGACATTGACAACTTCGGGCACGGCGGGCTGGAGCAAAGTCTGGACGATCTGATCCGCGGCAGGGACGGAACGCGGGTCATGACTCGGGACGCTCGCGGAATTGTAATCGAAGTCGAAGCCGCTCGTTCTGAAACACCACAGCACGGCCAGACTGTTCTTTCGACCCTGGACATTCTTACGCAGGTACAGGCCGAACGTGAACTGGACAAGCTGGTCCAACGCTGGCAGCCACAGGGAGCCAGTGTGATTGTCATGGAACCGCACACCGGCGAAGTGCTGGCAATGGCATCGCGGCCCGGCTTCAATCCCAATGCTCCTGCGGAAGTTCCGGCCGACGCCTGGACAAATCTTGCGGTATCGGCTGTGTTCGAACCCGGCTCGACCTTTAAACCGTTCATCGTGGCATGGGCGATTGAGAATGGTCTGTTGAAGCCGGACGATATGATCCCGTGCTCTAACGGCGCCTATCGCATGGGCCGCCGGATTCTTCACGACCATCATGCCTATTCGCAGCTCAGTGTCGAAAACGTTCTGGTCAAGTCCAGCAATATCGGTATGGCCAGAATCGGAGAACGACTTGGAGTCCAGGGACTGTACCGAGCGACAGCGGCCTTTGGATTTGGAACGCGCACAGGAATTGAACTCCCAGGCGAAGTGGGAGGCCTCGTTCGTCCGAAGGCGGACTGGGATGAATACTCCATCGGCTCAATTCCGATGGGGCACGAACTTGCCGTCACTCCACTGCAACTGATCACTGCTCATGCGGCGCTGGCAAACGGTGGACGCCTGGTCAGGCCGCACCTGCTGCTGGGTTCTTCACCCGAGCAGACACAGCCATCTCCGCTGTCAGGAATCGAAACCGTGGCCGCTACGCCCACACTGGAATCGCAGATAGTGCATGCGGACGTCGCCGACTGGCTGGTACGTCACCCCATGAAAGGCGTCGTCGAACGGGGTACCGGAAAATCAGCACGTATTGACGGACTAAGTATCTTTGGCAAGACCGGAACGGCCCAGAAACCGGATCCTGAAGGCGGGGGCTATTCGAACAGTAAGCACTTCTGTTCCTTTGTCTGCGGTGCGCCGGCAGAACACCCGCAGGTGCTGGTACTCGTAATGGTCGATGAGCCGACCGCAGCAGGTTCACACTACGGTGGTACGGTCGCGGCCCCGACGGCGGCAGGCATTCTGGAATTTGCGTTACAGCGTCTGCCCCACATTTCCGGTCGCATGACCGTCCGTCCGGAACACGACCTGCCCGCCAGTCGATTGTGAACGAACGCAGAATCACGTAGTGGGCGGGATCGTAAGGTCATGACCTTGAGGTCAGACCGGTTGGAGGACGACATTGTGCCCGCGATTCTTGCCTTTCCTGTCATAACCAGAATGAATCAGACTTGCCTGTGCCAACAGGCAGGTCACTGTCAGTCCCAGCGGACCAATGATTCCACGTGCGCCGCTGAGCCGTCGCGGAGCCAGCCGTCCAGTTGAGCCGGATCCTTCAGTTGCTGTCCTCGCTGCGTGGGCACGACAATAAACCGGCAGTCGATTTCCGGCAGCGTCGTCATGTCGCCCCACAGTTTCTCAAACTGCGAGACAAGGAACACGTCTTCCTGTCCTCGCCCCCAGCGTTTCTTGACGTCTTTCAAAGTAATGTACGTCGGGATGCGGCGACTCAGTTCGCGAATGGCGTTATCGACCTTCGTGCGGTCCCCCAGATCGCCGCGTTTCAGCCCGAAGATGCTCAGCAGTCTTTCGATGGAAATCCACGTCGTCAGCGAATTGTAGTACGACAGATTGAACTCGTCTTCTTCGCGCGGCATTGCCAGACCTTCCACCAGCCTGACCTTGCCGTCCACTCGGGCCAGCCCGCCGCCGCGATCATCCAGTCGGCGACTAATGACTTCAAACGACAGATCTGCACCACTCTGAAGATGAGCGCCCAGCACTCCGGCGTCTGCATTTGCCCCCAGAGTGTCGATATTGTGCAGCATCAGGTAATGCAGCTGTGGTTGTTGTTCGAGTAGTGTCTGCAGAGTACCGTTCAGCAGCAGATTTGGAATCTCATACCAATGTCCCACCGGATGCATGCACTGCCACGGCAGGTTGTCTGTGTAATCAGACGCCTCACCTGACGACTGCGCCCACTTGGTCAGCGCTGTACGAACGCTGGCACGCATTTTTTCCTGCTGTTCGTCCAGTATCTGCTGAGGCATTTCTTCCCATGCAAAACTCAGGTCGCGAACCGTCGGAACCATTCTCAGGCCCACTGAAACACCTAGGGAAACAAATACGTTTTGCGCCCCATAGACAGCTTCGACTTCTTTGCGAATTGGGCCATCAGTCAGATATCCGGTCGTCACCACATGCGGCGGTACGACGCCGAAGTCGTGACCGACGCGACGAGTTTTGGCCAGATGCACATCCAGAAACGAACGAAACCTGCGGTTCATGCGGCAGAATGGATTGAGTGCCTTGACCACTCCCGCACCCTGCGTCCAGCGACTGCCAACACCAGCGGCCAGCGTTACGACGGCCACCCTTCCGTCAGCCAGAGCGGCTCGGCCAAGTTCGGTATGTTCCGCCGTAATATCGCAGCGAGCATCAAAGACATCGGTTTCTGCAACGTCTTCAATCGTTACCGAGGACGCCAGTCTGTTTTGCGCAAGGCCCAGGCGACCGGACAGTAAATCTTCGCGCAGCTGATCATGAGCAATCGCATCAAATCCGTTTTCTGCCAGCAGTGACTCGAGGCTGCTCGCTGTGCCGTCAGAAGCAGCAGATCCGGGTAAAATTCTGTTCAGCAGCCGCTGAACAAGGTCGCTCCCCACCTTCTCGTCACGGCAGAAATCGCCCGTCCGCTCAAGCTCACGTCGTCTCATCGGCGACAGACTACTGATGTTCTGCCGCAGCAGATCCGGCACCATCAGAGAGCGATACCCCTGAGGCATTTCTGCATCAGTGTATAATTCGGCAAAGGTGCCATTGTCATTGATGGCGAAGTCGTACACCACAGGGTCCATCGCAAACGGAATCCGATCCTGCATACTTTGCTTGACGTCCAGCATCATGGACTGCAGCCAATCCTGAGCCTGTGTACGAACGGCC
This sequence comes from Fuerstiella sp., assembly GCA_029245955.1. GTDB lineage: Bacteria > Planctomycetota > Planctomycetia > Planctomycetales > Planctomycetaceae > Fuerstiella. The sequence goes on along the minus strand of JAQWOH010000038.1, from coordinate 246,679 downwards.
GGATCAAAGATGAATCCCATACCACCGCCGGACATGCCTCCCAGCATCCAGAAACCGTGAAATCGGGCACCGTACTCTTCCCGGCATCTGCGAATCAGCTCCTCTGTATAGGCATTCGAACACCACGGAATAATCGTCTGCAGAGGTTCCGCAAAGTTCCGGTCAGTGGCCCTGCCAACGGCCGCAATATCACCGCGTTTCAATGCATCCGTAACCTCATCCAGCAGTCCGATGGCATCCTGTCTGGCGGCCCATTCCTTCTCACTTCGCAGCAGGTATTTTTCTGTGACCATTTCCAGAATGGGGCCGACATTCTGAGCCATGCCGCCGTGCACCAGCACCAGGCTTTGCTGCAAGCGTTCCCGAGTTTCCGATGTGACAGCCTCGTGGTCAAACACTGAATGCTGCGGCATCAGTCGACCACGACTGACGCCGAACTCAGGGTCCGATTCCGTCGCAACGGCGCCCTGAATCAACTTGATGCCCGGCCAGACTCCACCGGAATCCTGCCAGCCGCCACCTGATCCGCCAATCCATTCCCCCAGGATGGCACGCGCTGCTACGAGTCTGCGGTCGGTTTCAGCCAGTGATCCGATAAACTGTGAAACCTGTCCCGTGGCCCGCATGCACATCGATATCAGCGAGCCGAGAAGATTTGTGCTGACCGCGAGTCGAGACCCTTTGGGAATCTCGTTCACTCGACTGACGACTTCCAGTCCCTTTCCGGCCCCGATCATGCGTGAGAAAACATCAGATACAGGAGCACCGCAGCCTTCCATTCCCGGTGGAATCAAACCTGCGGCTATGACGGCCGCCTTCAGCAGTCCCAGATAATCACGGCCAAAATCAAAGACTTCACTGATGTCGTAAATGTCAGCTTTCGAATCAAGGTCAATACTGACCAGTCGCAGCAGTGGCTCGTCAATGACTCGCAAACTGCAGTCGATGGGAGGCTGGGGCGCCGCATGTTTCCCGCGAACACCCAGGTCCACACTGGCGTTGATAACCTGAGCACCTTCCGGGAAGTCCATTCCCAGAAAGAAAATGTCGCTCCAAGCGCTATGTGTAAAGTCCATTCGCACTGCCGTACGTTCGCGCAGTGCGGGGAAACAGCCGCTCTCGGCTGCAATGTGCAGCAGTTCGGGACGGATCCGCAACGGCATATCCGCTGGATGACCTGTGCGGAACATCCACTGATTGCCCTTCACCGTACGAACGCTGCGGCGAACCTGATTGGCAAGAGTCTGAAATGCCATCCGGTGATACGCCTCCGCCAGTGCACTGGCCAGTGTCACCGTTGGTCCGCTGGACGACTGGGCATTCAGAAACGTATCAATGGACTCCGGAAAGCGGCGTCCCAGAAACTGTTCGTAGCCCGCGAACGGAATGAATCCTGACTCTCGCCCCTGCAGTAGTTCGGGCAGATGATATCGATATATGGAATGCAGAAAAAACAGTGCTCGAACGCGTTCGTACAGATTGTCACACTGACGACGGAACTTATCGAGTTCCGCGCACTGCAGCATCAGCTGCTCCGCCGACAGTCCGCGGCAGCAGCCGTCAAGCGAGAGATTTCGAACAGCGGGATCATCAGAAATGATCACCTGCAGAAGATTAGTCATAACGTGGCGTCGGTAGACGGGTACAAGTTGTCAGGTATTCGATAAGCGTCATTGCCGGGCCAGCAGACTGACCAGTTCAGTCAGTATCAGATCACGATCGTCGCCTCCCAGTGTAATCGCCAGCTGGGCAAGGGTGAGACCATACTTGTAGCTGATGTTGTGCCGGGTCCCGTCCACTTCGAAAGCAAGATAACGCTCTGACTGAGCCAACTGGTGCAGCGAAGATGTCAGGTCCACCGTCTGACCAGCTTCTGTTTTCTCAAGATTCTGTCGCAGCAGATTCATGACAGCCGTCGTCAGAACGTGCATGCCGAAAAGGCACAGATAATGACCAGCTCGTTGACCTGCAACAATCAGTTCCTGCTCGGCAATGGTTGGTGTCGGCTTCTCAACCACTGCTGTTACTTCATACAGGCGATCGTGCTGAGCAACGGGTGCGCCACCGACTGTGCCAAAAAACACAATTTCGTTCTCCCGAGTCGGCTGAATGGCAGAAACAGCACATTCGTGGTGCGCCGCCGCTTCACACAGCTGAGCCGCACAGCTTGCACCGTTACGACTTACGTACAGATGGTCAGAAACAAGGTGCAGAAATGCTTCGTCTCCCACAAAATCGCCCGCTCGTAGAATCGCATCCCCGTAACCTCGCGGGTTGTCCTGTTCAAAGAAGATAAGACGCGATGCGTGTGACCCAGCCGCTGACAGATATGGAGCGGACTGCCCGGGACGAACAATTATGGCGATTTCCTGAATGCCCGCTTCCACCACTTCGTCCAGAGTGCAGCGCAGTGCCGTTCGCCGATGGCCGCTGCGATCAACCACACTCTGCAGTGGCAGATTTGAGTGATACTCGCCGGCCGCTGTTATAACCGCCTTGTTGATTTTCATTCTCTTCCCGACCCCGAAAGTATGCCTGAATGCGGCTCGACGTGAAATAACAGATACAGGGAGTGGTCCTCATATTACGTATTCCACCTCATTTCCATTCGAACGATCAACCCTCTGTTGCCCTGGCGACATTCACACTCAACGTATAAACCACGGAAAACTTTCAGAGCCAATACGAAAGATACCCGAGAATGATGCCCCAGGACAGAGTCATCGACAGCTATTCGCCCTGCAGCGAGGAGCACGACCGATACGGGGGGAGGGATTCCGATTTGATGCACTCCGGCAACATTGCCGCCGTGGAAACATGGGTAAGTTCGTTCAACGTGGTAACGCGTTCGAGACCTGCTGAGCTGTTTCAAACTCCACGGCAACGGTTCAGACGCAGCGGTTCGCGGCCGAATGGCTGTGGCCAAGCTTTCGCGTCCCGACAAATATCGGCCGGCACGTGGGAACAGTTGGCAGCCCACACCCGAAACGCACAAGGCGGCGGGTGTGCCCACAAAACCTCGATGAGGTGCCGAAGCAGCATGTGTACGACCCACAGAGTCTGCAGCAGATCAGACCGCACTCGAGCGGCACCTCTGGTCAAGCTGTAAACGCACGTACTACGGTTCATTTTGTGGCTGATGATGAATCAGGTCATGCGGTAAACTGCACTTCCACGGAACCAAACGGCGGAGCCTCAACCCTGATGCGGCAATCTTCACGCAGCGGAATCAGAAGTGGAATCGATCCGGTAAGCACTGACTGGCCACCAGTGAGCTGTTCACCACGTTCCGCCAAAGTCTTCGTGAGCCAATGCAGAGATGAGTGAATCGTATGTATGAGTTCCGGTCCCGCGCACTCTTCCAGCACCCGACCATCCGCATGAATCGACAGTGACGGCTCACCGAATGCTTCATCAGATCTAACTCCGCTTCCTGCCACAAAACCGGCATGGATTGCATTGTGAGCGATCAACTCGCCCACCGACGCTCGTTTTCCACGCAGCACATGGTGGTGCAGCTCAACGACGGGAAAAATGCGTGCCACGCAGGCAGGAACTCCGGTCTTCACAAAATCCTCCGCCGTGGGGGCACGCGACAGTTCCACCCCCAGCTCTCCCTCGATCGCCAGATTCGCGTACTTGCTGCGAGACAACACAGCACCTGATGCGTACTGCTCCAAATCGTACAACCGGCCGGTGACACAGTGATCGATCCCAAGCTGTGCACGTACTTTCGGTGACGTACATCCAACTTTGTAACCAATGATCTGCTCTCCACGACTACGGCGCAGCTCCGCAACTGCCGACTGAAGTTCGTACGCCTGGGTTACGTCCAGCATGACACCACTCGCAAAGATCGAACCTGGTTGCAGCGCATCCAAATCTGCCAGCTGGCGCGCCGCCCATCGTTGCATTTGTGCACGGTCTGGTTCGAATATCATGAAATTTTGCGGCATCAGACCGCACGTGCGAGGTACAACAAACTGTCTGACTCTGTTCGCAGTGACCCGGCACAAGGACACCACAAATTTTCCCTCCACCGAAGACGGCAGGGCTGTCCGCCTCAAGTCTGCCCCATAGTAGTACGTGAACCGCATGCAAACGTCCAGCCACTCCGCCATTGGCATCAGACATGTGCTGCCGGCGCCGATTGAAACGAACGTGATGTTGTTCACCCGGGCCACAGATCCAGCCTGCCAAGCGACCGCCGAAAGGTTTCTTCAGATGCAGAGCCCTGGCATATCGAAAGGCCCACTGATACCGCCGAGCGGTTAAACAGACTTAACCGGACCGGTGTGCCGAAAACCGTTGCGTCGCTATCGCCGATTCCATTGCGTCAGAATGGACTCAGGGATTCCATTCTGTTGAAATACACGGTCATCGGAAGTCATGATTTGCACCGTAATCTGTTCGAAACCATATGCCTGCGGCGAGCTTCATCTATTAACTGTACCGACTTGACATGACTCAGGTTTTAGTGACCGCCCTTCTCCAAGGATTGAACCATGAACAGCATGAATCGACGCAACCTGATCAAGACCGCTGGTGCCTCAGCCGCTGTGCTGGGCATAACGGGACTTGATGCGTTCTCCGGACGGCTGGCCGCGAACGAAGCCGAAACGGACTCCCTGCCCATGCAACTGTACAAGAGCATGAGCAATGAACAACGGCATAAAATCTGTCTGCCGGCTGATCACGCAAAGCGTCAGTACGTCAGTAACTGGTGGTACATACATCCGAAAGACAGAATTCCAGGCACGTTCAATGATGAACAGCAGGCCCTGATTCAGAATATTTTTGACTCACTTCACAGCCCGGACTACCAGGCGGCTGTCAGGCAGCAGGTCGAAACTGACCAATATGGCGAGCTAAAGAATGCACCCGCGGTTGCCTTCTTCGGTACGCCGGAAGACGACGACTTCGAATTCCTTTACACCGGTCACCATGTGACTCGCCGTTGCAACGTCCATGAAGACAGGAGGCAGGGCTTCGGTGGGGCCCCTCTCTTCTACGGACACTTCCCCGATGAGTTCAATGAAACGAAGGATCACCCCGGCAATCCGTACTGGTACCAGGGTAAGGCCTTCAATCAGTTCGTGCACGCGCTGGATGGCAGGCAGCAGCAGCGGGGTCTGGTCTCAGCCGCCCCTCGAAAGGAAAAACCCGAGACAGTAGTTCAGAAAAAGACCACGGGATGGGAAGGCCTTGCCTGTGCGGATATGAGCAGGGATCAGCAAAAGCTGTTGATCAACACGATGGGGACAATGATGGCTATGTTCCGCAAGGAAGACGTGCAGGCCACGCTCGCGATGATTGAACAAAAGGGAATGGTCGACCAGCTTCATGTTTCCTGGTATGAAGGCAAATTCGACATCGGGTCCGACAAAGTCTGGGACACATGGCAGATCGAAGGTCCGGAACTGGTCTGGTACTTCCGCGGACAGCCGCATATCCACAGCTACTTTCATTTGAAGAGCTGAAACTCGACCGAACGAAATCGTAATGACTGCGAAAGGGCTGCCCATGCGCTACTACGCAATGTCCGGATGGTTGCTGCTGTGTCTGACGCTGCCTGCCGCTGGATTGGCAGCGGATGAAATCACGTGGAAGGGAACAGGCAAGGGTGGTGCCGTTGCTGCCGGCAAAAGTGAGTCCGTTGCTGCCGGTGTGCAGATCCTTAAACAGGGCGGTAACGCCGCCGACGCAGCCGTTGCCACATTGCTTGCGTTGTCTGTCACCGATTACGGACTGTTTGCCATTGGAGGCGAAGTCCCGCTGATCATATTTGATGCAAGGACCCAGAAGGTCAAAGTTTTGAGCGGCGTCGGCGGGGCTCCGCTTGATCCGTCGGCCATTGAGTGGTTCTACAAGAACGGCATTCCTGCCAACGGCAGCATGAAGTCGGCGCCCGTTCCGGGCGCAGTGGATCTTTGCGTAACGGCCCTCAGACTGTACGGAACGATGTCCCTCGAACAGGTCGTGCAACCGACTCTGAATCTGCTGCAAACGAATAAGATGCCGTGGTACGTCGACCTCCGAAGAACGCTGGAAAAGCTGGTCGAAAGAGAACAGGAAACGAAAGGGTCTCGCGAGCGGAAGCTGACGGCGGCTCGCGACCGATTTTACAAAGGCGACATCGCCGACGAACTGGAAGAGTGGTATGTCAGAAGCGGCGCACTGCTGCGAAAGAGCGACTTGGCAGCTCATGTCACGCGTGTGGAAGACCCAGTGCATGTGACGTATCGAGGATACACGGTGTACAAATGCGGGCCCTGGACACAAGGGCCGTACCTGTGCCAGACGCTGCGACTGCTGGAAGGCTTTAACCTGAAACAGATGGGACACCTGTCCGCCGACTATATCCACGTCGTCGTTGAGTCGCTGAAGCTGGCGATGGCTGATCGCGACGAATACTACGGCGATCCACGGTTCGTGAAGGTCCCGCTGCCGCAGTTGTTCTCAGATGAATACACCCGCCTGCGCCGTCCCTTGATCGACATAAATCGTGCCTCAATAAAACGTCGCCCGGGAGACCCGTATACTCCTCGTCCGCTTCACAGGCCGGCAATACCGAAAGATTCAACGGCGAGTATCCCTGTGCAGGACACAACCACGTGCGTCGTAGCCGATCGCTGGGGAAACGTCGTTGCCGCGACGCCCAGCTGCAATCTGGTGGGCAACAAACCGGGGCCTTCCGGTGTGACACAGGGAAATCGAGTACGTAGCCTCAACACGACGCCTATGCATCCCAATCGAGTGCAGCCGGGGAAACGTCCCCGTATCACGCTGACCCCAACCCTCGTGCTCAAAGATGGCAAGCCGGTTCTTGCTGTCAGCGTGGCCGGAGGCGACCTGCAGGACCAGACAACGCTGAACGTGCTGCTGAATCATATCGAATTCGGCATGCTGCCGGAGCAGGCGGTCACCGCGGCGAGGTTCAATACCTTTCATCATGAAAACTCGTTTAACCCCAACCCTGACCGGAACGCGGCATTCAAGGCGGCGGGAAAGATGCGAGTCCATGTCGACATTCCCGAATCCGTGCGGAGAACGCTTATCGCCCGAGGCCACAAGGTCGAGACAACCGAAGGTCCCATCGCCTACCCGATCATGCTACACATTGATCGGAAGACGGGCGTAATTCATGCCGCGGGTGATCCCGCAGCGGGACGTCATGCGGCAGCGTTGAAATAGCAGAATCGTAACCTCTATGAACAAAGCTTTCGTACGCGAGCCCGATTTCGATGGCCGAGTCTACTGCCCTCGGTGCGGTTCGCTGGGTGTGCCGGTACACCGAGAAACGCTCGATCATCACCTACGAAAACAATCACGTCCATGCCTGGGCGACGCCGCGTGGTTCTGTGATTTTGCACGATGTAACGTGGGCTATTTCGACCAGTTTGAGCGTGCTGTGGAAGTCGAAGAGCTGCAAACATCGGTCTACCCGAAGAACGTTGATGCCCCAGTCTGCGCGTGCTTCGGATTTACGCTGGACGACATCGAAGCGGATGTGCTGGACGGCACGCCAACCCGTATCCGGGAACTGCTGGCCAGGTCCCAGTCCCCCGATGCTCGCTGCCAGACGCTGTCGGCAGACGGACGCTGCTGCATGCGAGAAGTGCAACGACTGTACACACGGCGGACAGCAGAACAGAGGGGATAAAAGTCCCCGTTTTCCTGAACCGCACGCGCCGGCCTCAGACGTCACAACAGCGGGCAACGGGCAAACACCGATATGCCCGGAATCTGAGAGGCCCGGAACCATCGGCCTGATCAGGTTCAGTATACTGGATGCCGCAATACACAACGATCCAACACCACGCTCTGTAACAGCACTTACCGCAGGCTTACGGCCCCTTCACTCTTGCTTCTGCGGGCGGCGCAGTGGAGAATCATCTCTTTCCTCTCGCCTTCCGGGATCGATCGCATGCTGCTCCGGGCTGCTACCTTGAAACTCGTCAGCCCTGCCTGCATTCTTGCCGTTTGGTTCCTTGTGAATGCAGGAACAACGCCCGGACAGGACACGGAGTCAACGCGGAGGCATTTGACATTTGAAAAAGACATAGCGCCCCTTTTCGAATCGCACTGTCTCCGGTGTCATGGCAAGACAAAGCAGGAAGCCGGTCTCGATCTGCGTCGACGATTCACTCTGATGACAGGTGGCGACAGCGGTCCCGCCATTGTTCCGGGCATGCCGCAAAAGAGCCTGCTGCTGGAACTACTCAATGACAGACTGATGCCTCCCGAAGACGAGCCGCAGTTGAACGATCAGCAAATCGGCGCAGTACGTCAGTGGCTCGCGTCTGGTGCCGCGATCTTCGGCAAAAATGAACGCCCGCTTGCCGCCGGCAGCGAGATGGTCGATCTCGTTTCTGACGAAGCCCGAAAACACTGGGCTTTCCAGCCGGTCCGGGACGTTTCACCGCCAGCTATCGCAGATAAGTCACGGGCAAGAACTCCGATCGACGCCTTCATTCTGGCAGAGCTTCAGAAACGACGCTGGCAACCAGCGCCTCCTGCAACGCGTCCGACATTGATTCGCCGATTGTATTTCGACCTGACGGGACTGCCGCCGTCGCCGGAGGAGGTTGCCGCATTCCTGAGCGACGACTCTGCCGATTCGTACGAAAAAGTTGTTGATCATCTTCTGGCCAGTCGACACTACGGCGAACGATGGGCTCAGCACTGGCTGGACGTTGTCCGCTTCGCCGAAACAGAAGGCTTCGAATACGACCGCCATTTTCCGGATGCATGGCGATTTCGTGATTACGTCATCGACTCGCTGAACAACGACAAACCGTTCGATCGATTTGTCACCGAACAAATTGCAGGAGATGAAATCCAGCCCGGCGATCATGAGTACCACACGGCCGCGATTTTTCATCGTCTTGGCGCCGTGCGCCGCAACGCCGGAAATCCCGACATTGCTCTCAGCCGCAACGAAGTCCTGACAGAACGCACAAACATCATCGGTGAAGCGTTTCTGGGACTTACGGTCGGTTGTGCACGCTGCCACAACCATAAACTGGAGCCAATCACGCAGAAAGACTACTACCGGCTGCAGGCGTACCTTGCAGCCACCAGCGAATACGATATTCCCCTGGCCAGCCCGAAAGCCCATGAGGCATGGGAAATGCGAACCGCTGAGATCAAAGCGGACATAAAAAAGCTGAAGGCCAGAATTCTTGACGCGACCGAGGACCAGAAGCCTCAACTGCAACAGGAACTCAAGCAGCTCTCACATGAGCTCCCATCGCGTCCGCCAACAATTCCCAGCATTCGCAATGACTTCGAGAACCGCACAGCCATACACGTACTAAGACGTGGTGACTGGGAACACAAGGGAGTTGCCGTGAGTGCCCGCCCATTGAGCGTCCTGGTGACGACATCTGAACCCGAACTAGCCCCGGACGTAACGTCACCTAAAATGCAGCTCGCAGACTGGCTGACAAACGACCAACATCCGCTCACCGCACGTGTGATTGTCAATCGCATCTGGCAAAATCATTTTGGCATCGGAATTGTCCGCACAGCAAACGACTTCGGCACTCATGGCGATCGCCCCAGTCACCCGGAACTGCTGGACTGGCTGGCGCATTCACTGGTCGACAATGGCTGGCGACTGAAGCCAATTCATCGTCTGATTGTGCTGAGCAACACATACCGGCAGAGTGGCCCGGTCCCGAATCCTTCCGCCCCGGAAGCGGCCGCCGCGGACCCGCACAATCGATTCCTGCGACACTTCAGTCGCCGTCGTCTGTCGGGCGAAGAGATTCGCGACGCGATGCTGGCCGTTTCCGGTCGCATCAATCTGAAAGCTCACGGACCGAGTGTGATGACGCCGGTCGACCCGGAACTGACAGGACTGCTGTATAATCCGTCACAGTGGAGAGTCACACCAGACCCGAGGGAACATGATCGTCGCTCGATTTATCTGATTGCCAAACGTAATCTGCGTTTGCCATTCATGGAGTCCTTTGACGCACCAGGACTGCAGACCAGTTGTCCGGTACGTGGCGCCAGCACACACGCCCCCCAGGCGCTGGAGCTGCTCAACGGCACCTTTGCAAACGACATGGCGAGGGCGTTTGCAGAACGACTGACTCGTGAATGTCACGGAGACGTCGACCGAATGGTGGAGCGTGCCTACCGCCTGGCAGCAGGACGCGCGCCGACCCCGCCGGAACGTGACCTGTCTCGTCAATTCCTGCATGAACAGCCGCTGGCAGAATTCACACTGGCGGTCCTGAACCTGAATGACTTCATCTATGTACCCTGATCCGTCCTCAACCGTGTTGTCCTGTTCGTTCAAGTTGCCGCTCGGCATCTGATGGACGCTCCCGCTGGTCGCTTATCCATGAGTACGAATACCTCTGAAAAGACTGCAAACAGCTCGGATCCCGAACCCGCTCATGGACCGGCCACTGGTCGTCGCAGGGTGCTGCAGGATATTTCTTCCGTTCTTGGGGGACTGGCAGCGGCTTCGCTGGTGTCTGACCACCGCCTTCGCGCAGATGTGGCCAGCCCGCTTCAGCCAAAAGTCATTCACCAACCCTCCAGAGCACGCAGCGTCATTTTTTTGTTCATGGCAGGTGGTCCCAGCCAGCTGGAAACATTTGATCCCAAACCGCTGCTGAATGAACTCCACGGCCAGCCTCGCCCAAGTCAGTTCGGTGAAGCGAAGTATCAATTTGTGCAGACCGACGCAAAGTTACTGGGGACGAAACGCAGATTTCGAAGGCACGGCCAAAGCGGAACGGAGGTATCGGACCTGTTCCCGCATATGAGTACATGCATTGATGACTTTGCGGTCATTCGTTCGTGCCACGGTGACCAGGTCGTGCATTCGGCGGCGCAATACGAGTTATTCTCGGGACGGACTGTCCCGGGGTTCCCCAGCATGGGATCGTGGACGCTGTTCGGGCTTGGTTCTGAAAGCGACTCCCTGCCGGCTTACGTTGTGCTGCCCGATCCCCTGGGTGCACTGGAGGCTGGACAGCCGATGTACATGAACGGATTCCTGCCCGCCGCTTATCAACCGACGATGTTTCGACCGGGCGATCGTCCGGTGTTGAATCTCGATCTGCCGTCGGGCGTGCATTTGCACCAACGGCAGCGAACTCTAAAACTCATTCGCGAGCTCAACGAAATAACACTCCGGCCGGGGGACGACGAACTGGAAGCTCGCCTTAATTCATACAACCTCGCCTTCAGGATGCAGAACCAGGCTCCCGAAGTTTTCGACCTGGCCCATGAATCAAAAGAGACTCACGAATTGTACGGCGTCGGTCAGGCTCCGACCGACGACTACGCTCGCCGCTGCCTGCTGGCGCGACGCCTGGTAGAACACGGCGTACGGTTCGTGTGCGTAGTGTCCGGGGGCGGCCCCGGCAACATGCAATGGGACGCCCATAAGGACATTGAAGAAAATCATCTGCGCAAGGCGTCTGAGACCGATCGCCCGGTGGCCGGATTGCTGAAAGACCTGAAGCGACGCGGTCTGCTGGATGAAACGTTGGTGCTGTGGGGCGGAGAATTCGGCCGGTCACCGGAGGCTCAGGGAGGCAAGGGCCGCGATCACCACAATCTCGGCTTCACGATGCTGATGGCTGGTGGAGGTATCAAAGGCGGTCAGATTGTGGGTGCAACGGACGAAATTGGCCTGCGGGCCGTCGAGTCCCCCCATCACTTCCGTGACATTCATGCCACCATGCTGCATCAATTAGGATTCGATCCGAACAAACTCACTTATCCTCACCTGGGGCGGGACGAACGCCTGACCTTTCTTGAAGGTAACGTGATCGATCAGATCGTCTGACGCCCGTGACATCGGGTGACGTCTCTGATTGTGCTGAGTGGCTTCAGTCTGCGGATTTCGGTGCAGCAATACCTTTCAGATAAGCGACCGTTTCATCCAGTGACGTCACGTCCGCGAACCGCGCCTCGATGTCAAACAGCGTCCAGGCGTGGGCGACGGCAGAACGGTCTCCGACACATTCTCGCACGATCATGGGCACCAACCTGTAGCTCTTGGCATCAGTGGCTGTCGCCCGAATGCACGCGCTGGTACTGCAACCGGTGATGACCAGGGTGTCGATGCGATGACTGATCAGGTACGCACTCAAGTGAGTGCCGAAAAAGGCACTGGCATTTTCTTTTTCGATGACAAGATCATGCGAAGCGGGAGCCACTCGCTCGTCAATCTGACAGGCCCGCTCATCCCATGCTCGATACCCGACCGACACATCAGCCGCAGACTTAAACGCCTGATCTCCGCTGTCCGGCCGCCAGGGACTGGTTGTATAGATAATGGGAACACGGGCTGCGCGAGCAACGTCCAGCAATCGTGCTGTCGCGTCTAAAGGAGCATCCAGGCGTCGGCTGCCGCCCGCGTAAGTATCGTCTGTCCAGCCGTAAGCAAAATCAACGACCACAATCGCCGGACGCTGCCCGAATTCGAAGCGGTCCTGAAAGATCCCACGCTGCCTGTAATATTCCGACACCGACTGTATAGCGTCGTTGAGCTGGCGTTCGGCAACTGCGTCGTCGTTCTCCATCGCTTCAGTCCTTTATCGTCGTTTAATGAATCCGCGTTCTCATCGTCGCGCCAGCCTCAGCGTCCGGCCGCATATCAAGCAGTCTTACCCCGTCAACTGATCACGCACCAGCTCATCAAATAATTCGGGCCGCCGCGTACGCAGTGTGTAGTTGGGATGACTGCGATACCGATTCAGCACACCCGCCTCCAGATCCTGCACGATCATTTCGTCACAGATTCTGTCAAGTCGAGCATGCTTCAGGATAGTACCACCCGGGTCAATAATCATGGCGCCACCCGGATGATGCGGCTGATTGAAATGGTCCCTTGGCAGTGAATCGACATACCCGGCGACGCCCGTCTGATCCGCATACACACAGAAGCAGGCGTTTTCTCTGGCCCGCTGGCGGTAACCGCTGAAGTAGTCGAACACATGAAGGCGTGCGGCTGCTTCGGATTCAAGTGAATCATTCCAACGGCCTTCACGAGCTGCATGCGGCATCAAAATAACGTCCGCCCCCTTTAACGCGGTGATCCTGGCAATCTCCGGGAACTGATTGTCGTAACAGATGATGCTGGCGATTCGGCATTTTCCGATGTCAAAAACGTTAATGTCCCGCCCGCCCTTGTAGAAGAAATTCTCATCACGCGAAGTATGCAGCTTTCGCTGACGTCCGATATACCCACCCGGCCCGACCAGCACCTGAGTGTTAAAGACGATATCGTTTTCTTTCTCGCTCATGCCGGCCGAGATAAACAGGCGGAACTGTTTCGCCAGCGCTACCAGTCGTTCGACGCTGGGGCCGTCGGGAACGGCTTCAGCCAGTTCCCACGTGTTCGGAGTACAATGACCGTGAATGACCAGCTCTGGAAACAAAACCAGTTCGGCTCGCTCGGCCACGGCCTGTTCGCAGAATTCCGCAATCCGCTGGAACGTCTGTTGTAGCTGCCCCAGTATGCTGTTCATCGTGACCGCTGCAACTCGAAGCGTCTGCATCAAGAATCCCCGTTTCTGATGACCAGAGACCGAAATCGAAAGTCAGGTGAGAATCATGTCACTTTCGCAGGAACAGCCGCAATTACAAGCTTCAAGTATTCACCGTGAATATTCCGCAGCACGCGCACGTCGCAAATCCACGCCCCTCAAGCCCGCCGAAATGACTTTATCATCGAAGTGGCAATGCCGTGCCGATTTTGCGTGAGGTAAACAAAGGCTTCACGGTTCGGGTCGACATAATACTTTTGGGCCCGGGCTCAGCGACGACGGAGCTTCCGACATGCCAGCAGAACCTTTGGTTGCGTTCCCCAAAGAGGTGCCTATCCAGCACGGTCTTCGGGGCGTCTCCGGGCATCTTTTCAACAGCGGGTTGGCAGCCCCGGGGATCTGGAAAATCGCCTCTGGCTCGAGAAGCCCGCGAATAAGATGTCATTTCTTCAGCTGTCATCTTCAAACGAACATCGGCCTGTGATGAGATAGAACAGAATTCAACGAGGATTGTGGATACCAACGGCTGGAAAGAAATGTGAACGGTTCAGGCACTGTTCCGGCGACATGACTGCCGGTGTTGAACCTTATTTCGTGTCGGCCAGTAAGTGATCCTCCGGGCCCCGCTCCAAACCATTTGTACTGTCGGAAGCTCCATGCTTTAGCCGCAACGTTGAGAGCTCATTGAAGATCTCCTTCGCACGGAGTTGATGATGCAGTTGGATAAATCGCCCGCTGAAAGAGCTTGTCGCAGAACATCGAGGTCACCTGCTTATTCGACCTGGTCGAATCTCTTTAACCAATCTCGACGCTCCCGGCTGAAATAATATTCCCTCGACTTCACCGGAGGCACGTGGTGCTCCTTCAGGTCGATCAGCGACGATTCAGGCAAAGCAGCGACTTCGTCCGGAAGCATGCCTTTGAGGTGATTCTTTGTTGCGGCGAATTCCGTCAGCCCTGCCAGATTGTGCCATTCGTTAGGGTCTCTGTTCAGATCGTACAACTCCTCGCTGCCGTCCACATAATTGATGTAGTGCCAGTTTCGATAGCGCACTGAGTAGTCTGCAAAGTCATACGTGGTAATGATCGATCGATCCAGAGACCGTTTTCCATATCCAAGCAAGGGCTTCAAACTTGTCCCTTCAAGATCCGGTCGCAGAGGCAACCCTGCCAGATCAACAAGCGTCGGATAAATGTCCAGCAGCGAGGTCAGGTCGGTGACCACCTTGCCCCTTGCTGAACCCTCCGGCATGCTCTCGACGCCTGCGGGCACTTTGACCATCAGCACAGTTCTTATCAGGTTTTCCCACAGCGCGAACTTTCTCCAATGCCCTTTCTCTCCCAACTGCCAACCATGATCCGACCAGATGACGACGATGGTGTTTTTTGCGTACCTGCTGTTTTCTAAAGCTTCCAGCAGTTGACCGACCATGGCGTCCGCAAATGCAATCGACGCAAGATATCCCTGGATCGCTTCCTGCCATTTCCCTGCCTTGAGTACATGCGCATGATAGCCGCCACCTCTGCCGATCAGTTCCGTTGCTCTGCCGCCAAGATCAGTCGTGTCGTCCGCGAACACCTCTGGCAGACGAATTTGGTCGAGAGGAAACAGGTCAAAGTACTTCTTGGGCACATACCAGGGCAGATGGGGCCGGTAGATACCGGCAGCCAGAAAGAAGGGTTTTGAGTGGGACATTTCGAGTTGGGTGTTGATATAGCTTACGCTCTTGTAATCGGCGGTCTCGGTATCGTCGAACGATAATGCGTCCCAGTCGAACATCCTGTACATGTACTTGAATTCCGGCATGTTTACCGGGTTGTTCTCCGGAATGAATTCTTCCGGCATATTGTTCGTCTGAGAAGGGAAATAGTCGTCCCATGTCCGCGGAGCGACCTGGCTGTAATGATAGATCTTGCCCGCTCCGGCAGAGTAATATCCATTATCCCGAAAGTACTCACCCAGCGTCGTTGCCTGTGCCAGTCTGGGCACCTTTCTCCAGTCCTGATAGTTGGAGTACATGCCGGATGTGTACGTGTGGTATCCGGTCATCAGTGTTGACCGAGAGGGGTTGCACCCCGGGCTGGTGCAGTAATTCCTTGTGAAATTGACAGAGTCATCCGCAAAGACGCTGAGGTTGGGAGTCAGGGACTGCGGATGCCCGGAAAGGGGTTCCACCCAATCGTTGAGATCGTCGATGGCGATGAACAATATATTCGGCCTGTCCGGGGTCTGCAGCGCTGCCGACAGATCGTGACCACAGAATGCCAGCACCAACAGTCTGAGGCCTGCAGCCCCGCAAGGTGTTCGTGGCATGACTGCAACTGATGAAGACAGCATTATTCGGCTCATCTTTTTGTCTGCCCCTGCGGGTTTATTTACCGGAGTGATCACGCTTCACTGCTGGTTCGGTATGGTCAGTCGTTGGCGGCCTGGTCAATCAACATCAAGGGATTCGCACAACGGGATGGTTGCCGGGGCCCCTGCATTTCTGACTCAAGCGCCTGCTTAATTCTGTTACCCGCCGCAGTCCTTACGAGGAACTGACGATCACCGATCGAAACCACTGAACTCGTCGTTGCATAAGCCGGCAGGATTCTCACCTGTTGATCCAGTCTCTCCACATCGCCGTGACTTCCATTCGGTATTTCCTAAGTATTTGTACTTTTCCATTCCGAACACAAGATGCTTCTCAGGATTGATGGCCAGCAGTGTGCCGCATCCACCGCCGTGTCCGTAGCTGCCTGTGCCACCTTCGTGTAACGGACGGTCTTGTACAACTGCCCGAACGTACGTGTAGCCGCCAGCGGCATCAAGCCGGCTAGAATGAATCCCATGGAAAATACCCGAACAAAACGAAGAGGCGACTTCATAACTGACTCCATGGGTAGTGTTTCACATGTGTGTGTGGAAAACGTCACGACCGGTTCTTCATTCCGCTCTTTCGAACACAGAACAAGCACATAGCAACCGTCGAGCATCCTTCTTCACGGCGAACTCGTGCAATTCCTGAACACGTGACACAACATCCTTCGCGCCGTCACCTCGCTCACATTGGGTTTCCGGCGGTCATGTAACAGCAGTCTTAAGACTGCTTCCGGCAGTTCCAGGCGTCATCCCTCATATGAAGACATCCAGACGGGAACATTTCTGCCGTGATCAAGACTGCCTCCATTAGTCGTGCTGAGCTGATTATGATTGGTGAACGCTCGAGGACTTAATTCGGAAAGCCGTCAACAGTCAATCGAGGGTCATCGTTGCGAATCAGCTCCGCCTGTAGTTTTTGTCGCAACCGTTGGCTGATTTCCCCATAATTCGGGTCGTCAGCCACATTGCAAAGTTGGTCCGGGTCTTTGCGAAGATCGTACACTTCCTCCTTCTGATGTTTCAGAAAAGCCAGATCGGCGAATCGTTTCGTATCTTTTTCGTTGCGGTGCAAACGAAGAAACTGTTTGGAAGGTGACGGATCAATGTTGAAACTGAATGCCCCCGTTTCAGTTGGCCAGGGCTGGGTTGCGAAATCGTATGTGGAAGTCCCGGCAGCGACTTCACCGGTCGGCCATTGATCAGA
The DNA here is from genome assembly GCA_029245955.1 of Fuerstiella sp. Classification (GTDB taxonomy): domain Bacteria; phylum Planctomycetota; class Planctomycetia; order Planctomycetales; family Planctomycetaceae; genus Fuerstiella. The sequence continues at coordinate 229,587 of JAQWOH010000038.1, read as the reverse complement.
ATTGAACTTCCGGATGAACAGAAAATCGCGAGTTCGAAACCCGCGCGATGGATACGGGTAGACGTGCTTTTCCAATCCTGTCAAAACGAATGTCCGCGCCGGATCAATTTGTCCCGATTTCGAAGTCTTCAGAAGCGGTATCAGGCTGCGTCCCGTCATTTGTTTCGACGGGTTCACCCCAGCTGCTTCCAGAAAAGTCGGGGCCAGATCGCACAGACTGACAAAGTCTGTAACCTGTCGACCGCCCATTACTTTCGAGCCCCAGCGAACGGCCAGCGGAACGCGCGTACCCTGATCATAGAGTGTCGCTTTGCAGCGAGGGAACGGCATTCCGTTGTCACCAGTGATGACAATTATCGTGTTCTCCAGTTCGTCCAATGCCTTCAGTTGGGTCACAATTTCGCCCACTTCGCGATCAAAACGCTGCACCTCCCACAGATAATCCGCAACATCGCTGCGCACGGTTTCATTATCAGGCAGACAGGCGGGGACATTGACTTCCGAGAGCTTCATACCGCTCCTGCGACCGACACCCAGCTCATATGGACGATGAGGATCCTGTCCGCCGTGCCAATAGCAGAACGGTTCACCTGCCTTCCTGCCTTTGATGAACTCGTCGAAAGACCGAAATCGTTCGCCAAACGAATCACGATTCCGAAAAGTGTGCCTGCTCGGCCAGACCCCCTTACCAAATCTGCCAATGCGATAGCCGACTTTCTGCAACATCTCAGTATAAACCTCGTGGTGTTCCCGCAGTGAGCCACCGAGACTGTCGCCCTCCTGCAAACGCCAGTGGTGCTGCCCCGTGAGAACACTTAATCGACTGGGGGTGCAGGATGGCGTCGAGACGAAGGCGTTCTCGAACAACACGCCTTCCCGTGCAATTCGATCAAAGTGCGGTGTCTTCACGACCGGATCGCCGAGGATACCAGCATGCGGCCACGACCAGTCATCGGCCATGCAAAAGACGATATTCGGAAGATGCTCGTCGATCGCTGTGCTGGTTGTCGACTCAGACTCGAACTCGAATGTCTGCCGCTGCGTGGTGACTTCGAACGTCCTGCTGGAACCATCCGCTCCACGCACGCGGAACCGGTGGCCGGTAGTGCTGACCTGCGATATCTGCCGGCCCGGTTCAATGACGCCCTTCTTCTGCTGTTTGCCATCCGGCGCAATCCAGAACAGCGTTAGTGGTACAGTGCTGCCGTTCTTGAACGTAATTTGCGGACGTTGAGGTCCTGGCGGAACGAATTTCGGCGACTGCGGTAGCGTGGTCCGCATCTGGCGATTGAGCTGAGCAGGCAGTGACTTGTTCTCCGCGCAGCCAGCGATGTTGTTGTTTTCCGAAAACTCGTTCTGGTGATCGTACAGTTCAGTGACGAGTATTGCGTGCGTCGGACGATCCTGCCATTCGATACAGCGGTAGCGATCGGTTCGCAGGGCGTATCCCATAAGCGGAATTTTTTCATCCTGCCGTCGAAACTGGCTATAGGCCGCCTGTTCCGGTCTCGAGTACAACGGCTTCATACTCCCGCCTTCCAGGTGCGTCGAAAAAGGCACACAGGCAAGCTCGCAAAGCGTCGCGTAGCTGTCGATGTCGACAAACTCGACCGATGCGTCGCATGTTTGACCATTGGGCGTCGCCCACGCGATAAGTGTCAGTACGATTGTGAATATTTCACCCGGTTTCATCATATTCTTTCATTGCAGGCAGTGCCGAAGTGTCGCACCTGCATGCTTAGATTCATTTTTGTCCGGTTGCTGACTCCGCTTCTACGACAGTATTTTGGCGTGCCTGTTCACACCCGCAGAAAGACGTCGAAGTAAATGAATCGGCTCGTATATAGTTGAGTCAACAGACGGATCACGTGCTCATGACAGGCTTCGAGAGTGTCTAAGTTTCGCCAATCTACGGTCGAGCTGTGAAAGTGCTTTCAGCGGCCCCAGCTCACGCGGCGTCAGCCTCGGCGTCTTCGCTTCCAGGCGTACTGAATCTCGGTCGAACATTCCACTGAGTCGTGGCCGTCATTAAAAATCAGGCATGCAGCTATAAAGTCGCATCGTAAACGTCTTGGTTCCGATATTCCAGGTGTGTCCTGGACGCAATAGAACAGGCAGTTCTATTCCTGCGAGCCCATGAGAAACAGGCGTCGGCTTTGGTCCACCAAAACGCTCGATCGATATATGCGACCATGTGCGTTCGATCTCAGACACCTGGACAGAAAAGTCGCGAATACCGAGACACACGACACGGCACAGCACCACTATCCGACATTAAGCCGCGACAGGCCTCACGGGCGTACCGTGCACTTCGGTGAGACGGAAGTCGCGGCCCTGGAAGCGAAAGGTTAGTTGGTACGGAGCATCCGACGCGGCAGTGGCGATGAGGTTATTCCGGTAGCCCTGGTGCTTACTGTCCGGAGTAACGGGACTGATGCCTGACCGGAAGTGAGTGCGCCTGGCAAAGGTCCGAGTCTGGGCGGACTCCATTCTTCCGACACCGATGGACTGCATCTAACGCCCACTCGAGCAGAAGACCTCCAGGGTGAGCTCCCCCGGAAGATGTGTGCGTGGCAACAACCCAGACCAGTATGGTCAAAACTCTTTAAACCCGATTTAACGTGCCGCTGGATCCCGCGAACGAATCCGTTTCGACGCCCAGCCTCTGAAGAATCGTGACGAACAACTGTGCAAGCGGAAGTTCGTCTGCTTCAATATCCCCTCTCCATCCCGCATCGCTGAGAATTCCGGCACCAGCCTGGTTATCTTCATTCCCCTGACCGAACTTGAGATACCTGCCATTCGTAAAGCCGAGATTCTTACCGCCAGCAGAGATAATGGGATAGTTGCGCGACAGATGAAAGCTGCTGGAAGCAGAGCCGTGCATTGCAAATGTATTGTCCAGCATATTGCCTTTTCCGGTCGGTTCAGGAGTATCCTTCAGTCTCTGAACAAAACGGCCGAACTCCTCGGCCTGGTAGCGATTGTAGGTACCAAGGTTTTTCCAGCCGTCGGGCTTCTTGACCTCATGTGTCAGCCCATGAGCACCACCAAGGCCAACCGCCATGGATAACAGGTCGTGGGGGCCTTCGCCATTTTCTCTCCCCAACTGAAACGTCGCCGCACGCGTTGAATCACTCAGGAAGGCAAGATAGATCAATTCATACATGGTCTGAAAATAAAGCCTGGCCTCCCTGGGCTCTGCATCCATATGCAGGTTACCGGTATCAACGCGGGGGATTGGCGTATCGATCCACTTCTGAGCCTTCGCCAGCTTAACTTCCGTATCGCGCACTGCGTCAAGATACTGAGTCAGCGTCTCCTGATCGTGACTGGACAGCTGTCGTCCCAGCGAACGCGTGTTGTTAATCAAAAGATCGAGGGCACTCTTACTTCTGGCCAGTCTGGCAGCAGCGTCTTTGCCGCTTTTCAGGAACAGCATATCAAAGATTTGCCGGGGCTTATTCATCGCCGGAATCGGACGTCCCTCGCGATTGAAGGATTGAGTCTGTGCGCCGCGAGGACCGCCAATACCACCATTGGTCGACATGACCAATGAGGAATGTCGAGTGAATTCTCCTGCGTGCTCAGCATACACCTGGTCAATAGAGATCGAATTCTGATACCGGCCGTGGCCTCTCGTATCCGCACCCGTCAGATACTGATCGGCGTTGGAATGGCCATGCACTTTCCTTACGGCAGGATGGGACAGTCCCGAATAAATCGTGATGTCATTGCGCAATGGCTCCAGCACATCGAGTACTTTGCTCAGTTCGAAATTTTTCTCACCGCCGCGAGGAAACCAGCTCCAGTCTTTCCAGGCCGGATCCGATTTGAGCGGCAGCCCAACACCGTCAGGATGGTAAATGCTGACAAAACGTTTCGGAGTTCTGTCAGCATCCCGACCATCCGCAGAAAACGTTTCAAGCCATGGCAAAGCCAGTGCGACACCGGCGCCTCGAAGAAATGTCTTACGACTCAGCCAGACTGATTTGTTGTTCATCGTCCGTTCCTGACTCTTACCTGGAGCTAAAGATTTTACTGCTGATGATCAGGTGAACCAAATCACCCAGGTGATCGCCCTGTGTTCTGAACTGTGCAGTTAAAGTGTCAATATCGGCATGATCACCAAATGAAAGGGGTCGGCCAAGAGCATAAGCTGTCATTTTGTGCACCAAAGCTCGAGTAAATTGGTCCTGCCGGTCCGTGAGCAGGTAACGCTTTAACCCATCCATCCCTGCCAGTGCCTGACTGTTGAACAGTTGCGAAGTCGCATCCACAGGCTGGTCCTTGATTTGAGTGCGGTAGGTCCCCATGGCATCATAATTCTCAAATGCGATTCCCCACGGATCGATTCTTGAATGACACGAGATGCAGGCCGGCTTATTTCTGTGATCCGCGATTCGTTCCTTTAAAGTCATCTTCAAAATCTCCGGGTCGGTGAGGTCAACTTCCGGGACATTGGGGGGGGGCGGGGGCGGGGGATCGTGAAGAACACGTTCCAGCATCCAGACGCCACGCTTGAGGGGATGAGAATCCTTACCATCAGAATTCATCGTCAGAATCGCGGCGCACGTTAAGAGGCCGCCACGCTGCGTTTGAGGCTCGATGGGCACTTTGCGAAAGTGAGGTCCATGAACACCGGGAATTCGATAGTGTGCCGCCAGTCGCTCGTTGACCATGGCAAAATCAGAATGGATGAATTCCATGACACTGCGGTTGCTTCTCAGTACTTCATCAAAAAACGCGATCGGCTCTTCGTGCATCGCTTCTTTCAATGAGCTGTCAGTCACGTGAATCACACTGTCCAGACCATCCATGCCCAGCCATTGGCGAACGAAATTCTGTGAGAAACGTTCGGAACGACGGTCTGCCAGCATGCGCCTGACCTGAGCAGACAGGACGTCTGCTTCTGTTAGTCTTCCCTGCTCCGCGAGTTTCAGCAATTCGGCATCAGGTATACTGGACCACAAGAATATCGCGATTCTGCTGGCCAGCTCCAGCTCACTGATCAGGCCTGCAGAATTGCGAGCGTTGGTGACAGCTCTTTGTGTCAGATACAGGAACTCCGGAGTGGCCAGAGCAGTTGCCAGAACTTCCAGCATAGCATCTTCGAAACTCGAAAATCCAGGTCGGTACTCCGTATACAGATCCATGAACGGGTCCACCTCCGACGAAGTGACGGGGCGGCGCCAGACTCGTCTCAGAAATCGAGTCAGCACTTCGCGGCCATAGGCCTCCTCGTCGCTCTTGTCGCTTTCAACGAAAATGTCAGTGTGCGTTTGCGGCGGCCATTGCTGGTAGAACGGAGCGATAATTTCGATGTAGTCAATGAGAACATTGAGTGGTTCCTCTGCTTTACCTGCATTGGACACATTGCGAATGTGCAGGAATTCATCCCGTCTTGGAAAAGTTGTGGTCAGCTTTCGGAACGGGTTGCGCTGAATGTCACCGAGAGGAATATCGAAGTGGAGGAATTGAGGGTTATCGGCAGATGCAGTGACCGGGATATCACGCTCACTGATCACCTGAGAGAAGTTGGCGTTGTTGCTGGTGTGGGCGCTGAACACAAGCCGCAGGCTTGCATACTCGTCAGCGTTCATAGTCGATCGACCTGCTCGAATCCGAACGCGCATAATGCCTTCATCGGGAAGAAAGCGATCCAGATTCAGTTTCAACTCATCGGATCGGGGTAGAGCCAGCACGACGGAAGAAACGGGCGGCGTTTGTACCGTGGCTGCATCAGTCTGAGGCATTGACTTTCCGCCGGAAAAGTGAATCCCCTTGCCTGTTTCCCGATTAAACAGATGTTGACGTTTCCTGTTCCTGCCGTAACTCTCATCACTCTGATCGAATGTCTTGTCTTCCTTACCGGACGTCGCTGTATCCATCTCTTCCTGCATCGAGACGATATAGGTAACGGGTTCCGGGCGATTGCCACTCACGGTGGCTCGTTTTAAAGCCTTCAGCCCAATCTCACGATAGGTCTCGAACTGCATGGCAGACATCTGAAGCAATTCTGAGCTATTCTTGAAACCATCCCCTGATGCAGTTTCCGGCGGCAGATTATCCGCGAGAGCATACGGCAGACCAAGCAAATCCTGGAGCGCGTAGTTGTATTCGTATTTTGTCAGCCGGCGGAATGACGAGTGTTCCTGTTTGCCGCGACGGATGAGCGACGCCTTATTCAATTCATCGCCGAGCCAGTCAACAATGTTCCCACGATCTGCATCCGCCAGCGCATAATCAGGCTCATCCTCGGGCGGCATTTCCGAATTGCTCAGGACATTGTAGATCTCACGCCATCGCTCAACGTCCGAACCTGTCAACAGGTCAGCATCTAATTTATCAACGCGCAGTCTTCCCTCAGACATTTCGGGACCATGGCAGCCCAAGCAGCTTCTGTTCAGAACCGGCACTACCGACTGATGAAAGTATGCGACGTTTGCCTTTGGAATGGCGCGGGTCGCGGTCGTGACTGCCTGTGTTGCTTTCAAAAATCTCGACTTCAAACGCCCCGATTCTTTGGCCAGTCCCAGAGCAACAGACTTCTCCTGAGCATCGCCAGCCAAAGTTGTGCCGGCGCTGCCGAGTACCAGCAGGAAGGTGATCATCAGGAACTTCATGAGCGACTTTAGGTCCTTCGCCAGCTTCCGCGTACGATTCGTATGCGCTGACGTTCCCTCGATCGAGAGAGAGACAATGGCGAGTTCTATGGGGCGGGGGTGAAAGACGGCGCTTCGACGCGGCGTGGCGATTTCAACGGTGGTGGCCACAACGTACTAACTAATTATAGCAGCACTGAGATACGAACATCGAGCGATTTCGAAAACATTCGCCCGAAGACAGCCGCGAACAAGCGCAGTCGCAGTAATTCTGTTGCTCCTGATGGCAGAGCATATTGTTACTGAATGCCGTACGGTGTGCTGAACACCGGCACTATAACTGCCGGAGAAAGCAACTTCACAACAACACTTTGACAAGTCGTCGACTCAGATGTGGCCGCGTCACACGATATGGCAGATCAGGAAACGTACTTCACCTCACATCAAAGACCACCGTGAATCAAAGCGGAAAATCTTCGCAGAGAACGCGAGGGCGTAAAAAATCACGCACGTTCCAATCCCCGAACGGATTCGGCAGTGCTACTGCCAAAGTGGTCCAGTCTATTGAGGAGCTGACCTCCGGGGCATCGCCTGGAGAGAATGCCTCTGCCAGAGACTGTACACCATCGCAACGGCCTCTGGAGCAGTGTGGCATAGGTTCTGCCACTGACCACGCGACGATCGCCTGACGCCACCAGGGAGTGAGCGACGGGGATGAGAAAAATCATTCCCAGCTCCCCTCGCCTGAACGCGATGTACCACGGGTTTTGCGACGAACTGTACCGCCAGAGCGATCAACTTCCGGACTCATTTGCGGAGACGGTGACACGACACATCGGGGGATGGCTGACTATTCATCCGGTCATAAACAGCATGCGCCCCAGCCTGTGGTGACCGTCGCCGATCACTCCAGTGCGTGGATTATTAACCCGCCTCACACGCAGCGACCAATCAGCGCTGCCCTTTTTCAGGAAACATTTTCAAGACTCGTCGCCATTCCTGATCGTAGCAATGGGCCCACCCGGCCTCCTGATAGATGTCACGCCGCTTCTTGAAATACCAGTAGTTATCAGAAGACTTTGCGATCTGCTTATTGAGTTGTTTGAGGGCTTCGCCCGGATTTCCCTTTCGGCGCGCGTGCCGGACATGCAACAGCACGTAATCCGTTTGTGTGGTGTCAACCCATCGACTAAGTTCGGCGAACGTCTCTTCAAATGCTTCGTCGTGAGAATCCGCATCCTTGATTGGAAATTTCGCGATAACGTCAGGTAATTCCATATATCCCAACGCTCGCCCTTTTCGATAAAGCGCGTCTGTCAGGACCGACAACCGCTCCGTTGCAGTCCTGTGCTCTGCAGCAGTCGATTCGTCAGTGCTCCTGGTGCCAAGCATGGTGACGAGTTCTTTCCGATTGACTCGGCGGATGACAGCATCGGCCGCCCGGACGACCATGGGCAGTCGCTGCTTGCGAAATCTGACGTCGTCCAGCCAATGAAGTCGTGCCCGCAGGGCATCGATATCATGTGGAAACTCTTTTGCGAAGTCTCGTTGAGCACTCTCGTAGTCCTTCGCAACCGCTGCAGGCGGCCACGACCTCAGACGTTGGAGTCGGGCTGTCCGAACTGCCGCGCTTTCATCGGCAGGCCACGGTAGATCCTCATCGTTAGTCGTCGGTGTGTTTTTCGGCAACTGCAGTCGAATGGCAAATCCCTCCGGTGGGTGAGGAGGGCGGTCACCGGCACCCAGGACCAGACGCCCCAGGAGTTGATCTGCCGTTTTCCCAATGGATTCCAAGTGAGATGAATCGGGCGCTGCAAAATACAAAACTCGCGATTGTCCGAGTTCCCACGCATTCTGTGAGACCTCCGCTGTTTCGTATTGCAGGTCCGCCCGAGAACGGTAGGCTTTTAATGAAAGCGGTGACGACAAGGGCCGCTCGAGTATGAGTTTTTCAGATTTTAGTTTCGCGAGTGCCTGATGATCGACATGTCTCAACAGGAATTCAATTTCATATCCCCCCCGCGGAAGGGAGACACTCTCGGAAAACATGTCTCCCATTCCTTTAACTTGCCTGTGTTCGTTGCGAATTATCCAACGGTGACCACCGAATCGCGATTCATACAGCAGTCCCGCATCAATATCAAAACGGGGCGTTACCGTGCCTGGATCTGTCTGTGAGAACTCGTACTTCAGAGCTAACTGCGAGACGACTCGGCCATCGAACAGACTATCTCGATCCTTGCTGAGCAGTCTGATGTCCGTCGACTTCGGAGTGAGGGTCTGTCGAGACCGATCGAGCGTGGCCGTTACTGACAATTTCTCTCTTCGCAGATTCGACGTAATTCGCACACTTGCAGATGCGTCTCCTGCTCCGAACACCAGGGGGGATGCGAGGCTCACTCCGCGGAATGTGAGATCATATTCGAGTCGCGATGTTCCGAGACTGGACCAGTATTGGGCAAGACAAACTTCAAGCGTCCTGCCTTCCGTCACAGAGATCATCAGGTACGACTCTTCGTCCGGTTTCAACGCGACGTATTTTCGTGTTTCACTATGACGGAACGCGCGGCCTGGATTCATTTGCATTGCATGTGCGATATACGACTGAGAGGCAGTGCCTGCAAGTTGTTTGAGTTTCAATTCAGCGTGAGTGGCTCCGGGCGGAACTACGATAAAGCGTCTCTTGACAGTCCCGGCTTCAAATTCGTATTCCCCTGAGACATGCAATTGTCCATCGCCGAGGATTTCAGGTCGAATAACGGTGATTGGAATACGGAACAACGGTCCGCTCGAATGAGTCTGTACTTCAAACGCATTGATTTCAGCAAAATGCACTCCGGGTGCGAGATTGGTGGGATCGATCTGGATCGAAAACCGGATTTCGTCGGACGTCATCACGGAAAACTGCCCGTGTTCGACCCAGTCCTGAGTGGATTGTAAGCGCAACCTGGATTGCACTGGCTGCCTCTCCCTGGAGGGAAATTCCCGCGGAAACCTTGGGCGTACCCGAACCGTGTTGGTCCACGGTCTATCAGTCTCGTGCGGCTCCCGCAGGTAAATGCCGCGGTTGCCTCGCTGATTGCCGATGCTGATCGTGTACTCGGGCTGTCCAGCCGCTGACACGGCAGCCTCGCGAATTGCGTTATATGCCTCAGGAATCTGGATAAGGCCTGCCCCCTGACCGAACACATCCGTCTCGGTTACGCGTTTCGCGGTATTCTGAAGGTGTCGTTTAATACTGGCCGCAGTAAAGGGAAGGCCATTGGGCTTCAGGGCTGACAGCAACAGTGCGATGCAACCGCAGGCATTAGGTGATGCCATTGACGTGCCGTTCATCTGCATACTGGCCTGCTGTGTCCACCGAGGAACGGGCGCGATCGCGCCGCCGGGAGCGAAGATATCCACTCCCATGTCACCATCAAACGTGGGTCCTCGTGATGTCCACGAGTATGCGTTTTGTGGAATTCGTTTTCGCAGTGTGTACTCGACTTCCATCATCGAGGGCGACACGTACGCCCCCACGCCGAGCAGGGCCGACGTCGTTCCGCCAGGCGCACCAACAGTCGAAAGGGCTGGTCCGCTGTTGCCCGCGCTGCCAACAAAAATAACGTTATGTTCACGAACCAGCTCGGCCAGTAATTCGACAAGCCGGCCTCGATTCGGAGTGCTGGTGGGTTCACCGAAACTCATATTGACCAGATCGCACCGGTTACGCAGCACAGCCTGAATGCCGCGTTCGATCCCAAGTGCCGTTTCCATCCCTCCCAGTCGACCGTCACCGATCTTTACCGACACAATCTGAGCACCGGGAGCCACACCGTTGAGTTCCGGATGTTCAGCGAAATGCCCTGCTGTGATTCCGGCAACATGCGTGCCATGAGCGCCGGAGGTCGTAACGATGGACAGAGTGCGACCTTCATCGTAGACGTTCACGGAAAAGTGCATCAGTGAGCCATGACGCAAAATGGCCGTCTGGCGATACCGTCGATAGTCCGTCAGGATGCTCTCGTCACGCAGGTCCCCGTCCTCATCGGTATCCACAACCGCTTGCCACACACTGCCGTCGTGAAACACGACGCAGTCGTAAACCGGCCCGACGTCGTTGTAGGTTTTTGCGGAAGTCTCCAATTGCGCCAACTGCAGCTCGAGTTCTGCGAGGGAAGTCGTCTGCGACTTCGAATCGGAGTCCCAGTCCTGAATTCGTCGACGCAGGCTGGATTCGAGGACGCTATGAGCCGTATCAAATTTACGGCGTCTGCCAGCCTTAATTCGAGACGTCACCTGCGTTGGAAGCAAATCAAAGGCAAACTTGTAACCTACTCGAAACGTGCCCGTTGGATTGTTCCACTTCGGACTAATTGACAATGCACGACCAGTCGCACCGGTTAACATGCCATCCACAGACTTTCGTTCTAAAGTCATGTCGACGTCACCGTCCCCCGTACCATCAATGATGTCGACGATCTTCGGTTTACCGTCGGACGTAAACTGCAGACCGGAAACCGAAGGGTCCACACCGGTATCGAAAACGGCAACGACAATGCCTCGGCCATCGAATTCCGGAAACTGCTGTAGAAATTCTGCCGCGCCCGTTTCTTCTTTTGGCTGCAACCCCTTGTCCGGAAATGCAACCGGTGCAGTATGTGACTGCCGATTCTGTGCAGTAACCTCATTCGTCACGGGCGCAGCGAAACACGCCGTCACCACGAGCACAACATAACAACGAGATGCGATTCCACACGGAACCATCTGGCAATTGAGCATGGAGCTATCCGTCCGGACTGCAAAAGAACCGAAGCCGTTACCGGGAAACGCGTGGCCACGGGAGAAATATCCTGTGTGGTCACGGCTCAGACTACGCCGCAAAACGGGGCATGTAAAGTAGTTCCTTCAATGGGATTAGTCTTCAAATGCGTTCAAGGTCTACTGTGTCTCAGAGGACGAATGCCATACTGTTGTGACTTTACCGCTTGCAGTTCTGATATTCCGTGGCCACTGGCCTCCGTAGGGGGGCATGTGAACAGATTGACAACGTCATCCTGCAGTGTCGAAGTATGGTGAATGTATATCGCATATCATGACTCACGTGTTCCTGAGACAAACAAAACTCTTTTGCGCGATCACATCTGCTTGAAAGTCAGAGTCTCATTCACGATCCACTGGAAGTGTTGTTTGGCGTTGTTCGTAAATCCGCTCCCAGAGAAGAATGCGCTGCGGCTGTCATCGCCATTCCCGACATTGCAATGAAAAACGATGCAAGATCGCTGGCGCCACGTATCCATACAGGCGGTCTCCATGTCATGCCCAGAATCCTGACCTGCACGATTGGGGCGTTGCTCAAGCCAAGGCGGAGATGTGGCCCTTCGGCAGACCGTAAGCTGACCCAGGATGCAGTCAGGCTGACAACACGTACCACGGCAGGTATTCCCGCCAGGACAATCCTGTCTGTTGCTCGAACTACCTACGCTGAAGGCCATGCGATCACCAAAACTCTACTCATCCGGAATACTCTGCAAATCCCGGACATCAGGACTCGGTTGTCGTCAGATTCGATGATCGGGCGTGGTGGAAAGCAGCTCCCTTCTTCCACACGGAGTTGCTCACCCCGTTTGTCCAACCGGCAAGCGGACCAGATCATGGAAACGTATTACAGGACCGCCATTCCTGGTATCGTCTGCGAACGAGCCCGGAAGAACTCCAAAGACGAATGCCACCAGTTGGATGCGAAAGCAGTCACCGCAAATGCCATGCGACCGCAGCGAGGTGAGCGTTGGAATGCTGGAAAAGCAGTCGTTCCTGTGACCAGCGAATCTCATCATCGGACGTCCCGTGGCCCCGGCGAATGACGGCCAGTTGCAGCAGCAGATACTGAAAAACCACCCCGAACCAGTTCCCGAAAGAGCGGCCGCTCCGCTTTTCGCAATGCCTGCGGCACTTGATTACTGGACAGTTGCAGTCACCGTTGACATTCCTGCCGTCGTTGCAGTTTCCGACATCAGCCCCGACACAACAGCAGCCGTGAATAGTTTGGAGATCGGCAGCGTCATTTCCACGGCTGCGGCCAGATGTTGTTGCAGCATCCGGCAGCCGAGCGATTAACGCAGCATAGCCGCATCCTTGATCACCGCGAGTGCCTCTGGAGCACCGACAACTAACCACTCTTCGCGTTAGAACAGCATCATCAGATCGCGACATGAGCCTGAAATTGCTGCAGTTCCCGCCAAATCAGGGTCTTTTTTTCCTCCGATATGATCCATTGAACGAGCGACGACTTCGCCAACTCGCGCAACTTCCAGAGCATAATCGGAATGCACGAAATCCGTACCAGATGTCGCCTTTGCGACATCGCAAACATTCCTCAGGTGACAGGCGTTGGCCTTTGTGAAACGATTTCCAAACATCTTTTTTTCCGTGCAGACGATGGCGGTGAAACGGCACCAGCCGAGGCATCGTCACCGACGTGACATCTGACGTCTGTAAAAAATCGCGGAATTCCTGACCAGTTGACGATGCGACTGAGCTCCTACAACAACACGTGCACGTCCGCCACAGGTGCGACAAATCGCAGAACGACGCGGCATTAAGGGAATTGATTGCGAATTCCTGTTTAACAACTCAGGAAAGTACTGAGTCCGTATACCAGAATCCCGGAATAGAAGACGGGCGACTATTGATACAGGACGTCCTCAACGGTCACACCGATCAGTATCGATGCTTCGTAGAAAGGTATAGGCTTGTGATTTCACGTTTTATCAGAATTCTATGCGGTGACGCGCATGACGCTGAAAACATTGTCCGGGACGTATTTTCACGGCCCACAACAAGCCCGCAACAAACCGCGCCTGACCAACTCCACTCGCTCGCGTCGACGGAATGACATCCTCCAGGATGTCGACTGAGTGACACTGGTGTAATCACACGGAATATTCATCAACTGAAAACCGTGGCGCCTACTGCTCTGTCAGAACATTCCTGGTTTCCGAAAGCAACAGCAGCCTCACAAGACCCAGCCACATGCTGTGTTTGCTTGTGACCACGCAGCAATTTCAGACAAGTACAATACACCGCGCGACGTGACCGATCCAGACGTGGCAGCCTCATCAATGGTGATCGAAGACAGCTGTGTGGACCTTTGGCTCGATACCCATACGGAGAGCTGAAAGAAGCGTTCCACTATCCGAACCACAGCATGTGGTATCTCACTTTTGCACAGCTGCGTAAGTAGTCGAGTCCTATCCCCAACTGCAACGCGAGAGCCACGTTTGCGGTGTCCCTACCTGGACAGAAACGTGTTGCTGGTTGCCACAAGTCTGATGAGATCACGCAGCCCACCACTTTCTTCCTGCAGTCGGTCGACAATCGCGTCAATTTCCGAGCGATCGGAAACGCTCATCGTACGTCCCGTAGCGTAGGTCATCAGCTTTGTCGTGAGATTTCGTGAGAACTGCGTGAGATCTCGTGTCATGATCTGCTTCAGGCCCGCGACATCTTTGAACGACTCACCGCCGGGCATCTGACCGGACGGGTCGACCTTCCGGCCCGATTGGTACTCAGTTCGCCATGAGCCGATGGCGTCAAAACTTTCCAGTGAAAAACCGAGCGGATCGATCTTCTTGTGGCAGTCACTGCAGGATTCGAGGGTGCGGTGCTTTGCGTACAGTTGGCGGATCGTCAGATCACCGCGCGCATCCGGCTCGGAAACTTCAACGTCCGGCGGTGGCGGTGAGGGCGGCGTACCCAACAGGTTTTCGAGAATCCAGATGCCACGCACGACCGGCGATGTATCGACTCCGTTGGCCGATGCGGTCAGCACCGACGCCTGCCCGAGCAATCCGCCTCGATGCTCCGCACCGGTAAGCGCAACCCGCTGGAAATGCGCCGTTGTGTTGACGAGTCCGGGCATTCCGTAGTGCCGCCCGAGATCGGCATTGATGATGGCAAAATCAGATTCGATGAACTGTGAGACCGGCAGGTTCTCAGTCAGAAGATACCGGAAAAAGGCATTTGTCTCATGCACCATGGCGTCACCAAGTCTGTTCCGGTGGTACTGGTAGAACTTCGTCGGATCAGGAGCCATCTCAACGGTATTCTCAAGCTTCAGCCATGCCCAGACGAACGACTTAACGAATTCGCCTGACCGCGAATCGGACAGCATTCGTTCGACGTGCCGTTCCAGAACGTCGGCGTCACGAAGCTTTCCGTTTGAAGCATCCCTGAGCAGTGCGACGTCCGGCATGGTGTTCCACAGAAAATACGAGAGCCGTGATGCGATCGCGTAGTCGTCAAGAATCCCAGTCACTTCCTTGAAATAGACGAACCGAGGCGAACAGAGGATACCTTCGATGGCAGTCCGGACGCCTTCAGGGCTTTGTTTTGCGAGTCGCAGATATGGAGCGATCTGTTCGCGACTGACCGGGCGTCGAAAGGCTCGAGTCGCAAAACCGATCAGATGATCTTCGATGCTCTGGCCCGGCCTGCCGTAGACAGCTACATGACTCGCCGGGGGCCACTGATCATAGTGCGGCCCGGTTTCGGTGACGCTGTAGACATTAATTCTAGGGGCATCCCTCAGTTCAAATCGATCGATAACAAGTTTCCCGTATCTTGAATTCTGATCACGCTTTGGCAGTTGTCTGAACTCGTCCAGATCGAAATCGGGATCGACCAGTAAGATTGGATCGACGACCCCCCAGTATCCGTTTCCGAATGCAAATTCGACACGCCAGCCCCGGGGCACCCATATTCTCCGCCTGATTGTCTGTCGCCTGTTGTCCGGCAAATCAACAGCATGCACCAGAAGCCGTGGCCGTGTTTGAATAGCGGACGACTTAGCGGGAGCCGTCATATAGATTTCAAATCTATGCAGGTCTTCCGGGCGATAGACGGGATAGTCGTTTCGACGTTGCTGCCTGAATTCCTTCGCGAGATTACCGCGCCCTCTGGATTCCACTTCTAATACAAATTCGTACCAGCCGTCGTGCGTTGCTCCTTCGCGTGAATTGATGAACTGCTGACCACGCGGGTCGCCAGGCGCTCGTTCGTCGTTCCTGTAAAGCACGCGGTAATCGCGATCGGCATCGTTTCCGGGTGTCTTGTAATTAAGTGCGCGAGCTCTGCTGGTTTCGAGCGTGTAGGTCTGTGCTTCAGGGCGTTCACCTTCAAATGTTGCCCGATCAACGGAGGTTCGCGCTACCTTCAGATACTGTCGCAGCAGGAAATCTGACATCTGAAGCATCTCGCCGAGATTGTCGAACCCGTCATCCTTCTCGTCGGCAGGAAATGCGTCAGTCGGATCCTCAACATCAACATCAACAAACAACAGATCACGCAGCGAGTTTCGAAATTGCGGCCGATTCAATCGACGCAGAACAACCTGTTTCGGGGTTTGCTTCACAGCTGATGCAATGCGTTCTCGAATTAATCCAAGAAATGCATTACGTTCGCCGGCAGACGGTTGTGAGCGTTTTCCAGGTGGCATTTCGCCGGCATCCACACGATCGATGATCGCCTGCCACATCTCCGCATCTACCGAAGCAGCCGACGAAACGCTCACCACATCAAGTCGCAGGTTGCCCTTTGGCATGCGGATTCCGTGACAATTGACGCAGTGCGTCTTCAAGAATACTGACGCGTCGTCTGCTTCAAGTCGCCCACCGATTGTGAGCATTAGGACAGTAATCAGAATCAGGTGTTTCATGAAATTCCCCCGCAGGCCGAACCAGATGCGGCGCCGCCCATCACATTGACAGTACACGGTGTGCCTTACCGAGGCTGCGTCATTGCGTTCCTTGATCCGGCCGACCTTCAGCGTGGTTCGCTCACGTACTGAGCCCCGTAAATGTGCTCAGGCTGCGGTTGAAGCGGTCCTGTTCGGTCCCCATTCGTTGCAGCATACTGAGGTAGAGATTGCAGAGCGGCTGCCCACGCTGAGCATCGATGTGCATACCGTGTTTCCAGCCACCACCTGCAAGGATCAGCGGCAGGTTGTCGTTGCTGTGCCGGCTCCCGCTTCCGAGGCCGGATCCGAACAGCACCTGCGTCGTGTCGAGCAGTGACGCGCCACCCGGCTGGATTGTCGACTTCAACCGGCCGATAAAACGGCCCAGGTTGGCGATAAGATGCCGTTCAATAATCGCCAGCTGGCTCAGAGCGTCTTTTCGCTGGCCGTGGTGTGACAAGGTGTGGTAACTGTCCGTCACGCCGTCGAGTCCCCAGCTACCATTCTCGACAGCCATCGAGACGACACGCGTAGAATCGGTCTGCAATGCGAGGAACATGAGATCAAGCCAGACTTCAACGAGGTTGTCTCCAATCTTTGTGTCACACGATCCGTTCTCAACCTTCTTCATTTCGGGATCGGCGACACGCGGCTTGGGCTTGTCGATCCAGTCTTCAGCCAGCGCAAGTTTCTTTTCCGTTTCTCGAATGGACGAAAAGTACTCTTCGAGCTTCTGTTGATCTGTCTTCCCCAGTTCGCGTTTCAACCCGCGGGCATCTTCAAGAATGGCGTCCAGGATACTGCCACTTGACTCAACCGACGCCCGGTTGAACTTTTTTCGCTCGTCGCTGTCGTCGACGAACATCAGCTCAAACGCATCACTCGGCTTCGCGATGGCGGGAACTCTCACCCCCGTACGTGTAAAGTTCATGCCATCTTTCCAGAACACCAGCGACGGGAACCGCGTGTTATGTCCAACCAGTTCCGCAGCTCGCTGGTCCACCGTGACGTTGCCGTCGGGATACTCGGCTCGTTCCGTGCTCTTCACTCCACTAAGCAGCGTGTGATTCGCCGCGTGCCCCCCGCGAACATCATGATCAAGGTTGGAGAAAACTGTGAAGTCGTTCCTGAGTTCCCTGAGCGACTGAAGTGTCTCCGGAAATTCGTATCCCACTCCACTCACAGCAGGATGAAACTTGTCAACCACCATTCCGAACGGAACAGTCACAATTGCCATGCGTTTTGCCGAAGCATGTCCCGGCCCTGCAACGGCGTTTCGCGGCATCAACGACTCGAGAAGCGGCAACGTGAGACTTATGCCAGCAGCTTTGAGTACGCCGCGGCGATTACGAGTTGCGTTCATTGGGCTGACTCCGGTTGGTTGTTAAGCAGACTCGGGTTCGAGGGTCATCGCGAGAATTTTGAATGCCCGTGCACGACCTGAATGATTCGAGTAGTATTTCTTCACAGGTCGTTTTAAAACCGCTGGTAACACCGTTCATTGACGATCAATCTATATTCGATTGTAACCGTCAGGTTGCAGATTGTCGCCAAATTCGGATCTGACAAGGCAGAGTCTGTGCTGAAATCGCGCCGCAAGACAGGCTGTGAGCCATCGGGCGGTGAAGAGTTTCGGTCACCGGCCGAATGCGTTGAATAATGGCGAGTCAGCGAGATCGGAACTCCAATCCGATACATCCTGAGGACACAAGTCGCCAGTCACGAGTTGTCCGTCCGAGGTTACAATCGGCCTGTTGTCTGCTTATCGTTCACGTTTGCTCAGGTTTGAAAGTCGATTTCCGTCGTTTGTTATCTCGATACTCCTCAAAGCACCTAAAGGCGTGTTAACTCACTTCCAGTTTAAGTCTTTTACGATTCAGCAGCATTTATGCGCGATGAAAGTAGGGACGGACGCAATTCTGCTGGGAGCGTGGGCGACCGCGGCGAACCCCGCGGCAATTCTCGACATCGGTACGGGAACAGGCATCGTTGCATTGATGTTGGCGCAGCGATTCCCGAAGACCGTCGTGGAAGCTGTTGAGATTGATGAGCCAGCAAGTCGCCAGGCGGCGGCAAACTTTGCGAACAGCCCCTGGAGCGATCGATTGTCGCTAACGCATGCTGCGGTCCAAGATTTTCCATTCGCTCGACATTACAGCCTCATCGTCTGCAATCCGCCTTACTTTCAGAACAGCCTGAAACCGATCAACCACGCTCGACGGAAAGCTCGACATGATGATTCGCTGTCGTCTGCTGAACTCGCCGGTGCTGCGAATCGACTGCTGTCGCAGGACGGACGATTGTGCGTAATCCTTCCGGCAGATCAGCGGGACGCATTTGTCGTCCAGGCTGGTTCGGAAGACCTTCACTGTGCTCGACAGCGTCTGGTGCATCCAACACCGCAACATCCTCCAAAAAGAATCCTCCTTGAGTTCTCGAAAGATTCATGCTCTCAAGTTGTGGAAGAGGGTTCGATGAGCATCGAACTCATACGACACCAGTATTCACCTGAATACTTAGATCTGGCGGGAGATTTCCTTTTGAGGATGCACGAACAGTCATAGTCCGGACGCAGCGCCGCTCCGTCAACACTGATCAAATGCATCGATGTCTCGGATCGACTCATTTGACTCCGCTTCGTGGCAAACCAACACTCGATAATGCCTCTACGCCAATCACGAAGGTGAAATCCGGAGATCGGTCTGGCGTACATGATTGTAACAGCACCGCAAATCGGTTCTCGCTGCCGAACGGAGCCTTGCAGGGTCCCGATATCATCGGGACCGGCATCACGTGCGTTTCGTGAACAGTACAACATCTGTTCCTAAAACCGTCAACGTTGCCTGCCACACATCCGCCAGCCAGCGAAACGTCTCAATCGAGAAGAAGCTGACGTGGGTCGGGTCGTGCTTATAATGCCAACGCGAAAACTCCTGCTGCCCGATCACACGTTTAGTCATGACACCAAGCAATCCGTTCGGTTTAACACAAGCCCACAGCCGAGCCAACTCCCGTCGCGGATGATGTAAGTGTTCGACCACTTCCGAGGCGGTGATGAAGTCATACTCTTGTTGTAGTGCCTTGATTTCCGGTGCATAGAACGGGTCGTAGAGCTCCATCGAATGCCCCGCCTCTTCGAACATGAGAGACAGTGTCGGTCCTGGTCCCGAACCGAAGTCAAGGCCCTGACTGTGAGGCTCCAGACACTCCGACACCGGCTCAAAGAGCCGGGCCAAGAAGCGTCGATAGCCTGGGTCGTCGGCCGAATTCTCATGACGATCATACTCGGCTCTCTCCTCGGCCCGCGACAGAAAATAATGTGGCGGCACAAAAACCAGATGGCATCTTGAACAACGAAAATACTCACGATGATCGCGGTCGAATAACATCACATCGGAGTTTCGGCATAACGGGCAGATCGGTTCAGCGTGGTCTCGAGTCATATTCTTATGATAGCAGACGTGCGGATCTGTCCATCGCCGAACTACATCGAGCGGAGAACTGCATGAATCCAGCCCGGTCCTCCGGAATGGGGCGTAGCAAAACGGCTGTCGACAACCACGGAGCACGAAAACAAGAGCACCCATCGCTTGCACGTTTCTTTCAATCATGATCACCGTAGTCTTGCTGACACCAGCGTTCAGCCTGGGGGTGTCGAAAAGCAGGATTCGGAAACAAGAACCACTGGCATGGCGGAGGTTTTCAGCCAGACGACAGTCAATGTTTCTCCATTTCCCTTCGCTGATGATCTCCCCTGCACAAAGCAGGACATTCGCACGAAACCAGACATATCAGTGACGCTCGCCTGACCTGGGCCATTGGGCTGAATCTGTTACTGAGCGTCGTTGAGGTGGTGGCTGGCCCTCTGTCCGGCGGTTTGTCGTTAATCGCTGACGCCGTTCATAACTTCAATGACGCATGTCGCTGGTGATCACATTGGTGGCTCGAATGGTTTCCCAAATGAGGCCGATCACCGACAAGCATTCGGATATCGCAGGGCGGAAGTGACTGGAGCGTTTGTCAATCTGCTGCTGCGGACGTTCGTGGGGCTTTACCTGATGTACAAAGCCGATGCCCGACACCTCGACCCACAGGAGTTGATGGGATGGCTGACGGTCTTCTTTCTCTATGACATGGCTGGTGGTGCCGTCAATCTGCGGGCCGGACTCCTGCACAAATCGGCAGATGCACCGGCTTCTGTCCGCGTAATCCCCGGTGGCGTGGCCATTCTCCTGAACGGTGGCATTTCGTTCACTTGCTGATCACTATGACACTGGTAGCCTTCATACTTTGGCAAGCGCTGTCACTGTTCAGACCAACTGTCTCGCCCCTCATGGAGAGCGTTCCCGCGGAGCTCAACATTCGTGAGCTGGTAATCTACCTGTCGGCAATTGAGGGCGTTATTGATCTGCATCACGTCCATGTCCGGGAACCGGACGAAGAACATCGGGCTCAGGAAGGCCACGTAACCAACGCAAAGGCTGACATGAATCAGATAAAGCGAGCGATCAGGCAGTGGTTGTGCCAGCAGTATTCGATCGAGCATTGCACACTGAAATTTGAATTAAACGACGAAGCATGTACATACCCTGCACACAACGGACATGATGATCCCGCTGACAATCGACAGTGAATGCACCGTGTAACTGCCTGTGTTTCGGCAGCCGATAAGTCAACGACATGCCGAATCCGGGAAATCGGTGGTTTTACTTTACTGTCCCGGATTTGACGAGATTCGCAGGCAAATTGCTCAGTTCGTGCCGTCAAAGTCAATCTCGCAGTTCTTGCCCTGAGACTAGCCTCGGACTCGGTACGGAAGGATCCTCCGCAGCGTTGACGTGACTACGCGGTATGCCGCGCTGCACGACACGAAGCACGGACGTTCCAGCCACCAGATGTACCAGCCCAACCCTGCGACGGAGCAGGCATTGAAACGCTCCGTCTTGCATCGGCACACACCGTGCGGGCGTGAAGTCGTCACGGCGGTTTGATTCGACAATGGTGGACGCTGTATTATGACACACCTTAGGGGGCACACGAAGACCGTAGTGCACCGGCACAGATAAGAACTCAGGCCCGCCAGGTGCGTTAAGGCAGGTCGGTCGTGCCCATCAGGTGGCGGTCCACTTCGCGAGCACAGCCTCGGCCTTCGTTGATCGCCCACACAATCAGACTTTGACCTCGACGACAGTCGCCGGCCACGAATACGTTGTCTACGTTGGTCGTGTACTTCTCGTGTTCCGCCTTGAACCACGTCATACCACCCCGACCTTCAGTGATGTCGACACCAAGCTGCTCCGCCGGACCACCTTCAGGCCCCAGGAAGCCCATGGCCAGCAACACCAGATCGGCCGGGTATTCTTTTTCCGTTCCGGGGATCGGTGTGAACGGCGGACCGCCTTCGGTGATCTTCTGCCAGTCCACTTCACAGGACTTCACAGATTTGATGTTGCCGTTGCCATCGTCCACAAATTCGATGGTCGACGCGCAAAACTCACGAGGGTCCCGCCCGAACTTTGCAGCGGCTTCTTCGTGACCGTAATCAATGCGGAACACGCGAGGCCATTGTGGCCACGGATTGTTGGATGGGCGTTCGGTCGGTGGACGTTCGACAATTTCAAAATTGACGATGCTCCTGCAACCGTGCCGAACGGACGTGCCAAGGCAGTCAGTGCCCGTATCACCTCCACCAATCACCACGACATGCTTATCTTTAGCGCTGATGTAGTTTCCGTCTTCGTGGCCGGAATCCAACAGACTGCGAGTATTGGGACGCAGGAAGTCCATGGCGAAATGGATCCCCTTGACGTCTCGGCCCGGCAACGGCAGGTCACGTGGTCGAGTTGCTCCCACGGCCAGCACGACAGCATCGAAGCCTTCCTTCAACTTGGCTGCTGCGAGGTCCCGACCCACGGCAGTATTGGTTACGAAGGTAATCCCTTCTTCCTTCAGCAGCTGCACACGCCGTTCAACGACAGCCTTCTTATCCAGCTTCATGTTCGGAATGCCGTACATCAGCAGTCCACCGACCCGGTCGTCTTTTTCGTAGACCGTCACAGTGTGACCCGCCTTGTTCAACTGAGCCGCACAAGCCAAACCTGCCGGGCCGGAACCGACAACAGCGATCGTTTTTCCGGTACGAACAGCAGGAGGTTCAGGAACCACCCACCCCTGTTCAAAACCGTAATCAATGATGGAACATTCAATATTCTTGATTGTTACCGGAGGTTCGTTAACGCCCAGGCAGCATGAACCCTCGCACGGCGCCGGACAGACTCGCCCGGTAAATTCCGGAAAGTTGTTGGTCCGGTGCAGACGATCCAGCGCGTCCTTCCAGCGACCGTTGTAAACCAGGTTATTCCATTCTGGAATCAGATTATTAACCGGGCAGCCGGACGCCATATTGGCCATCATTTCGCCGGTGTGACAGAACGGTACGCCACAATCCATGCAGCGCGCTCCCTGAGACTGCAGGTCGTCGACCGGCATATCCTCGTGAAACTCATTCCAGTCCAGAATCCGCAGTAAAGGGTCTCGATCGTGAGGGATCTGTCGTGCGAATTCCTTAAAGCCGGTAGGCTTACCCATTTCTCAGTCCTTCGTCTCTTCGTTTACCAGGTCTGACTTTGGAGGTCAGATGTATTGTGTTCCGTTGATATCGTCGAACGCATTCGCGAGTGCCACCAAAGTTGGCAGCCGGTCAGGCGCGACCCGGGCCAGCGCTCTGTGCCGGGTTTCACCCCGACTGACAGAAATGTGAAACTAGCTCGCCGCCGCCTCTTCTTCAGCGATTTCCTTCAACGCACGCTTGTAATCCACCGGCATGACCTTCACGAAGTTCGTGAAGGCCATGTCCCAGTCGCTCAGGATCTTACGGGCCGTTTCGGAACCGGTGTGCTGTTGATGATTTTCGATCATGGTCTTCAGCTCGGCAGCGTCTTCTGCCGTTTCTACTTTCTCCAGAGCAACTGTCTCCAGATTGCAGTTCACCAGGAACTTATCATCAGGGTCCAGCACATAGGCAACGCCACCGGACATCCCAGCCGCAAAGTTACGTCCGGTCGGGCCCAGAATTACCGCTCGACCGCCGGTCATGTACTCGCAGCCATGATCACCGACACCTTCGATCACCGCATGAGCTCCGGAGTTACGCACACAGAACCGTTCTGCGGCGACGCCGCGAAAATACGCTTCACCGCTGGTCGCGCCGTACAGAGCGACGTTGCCGATGACAATATTTTCTGCCGGGGTAAACGTACTGTCCTTGTGCGGATAGATAATCAGACGGCCGCCGGACAGGCCCTTACCGGCGTAGTCGTTGGCATCACCTTCGATTTCAATCGTCACACCCTTTGTGCTCCAGGCGCCGACACTTTGCCCCGCCGAACCGTTGGCCTTGATGTGAATCGTGCCATCGGGCAGTCCATCCGGTCCGTGTGCTCTGCTGACCTCGTTGCTCAGGATCGTGCCGAAAGCACGGTCGATGTTCTGAATGTGCGTATCGACTCGAACGCGTTGTTTCTTTTCTATAGCCGCTTTGCACTTTTGCAGCAGCTCCATATCACGAACTTCCTCCAGCCCGTGCTTCTGATCGATGGTGCAGTAGGTCTGCACATTCTCGTGTGGCTTTTCGGCCAGCGTCAGAATTGGAGTCAGATCGATGTTCTTTGCTTTCCAGTGGGCAACATCGCGGTCAACTTCAAGCATGTCGCAGCGGCCGACCATTTCGTTAATCGTGCGAAAACCGAGCTCCGCCATGATCTCGCGAGTTTCCTCGGCCACCATGAACAGGTAGTTGACGACATGTTCCGGTTTACCGGCAAACTTCTTCCTCAGTTCCGGGTCCTGGGTGGCGATGCCTACAGGACACGTATTCAGGTGGCACTTTCTCATCATGATACAGCCAACGGTAATCAGCGGAGCCGTGCTGAAACCGTATTCTTCGGCGCCCAGCAGCGTTGCAACAGCAACATCTCGCCCCGTTTTCAGCTGGCCGTCCGTCTGCAGTCGCACACGGCTGCGCAGGTCGTTCATAACGAGAGTCTGATGAGTTTCCGCGATGCCCAGTTCCCACGGCAAACCGGCGTGCTTGATGCTGGTCAGCGGTGACGCCCCCGTACCTCCTTCACTGCCGGAAATCAGAATGTTGTCGGCATGTCCTTTTGCTACTCCGGACGCGACTGTCCCGACCCCGACCTCAGACACCAGTTTTACGCTGATGCGAGCACGGCGATTGGCGTTTTTCAGATCGTAAATCAGCTGAGAAAGGTCTTCGATGGAATAGATATCATGATGCGGTGGCGGACTAATGAGTCCGACCCCGCGCGTTGACAGACGGGTTTCCGCGATAACTTTGTCGACTTTGTGACCAGGCAGTTCACCACCTTCGCCGGGCTTCGCACCCTGAGAAATCTTGATCTGCAATTCGTCGCTGTTGGTCAGATACCACGACGTCACACCAAATCGGCCGCTGGCAACCTGCTTGATCGCCGAACGCCTCAAATCTCCGTTTTCGTCGGGAGTGAAGCGGGCGTATCGTTCGCCACCTTCGCCCGTGTTGCTCTTGCCACCCAGACGGTTCATGGCGATCGCCAGCGTCTCGTGAGATTCTGCCGAAATTGACCCGAAGCTCATGGCGCCGGTACAGAATCGCTTGACGATTTCGCTGGCAGGCTCAACTTCATTCAGCGGAATCGCATTGCCGGCGCGAAACTTAAGCAGACCCCGCAGATGGCAGGCACGGGTGGTTTCGCTGTTGATCAGCTTGCTGAAATCTTTATATGCATTCCTGTCGCCGGTGCGCGCTGCCTGCTGAATGCGACCGATCGTGTGCGGATTCCACGCATGCTTTTCGCCGTTCCGTCGCCAATGGAACAACCCCGGGTTGGTAAGTTCCTGAGTGACGCTGTCAGGGTTGTCCGGATAGCCGACGTGATGACGAATCAACGCTTCCTGAGCCAGAACATCGAAGCCGACCCCCTTGATCCGGCTGGCTGTTCCTGCGAAGCACAGATCGACGACATCGATGGAGAGACCAACGGCCTCAAAGATCTGAGCGCCCTTGTAGCTGGCCAGCGTACTGATGCCCATCTTGGCCATCACTTTCAGCATGCCTTTAGCGACGCCCAGTCGGTAAATCTGCACGATTTCCTGACCGGTAAAGTCTTCGGAAAGACTGCCCTCAACAACTGCCTGACGCAACGCATAGATCGCCATATACGGATTCACAGCGTCAGCTCCGTAACCGATCAGCAGGCAGAAATGGTGGACCTCTCTAGCTTCACCCGATTCGACGACAATGCCGATCTGAGTGCGTTCTTCGTGACGTACCAGGTGATGGTGAACAGCTCCGGTCGCCAGCAGAGAACTGACCGGAATACGGTCCGGACCAATAGTGCGGTCGGACAGGATGATGACGCTGAAACCATCCTTGATGGCCAGGCGAGCTTCGTCACAAATCCGTTTCAATGCCGGCTGCAGACCATCGGGACCGTCTGACTTTGCATACGTTGTGTCGATCACTTTCGACCGCCACCCGCGATGATCCATGTCTTTCAGATTCGCCAGTTCCTGATTGCTGAGAATCGGGTGTGGCAGAGCAAGGCGATGACACTGCTTGTCGGTGGTGTCCAGCAGATTGCCTTCCGGACCAATATAGCATTCCAGCGACATAATGACCTCTTCCCGAATCGAGTCGATCGCGGGATTGGTCACCTGAGCAAACAACTGACGAAAGTAGTCGTAGGGCATGCGAGCCTGGTCACTGAGACACGCCAGTGCGGCGTCGTTGCCCATTGAACCAATCGGATCCTTCTTCGCCTGCATCAGCGGAATCAACATAAACTGCATGGTCTCGGTGGTGTAACCGAAGGCCTGCATACGGCTGAACAGATCCTGTCCCTGATAGTACTTCGGCTTGCAGCCCGTCGGAATGTCTGACAACAGAATTCGTTCCCGGTCCAGCCAGTTACGGTACGGTCGCCGAGACGCAACATCGGTCTTCAGCTCGCCGTCATCAATGATTCGGCCTTCTTCAAAGTCAACCAGGAACATTCGGCCCGGTTGCAGTCGTCCCTTATACGCGACGTTGTCAGGTTCGATATCCAGCACACCGACTTCGCTGGCCATCACAACACGATCGTCCTTTGTGACATAGTAGCGGCTGGGACGCAGGCCGTTGCGGTCCAGCGTCGCTCCGATGTAATGTCCGTCAGTGAAGGAAACGGATGCCGGCCCGTCCCACGGTTCCTGCAGAGAGCTGTAGTATTCGTAGAATGCTCTCTTGTCTTCCGGCATGGTACTGTGATTCTGCCACGCTTCCGGAATCATCATCATGACGACTTCCTGCAGAGTCCGACCGCTGTGGTACAGCATCTCCAGAGCATTGTCGAAACAGCCGGAATCTGACGTGTGAGGTTCGACAATGGGAAACAGCTTCTGCAGATCGTCTCCCCAGAGTTCGCTTTCCATCACGCCCTGTCGGGCATACATCCAGTTACTGTTGCCCTTGACGGTATTGATCTCGCCATTGTGTGACATGAATCGCAGGGGCTGAGCGCGGTCCCAGCTCGGGAACGTGTTTGTGGCAAACCGACTGTGAACCATCGCCAGGTGACTGGTGTAGTCTTCCGCCTGCAGGTCTTTAAAGAACGGCAACACCTGAAAGGATGTCAACATCCCTTTGTAAATAATCAGTTTCGTCGACAGCGAACAGACGTAAAACGACTGTGCTTCAGACATATCGCTGTTGCGCAGTCTGTGACTCGCCAGTTTGCGAATCACGAACAGCTGTCGCTCCAGCGCATCCGCATCCAGCCCGCTGGCAGCGCCCACAAACAGCATCTCCATATGGGGAGCGAAATCGCGAGCGGTCCTGCCGATGTCGGCACCGTTAAAGTCAACGGGCAGCCTGCGCCAGCCCAGCAATGTCTGTCCCTGCTGAACAATCAGCTCTTCAACCGTTGACTTGCACTGTGCGCGCTGAGCTTCATTCTGCGGCAGAAAAACGATTCCGGCGCCGTAGTCGCCGGGTTCCGGCAGATCGATGCCAATATCCTCTTTGGCAACTCGTTTCAGAAAGCTGGTCGGCAGCCCCGTGAGCATACCGGCACCGTCACCAGTATTCTCTTCGCAACCACAGGCGCCGCGGTGATCCATATGCCGCAGAATGCGATCTGCGTCCGTAATAATCGATCGAGACCGTTGACCTTTAATATGAGCGACAAAACCAACACCGCAATTTTCATGCTCATTGGCCGGGTCGTACAGACCCGTGGCCTCCGGAGCCCCGAACGAAGGACGCATCGCACGTGGATATTCGTTGCCTCGGCTGTCTTCCATTTTATTTTCTCTCTGTGATTCTGCCTGGTCGCATGCTGACGAACGTCAACGACCCTGCCGGGAGAAACCCGGAATTCGTTGCCGAGTCAACCGGACCGGCACGGCGTGCGCGACGACTTCGCCACCCGAAGTCGTTTACCACACGTCTGTTGTTCATTTAGACGGTGGCTTATGTGGATCCGGCCGTCGTCGCTGCTTTCGATAAAGCAACACGAGGTTTTGACCTTTTTCCAGGCAAATCGTGTTGCAGTTGCGTTAAGAGCAGCGATCCGCGGGCGCGACCTCGTACTTTCGAGCCGTCGCTTGAATCTGGTGGCGGCACAGCCGCAGTTGGTTTAACTAAATAGGGTTGACTGCGCAACAAGTGCAGTGACGCTCCAAGGGGACCACCATTCAGCGAATTCGCTTCAAAACACTCCAAATTTTGGCGAACAGACAACTTCATTCCTGTTTCCTGGCCCAACAAAAAAGCTGGGGGCCGACCTGATATACCGAATGGCTCATTTTCCGCACTTTGCTGCGTAAGCCACCCAGTATTACGAGAGCTCAGAGATTTTCTCATAATCGTGACAGATAACAAGCGTTCAATCGCCGGAGCCTGAGCACCCAAAATCTTTGGCCCAACTCAAGCTGAGTTCTGTTGTTATCGAATGGATGACAACAATCCGATTCGGCCGCGCAATTGTGGTGATCAGCCGCGTCCAGACAGCAGTTTCGCAGGCCAGAAGACAACTCCACGTCGGCCGTGCCGAATTAGACACGCCGCTGAAGACGAGGGCGGAACGATCTCGGGCCTCCGGAATTCGAATTCTCAGCTGCGGAAATGGTAATCAGCTGCACCCACGTAATTTCCGGAGCCCACCCAAGTAGACACAAAAAATCAGCCGGGATAGGCTGCACACCGTACCAGCTTGTTTCAGGAAAAGTGCATAATGAAGTCAAAACGGCATCGGGTGGCAATTGCTCTGGTGACTGCCGGCGTGGGATTTGTGGTCGCGGGCGCAGTCCTGGCAAACGCTCCAGGCAAATTCTCACTCAGCGGCATTCTGCTGGGAGCGACATTATCCGCCAGCAGTATTTTCTTTATTCGTCCGGAAGGTGAACTTGGGTCTGAGACACTGGCTGAGGAGTCTGCGGACGAACGGGCAGAGTTTGAGTCGTGGCGGCAGGCCGAAGCACACGAATTACAGGCGTTTGCCGAGCGTCTGGCAGACCGAGAACGCACCTTGGCCGAGCAAACCGTTCGTTTTCAGGAATTCACCGAATACCCCACTTCGCAGACGGCCGGAACGAACGATGTCGCAACGACACTGAGACTATCAGAAGCGGATCGGAAAGTTCAGACGCTGCTGGAGGCTGAGGCAGAACGGGTCTACGAGAAGATCCGACAGAACGGGTACAACGTCGCAGGAAAGATCGATGCTGAGTCAATTCGATCGGACGTAGTGGATCTCATTCAGCGCGTCGCAAAGGTTTACTCGCCGACAAGCGACAATCCGCTGCTGGAAACAAGCTTCGAAAATCTGGCGAGATCAGCCAGTCGCATCTGCCTGCACATGCTGGTCCTGCTGGAACAGCTTCCCGTGGACATCAAGCGATACAACATCAACGAGATGTATGGATATATCCAGAAGGCGGTGCAGGGATACGGCACCTACCAGCAAGTCGCCCCGTGGCTGAAGTACGTCACTCGCGGTGCCTACGCGGGTCGCATGGCAGCGGGAATGAATCCTGTGACACTTGGCGCATGGTGGCTGGCCACGGAACTCGGTCGCCGCGGCGCACAACACGTGGTTGAGAACGTGGTGGATCGGCAGGCCGTCGGTATACTTCACGATGTTGTCACGGTTATCGGCACCGAGGTTTCCAATATTTACGGACCGGGGTTTCGACAGCGCGATGCCGCATGGATATTCGGCACAGAACTGACAGAGCTGCTGCGCAGCTTTCCAGAATCACGTGAAGCACTCAGTCAGGCCCTGCGTGAAGTCACCGCCTTACAGCTCCGCAGTGAATATGACCGCATCTATCTGTATCGGTGCCTGGCCGGACATCGGTCGGCGGGATTGCGCATCGAGGATCCAGCTGTGCTGTCCCGTGCAGACCGCGAAGAGATTGTCACAAAGCTGGAGGCATTTTTCAGCCAGCATATTCACGGAGCAGATGCAGACCGAGTCGCCTGGCAACACGACCTGGAAACCCGTTTCGACTTAAAGCTCACTCTGTCAGGAACCGCTCAAGCTACGTCACTGGAAGCACAGGCCGAGCATTCGCTGACCTCTGTCCACCGCTTTCTTACTGCCGTCCTCTGCGTACCGGGCGACACCGCATCAATGCTGGTCGCAGAGACACAACTGATGAGTCATGTTTCGCTGGACCGGCGGACCGTGCTGCTGAATCAGCTTAGGCAACAGTCCGAAGAAGCCACATTCGAACCGCCGAACCTGGACCCGGCCGGACCGATGACCGATGATTACCTGGCGGCATTGATGCAATGCGCTGTGGCAACAGGGGCCTGCAACCAGCACATTCAGGAACTGCTGCTGGAAACCGCCGCCTATTATCGTCGTACTCACGACGAGGCTCTGGCATTGCTGGACACAACGTTTCAGAAACGACTCGCCGCAAGCACTGACGACCACGTCCGCATGAAGAAGTTATCACCTGCGGCCGTGCAGCATATCCTGGGCGTTATCACGTCTGATGAAACGCTGGCATTCACATACACCGAGATCGAACTTCAACAAGGCGGCGTTGCTGACGAACCGGACGGCGCCGTGCTGTTCGGGCTCAGCCACGACGACGGGAAACAGCGTCGCACTCTGTTGTGCCTGGAAACGCATGGCATTGTCTGGCAGCATTTCGGTGCCGTCGACGTTTGCCGCCGCAAGGGTTTCCTGATCGACGACTGCCAGATTCAGGGGGGCACCTGGACCGCGAATTTCTCAGCGGAGGCAATTATCGTGAGTGGGTCACTGACCGGAGGAGGATTTGACAAAACATTCGCTCCACTGCTGACAGACCGGCTTGACTCATAACACCGAGGTGAAAACTTTACGGTGGTCACTGAAGAATCGTTCGATGGTGCAGCTTCACTGACCAGCAGCACGAGAGACGACTCGCGGACATCGGCGGCCGACTGCTCCGAACATGCGTTAAATTCATGGTAACTGTTCCTGACATCTCCGCAACAGCATTCGGCCATACCGAGCTGTTCTGGTGGCTCAGATCGTCAGCGGCTGTCACGCCACCTCAGGTTCCGGAACAGTGACGTAGCTGCGAATTCACAAAACGCTTAAATCTCACCAAGCCGTCTGCTCTGCGTCTGGAAGCCGGAGATTTTTCGTTAGTGACGAAGTGGTGTATGAGAATCGAAGTCACGCATTCGATTCCGGCACGTTGCACAGAAACAAATTTTCCCATACGCAGACTTTCGGTATTACAGAACCCACCCAATTCATCGATCGCCGCTAAGCTCAGAATCAGCTTCCTCCGACTCGACGCGACCTGAACCAAACTCAGTGTATTTGAAGGTCTGAGTCCCCACGCAGGACGTCACGGTCGGATTGACATGGCTCCGATCCGCGTCTACGGTCCTGAATTGGAATCAGTCTGACCTGCAGCGATGAATACAACAAATGAAGCCATACATTAAATCGCGACTTAACAATAACAGAAACCGGCAACGTCACGGCTGGCTGTGCTCCACAATGTTTCAAAAGTTGATCCTCAGCACCGTCGTTGCCGCATTGCCTGCGAGGCCGGCACTGGCCGCCGACCCGACCCAGGCACAACTGGATTTTTTTGAATCACGCATCCGCCCCGTGCTGGTTGAGCATTGTTACGAGTGTCATAACAGCTCCGATGTGGCAGAGGGAGATCTGGCCGTCGATCACGGTACAGCGTTGCTGAAGGGTGGCGCTGGTGGGCCGATCGTGGTGCCCGGCAATCCTGCAAAAAGTCAGCTGCTGTTGATTCTGCGGCACGAGGTCAAGGGACTCGAGATGCCGCAGAACGGGCCGAAACTGGATGACCGAGTGATTGCAAACTTTGAAAAGTGGATTGCAGACGGGGCTCCAGATCCGCGCAAACACGCGCCCTCAGCAGCAGAACTGGCGGACATCACGTCGTGGGATGCCACACTGCACAGACGAAAACAATGGTGGAGTTTTCAACCGGTTCGCGATCCTGTACCACCAACCGTCAAGAATCAGAAATGGACGAAGCATCCGATTGATCGCTTCATTGAAGCCAGACGTCACGCTGCCGACCTTATGCCTTCCGCACCCGCGCCACCGATGACCCTGGTCCGTCGACTGTACTTTAATCTGACCGGACTGCCACCTGGCAGTGACGAAGCCGCAGCATGGACCAAGCGAATTGCCACGGCGTCAGAACAGACACGCGAAGATGTTGTGGCGCAGCTGGTAGACGAACTGCTTACCAGCCCGCGCTTTGGCGAGCGGTGGGCGCGACACTGGATGGACTGGATTCGTTATGCCGAATCGCACGGCAGCGAAGGCGATCCGGAAATCGTACAGGCATGGCGGTACCGCGACTACATGATACGGGCGCTGAATGCAGACATTCCGTTCGATCAGTTGGTGCGGGAACACGTAGCGGGGGATCTGCTGGCCACTCCACGGATTAACGAATCTCTGGGGATCAACGAATCCGCGATCGGGCCGGCTCACTGGCGCATGGTCTTTCACGGTTTTGCTCCCACGGACGCCCTGGATGAAAAAGTTCGATTCATCGACGACCAGATCAATGCCTTCAGCAAGGCATTTCTGGGCCTGACGGTGTCCTGCGCCCGCTGCCATGACCACAAGTTTGACGCCATCAGCCAGAAGGACTATTACGCGATGTTCGGAATTCTGGGTTCGTG
This sequence comes from Fuerstiella sp., assembly GCA_029245955.1. Lineage (GTDB taxonomy): Bacteria > Planctomycetota > Planctomycetia > Planctomycetales > Planctomycetaceae > Fuerstiella. The sequence continues at coordinate 197,036 of JAQWOH010000038.1, read as the reverse complement.
CCGGCCGGGACGCACTGTGATCGACCTGCCGGATCGCGTGAATCGGCATCGCTCCGAACTGGCAGCTCTCAAGCCTCGCATCCGTTCCGCAGTTGCGGGCCATTGGGAAGCGTCGCTGGAGGCTTTAGGGCAGCGCATCTCTGCCGACGAGGGTCCCTGGATGCAGGCCGATAAACCGGAGAAACTTCTGCACCCGGTGCACAACATTCATAAGGCCACCGCAAATGACGAAAACCTGGCTAACGCATGGCAACGCCAGGTTCAGTCTTTCGAGCAACAAAAGGCCGGGTGGGATAAGCGAAGGACGCGGGTTCCGATGCAACGCTGGGATCTTACGACCCGGCACGATTACGCCAAATGGTTCACGACTGGCAGCGGCCTGCCAGAGCAGCCACATTCTGCAGGTGAATTCGCGGTTGCCGCAACCGGAGATCTCGCCCTGACAGGCATTTATCCGGCAGCGGTTTTTTCTCACGCACTGTCGGCTAAGCATGCAGGCCGCCTGACATCCGACGACGTGACAATTGGCGACAATACGGAATTATGGATCCGCGTTGCCGGAGACGCAGGAGCGTCCGTGCGATACGTCGTACAGGACTACCCCCGCAACGGCACAGTGTATCCTGTGAAGAAACTGGATAATCAATGGCGCTGGCAGCGGTTCGACCTGGCATACTGGAACGGCGACGACGTTCACATAGAACTGGCAACTGCAAACGACGCTCCTCTGCTTGTCGCAAACCAGCCACGTTCGTGGTTCGCCGTTCGAGAAGCACTACTGCTGAAGAAAGACGAACCGGCACCAGTCGAATTCCGAGAGTTTTTGGCCCCCGTGTTCGCGGCCGCCAGTGGCCAGCCGCCATCATCACTGGCCGATATCGCCTCGGTTTATGTCGCAGCAATTCGCACGTCGATCGAAGCATGGAAGAACGAAACAGCGACCGACGCCCAGGCACTGCTGCTGGATGCCTGCCTCAGACAGGGCCTGCTGCCCAATCGTCTGGATACCATGTCAGCTGTTCGGCCTTTGATCACTGAGTATCGCAGACTTGAAGAACAGATTCCGGAACCAACACGCGTTCCCGGGCTGGACGAAACATATGCGACGAACCAGCGACTGTTCGAACGCGGTAATCACAAACTTCCCCAGGATGCTGTACCGCGCCGGTTTCTTGAGGCGATCGACGCAACACCTTACCAGACGTCGTTGAGCGGTCGGCTGGAACTGGCAGAAGACTTACTGCGAGACGACAACCCTCTGACGCGGCGTGTCATTGTAAATCGTGTCTGGCATCATCTGTTCGGCCGCGGCATCGTCAGCACCCCCGATAACTTCGGACAACTTGGCGACCAGCCCAGCCACCCGCAACTGCTGGACTGGCTGGCAACACGGTTCGTGGACGACGGCTGGTCACTGCGTCAGCTGATTCGCAGCATCGTAACGTCCAGGACATGGCAGCTTTCCTGCCGTGCGTCTGCTGCAGCCCGTGAGCGGGATCCGGAGAACCGACTGCTGTCACATGCAAATGTCCGGCGACTGGAAGCTGAAGCGATTCGTGACCTGCTGCTGACCGTGTCCGGGAAGATTGAGCATCAACTGGCAGGACCGCCGACTGACGGAGGCTCGCCGAGACGCAGCGTCTACATGCGGGTTCGGCGTAACTCCCTTGCCCCGTTTCTGCGTGCGTTTGATTTCCCCGAACCCTATACCTCCGTCGGACGACGCGATGCCACCAACGTACCAGCTCAGTCGTTAACCATGATGAATAATCCGCAAACCGCTGCATACGCAGCTTCGTGGGCTGGCCGAATACTGAGTGATTCATCACTGAATTCTGACGCAGACCGGATCGGCAGAATGTTTCTGACAGCTTTCGGACGACCGGCGACCTCTGCGGAAGTAGTCAGAGTGCAGAATTATCTGGCCGCATCCCGCCAACGCATGAAAACACAGCAGCAGAAAGTTTCTGACCTGAACAAAGGAATTGCCGAGCGGCGCAGCGATATCGAAGACATTACGTCTCCTGTTCGAAAACGGCTGCTACGGGCGGCGGAAGCTGATGCATCACAACGCGAGCAGAATTTGCCGCAGCCCGTCGGTCGCTGGGAATTCGACGAGTCAGTAAATGACCTGGTGGGGGCGGCACATGGCGAACTGCGTTCCGGTGCCCACATCACGAACGGCGCGCTATTCGCGACTGGCGGCGGCCATGTCGTGACACAACCGATACAGATGTCCCTGAAAGCGAAGACGCTGGAAGCGTGGGTACAGCTGGACAACCTGAATCAGCGCGGTGGCGGAGTGATAACGATTCAGACCCCGGATGGAATCATGTTTGATTCCATTGTCTTTGGAGAACGTGATCCGCGACAATGGATGGCGGGCAGCAACGGGTTCGCGCGAACGCAGTCGTTTAACGGACCTCAGGAACAGGAAGCCGTGAAACAACCGGTTCACGCAGCAATTGTCTACCACGCGGACGGCCGCATCATGGGCTATCGAAACGGGCGTCCCTACGGCAAGCCGTACAAAAGCAACGGCCCGTTTGAATTCAAAGCGGGTGAGGCTGTTATCAGCTTTGGTCTTCGGCACCTTCCTGCTGGCGGCAACCGGATGCTTGCCGGACGAGTGATCCGAGCTCAGCTCTACGACCGTGCGCTGAGCGCCGAAGAAGTCGCAGCCACATCCGGCGTAGCCCCAACGTTCATTTCGGAAAGCCAAGTGCTGGCAGAACTTTCACCTGAAAACCGCGAGGCTGTGGCCCGACTGTCCGAAACCGTGAAACTGCTGGAAACAGAACTGCAGCAGCTGGGCCCTGTGCCAATGACCGTCAGCGCTGCCGTGCTGTGGAGCGAACTGGCTCAGGCACTCTTCACCTTTAAGGAATTCATCTATGTTCGGTGACATGAATGTCAATCCGTCGCAGGCTGCAACTGACGTCTGCCGTGCATCACGACGCAGATTTCTGGAATGCAGTTCCATGGGCTTTGGTGCCGTCGCTCTGGCCGGTCTCATGAATGGGCAATCGTCCGCTGATTCGACCGAATTACCGACGGGCGCAGGCCTGAAAAAGACTCATCACGATCCCAAAGCGAAACGGGTCATCTTCTGCTTCATGTCGGGAGGCGTTTCGCATGTGGATTCCTTTGATCCAAAGCCAAAACTGAAGGATCTGCATGGCAAGCCAATGCCTGTCACGATTGAACGAACGCAGTTCAACAACAACGGCAACGTCATGGCCAGTCCGTTTGAATTCACCCCATCCGGCGCAAGCGGACTGGAAATCAGCAGCATATTTCCGCAACTGGCCACCGTTGCTGACGAACTGGCGGTCGTGCGGTCCATTACCACACCGGTCAATGAACATGCTCAGGGAAATTTCTTTATGCATTCAGGCTTCCCGTTCATGGGTTTTCCGAGTGCCGGTGCCTGGTGTACCTACGGGCTGGGCAGTGAGAATAGAAACCTGCCCGGCTACGTTATACTGCAAAGCGGGAACGCCGTGCCGCCCCATGGCGGAGTCAGCCTGTTCAGCAATGGTTTTCTGCCCGCCGAGCATCAGGGGTCAATTCTGCAGGCCGACAAGCCCCAGGCGATCCGCAACATTCGCGCACTCAGCACGACAGCCGCGCAGCGTCAGCGTCTGGACTTCGCACGCACATTCGACAACGAATTCCTGGCGGCCTCATCCGGCGATGCCCAGGTTGAAGCTGCGATCAGCAACTATGAAACCGCGTTCCGCATGCAATCCGCGGTGCCGGAACTCTGTGACATATCGGGCGAAACAAAAGAAACTCATCAGCGATACGGACTGGACTCCGAAGACCCGCAGAAAGCCGCCTATGCGCGGCAGTGCCTGCTGGCCCGTCGTCTGATCGAACGCGACGTGCGTTTCGTCGAATTAAGTTGCCTGACAAAGGGTATCGGAGCAGGCGGGGCAGCCAATCCGTGGGATCAGCACGGCGATCTCGAGCGAGGTCATGGTGCCATGGGCTTCCAGATCGACCAGCCGATCGCAGCTTTGATCAGCGATCTGAGAGAACGCGGTCTGCTGGATGAAACACTGATCGTCTGGGCGGGTGAATTCGGTCGCACACCGTTCTCACAGGGCAGCAATGGACGCGATCACAACCCGTTCGGCTTCAGCGTCTGGCTCGCAGGTGGTGGAGTGCAGGGCGGCACGGCATATGGCGCGACGGACGAACTTGGTTACCACGCCGTGCAGGATAAGTGCACGGTCTACGATCTGTGGGCGACCGTCCTGCATCAACTGGGTGTCAATCATGAACGACTCACCTACCGGTACAGTGGACGCGACATGCGTCTGACCGATGTGCACGGCAACGTACTTCATGACCTCCTGTCGTAATTCGCTGCTGTCGTTCAGCACCCTGAAGGCATGCGTTGAATCAGACAGTGGTCAGTATCTCTATTGAGCAGCCGCAGACTGCCGAACCAGCCAGCTCAGCATTTCGTGAATTTCTTCTCGATGTAATGAGTCCAGCAGACCGGCTGGCATCAGAGACGCCTTCGAAGGCACTATTTCCTCGACCTCGGCCTGTGGAACTTTTGTCAGGTTTGCCGGAGCCAGTGCGTCCGTACGCAATGAGCTCGAGCGACTGCTTAGATTTACAATCTGGCCCGTAACAACGTTGCCGTCCTGAGTGACAACTGAAACAGACTGATAATCGGCCGGAACGGATTTAGCCGGATCCACGGCTGACTCCAGAAGATCGTATGGACTGAATCGTCTGCTGATGGACGACAGATCCGGCCCAACGATTCCACCGCGGCCTTTCACGCGCTGACAGCGAGTACTGGCCGCGGCAGCAAACAATGATTCTCCGCGCGATACGTCGTCAGCGTCAGTCAGGAAAGCGGACCACGGTGTGTCCCGATCCTCAATCAGATCGGCCACCGTCCATTTCTGAATAACGGGTCTGGCTTCAATTGCGGGGGACGGTGCCGGACGAGTGGCAAGTTGTTGCAGAACGTCTGCCAGAGCAGCTCTGTGTCCCGCTGACAGTGACGCTTCGGCATCTTTACGAATCTGTTCGACAAATTCGCCGTTGCTGGGCCCGCCTGCGTACAGCCGGCCTTTCACCAGCCACTCAAAGTATCGCCGTCGCAGTGCAACAGACCAACCGTCTTCGATGTTACGCAGCGTCATCGCAAAATGAATCTGATCTTCGGGCAGATCCGCCACTTCCAGCAGCTTTACGGTCGGAGCAATCGCGTCAGAACTTCTCAGAAACATCAGCAGCCGACACAGTTCTCGATTAATGGTCCGATTGCCTGATGGATATTCAGCCAGCAGGGGCTGTATCAAGGAGTGGCGGTCTGCTTAACCTTGGTTCCCCTGTCGAATCAGCGTCAATGAAATGGCTCGCAGAAACTCAACCTGGAGGTTGTGAGACAGCGACTGAAAGTTCAGCTGCAACAACGACGTGATCAACTGGTGACCGTCTGCGGCAGATTCAGGACAATTTCTGGCAACCGCAATTGCGGCAGTGACCAGCATCTGAGGATCTGTTGCTGAAAGGGCACGCAGCTTCCACCTGCCTACAGCCTGGTGTTCGAGAGCAATCCGAGCGGCGAATCGAATGTGGCGGTCCGAATGTGGCGGTCCGAATGTCCGAGATACGGCCAGACTCCATCGACGACATATGCACCACTTTGCTGATGCAGCCCCTCCAGCATCCGTCGGAACTCATGCAGATGCGATTCAGCTGCAGGCTGCCGGCGAGCCGGGTGTTCGCTCTTGGTCGATTCGGTATCCGAGACCACATGAGAGCCCTCGTAACGAATGCGATATACGTGCCACTGTACGTTTCGACCACCGGTCATCAGGTACAGCGCCCCGTCGCGGGGATTTGCAACGATATCCACAACCGGTAGAGGAGCCCGCGCGGCAAAGAGACGATGCTGAGCCTTGTACGAAGCGCCGCTTCGAGACACGTTCGCCATGTCGATACGTCCGTAGCTCCAGTCACACAGAAACAACATGCTGCGATAGGGTTCCGGAAACTTTGTGTCGTAACCAAACGTAACTCCGGTCGGTGAGCCGGGGCCGATGTCAGCCGTCGATGGCAGACTGTCGGGCGAATAGGCGGGCCATTTACCGGAACCGTTGCGCCAGCCGAATTCACCGCCAATCACGACATGGCATATGCGAGTCGGTCGATACCGTGGGGTGCCGATATCGAATTCCATGTCGGCATCGAATGTGAACAGTTCGCCGCGCCGATTGAATGCAGCGTCATAGATGTTGCGGAACCCGCTGCAGACCAGCTCTCAGTATTCGCCCTTCAGATCGGTCCAAGCCACCCAACCGCCGGGAGGCATGATTCCTGCGGCGTGACCATGACTGTCAGGCAGACCTGCCGGCAGCTGATCTTCGTCCCAGTTTTGGGGCACTCGGCTGCTGGTCGTCTGATACGGTCAGACGATACAGGCCGCCTCTTTGATCAGACGTAATCAATCGGCCACGGTCATCGACCGCCATCGAAATCCAGGAAACCTGTTCGGTGTTAGGCACCTCGTAAATCTGTTCGGCAACGAACCCGTCCGGCAGATTCATTTCAATGACGGACGGATCAGCCGCTATCGACTCATCAGTCCAGCAGCCCCCCAGCGGAAAAACCGTGCGATCGCGAATCGACCGACGCGGGAATGCTGAAGTGAGAACTGGTGAATATGATCTATGATTCTGTCGGCTCCTTACGTCGCCCGCCAAGGCACCCCACCGAGGAATCCGCAATATAGCGGCGCAAAGAGGTTGTCTGATCAAGCAGTGTGGTCAGTTGCTGATCGTCGCGCACAACGTGTCGACATGTTTCTTCCAGTTTGGGAAACAACCCGTGCAGCAGTCGCGATTCGGCCATGGACTGAGCAAACTTCTGAATTCGGCTTGTGAGCCCTCGACGCAGTCCCCAAGTAAACAGAATCACCAGGAAGCCCGACCAGATCACCAGAAAAATCAATGCCGGGATATAGAAGTCAACCTCCAGCAGTGGTTCGTGAGTTCCGGAACCGCTGACGATCGGACCCAGAAACGAAGACCAGAAGAAATTGTGTCCGATCCGTCCCAGCAAAAACAGCAGATACGCCAGAAACAGAGACTCGTAACAGATCCGCGTCAACCAACCACCGCTGGCGGTTGCCAGTTCTTCGATGACTTCGTCGACCGCACGTCCAGCATCGCCAAGAAACTCACCTTCCAGTGTGGCGGCTCGCTGACGCAATTCACTCAGGTCCCGTCGATCATCGGACTGGACGTAATCAATGCCGGCCGTGTGAATATGCCCGGAGATCACCAGCCGACTTTCCTGCAGCTCCTGATCCGCAATACCAAACGTCGAAAGACGCTCGAGCGTCGATTCCGCTTCATTCTCCTTCGCCCGCGATTTCACCCATCGTGCCCCCTGTACGGCACCGATCAGCGCCATCTGGGCCGAAGTGCGTGCTCGAAAAAAAGTAAAAGACGCGATGAACGCTCCCAGTCCGTTGTACAGCCGCAGCACTGCCGAAAACGGACTGAAGCCCCACATGTCCGTCACTGAACTTAACAGCCTGCGTTCCCACAAAGTGCGATTGACCAGCAGCTCATCGCATAACTGAACCGTCAGAGTCTCCTTAAGACGGATCCGCTGCTGCTCCAGAGTTTCAATCAGTGCCTGAACCTTTGGCAGATTCGCGTCATAGTCCGCACGGCAGTGAGCCAGCGCCTCCTGCAGCAGATCGATCAGATTGGCGCGACGAATTTCCACTCGCCGAGCTGCACCCAGCTGGCTGCTGAGCAGTTCCAGCAGGCGACCAAAATCGCCGGCGGGACGATGATCGCTCTGCTGCTCCTGCAGCGATTTGACGGAATCGACGAAGAACATTTCCGGAACTTCGTATCTGGGAGACAGAAACTTCTTCCAGTCGTCGCGAATGTCCGAATCCAGATCTGCGTGAGTCTGCACGAACACCAGCCGACAGCCGCTGGCCACATCGACCAGCTCGTCGATCACACGGGCGTTCTTGTATTTCTGCTGCGTGGACGTGTACAGCAGCACATCGCAGTGAGGAATAATCTCACGAAGAATCCCCAGATTGCTCCCTGTTTCCGATGTTTCACTGGTGTCCGGGTCCGGACAGTCGATGACGACGATGTCCCGCAGTACCGGCGCATCGATCCGCTTAACGTTGAACGCCGTCAGATCCAGTTCCAGCGCTTCGGGTTCGATCTCGGGATGCACCAGCAGAATCGGAGTGCTGGTCGTCGGGCGTTCGCGTCCGACAGCCGTGACCTCGCGACCGACCAGAGCGTTCACCAGTGAACTCTTGCCCGTCCCGGTGCCACCGAATGTGGCGACAACCAATGGCGTTTCCATACGAAATCGCAGTGTGTGAACTCGTTCCAGCAGCCGCTTCATCAGAGCTCTGGCACGATGAGCGGTCAGCCATTCCGGGCAATCGTCGATCCACCGCGTCAGTCGGTCCGTAAGGTCATCAACTTCAGCCAGCAGAGCAATATGTTCCAATTGTTCGTGCGCGGTCATATCTCGTTGGATTCCTGAGTGGCGTTGCTTCGATTCGGAGTCACTTCGACTGCATGTTCGGCTGTGACATTCCCCAGGGTGGTGTCTGCCTTCGCGTCAGGCCTTGCGAGATCACCTTTCGCCGCGTCTGGTGCTTCCGGTGAGTTCGTCACCTGCTGCAGCAACACGGACAATTGATCCACAGCGGCAACCACGTCGCCATACTCTGGCGACGTCGGCAGATTTGCTGCTGCCTGCATCTGTTCCGGAAGATTGCCGAGCAGCTCATTACGAATCAAATTCGTCAGCCAGTCGACTCGACGCTGCGTAAACACTGTATGCAGACGATGAAACCATGCCTGCAGCATTCCTGATCCCTGGCCGGCAACAGTTGACAGAGCCGCCTCTCCGGCGACCGCAGCAGTCGTGCCTCCGGCAACATCGGCTACGACATGAACGACCGCGTTCGCCGCAGCGCCCGCCACAAGGGGAGCGACGGCTTCTCCGGCGGGCCCCATCCCCAGACTGAACAACACAACGCTGGTCATGGGACGAACAGCCGCTGATACGTTGTGTAACTGACGATAGAATTCAAACAGCTGCGGACTGTCCTCACTGAAAGAGGCCATTTCCACAGCAATCATGTTCTTCAGTTCTTCATCAAAGTCGACAGTCGCGTGCTGCCGTTTTAGTTTTTGGATCAGCTGCGTCCGCGTCGACGCCTGCAACACCGCTTCCACCTGCGGTTTGATCATACGATTGCCGCTTTCGGCCATCCACTGCAATTTGTCAAACAGTTCCTCAACGGTCGTCAGAATGGCCGACCACTCGGCTTCTCTGTATCTATTGATCGGCGGAACCGGTTCTCCCTGAATTGCGTTGCGAGCCATTTTGAATGGCCACGTTATGCCCGTGCCCACACTATCGTAGAAAGAATTGATCTTCTTCGCCCATCCCTGCTGGCGAGCTTTCCACCAGATTCGAATTTCTTCCACGAACAACGCGTTCGGCGGCGACGGCCAGTCCCGAATTTTCAGCACCGCTTCGCTGGACAACCGTTTTGAAGCACTCGCCAGTTCTTCGCTCGCAAGCTCCAGCTGTTTCAGATGATGTGGCACACCGTCCCCGGCATCGAGCACCTGTTTCAGCGAACCACGCAGAGTTCGAATTCGAATTTCACGAAACTTCAACCTCGACAGGTCCTGATTCAGATTCCGAGCCGGCGAATCCTTCCCTAAGCTGTCGCTGCCCCAGTCAGAAGGTACAGGCCAGGGCCGTTCGTAAAATGGCAGTTCCAGTGCGTCCGCCGCGCGACGATCGGCGGGAGCAAGGTACACCGCATCCGGCGTAATTCCGGTTTCTGCACAAAACGTATTCAGCCACACCGGCCAGTACTGTTCATCCTCGGGCAGCAGGCACTGATTGAATACAACCAGTACGGCCTTGTCTTCGGCACCGGCTTTGCGAAAGAATTCCTTCACCGCAGCGTCGTTGTATTTTTGCTGAGTAAGCACTGCAATCAGCACATCAGCACTGCGGCGCACGGCATCTGCGCGCACCCAGTTCACTCGAGCGTCACTGTCGATGTCCGGCGTGTCCAGCACCAGGAGCGTGGACGGCAGATCAGGCGATGTCTGCCAGTACAGATTGTGGTCAACAGACGCTTCCAGAGCGGCCCCGGCAGCCGTCCATTCATGCAGAGCGAAATCCGGAAATACGGCCTGCAGGTCATGACGTTCCGAAAAGCCCGATGGCACAAGACATACGGGATGCTTCGTGCCGGACGCCAGCGGGCTGGTCGCACTGGCGCGGCTGCCTGCGAGATGATTGAACGTGACGCTCTTGCCGATATTTGTGCCGCCAACCACGGCGGCCACCAGCCACGGGTCTTCACCCAGCTGAGGAACCAGTTTCTGCCGCAGCAACTCAAACCATTCCTGCCCGTCCAGCGTGGCAGGCTGCAGAAACTCCGCCTTAACCTGAAGCGTCTGAACGGCACCGTATAGACGCTGAGTCGCTGCGGCAAGGTCCTGAAATCTGGTTAATTCGGAGCCGGAAGTCATTCGAAAACACGTCTTTCAGTCAGTTCGTACAGGAAGATTCAATCACATCGAGAAGGCTCAGAGATTTTACCCGATGCAACAACGAAACGTGAGCATCAAGACGATCTGTGTCCAGGACGAGTCACAAAATTTCGGATTTTCCGGCCGGTTACGGACAAGCGTCGTCGATCGTCACCACGCTACGGGCACCCCTGCGGACGGTAAATCTGCGAACGACCATCTTCCGCCATGTGGCCAACCGGCGTGGCGAGGCCACGATGCAGGCGGCTGCGAAGGGCAGACATTTGGAAACCGTCCGGTGGAAGATCAACGGTGTCCATCGCATTCGGAGTAAACCAGCACCGCTGGATAGCGCGATCAGTATTCAATGACGTCGGCAACTCCTGGAGAAGTCTGAGAACGATCTGGCAAATCCATCCGCACATCGGTTTGTCTTCAGACCGAACTGCGACTGGGGAGGCACGGCCCCAAAGCATCCCGTTGTGGGGCTTTTCCTAAGTCAGGCCAAACTCTGCCGCTTCGCTCCAACATTGGGCAAGCATGAAACGATCGAGCTATTTCTGCGCCACGTCAGCCTGCTGCTGAATGGTTCACCCCTGACGATCGGGCCCATGCCGGCCGTTGCCGTATTGAACTCGTCGCCAGTGTTGCCACAGGCCGAGCCGACTTCATTCCATTTTCGCAGAAAGCGGTGGCCTGACCAACAATCACCACTGACATCTCATTCGTACACCATCGCAATGTCGTTCGTCTTAATCACAGGACCCAACCGACGAACAGCACCGGCCAATACCCTCAGTCTGATTTTGAGTCGGAAACATTCCTGGGTGCGCCGTTCTCATCCACCGCGACGTAGGTGAATACCGCCTCCGTAACGCAATAACGCGCACTCTTTGCCGCGCGGAGCACCGGCTTCACCCACACCTCAAGTTTAATGGTCATGGACGTTGTGCCGATGCGGATGCACTTACCATAACAGCACACAACATCACCCACCTGGACTGGATTGTGAAACGCCATGCCGTCGACGGCTACGGTCACGATACGTCCTGAGGCGATTTCCTTCGCAAGAATTCCTCCGCCAATATCCATCTGCGACATGATCCAGCCGCCAAAGACATCACCGTTAGGATTCGTGTCCGCAGGCATGGCCAGCGTTCTTAACAGCATATCGCCGTCAGGTTCTCGGTCTGAGACTGACATCAGATCCTCCTTGTTTTTGGTTATTGTGCTATCTGTCGCAGTCACTCGCGAAAATTCGGATGCCCCGAATCGCCGGCCGCTTCGATAAACGCCAGCAGGTCCAGAACATCTTCCAGAGACAGCGTGTTCAGCAGGTCCTGGGGCATCATCGAAACTTTCGAGGGGAACATTTCCTCGATGTCATCCGCGGCGATCTGCACGACAGATGCAGGCCTTTTCGGATCAGCGGCCACCGTAATTCCGGAATCGCTGCGATTGATGATGCGACCTTCATAGATCAGTCCGGCCTGAGTAAGAATCACGTGCGTACGAAACTGGTCCGAAATCTGCGCCGACGGCTGCAGAATCTCTCGAACCATAACGGATCTGTTGTATCGCTTCGCGGCGCCGGTAATATCCGGCCCCAAAATTCCGCCGATATTGTTAAAGCGGTGGCACTGAACGCAGTTAGCGATCGTAAACATATTCTGCCCATTGCTGAAAGATCGACCACTGCCAACTCGGTCCAGTTCCGGCAACAGGTCGGCACTGGTCCAGTTGCGTACAAACGGCCGCGGAGTCGGCGAACCGGTAGGAACAGTGCTGGGCAGAGTCGCATGCACAACGTCACTCAGCAGACTGCGATGAGCCTCCGATAACCGTTCCGCAGCAGTATCACGAAAACGCTGTGTGTAAATCTGCAAATGACCACCGCCCACATAGTCAGCCGACGCGGCTCCTGCTTCGATTTTATTCAGCAGTGAAAAGTAGGCACGACTCGACACATCCGTCCAGCCTCGCTCCGCCACTCGCAGCATCATACCGTACGCCAGCAAATCCTCCTGTGTCACGGACTCTGCCATCAGCTGGACCGCGTCGGATACAATTCTTTCAGACTCCAGATACACCAGCATGCGACACAGTTCGTGATTCAGGGCTGTGGATTCTGACCCCAACCGGGGCTGCAGCACGTCAATCAGCTGTGCCGCCGAGTTCTGCTCGGGCCGGCCGTGTCGGGCAAACGTAACGCCGAGTGTTCTGAGCAGGTCGACCTGCTGGCGGTCACTGAGCTCGGTTCGAGCCAGCTCTGTCAATGAGGCGACAATCGGATTCCTGTTGTCATCGCCAGGCGTACGACTGAGCGCCAGCAGTGAACCAATCGCGGCATCCGGCAGCTTTTCGTTTACAGCACGCGATGCCCAGAGCTGCGGATCCAGGTGTTCCAGCGAAATCCGGGCGGCGAATCGAATGTGACGGTCACTATGTGACAGATTCGCCCAGATGCGATCCAGCGATTCCGGGTCCGGAGCCACGTGCAGCGACTCAAGCTGTCGACGCAGCTTCCGCAGCGGAACGGCCTCAACATCCTGATCTGCAGCGGGAACTGAACGGACTTTGTCTCCCGAGTATGTAACGCGATACAGACCGGACTGGGTCCTGCGTCCACCGATCGTGAAGTACATTGCCTTATCAACCGGGTTCACCACAATGTCGGTCAGGGGCAGGGGGGTTCCGGTAATGAATTCTTCAAGACGTCCGGTGTACGAAGCTCCCTGCGCTGTCAGGTGTACGGCAAACATTCGTCCATACGTCCAGTCGCACACGTACAACGCATCCTGATACTCTGCAGGAAAATCGGTACCGTAACCGAAGGCCACGCCCGTTGGTGATCCGAGTCCGATGTCCGCCACGGATGGCAGGCTGTCAGGCGAGTAAGAGGGCCATTTCCCGGTACCCCACCGCCAGCCGAATTCGCCTCCGCTGACCACATGACAGACACGAGTCGGCCGATACCACGGTGTGCCAACGTCCATTTCCATATCGGCGTCATAGGTGAACAACTCACCGTCCCGGTTGAACGCAATGTCATAGGGATTGCGAAATCCAGCGGCGACCAGTTCCCACTCGGCCCCGTCCGGAGCCACTCGACAGACCCAGCCGCCCGGAGCCATACGATCGGTATTGTGTCCGTTCGAGCAGGGATCACGCAGCAGCAACTGATCTTCGGCCCAGTTTTTCGGTGACCGAAAGGTTTCGACTCGTTCCGGCAGTACCGTATTGTTACCGGCAACAACGTACAGTGACTGGCCGTCCGGACTGAGCGCAATCGCATGCGGTCCGTGCTCGCCGAGTGCGCCGGTCAGTTTCTGCAACTGTACGACCGTGTCGAACTGATCATCACCGTCACTGTCGGTCACACGATACAGTCCACTGGCGGCACCACTGCTGACCATCACATACAGACTGTCGAATGCGTACAGCAGTCCCTGAGCCGAACCGATCTTGACGGACAGAGGTTCCACACTGACCACACCGGATTCCCCAGGCGGCTGCGGTGTAACTCGGTGCAGGCTGCCGTACTGGTCACAGACAATCAGTCGACCTTGGGGGTCGACCGTCATACTGACCCACGATCCCTGGGGCTGCATCGGTACAGAGTACAGCAGTTCGACGTGAAAACCGGGAATCGTTTTGAATCCGGCCGGATCGGTCGCCGGGGCGGCGGGTGGCGGGTCGCTGTCAAAGACAGTCAGCGAATCAATGTCCATTTCAAACACCCCGTCATGAGGATCAAATCGCAGCTCCTTCAACGGTGACGTTGTACGAAAAAAGACCGTATGTTCCGTCCAGTTGCGGCCTTCCGGTTTCATGCGAAAACGCACCGAATTTTTCTCACTGGTATTCGGCTCTGATTCAGTTGTCCAGAAGATCTGCGAGGACAGTCGACCACGAAAACGTGCGCGCATGACCAACTTCTTCCATCCCTCTGTGCCTCCGGCAGCTGGCATAACAAAATGAGGATCGCTACCTTCGCCAATAACGCGCAGAACGCCGTCCTGCGCACTGAGTTGAATCTGGTTCAACGGCCGGCATCCATCTGCTCCGTCGTCAAAACTCAAAGCAGCGATGAGGCGGGATGTGTCTGCATCTTCGTCAGCGAAGGTCTGAAATCGGCCTGCTATCACCAGCTGAGACGCAGCAATAATCAGAGGAACGCAGCGACTAAGTCTTATCATTTGCGTCTGTGGATTTCCGGAGAGTTACGAGGTAAAAAAATATCTGTGTGATCAACCGAAGACCCTCACGACTGACGGTCGTCCCCGGCATTCTGGACGATGATGGTACTGCTGGCAAACGATAATTCCACAACATCGCTGGCCGTAACTTTGCACGGAACCATGTGGTACGTCAGAATCGCCGGCAGCGCTCTTGAGTTTCGGCGGTATGTAATGAAGTCCTTCCAGACTGCCGGGAACCAACGCCTGTCCATCCGATGACATGCGAGTCGTCGAAACGACAAGACTCGCCAGACCCCAGTGAGTGTGCGAAAGTCAACGTGTCGGCTCAGGACGGTCACTTTCGTCGGAACACATCACGGGGCCGCTCTGACCGTAAAACCTGAAATGCTCAGGCAAATGTCACTGTCATCCGCCTTTCAACATACGCTGTCGAGCGAAGAGCCGGAATTCACCAACACGCGTTCGTCGGACGCGGTCTGATCGCCCATAGCCCCACGAGATTCGGAGGTGAGCAATTCGCTAACCGCATCATCGATTGCCGACGCATTTCGACAGAGCTCCCGGCTGAGCGTGTGCTTGTGCCGATTCAACGCATTCGGGCAAGACCGCCTGGTACTCCATCAGGCGGCGATCACGGGGCCGAGGATTCATCAATTGGGGGGCAGAGGGCCCGGGCTCCCCGCCCCCGGGGCGAGATGGTCCTGTCGCTCTGAAAGAGCAAAACACGCGAAACTGCCGGTGAATCAAGAAAAAATATGCCGTTTCATACCCGGTAAAACCCGAGGCATAAGCAAACGATGCCGTTGAAGGTGCCTGATTGGAACCCCTCACTCACGCTCCGCGTTTCCGAATGTCATACGTTGCATGTTTTGCATCTGCTGCTAATGCACCACCAATCCTGCGTCTGCGCGGGAAAGTGCGATTGCCGGGCCGCGCATGACGCTCTTCGGCCGTTGACTTCGGTCCCGTTGTCTGGCCGACACGACCGCCGATTGTGAGGCAGCTAACGAATGAAAACGACGACGTATTCGCCGGAAATCGTCCGCGGTTGGCCGATCGATATCGCGAAGACATCTCCATCAAATCAAAAACTTCCGGAAGTTAACGTAAGGAAGTTTACAACGTGACCGTCGCACAGAGAGTGCAGCACCCAACTCGCTTGAAAGGTGCTGGTAAAGATTTGGAAAGAGACCAGGGAAAGAGAACCGCCCATGCCTGACGTAAGAGAAGAAATCATTGCGGAACTCAAGGTGGCCTACTGGATGGAACTTGAGACCGTTACGAATTACATCGCCAACTCAATTAATCTGGATGGTGTTCGCGCTGAAGAAATCAAGAAGTCGCTGCAGGCTGATATTCAGGAAGAACTGACTCACGCTCAGAGTCTGGCACGTCGTATCAAGACCATCGGGGGCAAAGTGCCCGGCAGTGGCGACTTCAGGTCGGCGCAGACTTCTCTGCAGCCAGCAGAAGACACCACAGACGTGGTGTCAGTCATCAAGGGAGTCATCGATGCTGAAAACTCTGCTATTGATCAGTACAACAAGCTAATCAAACTGTGCGACGGAATCGATTACGTCACGCAGGATCTCTGTATCCAGTCGTTGGCGGATGAAGAAGAGCATCGTCGCGATTTTATGGGCTATCTGGCCGAGTACGAAAAACGAACATAATTGCATCTGATGCAGTCACGGTGAATCGGAACATCGCCGGAATTGCCTTATTGGGAAAACCAAACGACAGCCCAGTGGGCTATTACTTCAGTCGCGTCGCATCAAGTCTGGCTCGCTACACGCAGAATGCTGTATTGACGAGGGACTTCCATCAGCAGAAATTTCTTTGGAGGCGAGTTCTGGTTTGTACATTTTCGCGTCGGGCTGTTGGTTATTGGCCAGTTCACAACGGTGGTGGCGATGTCATGTTCGGCTCGCTGGATGCGTAAACCTCTGAAGCTGAATCGTTGTGTGAGGAAATGCCACTTTGCAACACTTTTACGCAGGCCTGTCCGCGTCGGAAACACCGCGCTGTCCCGCCGCGCTGTCCCGCCGCGCTGTCGCTGAAGTTCGTTCGATGGAATTCGTAAAAGGTCAATTTATTACGATAAACCGACAGGGAATCCGGAGCCCCCAGCTTCCACTTTGTTTCCATCCGGCTTATTGCGAGAAATAACAGTAAGCAATTTCTTGTTTCTAGTGGCCTGATCGCTTTGTCTGGGCATTGCCCTTTCATCAGGAGCGTCTCTGTATCTCGGATTACCGGCTGGAACTGTGAAGCCGAACGTCATAGGCACAGTGAGGGGGGTTCAGCGACCGGATTGACGGCGATCGTCGCCTCGCAGACTGGAGTACCGAAGTCACTTCAGGCATTACTGGTATCCGTGTATGTCACGGGAGTGCTTGATCCGATGGCGTTTGACAAGCTTGTTCCGGAACGAAGCGATTAACACGCCAATCGAGCACTTGTTGCCCCGGAGCGTGGGCCATCGGTTTCTTCAGCTGACACATATCAATCCCCGTCTCGCTTCTGCGAGGCGCGCTGACGCACTTGTCCACAGCAGCGACCTGCAATCACTTCTAATTCTTCGTACTGTACCACGCCGGGGTGCCGAACCAGTCGTGCATCTCTTTTTCGAAGGGGGCGAAAACTTCGCGTGGTTCGGTAAATTCGCCGCGGTCACCGGTTTCGGCAATCCACGTCTGCAGTGCCGCTCGCATTCGCAGCAGGGCTGCCTTGTGTTTCGGGTCCTTTGAGGAAGCAAGGTTGCGAATTTCGTGAGGATCGGCCTGAGTGTCATACAACTGCTCAGCAGGAAGATCCTGCATCAGTTCGGCAGGCGGACCGTGAAGCTTTCCCTTAGCCTGCAGCTGCCGCATCAGAGGCTTAACCATAAAGCACTTTTCCTTGTACCTATTCAGAGAAGCAAAACCCTGCTTTGGCTTATAGTTACGCAAATAGTGGTAGCGTCTGTCCCGTACGGAACGAATTCGATTTTCTGTTTCGTCAATGCGGTCTCGAGCGCCAAATGCATAGGTTCGCGGCGGACCGACTTCGTCACCCATAAATTGTCGACTCTGCATACCAGCGGGTGGAGTAACTCCGGCAAAACCCAGCGTCGTAGCAGTAATGTCCAGCAGACTGATCACATCGTCGTTCACTGAACCCGGCCGATACTGCAGTGGCTGAGAAAAGTTTTGGGGCCAGTGAATAATCATCGGCACGTGCAGTCCGGTATCCCAGCACCAGTGGATCCCCCGAGCCTCCAGTCGCCCGTTGTCGCCAAAGAACATCACGATGGTGTCGTCAGCAACACCATCTTTCTTCAGCTGATCAAGAATCCAGCCAACGCGAACGTCCATACCTGAGACCGAATTCAGATATCGCGCCCACTCCTCGCGGACCACCGGGTGGTCGGGGTAATATGGCGGAGGTGAGACGTTTTCCGGCGTGGCGATCTGCTCATGCCACTCTTCCCCGACCCATTTGACTCGCGGTTTTTCGAAGGTCCTGCGGTCGTAAATATCGTATTCAATTTCCGGAGTATTGATCTGAGCAAAAAATGGCTGATTGTCCTTGAGGCCGTTCCAGTCATTCGTGTCATACACCGGCCCCTCATTGACGAAGTTCAGATCCAGTTTGCCCGTACCAACAGTCCGGTCACCGATCTTCACGATATTGGCCGTCCGATAGCCCACATCCTTCAGTCGATGAGTGAGCGACCGAACGCCTTCGGGCAGTCGATAGTCATCATCGCGGTGTGACCGCATGTGATGCATGTCGGTGGTCGTCTGATACATCCCCGTCATTAAGGCAGAACGACTGGGGGCACAGACAGGAGACGTTGAAAACACGCGAGTGAAACGGACACCTTCCGCAGCCAGACCGTCCAGATTTGGCGTCTTTACGTTTTTTGCACCGTAACAGCCCAGATCCAGTTTCAGGTTTTCTCCGACGATCCACAGAATATTGGGTCTGCGTTCCGCTGCAAACAGCGGAACGCTGCCACAGCACACACAGAAGAGAGTCAACACAATTGCAAATAGCTGTCGTCGACGCACGAGCTTCTCCAAAATCATATATCAACAGTCAATCACAGGAACATCCGAGTCCCTCGACAGAAAAATGGGGCAGTCAACTGCAGTTCTATCGGAACGACCCTCGAAAAGGTATCGATGCACAGTGGATCTGCCGATCCCGTCCGCAATCCCCCCGGCAGGACCCACGTCATCGGCAGTGCGGCAGTTATCACGCACAAACATTTGGCATCAAAACCGCACATCACACCATCTGTGTATGCGCCTCGGGACCCGCTGTTCTCTTTCGCGGGACCGGCGGCGTGCATTTCATTCATATACACAGTTCTGCCACACCTGACCCGAAAACGATCTGTGTGGTCGGGGACCGCGATCCTCGTCCCATCGAAACATAGAATATCACGGTTGATTGACGGCGTCTGAATACACATGAGAATGCAGGGAGTCCATTCCCACATAGGTCCCGCCATGAGCCATCCGATCTCACGTCGAAATTTTGTCAGCAACAGCCTCAGCGCGACGGTCGCGACGACACCGGCTGGCGCTGAGCAAACCGCCAGCGTCGCACCGCCGAGCCCGGCCCCGCCGCCCAATATTCTCTGGATCATGACCGACCAGCAGAGATACGACTGTGTGGGCGCCAACGGCAACCCGCTGATTCAGACCCCAAACATGGATCGACTGGCCGCCGAATCGGTGAATTTCTCTCATGCATTCGTGCAGAGCCCCGTGTGCACGCCGTCGAGAGCCTGCTTCTTTACCGGTCGGTATGCGCACGCTCACCGCTGTCGAGTCAACTATACACTGCTTAATCACAGCGAAGTCCTGCTGCCGCAGCGTTTGCAGGATGCCGGGTACGACACTCGCCTGATCGGCAAACTGCATCTGGCCTACCAATATCCGGCCGTACCCGATTCGGCGCGGGACGTGGGGTTTAACACAGTCGAACTTCATGACGGTTCCGGTCACACCAACGACTGGTCCGACTATGTCAAATGGCGCAACGCCAACGACCCTCAGACCACAACGAATTACCGAAAGACCATCGGCAACAAAGCACGTCCGGGACAGAACCCCTATCGAGCTGTCGTTGATGATGAGTTCACGGATACCACGTGGACAGGTGAACGAACGCGAATCCACCTGCGCGAAGCCGCTGTGCATCAGAAACCATTTTTCCTGTTCAGCAGCTACTGGAAGCCGCATGCGCCTTTTGAAGTTCCGGCACCCTTCGATGCACAACACAATGGTGACGACATACCTTTACCGGACGCCGTAGATATGAACGACATCCAGGCTCTGCCGCTGCCGGTGCAGAAACTCATTCTGCGAGGCAACCGGAAGCCGTTCGAAATGGACAGGCAGCAGTTGCTGTGGGCGTGGCGAAGTTATTACGCCAGCATTACTCATATTGACCGTGAAGTCGGAAAAACGCTCGACCTGCTGGATGAACTGGGGCAGCGTGACAACACCATCGTCGTCTTCTGCTCGGACCATGGTGATCAGATGCTGGAACACGGCCTGATGGGTAAGAACGTGTTCTTTGAGGAATCGGTCCGTGTGCCTCTGATGATTCGTGCGCCGGGAGTAATCCGACACGGTCGCACTGATGAACTTGTGGAATCCATCGACATCATGCCAACCCTGCTCAATCTGTGCGGGGTAAACGTTCCCGAACATACGCAGGGACGCAACCTGACACCGCTGCTAACCGGCGACGGCACTTTTGCCTCACGCAGCGCAGTCTTTTCTGAGAACATCATTCCGGAAGTGATCACAATTCCGGGACACCAATTCGACCGACACACCGGCATAGCCGGAATTCGGCATCCCGACGCGAAAATGGTCCGCACACGAAAGTGGAAGTACAATTATTATCCGGAAGGCTATGAGGAATTGTACGACCTGGAAGCGGATCCCAGGGAAACGCGAAATCTGTACAAGGTAAGAAAAGGCGTCGCCATCGAGATGCGCGGACGAATTCTGGACTGGCTGCTGACTGTCTCTGAAAGCGAACAGATCGCGGCACAATGGCTGGTACCGTGGAAAGCTTAGCAGCCGTTTCAGGACCATCGGGCACGCCCACTGAAAACCCGATGCGTGAAGAAGGGACTGAATCCGAAACAATTTTCGAAACATCCCTCAATTACGCATCGCGTTAACACGAAATTCAAAACCACTTCCGGCGCTTTTCGACCGGCGTCCGGTCACGGTCACAAATTCGCTTGCACAATAAAGAACATGCCGACTAGGGCCGGCAGCGACCTGACAGATCAATGCCTCAGCTCGCTGACCTCACCGCTGACCGCCGTTCAGAATTCGATGTTGTAACGTTCCGTCATTTTACGACGCATTTCAGACGTAGCGTTCTTGATCAGTCGGAAACCCTCGATCTTTTTGCTGGATGCGCCGGCTCTCTCCTCCAGCTTTGCCGTGTTCACCGAACTCAGCGTCGCACGAGCATTCGCTCGACCGTTATAGTAACCGCTGTTACCGTATCCATAGCTATAGCTGTTGTAGCTGCCACCCGACGACACGATGTTGCTCGAACGAACGCCTGCGGACATATTTGCATTTTTTCTGGCTCCGGACATCAGTCGTAATGTCTCCACCGTTTTTTGCCCAAAGTCGAGCAGTTCAGGGTCGACATGCAGAATCGGCAGCCGATCTATCTTCTGAGCGTACCGGTCCATCCAGTAGTTGTCACCTCGGCTGGACTTGCTGTTCTTCTCAAGATCATCGGTCAGCTTCGTGATCGATTTGAAGTAGGCCAGTGAATTCTGAGCCATGTCGTCACCAGACGCTTCGTCCGTGTTCTGTTCTTTCAGGCTGCTGAATTTTGTGGAAGGAATCTCCAGCATACTGAGAATTCGGCGCAGGGCGTCCGGTTCGGTGTCACCGCTGCACAGAATCGTATTACCGCTGACTTTAACGTCCCAGTCCTCAACACCCGGCAATTCTGCCTGAAGATTCGTGAGTGCGCCCAGCAGCAGACCTTTCGCGGCGCGTTCATTGAAGGGCAGCGGTTTTCCGAAGTCGACCTGAAGAACGCCGCGGGCTGTGTCGGTGATCTCTACCCGTAGCTTCAACCCTCGCATACTGGTCATTACGGACGTAAGTTCGTCCACGTTGAGTTTCTGCTTTTTCACCACTTCAGATTGTGAGAGCGTCTGCTGCACACGATGCGGTTGTATGACATCCTGAGTATCCAGAGCCAGCACGATCTGCGGCCCTGTCTTGACCGCACTGACGGCACCCAGCAGGTAATCAGAGACGGGGGAAGTGGCTCGTCCCTTCTGCCTCTCCGCCCAGCGTGACACGGCCTGACGATTAGCGGGGTGCATCAGCCCCATCGTCTTAGGATCGATCTCAAAGAAGTAAGCATCACTCGGCACCCACGCGGCCTTCATCCCCTGTATCGTTTCCGTGTAGCCACCTTCGGCTTTCGCAACCAGTCGCATCGGCATCGATTCCTTCAGTCCCATCACGGCGACTTCCCA
This sequence comes from Fuerstiella sp., assembly GCA_029245955.1. Taxonomy (GTDB): domain Bacteria; phylum Planctomycetota; class Planctomycetia; order Planctomycetales; family Planctomycetaceae; genus Fuerstiella. The sequence continues at coordinate 174,714 of JAQWOH010000038.1, read as the reverse complement.
GGCACGCACAAATCCTCGACCAGGATCAACCTGCGCTGCCACCAAAACCTTATCCGCTTCCTGCGGCAGGTACACCGGCCGGCCGCCGTCATCTGTTCGGTTGTCCCAGTTGTTCTTCACGGCCATCTCAGAGGCCAGCACCCTGTCCGAATCAATCGCCAGCAGCAGGTTGGTGCCATTCGGCAGTTTTCGGGCCAGGTGATCAAAGTCAGATGCGACCGCTAACGACGGCATTGCCAGCACTGCTGCCAACCCGAGCGAGACCTTATTCATGGAAAATTTTCCTTATAGAGAGGCGTATAGCAGAAAAACGTTACAGCACTGTGCCCAAAAAGCCGCATGAAGTGTTCTCATGGTGCAGTCCGTTCGCACAATATGCACCATAATCCGACAAACCTGCATTTATTCAAGTGACGTCCCCAAGTAGAGCACAGAATTCCGCAGTGACGGAAGTGCGAGTGCCATCCACTGCTCCAAACAGGGCTCGTTTGCTGCAGTCATTTCCTGACGGGGCCTCACTCATTCAGATTATCAAATTGCGTCGGCGTGGCTTCCATCGGGAACAGGACATATGGTATGAGGTTGATCCCCTGACGACCGACCAGCAGATGTGGTCAGTTGTGAAGAAAGTGCTGTCGTGAGAAAGACTACTGAACACAACGCGATATTCCGCAGAAACCCGCTTCAGCATACGGTTCGGTCAGCCAGTGCACGGGTCCGGACGACAGCGTGCACGTGGATGACAAGGGTTACGCTGCTGATTAGTGTCCTGCCTGGAGCTAAAGCTGACGACTTCGAGCCGCCCGCATCGATCCACAGGGTTCTGGACAGTGTGTGTGTCGACTGCCACAGCAAAGAGAGTTCAAAAGGCGGACTCAACCTCCGATCTCTTTCCTTCGACCTGAGCGACCGAACAGTTCGACAACACTGGATACAGATTCACGATCGCGTCGGCCAGAGAGAAATGCCACCGGATGATGACGATTTTTCATCTGACGAGCGTGAGCAGTTTGTCGGGGCACTCGCGAAAGCACTGCATGCAGCGGACGCCGGGGAAGTACTGAGGTCCGGCCGCGGACCGATGCGGCGGCTGAATCGCGACGAATATCAACAGAACCTGCGCGACGTACTGGCCCTTCCGACGCTGGACATCCGGGATATACTTCCAGAAGACAGAGACGGGCATCTTTTCAATAAGACCACAAGCACGCTGGATATCTCGCGCGTGCAGCTAAAGGCCTATCTGGATGCAGCAGAAGCGGCATTGCAGCAGGCCGTCGCCAGCGGTGTCGAACCTCACCCGTCGTCCACGTTTCACGCTGTCGGACGCCGACTGTTCTCACAGACGGCAACCTTCGGAAACAAAGAGGCGATGTTTTTCGCCAGAGATTCAAAAGCCATTGACAACGAACAACTGAAAGAGAGTCCGGACGATGAAACCATCGAAATGTCCCTGTTTCGCTCGGCGCACTGGCCCTATTACGGTTATCCACAGGGCTTCGTCGCGCGTCTTTCCGGGGAATATCGTGTGCAGTTCACTGCTCGGGCCGTCTTGCAATCGCCAGGCTTTGTACTCAAACCGGCAACGCGGCCCGTTCCGATGACATTTCGGGCGCGCAAGCCTTCCGGCGCTGATGTATCCGGCGACGTGCGCGCAACCGGAGGCCTGATCGACATTCAGCCCGACCGCGCCGACTACGAAACCTCAGTTCATCTGCAGAAGGGCGAAACATTTGAATACAGTCTGCTGGGCCTGCCGGTTCCTCTGGCAAGAAACGTCGACGGCGGTCCTCCCACCTATCGCTATCCGCCTCTTCCTGACGGTGGCCAGCCAGGTGTGGCATTTCAGTCGCTGGAAATCGAAGGTCCACTGTCACCCGAAACATGGCCGCCACTCTCTCATCGTGTGCTGTTCGGCGACCTGCTGATTCAAGAGACGAAAAATGGCGGCGTTCTGCCCGTGGAAGTGCTGTCAAAGAATCCACAACAGGATGCCGAACGACTTTTCCGCCGGTTCGTCGATCGTGCCGCAAGGCAGCCAGTGTCCGACAAAACGCGAAAAACGTTTGAACAGCTTATCCTGTCCAGGTTGGACCGAGGAGTGCCATTTGCCGATTCGCTGCTGGCCGGCTACAAAGCCTTTCTGTGTTCCGGTCACATGTTGTATCTGCACGAACCGGTGCCGCAGCAGTTCGCGTCGTCCGTGCACGATGATGGCCGAAACATTCATTACGCGATCGCATCGCGACTGTCACACTTTCTGACAAATACTCGTCCGGACGGACAGTTGATGGATCGCGCAGATCAAGGCCGTATGCGGGACACTGAAGTGCTGCGTCACCAAACGACTCGCCTGATCAATAGCGGAGGGTTCGCACGCTTCGTCCAAAACTTCACGGACTACTGGCTTAATCTGAGACATATCCATCGCGACGAGCCGGACGCGCGCCTTCACCCGGAATACCGTTTCGATGCTTATCTGGTCGAGTCCATGGAGCGGGAGACACGCACATTTTTCACGGCCATGGTACGTGAGAACCTGCCCGTCGACGTCTTGATTAACGCGGACTTCGCTTACGTAAATGACCGGCTGGCCTGGCATTATCAGCTGTCGCCGGTTCATGGTTCGAAAATTCGCAAAGTCACGCTGCCTGAGGGCAGCCCGTACGGCGGTCTTTTGACGCAGGCATCGATACTGAAAGTTACCGCCAACGGTACGACGACATCACCTGTCGTCCGCGGAGCGTGGATCATGGAACGACTGCTCGGTCAGCCACCACCGCCTCCTCCGGCCAGCGTTCCGGCGGTCGAACCGGATATCCGAGGCGCAAAGACGATTCGTGACCTGCTGGCGCTGCACACGAAGTCTGAGTCATGCGCCGCCTGTCATGCCCGCTTTGATCCCGTCGGACTGGCGCTGGAAAATTTCGATATACTCGGTGGCTGGCGGACTCGATACCGCAGTCTGGCCGAAGGCGAAAAAGTCTCGGGGATTGACCGGGCCGGACATGATTTCGAATACACTCTGTCATCAGCGGTCGACGCCAACGGAGTGCTGTCAGATGGTCGCGAGTTCCGAAACATTCACGATCTGAAGAAATTGTTATCAGCAAAGCCGAGGCAACTTGCAAGGAATTTGCTGCACCAATTTACCGTTTATGCAACGGGGACTCCGGTACGATTTTCCGACCGCGCCGAAATTGAGAGGATCCTGGATTCCGTTGCCACGGATGGTTATCGCACAGGCGACCTGCTCCATGCACTGATCCAAAACGCGATCTTTTCCGGACCGCCCCTCAGCAAGGTAATCCCCTGACCTGGAACTGTCATGCCGTGAAGTAAAACAACGACACCTAGCGATTCAATCAACGACCTATCCGAATGCAGCCCACTCACCAAAACTTTTCGAACTTATGCACTCGCCGACCATTCCTTCGAGGACTGGCTGTGAGTATGGCGCTGCCCTGGCTGGAAACAATCCAATCGGTGTTTCCCAACGACCAGGCGAAGACAGCGGAACCGCCGCAGCGGATGCTGTTGATATCCAACAATCTGGGTGTCCTGCCAAAACCATTCTTCCCACGGAACTCAGGAATAGACTATGAATTATCGCCGTATCTCTCAAAGCTGGCCGATATACGCGATGACTTCACGGTGATCAGCGGTCTGTCGCATCCCGACGTTGCGGGCGGGCACAGCACAGAGAACTGTTTTCTGACCGCAGCACGGGGCCCAACCCGCAGCGGATTTCGCAACAGTATTTCGCTGGACCAGTTTGCTGCGGAAGCGCTGGGGCCAGTCACGAGATTTCCTTCCATCAACCTTGGTGTCAACATCGACAAGGCCAATCGCAGCCTGTCATGGACACGAGACGGTTCTCTGCTGCCTGCTGAAGACAGCGCACCGGCATTGTTTCGCCGGATGTTTGTCCAGGGCAATCCGAATGATGTGGCTCGACAACTGCATCGACTGGATGAACGTGGCAGCATTCTGGACACGTTGCTTGAGGACGCACGGCAGCTGAAAAAACGTCTGAGCCACAGCGACCTGGCGAGGCTGGATCAGTACCTCACCTCTGTTCGCGAAGTCGAAGAACGTCTGTACTCTGCTCGTGAGTGGGAACTGCGACCGAAACCGGTCACCGACGAATTGGCCCCCGACGGTATTACAGACAAGAAACTATTCTTCACGAAATTCGAGTTAATGCTGTCCATGGCTCAACTGGCTCTGGAATCCGATTCTTCCCGAATCGTCACGCTGATGGTGGATGCCTTTGCAACTCCGGCTTTTCAGTTGCACGCGAACCAACAGACGACGGACGGTTACCACAACCTCAGTCACCACGGCCAGTCGGCAGAAAAAGTCGCACAACTGGAAGACGCCGACCATCAGCAACTGGGCCTGCTGCGCGATCTGCTGCAGAACCTGGCGAACAAACGACAGGGAGAACGACGTCTGCTGGACAGCACTATGGTTCTTTATGGCAGCAACATGGGGGATTCCAACACGCACGAGAACACCAACCTGCCCATCCTCCTTGCCGGCGGGGGCTTCAGTCACGGTCAGCACCTGGCATACGACCGCCGGAATAACAAGCCACTGTGCAACCTGTTTGTCAGCATGCTGCAGAGAATGGGTGTTGAAGCCGAAGCATTCGGTTCCAGTGCCGGCACACTAACCGGGCTGCAGATCTGACAATTGGATTGCGTTGCCCGACCGCGTGTTCAGACGATTTGTCAGAGCCATCAAAGCTTCAGCACACGTTCGGCATTTCCACGGTAAACCTTGTAACGTACATCTTCCGGCAACTCTATATTTTCGAAGACCTCGAACTGAGGCACATGTTGTCCTGGCTGCAGATAATCGGTCCCGAAGCAGATACGGTCCTGACGACGAAGCAGAAACTCGCGGCCAAATTCAAGATCACGACTGATCGCGTTAGAGCCCGAACCAGCAGAAAGATCACCGTAAATATTCGGATACGTTTCCATTAGTCGATCGATCGCTCCGCCCGACAGCACTTTCCCTTTCGGATAGCCACCCAGTGACTTCTGATCATCCAGCCCGGAGATTGACGCCCACCAGCCCGGACCGTGACCGATGAAATCAAGCTTCGGAAAGGACCGCACGGCATTTTCAAGTCGTGGCAGTCCGGGTTTATCCTTGCCGCGAATGTTGTCGATATGAAACAGCAAAGGAATTCCAACCTGTTCGCAGGCTTCGTAAACACGCATCATCAACGGATCGTCAAAGTCCAGGCCGACTTTGTGTTCGCCGAAGCCTTTGGCTCCCTGGTCGACATACTTGCGCAGAATGCCTGCCAGGCCTTCCACGCCGCCTCGAATGATCGCTCTCGGATCGATCGAGCAGAACGGAATCAGGCGATCAGGAAACTCTTGCGCAGCCTTGATCGCTGCGTCCGGCAGTTGCAGATAAGTCGTGGACTCAGGAGACACTAACGGCAGCACAACCGACTTTTCGATATTGTGCTCGTCCATCCATTCCACCAGCGCCTTCGCCGTCAGCTCCTTATTCCCATTGGTATAGGTGCCGATGTGTGTATGCATATCGATAAAGCGAGGGTGCTGATTGCTGGCATTTGCATTTGCACGGGCCCTGCCCGCAGCAAAGGCCGTCACAGTGGCGGCTGACGTGGTGAGCATTTGACGACGATTCATAGCTGTGTTCCGGATAGACATAGAAGCAAGGACTGGGCTGAGGCCAAGAATGAATTGCTGTTCGCGGATGCAATTGTCTGCCTTTCGAGGAATAATTCCAACGCACTCGATATAAATAGCCTCGCGATGCGCCGGAATACAACGGTGTATGGCAGCTGTGACCGTGTCTGACACTGTTTTCTTCGCAGTCCCGGCCGTCGCCCAACGCGCGAAACAACAACGAGATATCTGCTTCGCACCCAGCTTCAACGATCCCCGCGAACCCTGCCCGCCACCCCAAACGATCTCATCAACGAAAGAATCAGCATGCGTTTAGCACATCCTGTCACTCGCGTCTGCAGCCTGTTGTTTCTGCTGACACTGCCGCCCGTCGACACCCGAGCGGAGCACAAAGGCAAGGTGCAGATACTGCTGCTTGGTGACAGCACTACCGAAGGCAGTATGCCGCGACTGATGAAACCGGACGGACCGCATCTTGAGGCGGTCCTGGAGCAACTGCTGGCTGCCGAAGACGATCTTCCGCCATGCAATGTGATCAACTCCAGTCTCAGCGGTGAGTACATCCGTCGGCTGCTTGATTCCGGCCGTTACAATCGCGATGCCGCCGAGTTGCCGGGCCTGGACTACATCTTCATTCGCTACGGCCTGAACGATCGCGCCAGGGTTAAGCACTTCACGCGTGAATTCCCACGGCACTTCCACCAACTGATCGACCGCCTTCGAGATGACCATCCAGAGGCGTTGCTGATTCCGATGACGGTTATTCCGTTTGCCAACAAAGAAGTCAGCAGCGAAATTAATGCTCTGGTCAGGCAGGTCGCTGAAAAAGAGAAACTGCCGATTTTTGACATCTATCCCCGCTACGCCGAGGAACTGAAAAAAGGGGACAACATGTTCAACTACCGTCGCTATCCGCTGGCAAAAGTTCCCGTAAAGTATCACACCCTGGTAGATCCGTTTGTTCACGGCACCAGCGTTCTGGTGATGGCCAACGAGCTGGATCCTGTTCTTGGGCATCTGCCCGGCTGGTATAGCGACCGCCATCCCAATCTTGCCGGTTATAACATCATTGCCGACGAAACAGCGAAGCATCTGACCGGCCTGCTGCGCAAGGGGACGACGAACAGCAGTAATCCCGCGAATTAGACGTCGGAGACAGATCCGCAAGGAATCGTTTCTCACAGAACCAGAACGGTCAAGGAAAAACAACGGTGCATCCATTCGGTGCCAACAAGTGGGACGTCATCATCGTCGGTGGCGGCGGCAGCGGCCTTGCAGCGGGAGTGAGCTGCGTGGAACAGGGCTTAAAGGTCCTGTTGCTGGAGAAGCAGCCACAACTGGGTGGAACAACGGGGATCGCCGTAGGTTCGTTTACGGCCAGTGGGACTCGTTATCAGCGGCAAAACAACATCAACGACAACGCGGTCGATCACAATGAGGACGCCGCCCGATTTGCTCGACCGGAAGACGAAGCTGCCGGAAACGTCGAGTTACGACAATTCTTCCTCAGCCATTCCGCCGACACTCTGAACTGGCTGGAAAAAATGGGACTCCGGTTTCATGGCCCCAGTCCCGAACCACCGAATCGTGTTCCCAGAATGCACAATGTGGTCCCCAATGCAAAGGCCTACATTGCCGCGCTGCACCTGCGTTTCCTGCGACTGGGAGGCCGCGTCATGACAAACGCTTCTGTTGCAGGGCTACTGCGAACCGAAGGCCGAGTCACAGGTGTAACCGTCAAAGTGAACGACGTACCGCGAACCGAATCGTGTCTGCGTGGCGTCGTGCTGGCGGCCGGTGATTATGCCGGTAACGCTCAGATGATTGCAGAATATAAAGGTGACGCCTTTGCGGCGGTTGAAGGAATCAACACCACCGCCACCGGCGACGGCCACCGACTTGTCACATCGGTCGACGGCCAATTGCGCAACATGTCTGTCACGTACGGCCCCGAGTTTCGATTTGTGCCACCGATCGGGAAGTCGATTTCACAGTTACTGCCGTCTAACCCCGCGGCAGTCAGGCTGATGGGAGCTCTGTTACCCTTCGTGCCCGGATTCGTGATTCACGCCTTCATCAAACGCCTGCTGGTCACATGGCAGCATCCGGAAGATGCTCTGCTGGACGACGGAGCGATCCTGATCAACAAATGCGGTCAGCGATTCTGTGACGAACTGGCGTCTCCGGACCGAGAAATCGCAGTGGCGAATCAGCCGGACAAGGTGGCCTGGCTATTGCTGGATGAAAACCTCATTCGGCGCTACAGCCGGTGGCCGCACTTTATTTCCACAGCCCCCGAAATCGCTTATGCGTACGTGAATGATTATCTGCGATTGCGCCCTGACGTCGCAGTTCAATCGGACTCACTGGAGCAACTGGCAGCGGCTCGGAACCTGCCGGCGGCAGAACTTTTGGCAACTGCAGCAGGCACCCGGAACATCGAAAATGTGCCTAAGATGACACGCTCTTTGCAGGGCGACCGTTGGGTATTGCTGGGGCCCGTAAAATCTTACTTCACAACGACCGAAGGCGGCGCTGCGATTGACACGTCATTCCGCGTGCTGGACAGAAACGGAAAAGCTATCAGCGGTCTGTATGCCATCGGTCAGAACGGACTGGGCGGCCAGATTCTGTGGGGGCACGGTCTGCACATCGCCTGGGCGATGACCAGCGGTCGACTTGTCGGAACAGTACTGGCCGATTCGGCACCCTGAATCGCGGTGTTTCATGCCTGTCGCTGCAGTAGCTGTTTCACGACATTGCCCGCCACATCTGTCAGGCGAAAGTCGCGCCCCTGAAACCGATAGGTCAGCTGCTTATGGTCAAAGCCAAAAAGATACAGCAGCGTGGCATGCAGATCGTGCACATGCACAGGGTCTTTGGCCACGCCCCAGCCGATTTCGTCCGTCTCACCAATCACCTGACCGCCTTTAACCCCGCCTCCGGCCAGCCACATGCTGAACGAATACGGATGATGGTCACGTCCCGTCACGGTCTTGAAGTTAACTCGGTTTTCACCCAGAGGCGTGCGACCGAATTCCCCGCCCCAGACGACCAGAGTTTCGTCCAGCAGGCCACGTTGCTTCAGATCCTTCAGCAGCGCCGTAACGGGCTGGTCTGAAACCTGAGTATATCGTTTCAGACCGCTGTCCAGATAACTATGGTGATCCCACGTTGACAGAAACAGAGTCACAAAACGCACGCCACGTTCAATCATACGGCGCGCCAGCAGGCAGTTGCGGGCATACGTCCCCATGAACCCTGCTGTGGCATCCTTTGCTGTATCCGCACGGTCGAGCCCGTAGGCTTCCAGTGTCGCCTTCGATTCTCCCGACAGGTCGAGTAACTCCGGTGCCGTTTGCTGCATGCGAAAGGCAAGTTCGTAGGCTTCAATACGCGCTGCGACTTCCGGGTTGCCGACCTGGCCCAGACGAACACGATTCAATTCGTTAATCGTCTGCAGACTACGTGACTGAACATCGCGTGAGATGCCTGGAGGATTGGCAAGATTCAACACAGGACTTCCCTGATTGCGAAACAGGGTTCCGGAATACTGCGACGGCAGAAAACCACTCGACCAGCTGGACGCACCGCCCGGCAGGCCACGGCCCAGCGTCGTCATCGCGACATAGCTGGGTAGATTCTTTGACTCACTGCCCAGCCCGTAGTTCAGCCATGACCCGAATGTTGGCCAGCCCTGCAGAGCCGAACCGGTCAGCATCATCAGCTGTCCCGGCAGGTGATTGAACTGTTCACAATGCATGGACCGGACAAACGCTATGTCATCCACGCAGGAACTCAGGTGTGGCAGCAGGTCAGACAAATCCATACCGCATTCACCGTGCTGACGAAATCGACGCGGAGTGCCCATCAGTCTGGCACTCTCTTTCTGGATGAACGCAAACTTAATTTCGTTCAACAGGGATTCGGGCATCGGCTGCCCGTCCAGTTCATTCAGCGTCGGCTTGGGATCAAACAGATCCATCTGACTGGGTCCGCCTTCCATGAACAGATAGATGCAGCGTTTGGCGGTGGGAGCAATATGAGTCAGCGGCAACGTCGACTCGCCAGCCAGCAGACCGTCCTCCTTCAGCAACGACGCCAGAGCCATCGTCCCCAGTCCACTGGCGGCGGAGGTAAAGAACCGTCGACGCTGCACTTCACACAGGTTGTGATTGGAGGCTGTCATGTCATTCAATCCCGCGTCACAAACTCATCAAGATTCATCACGATGCGGGCCACGGCAATCATAGCGGCCAGAGTTTTTTCAGCGTCGGCCGTATTCTCTGCATGACCGATTAACTGCAGAATTTCATCGTGCGCCGCCAAAAGGTATTTCTGTTCGTCATCGGCGGTCGGCCTTCCCAGACATCGCAGAAAAATCATTTGAATTGCTTTGGCCGAATCCGCAGAAAACTGCCGGGCTGCTTCCGTTCCCAACGTCCGGGCACATTCAAAAAACACCGGATCGTTCAGCAGTGTTAACGCCTGCAGAGGCGTATTCGAACGTTCTCGCCGACTGCACGACACGGTGGCATCCGGCGCGTCAAAAGTCATCAGCATCGGATACGGCACAGTGCGCTTAAAGAAGATGTACATCCCTCGGCGATAACGTTCACTGCCCTGGCTCACCGGCCACTTCACGCTGCGGCCCACTTCGGTCACGAATTCCGGAAGCGGCGGACGAATTCCCTTGCGGCCAATCGTGCGATCCAGCAGTCCACTGGCCGCCAGATGAAGGTCGCGAACTGTTTCCGCACCCACTCGATAACTATTCTGTCTCCACAACATTTGATTACCGGTATGCTGCTGTCCAGAGACCGAAGTTGGCGCCGACGACAGACGATACGTGGACGACATCACAATCAGACGGATCATGGCTTTGCGACTCCACCCCACACGGCGATACTCAGTCGCCAGCCAGTCCAGCAGCAGCGGATGAGTCGGCGTGGCTCCCTGACTTCCGAAATCGTTGGCCGTTGCCACCAACCCCTGGCCGAACAACTGCTGCCAGATACGATTGACCGCCACACGAGCGGTCAACGGGTTTTCTTGATGAAACAACCAGCGTGCCAGATCGAACCGGTCGGGCACGATTCCCCGAGACCGCAACGGCGGAAGCACCGCGGGTGTACCGAGACTCACTTTTTCGCCGGGACGATTGTAGGCTCCGCGAACATGAACAAATGTTTCACGACGATCCTTGCGACGTTCCGCGAACGCACGAGCTTTCGTCGAGGGCGGCACGGGCTTCTTTTTAAGCTGAGCGTCCAGCCTGGCCTTCAGATCTTTCCATCCGGAATCCTTCGTACGATAGAATTCTTCGATGCCGCTGATTCCCGCCGTAGCGCTGATTGTTTCAAGCAACTTCGCAAGTTCGGCAGTCTGTTCTGCCGACAGGCCTTTCGTTTTAAACTGTTTCAGATCCTGCAACAGTTCCTCCCATTGCGGTCGCCAGACCTGCATGGCGGCTTTGTGCTTGGCCATCTGCCACGGTCGAGTCGCAGTCACACCAACATCGTCAGCATTATTAAAAAAGGCATACAGCTGATAGAATTCTTTCTGACTGACGGGGTCGTTCTTGTGGTCATGGCACTCGGCACAGCCCAGCGTCAAACCAAGCCAGACCATGCCCGTCGTGTTCACTCGATCCACAATCTCCTTTGTCCGATACAATTCCAGATCCACCCCGGCTTCCGTGTTACGCAAAGTGTTGCGGTGAAAACCTGTCGCAATTTTCTGTTCCAGCGTGGGTTCGTTCAGCAGGTCGCCGGCCAGCTGTTCGATGGTAAACTGATCAAAAGGCAGGTCCTGGTTGATCGCGTTGATCACCCATTCACGATAAACCCACGCATGAGGTCGCTCACTGTCGCCCAGGTAGCCTTCGCTGTCTGCATACCGAGCCAGATCCAGCCAGTGTCGTGCCCATTGTTCACCAAAGTGCGGCGAACTGAGAATCTCGTCAACCAGCTGTTCGTAAGCCGATGGCTGCGTGTTCCCGACAAATGCCTCCACATGCTCCTGAGTCGGCGGCAGGCCCGTCAGGTCAAGATACAGCCGACGAATCAAAGTGCGCCGGTCAGCATCGGCCGCAGCTGTAAGTCCGGCAAGAGTATGTCGTGCCGCGACAAAAGCATCAATCGAATTTCGAATAACAAACTGGCCGGACATCGTATCGTATTCCGGGACCTCGGGACGCTGCATCGGTTTGAGAGACCAGAGAACCGGTGGCTCCAGAATAATATCGTCAGGCCACGCCGCACCACTTTCAATCCAGCGCCGCACGATTCGGATCTCTGCAGCACCCAGCGGCGACTCACCCTTCGGCATTTCGGCCGTTCCATCTTCCGGAAGAATCAGATCCAGCAGATAGCTGGAATTAACGTCTCCCGGCGTCAGAACGACTCCGCTTTCTCCGCCGGCCCGCATCGCCTGCTCTGACTGCAGCGACAGTCCACCGCGACGATCACGTTCGTTGTGACAATTCAAACACCGAGCCTGCAGAATGGGAGCCACGTCGCGGCGGAAGTCAATGTCGTCCAAAGCGACTGTCCTGGCCGGCCCGGACAGGAACAGCAGTGCTGCGGTTATCAGGAATACAGGGAGATTCGGTAGGAACATTCGCTACTGTGCGTCAGCTGCGCCGGTGTCATTGGAATCGGAAAGACTGGGCCGGAATGACAGAATTTCGACGTCAGGCCCACTATATAGTCGAGGGTAGCAGGACAGGGGGCCCGAAGCCATTCTGTTGCTGAAGCATCGCACCGCAACAGCCATAGTTCGCTGAGAAAACAGGATGTTTCGCCACCAACGTGAAGACTGCGACAATTTCAGATAACTTCCATGACTCACGAAAAAAGGCCGGAAAGAACAGCACATACACATCGCACCTTCGCATTGCAGAGCCGGGACTGCTTTGAAGGGACAAGGGAATCCATGATTAATGGGCAGGGCAACGGGAATTTTCGCAATCGCTGTCGGCTCCGGCGACGCAGCAGGCGTCCGCCGGATCTGGTCAGAGAATCCAGACCTGCTGAATGGGACCGGACTTTCACCGACCCATTATCTGGATGACGCCATAGCACATAACCACCTTGAGGTTCTTCGTGCACTGGTGGAAATAGGTGCAGACATTAACTCACAAAGTATCGGTCGTGATGATCGAGGACGGGCCTGGTGTGCGGTCTCCAACGACGCGACCGATTGCCTGGAGTGGTTACTGCAGAATAACGTCAGAATCAACTTCGACACCCCTGAAGCGACACGTTGTTTCGCCTTGGAATGTGCCTGCGCCATCGGGGCACTCGATCTGGTCAGGCAACTGATCGATCATGGAGCTGTCACGGACTATCAGTGGAAAGAAGGTGACCGTCCCAGAGGCAACCCACTGACAATCGCTGTCAACGGAGGTCACGAACACGTCGCCGAACACCTGCGATCCATTGGCACGCCGGAGCCGGAACTCCCCGATCAGAATGAAAACGACAGATGGGATCCTCTACGGGCACACCTAACGTCTTATTTTGGCGAACCTGAAGCGGATGAAATCTCCCAGGACGTTCCCACGCAACCGGCCATTTCCATCGTTGTCATCCGGTCTGACGATCAAACCGTCCTTGTGACTCGGGGTATGTCCGTCGCGCCGATTACCCAAGGTGATGGCAATCAGTTATATACCGAACTGATAATGCAGGTACCCGCTGACTGGGCGATTGGCACTGAGTCTGAAGACAGAAAATCAAAGTGGGCCATCGCCTGCCTGCAGCAACTGGCCGTGTTTCCGCACATCAGCGGACAATCATTCCCCCCCTACCTGATGTGCCCCAACGGAATGCCTCCGCAACCTATCCTGGAGGGTCACGACTTTACCGGCGTGCTGGCCATACAAGCCATGGCAGCCTTCGCGACGTACGCTGACGGAGACAACACCGTCACTATGTACCACATTGTCCCACTGTTCACGGAGGAATTCGATCTGGCAAAATCCGCCGGAATCGGAGAACTGCTGGAGCGATTTGACGCCAGGGGTGTTGGCCAGCTGATTGATCTTTCAAGACCCAACGTCGCCGCCACGCTGTGAGCATAGTGGCCGTTCCATTAAGTATTAAGGACACAGTCGGGACTCCATTTCATAATTACGACAACAACACACGGTGCCTCGTCTGAAAAAGACTCACGACTCTCTTTGCCCCTCAAACAACCATTTGCTGTCGGAGTGCGCTGTGCAAACAATTGCTGCCATGATAATTCTGTTGACCGCATTCCCCTGCGCTGCGCTGGCAGAACAACCAGACCGACACAGAAACATCGTCTTCTTTCTGATTGACGACCTGCGTTACGACACGTTCGGGTTCATGAACCATCCGTTTGTGGAAACGCCGCACATTGACTCCCTCGCAAAACATGGTGCGCAGTTCACCAATGCATTCGTAACCACGTCTCTTTGTTCTCCGTCGCGTGCTTCCTTTCTGACGGGGCAGTACATGCACAATCACAGAGTGGTGGATAACGCGGATCGGATGCCCGAGGATACTCAAACGTTTCCGCAACTGCTTCAGCATGCCGACTATAAAACGGCGTTTGTCGGTAAGTGGCACATGGGCGGATCGAGCGACGCTGCACGCCCCGGGTTTGATCACTGGGTGAGTTTTCGAGGCCAGGGCACTTACGCTCCGGAAAAGCAAAAACTGAACGTCAACGGTCGTCAGGTGCCGCGAAAAAAGTACATGACCGATGAGCTGACGGATTACAGCGTGCAATGGCTTCGTGACAGGAACGGCGACCAGCCGTTCCTGTTGTATCTTTCTCATAAAGGCGTACATGGCCTGTACGATCCGGCACCTCGACATCGTGATCGGTATCGGCATGCGAAAGTGGAGGCACCTGCAACAATGGCCAACACAGCGGAAAATCGATTCGGCAAACCAATGTGGGTGCAGGATCAGAGAAACAGCTGGCACGGTGTGGAGTTCCCGTATCACGGTCGAGCAGAACAGTCGCTCACAGAAATGTACCGCCACTACTGCGAGATGATTCTGTCGATCGATGACAGTGTCGGACAGGTTGTAAAAACGCTGCAAGACAAGGGACTCGACCAGCAGACACTCATTGTGTTCACCAGCGACGGAGGTCATTTGTGGGGAGAACACGGCCTGATCGACAAACGCTGCGCCTATGAAGAATCGATTCGCATTCCACTGCTGGTCAGCTGCCCCGGGCTGATTCCGTCGGATAGTCAGTGCACCGCCGTCGTGACCAGCATCGATATAGCTCCCACGTTTTTGGCACTGGCGGGTGTCGCTACTCCGTCGTGGATGGACGGCCGCAGCCTGGTACCTCTGCTGCGGGATCCAGACTCTGGTAAGTCAGATTCGGCGACACTGCTGTATGAATATTACTGGGAACCGAGTTTTCCTCAGACACCAACAACGTTCGCACTTCGGGGCAGTCAGTACAAACTGATTCAGTATCACGGACTGTGGGACACCGATGAGCTGTATGACATCAGTGCAGACCCTCTGGAAACGAAAAACTTGATAAACGATCCGAGCCAAAACAAACGAGTGTCGCAGATGCGTCGACAATTGTACGAGCAGCTGAAAGCAACCAACGGTCTGGCAATCCCTCTGGGCTTCAAACGAAATCATGGATCCACCAACCGCAGTCCCGACGGAACAAAACGCGCCGAGTTCCCGGCATCAACGATCCGGACCAATTAGGCGCTGGCGAGCGATTCCGCGGCAGGGCATTCGCTGACCGGAGTGGATTGTGGATCTGTTTCAGGACGGTTAACTTCCGTACTCAACGCATGTCGCGGCGGCCGAGAGACACGCCCATTCTGCGGCTCTTCGTTAACTACGTCTTAATTCTGCGTGCATCGGGAACGCCTTATGAAATTCATCCCATCGACCGGACTGCTGATTTTCATACTGCCCGCAGCTGTGTTTTGCCTGGAGCGTGTTCCCCAGCCGAAATCCACCGGCACATCCACGTCGCTGTTCAATGGAACGGATCTTTCCGGGTGGCATCGTCAGAACGAGCATGGTCAGCACGGTGACGGAGGTCACTGGGGTGTCACGAACGACGGAGTACTGTTTGGAGAGCAGAGCCCGCCGGGATCCGGCAATGGAGGTCTGCTGTTGACCGATGAGACCTTTTCGGCATTCGAACTGACCCTTAAGCTGCGTCCTGACTGGGGACCGGACAGTGGTGTCTTTATCCGCGCAGATGAACGCGGCGGCGGCTGGCAGATCTATGTCGATCACCACGACACCGGCAACGTGGGCCACGTCCGTCTGGAAACCAGACCCTACAGCGTTCCGTTTCGACCGTGGGGCTTCTCAAGAATTGACCCGGCGACTCCGGAACTGGAAATGGCAGTGGATGCCCGCACGAAGAACTGGCCAGCCGGTGTTTACGAATCGACGTGTACTCAGCGGCAGTGGCTTAAGGCGTGGAAACCTGATGACTGGAATGAGCTTCGCATCCGCTGCACAACAGGACATCTGCCAGTGATTGAGACATGGATCAACGACCTGAAGGTCTGTCGTTTCAACGCCGCCACCACAACTCACCCTCAGTTTGATCGCGACAAGGCGTTGAAGGCCGTCGGACGGACCGGCTCAATAGGGCTGCAGGTCCACGGCGGAAAGAACTGGAAATCCGGTGACCGGGTGTACTGGTCGGACCTGCGTATTCGCCGCATCGATTGAAGCCTCTGACCCCGGTCAAAGCAACGCCGCAACCGGATCACCGATACTGGCGGGAACAGTAAATCCGTCCGGACTGATTCTGGACGCCGGATTAATGTTCATGGCCGCAAACATGGTGGCGGTAAAATCTTCCAGAGTCACTGGACTGGACTTCACATAGGCCGCGCGGTCATCGGATTCGCCATAGACGCCGCCCCCCTGAATTCCACCACCGGCGACCATCGCCGAATAACACTGAGGCCAGTGATCTCGACCGATTCGTTTCGCTCCTTTGCTGATCGCCGGAGTTCTGCCGAATTCACCGACCAGCACCACCAACGTTGAATCCAGCAGGCCGCGCCCCTCCAGATCCTGCAGCAACGTGGCAACCGCCTGATCTGTTCTGGGCAGAGCAAACGGAAGACCGTTCCACCCGTCTTCGAAGATGCCCACATCGGCATTACCATGCATGTCCCATGTTTCCACGCTGACAAACTTTTCACCGGCTGCCAGTCCCGTCCACGCAACAACGCTGACAAGGCGCACACCGGCTTCAATCAGCCGTCGCGCCAGCAGCAGATTCTGCCCAAGAGGGTTTCTGCCATAACGATCACGCAGTGACGCTCTTTCCTTATTGATGTCAAAAGCAGTCTTTGTATCCTTGCTGTGCAGCAGATCGAATGACTGCTGCTGATACAGATTCAGAGATTCGAACTCAGAAGTGGCCCCGGTACCGGACAGTGTTTGCAGACGGCGAGACAGATCCCATCTTCGCTCCAGCCTCTGCAGCGACACATCCCTGTTCGTATCGAAGGCACGTACACGAAAATCCGCGGCGGCCGGATTGTCATCATGGTTCACACCAATCAGCATTGGCGCATAGCCCATGCCCAGCTTACCGCCGGTCAGATAGGTGTGGTCCGGCGGGGCCGCTCCGCCACCAAACTTCTGCAGCCAGACGTGTGGTGGTATCCTGGCCGTTGACGGCCGCAGTTTCGTAACGATCGCTCCGAACGACGGATCTTCCGTAGCTGGTTTCGTTCGACCGGCCAGCAGCATTGAATTGGCCTTGTCGTGCTGGGACATATTGTGCGTCATGGAACGGATGACTGCATATTTTTCAGAAAGCCGAGCCAGCTGCGGCATCAGTTCACCAACCTGAAAACCGGGAGTCGCGGTTTCAATGGCTCGATACGGCCCCCGAATTTCCCGAGGGGCATACGGCTTCATATCCCACGAATCCAGCTGGCTTAAGCCGCCATACTGATGAATAAAAATGCATGATCTGGCGGAAGCATGCCGATTCACCCGGTTCTGGTCAGCCTGCACAAGGTCAGCCAGGGTCAGTCCCAACGTCCCAATCCCGCCAGCCTGCAACACTTTGCGCCGTGGGACTGACGTTGCCGCATGGTGATTCAACGTTGTGTGCATCTTGCTCCGGCGTCTTGGAGTCTCTTGTGATCGAACCAACGAGTCTAACGGACACTGCTTTTGGAAACCAGTTTTCGGATCAACTCGTGCACTTTCGACACAATACGTTCCTCAACTGTCGGAGTGAACGGGCCGTGTTGCAGAACCGTTGTCATGTATCGCATCGCGCCGCCGGCTTCGTAGCCGCCTTCCAACAGCACACGACGACTGGGCACATAGGCAAAAACGTCGTTACTGTACCCGGCCACCCAGACAGACGGTCCCGAACCATCACCGATGGAAAGTTCATTCTTCAGACGCAATGAATAATCCACAACGGTTTCACCCGGCAGGGCGATCAGGGTCAGGTTGGTACCGAATCGAATCACCTGCACCGGACAGTCGTATTGCTGTCGCAGGTGACCTTCCGTGTCCAGTTGTTTCAGCAACCGCTCAGCATGAATCCGCTCGTATTTATTAGTTGACCTGGCAAGTTGCAACAGTGTGTCGCGCGACGGAGGCCGCTGATAGTCGACGGTCGCCATGCCAATGGCTGATTTGATTGCTGGTGGCAGCGGCTTCGCGTCTGTTTCCAGTGCCGTTTCCACAGCATTAGAGAGCGACCGTCCGTGCTGCCGGGCCAGTGACAGAGTACGACGCGGATACGGATTCTGATCGCCGCCACACCCCAGAACGAAGAGTGCCGTTACACCCGGATGAGCATTTTCCAGGTACTGTTGAGCGAACCCGGCGTAGTCGCCGCAGAATTTGTAGAACCCGAGTGTGGTATTGTGGCAGGCGTAACCAAACATGACCGCTCGCAGCTTGCCTTCGGGCGTATCAATCCGCAGAACCGGCACGTCGTGGTCGACAGGGCCATCCGGATTCGGGAAGTTGCGAAAACCCGTTGGGCTCGGCGTCCGACGATTCATAGCAAATCCGCAGCGAGCTCGACAGTAGCTGACTTTCGCCGGAGACGAGTCCACCAGCGCATCGCCGACGACCTTCAGTAATGTCCGCTGTAGAAATTCCGCATACTCAGTCGCGGCTTGAAGCCGTTCAGGTGGCAGACCGTCCAGCGCCCATCGCGTTGTGCGGATTTCCGGGCCACAATGCGTATGTGAACAGTTGATCATCAACTCGTCCGGTGACAAACCAAACTTTTCTGCAACCTGTTTCTCAAGTGTATCACGAATCGGTCGTGGCACACTGATCAGGTCGCTGGTCACAAAAACCATGCGCGTGCCGTCTGCACTCTGCAGCGCCAAAGCTTTCACAAACAGATCGTGCGTCTTGCCCTCGGAGGGCCGGGTCCGGCCGGCGTATCCCGCCATCCACATTGGCCCATTGGGCGTGACGGTCTCCGAAGAAACACCCACCTTCCACAGCTCCCGCTCGGCCATCCCTGATGTAGTCAGAAAAAGTGGCAAACAGAACGTCAACAGGCGAAAAAGAGAAATCATGGGAAGACTCGTATTCAGGTAAAACGGAATGGTCTGCGAGGGTACCGTATCCACAGGGCAAGGTGAATCGTGCCGCAGCAGGCTCAACAGGTTTCGCAGACAAAGGAGCCAGGTTCACACCCGTTTTCGTGCTTCACAAAACGCCGTAATCGTGGCTAACGGACCTGCAATGAGAACGTAACACTTACGTGATCCTGGTTCTTCCCGAATACAAATCGAGGTGTAACATCGGCTACTAATTCCCGGCACGCTGTTCGTGTCGCACGTGAGTGGATAGGCTTTAGAAATAGTTCCAACACGATTAAACACATGACGTCCGGAAACCCTAAACCTGAGCGAGGGACTGTACGTGAGACAGATACAACGGCATCCCTCACTAACGCTTCGGGTATCCATGATCGTGAAACATCATGTCGCCGGAGTTCCGCCAGACCGAAAACCCTTTCCTGTATTGGACTGAACCTTGTTGCTCCACATCCCGCACCGTTCAATGTATCGCGTAATCATGTTTTGTTGTCTGTGCCCGTCGCTGTGCATAACGGTATTCGCACAGGCTCAGTATTCCCTGAAAGTGACGACTGATCGCGAAGACGCGATGTATCAGATTGGCCAGAAAGCCACGTTCGGGATCACCGTAAAACGGGGAACGCAGATTGTCAGTGGTGACGGTCAGCTTAAGATTTCATTTGACGATTTTCTGAATTCACAGGGGGAGTCACATGGCGAAATGCCACCGGAAGGTAAGCCGACTCAGATCACCAGGGGCCTGAAGCAACCTGGCTTCCTTCGTTGTCTTGTGACTTACACGCCGAAAGACGGCAAGCCGATACGAGCAGTCGCGTCGGCGGCATTTTTTCCCGAAAACATTGGCTTGAGTCTGCCCGTCCCCGATGACTTTGATGATTTCTGGTCTGAACAGAAACGTCAACTGGCAGAAATACCGCTGGCCCCGAAACTCACTTCTGTCGGCAATGCAGATACAACCATCGAATGCTACGACGTTCAGACTCCCTGTCTGGGCGGAGCACCGGTCTCCGGATATTTCGCGAAACCAAAAAACGCGGCATCTAAGAGTCTGCCGGCCATCCTGTGGGTGCACGGCGCCGGCGTGCGAAGTTCGAGTCTGGGCAATGCTGTCAAAGGTGCGAAGGCGGACATGTTGTCGATGGACATCAACGCGCACGGCATCCCCAATGGGAAACCGGCACCGTTTTATGCAGAGCTGAATTCCGGACGGCTGAAAAACTATCGTTATACGGGGCGTGAGAGTCGCGACACGAGTTATTTTCGAGGCATGTATCTGCGAATCGTACGGGCAATCGATTTCCTGACCGCGCAGCCCGAATGGGACAGCAAACACGTCGTGGTCATCGGTCACAGCCAGGGGGGGGGACAATCTTTGGTGGCGGGCGGAATCGATGATCGAGTGACCATGATTGCTCCCGGTGTACCTGCCATTTGTGATCATTCCGGCCAGGTGGCCGGCCGTATCAATGGCTGGCCGAAACTTGTCCCCAACCGCGCTGACGGGAAACCAGATCCGCAGATTCTGCAGGCCGCACGTTATGTCGACGCCGTGAATTTTGCGACTCGCTGCAATGCCGACGCCATCATGAGTATTGGTTTTATTGACGCCGTCTGTCCGCCATCCAGCTGCTACGCAGCGTACAATGCATTGACCGGTGAAAAGTCCGTTATCAACAAACCGTTGATGGGACATGCCGCACCGGCTGATATTCAGGCGGCGTTCTTTGCTGAAGTGCTGCGACACGTGGGCCGAACACCTGAGGAGTCTGCCAGATAGGTGGGACATACAAAGGGGCACTCGGGCCTGGACGAAAGAGACCCTGAAATTCATCGCTTCCCGACGCAGCAATCGGCCACCTGACTGCTCGTTCAGCACAGAAAGAAACTTCATGAAAACGATTCTGGCAATGGGCGCCCATTACGACGACTGCATCTTCGGTGTGCCCGGTGTTCTGCTGCAGGCCGTGCGAAAGAACTACCGAGTCGTCACGCTGCATATGATCGGCGACTACACCAACTGGCCCCCGGCGGGTGGACGTGCCGTGGCGAAAATGACGATGGAACTGTCCGCGGCCCGAGGCGTTGAAGCAATGTTCATGGACTTTGCCTCACACCGTTTTGACGCTCGACTTGAGAATCAGATCGTGGTTGCCGAAGCCGTAGCAAAAATCAAGCCGGACATCGCATTCGCACTGTGGAAAGAGGACAACCACAACGATCACATGGTCGCCAGTGAACTCAGCCGCATTGCACTGCGCCATGCCGGTCGTATTCTGGGGGATGAATCGTACCGTCCGCCCAAAGACATTTACTTCTACGACAACGGCCCGCGACACACCATCGGCTTTCAGCCGAATACGTTTGTGGATGTCAGCGACGAATGGGAGGAAGCCATGGAATGGCTCGGCAAACTGAACTCCTGGGTCAGTGAAAAAGCGTTCAGGAAAGGTCAGACCATCGGCTCCATGACGACCAAAGAGTCACTGGCTCGATACCGAGGCGCCACCTGCGGCGCCCGCTATGCCGAAGCTTTCTGGAACCCGACATTTCGCAAAACCGACATACTGTGACTCCGTGGACGCCCAGAACCTCGGCAACTTACCACCTCGAATTCCCGAATGGAACGTTTGCATCACAGCGTCTCAAACGGTCTGATACTACTCCCCGCCCCTCAACCTCACCACCACCTGAACGACGAGAATCGCATGACAAACGTAGCCTCGGATGCGTCTATGGAAAACCACGATATTCCCCGCAGAAGTCTGCTGAAAAGCATCGGACCGGCCATCATCGTTGCGGCGGTCGTACTGGGGCCGGGTTCCATCCTGACCAGCTCCAAAGTCGGATCATCGTTCGGACTCATCGGCTTTCCTGTAATCGTGGTGTCCGCAATCCTGATGATCGCGATGGTGGCGCTGTCTGCGCGCCTGGGAGCGGTTTATGAGAACAGTCTGTGCGATGAACTCGCCAGTCGCCTGGGGCGGCCGGTCGCTGTCTTTGTCGGATTGACACTGTTCACTCTGGTGGCGTTTTTTCAATCGTCCAACAATCTCGCACTGATCGGTGGTGTGGAACCACTGCTCGGAGACGAAGAATTAAGCTTCAGGCTTCGCGCAGGGATGCTGGTGATGGCGAATCTGCTGATCATTGCCTGTCTGTACCTGGTCAGAAATCTGTACGGCTCTATCGAAGGATTCATGAAACTCCTGTTGGGCATGATGACCGTGGCTTTCCTGGTGAATTTCGTCGTCGTCATGACCAGACCTCAGTCTTTCGAACCTGTTGCACCGAGCGGACCGCTGGACTGGATTCCATTGCTCGGCATGATCGGGACCACGTTCTCAGTTGGTGGAGCGTTCTATCAGGCCTATCTGGTCAAAGAGAAAGGCTGGGGGCTGGCTGACGTCAAGGCAGGGGTTATCGACTCTGTGGTCAGTATCTCAATGCTGGGTATCGTCACGGCCATTGTGTTGCTGACATCATGGCGCGTCTTTTACGGCAATCCTGAATCTGTGACACTGGCATCTGTCGGAGACGTGGCTCGCCAGCTGGAGCCGTCGTTTGGTGCGTCCGGCAAGATCATTTTCTGCCTGGGCATTTTTGCCGGGGCTCTCAGTTCCTTTCTGGTGAATGCACTGATCGGCGGGACGGTGATGTCTGACTCCATCGGCAAGGGGGCTCGCCTGCAGGACAAATGGCCCGTGCATCTGACAGTTGTCGCATTGCTGGTGGGAATGTTCGTCGCGATTGCTGCCCTGCAAAACAAGGAAAGCGTCGTACCTCTGATCACTCTGGCTCAGGCCTGTACCGTGATCGGTCTTCCGGCGCTGGCGGCGGCCCTGATTTACCTGGGCACGCGTCCGGAACTGACAGGTCCGCGAAAGGTACCTGCTCCGATTCTGACTCTGGCCATAATCGGATTCTGCGTTTCGTGCGTCTTAATGCTTATCCTCGCTCAGAAGGTGTATGCAAAACTGAATCCGCCGGATGAGACCACCACAGCCTTCATCGAATATCTGACCCCCGGCAACCACGGCGTCGTTGCCCCGGCAAAAGCCACGGAACTTCGAACATGAGTGATTCCGTACAGTTCAGGGTGATCGCAGCGATCATCGGCATAACTGTGACACCGTCGTTCGTCCACGGTAACGAAGGTCTGTGGCTGGATTCGCGGCTGCATCCGTTACCGACTGAAAAACTGGGCCCGTTCGTTCGAATCAACAACGATGATGTGCTGGCCATCGACGAATCGGCCAGCTATATCAGCAGCGACCATGGGCAGACGTGGTCCCCCGGTCGCCCGCTTTTCCCGGATGAACAGAACATTCGTGGAAGCAATGAACGAGCTTTGTTTTGTACTCAAAGTGGCGTCGTCATCGTGGCGTTCATGAATCTGGCAGCACGTCACTGGACGTGGTCTGATCAGCTTGGTGACGCGCTGGAAGCTCGACTGCCAACTTACGTCATGCGAAGCGTGGAAGGCGGAAAGACCTGGCAGGACATTCAAGAAATGCACAACGACTGTTCCGGAGCCGTGCGTGACATGATTCAGAAACAGGACGGGCGAATTATATTCACCGCCATGAAGCTGAGTCACAATCCAGGACGTCATTCTGTCCTGACCTATTCTTCAACCGACGACTGCAAATCGTGGACAGCCAGCAATCTGATCGATCTCGGAGGAGCCGGTCACCATGGCGGAGTGACTGAACCTACTCTGACAGAACTGCCGGACGGCCGCATATGGATGCTGATCCGCACCAACTGGGGAGAATTCTGGTCGGCCTATTCACATGATGGCGGACAATTCTGGCGAGTCATACATCCTTCCGGCGTTGCGGCCAGCAGCGCTCCTGGCATACTAAGACGATTGACTTCTGTCGGCACCGATGATGGAGCCGGCGGTAAGCGTGCCGGCAGGCTGGTGCTGATAGGGAATCGTCCCTATCCGGATGGAAAGACAGCATGGCCTCTCAGTGGCGGCGACAACCGCTGGTCGGCAACACCGGTCAGCAATCATCGTGAGGAACTGTCAATGGCCTTTTCCGAAGACGACGGAAAGACGTGGGGCGAGCCGGTCGTTATTGCCCGTCGGCGTGACACAAACGCCGTCGGCAGTGCACGTTGGGTGGCATATCCTTATTTATTCGAAACCAGTCCGAGTGAACTGTGGATTACAACAATGCAGGGCGGATTGCGAGCCAGACTCAAGGTGCCGGACTTTGTTCAAACGCGAAAATAACACGCTGCACATGCGAAGATTACACACAGCGAAACAGCTTGCCCTGTTGCTGATCCTGTCCGGCGCGGTGTCGGCCGCGGAAAATACGATTACGATCGTTACGTTCGGCGACTCTACCACGGCCCCGCGCGGACCTCTGAAGGTCTACTCACAGATTCTTCAGGAAGAATTTTCGCCACACGGCCAGTCGGTACGTGCTATCAACTCCGGTGTTGGTGGCAACAGCACACAGCGTGCCGTTGCCCGTTTTGAGCGGGATGTACTGGCCCACAATCCGGACGTTGTGATCATTCAGTTCGGCATCAACGATTCCGCCATCGACGTATGGAAGGATCCTCCCGCCACCGAACCGCGAGTTTCCGTGGAAAGATACACAGCAAATCTGCGGTACTTCGTGCAGACACTGAAGAAACGCCAGTCGCAGGTCATCCTGATGACTCCCAATGCCCTGGCCTGGACAGACAAACTGCGTGAAATGTATGGCACACCGCCGTACGTCCCCGACGACAAGGACGGATTCAACGTGCTGTTGAAGGAATATGCAGAGCGGACACGAGCGGTCGCGACTGAAGAAAACGTCCCGCTGATTGATGTCTACAATCTGTTTCAGGAATACGGAAAAGGCGAAGGCCAGAAAATCAGCGGCCTGCTGTTGGACGGCATGCACCCGAACACACTGGGCCATCGCAAGGTGGCTGACGCCATTCTGACCGAACTGCGGCGTTCAGGTACCAGCGAACCGCTGATTGCGTCTGTCTCCAAAGAAACACTATGGAGCAATCGCAACGGAAAGAGCCGGACATGGTTCCACCCTCGAGTCTGCATGATGCCGGGGAACAACGGCCGACCGATCGCGTTAATGAATCTGCAGGAAATTGGCGGTTCCGACTACTTCGGACCCGTACACTGGTCGAAGTCGGAAGATCTCGGTCGAACCTGGAGCGATCCGAAACCCATCGCGGCTCTTGGACGGGACCCCGTTCCCGGTCGGAATGACGACCTGAAAGCT
This sequence comes from Fuerstiella sp., assembly GCA_029245955.1. GTDB lineage: Bacteria > Planctomycetota > Planctomycetia > Planctomycetales > Planctomycetaceae > Fuerstiella. Next base: position 149,194 of record JAQWOH010000038.1, on the reverse strand, counting down.
GCCGTCTGCGACGTGACTCCGCAGTATCATCCGCAAACGAACACCGTAATTTCTCTGGGACACGTGGTATTTTACAAGGGCAAGTACTTCGCGCGGAAAGAACAACTGGCTCGTTACCCGGTCTATGTTACTCGGTCACAAGACGGCACATGGTCGCCAAGAAGGATTCTGGAATGGGATGATCCACGCGGCGGACACATTTACACGAACAACTGCGGTCAGCGAGTCATTCTTCCGAACGGCGACGTGCAGATGTCATTTACATTCGGCCCGGAGGCCACAAATCGAATGGTGGCCGGAGTGCATGCGATCTTCGACGGTCAGCAGTTAAGAATCAAACACGTGGGAACAGCGCTGCACAATCGGAAGGGGCGCGGCCTGCTTGAGCCGAGCGTAGCACAGTTTGACGATGTGTTCTGGATGACCATGCGAGCGGAAGATGACCGCGGATATGTCAGTGTCAGCGACGACGGACTGGCGTGGGAAGACAAGAGGGCGTGGGCCTGGGAAGACGGCACACCCCTGAACATGTCGACCACTCAGCAACACTGGTTGACTCACAGCGATGGACTGTTTCTTGTCTACACGCGCCAGGATGCGTCCAACGAAAATGTGCTTCGCTGGCGATCGCCGCTGTGGGTCGCTCAGGTAGATCCACAGAAACGCTGTCTGGTCAGGTCCACCGAACGGATCGTACTGCCTCTGGCGGGAGATGGCGTCAACGACGCCGACAATGTGGCTCTGATGGGCAACTTCAACGTAACCAACGTCAGCCAAGACGAATCGTGGGTCACCGTCGGCGAATGGATGCCTCGCGCCGGTTACAAAGGCGACGTCCTGCTCGCCCGCATCCGCTGGTCCAGGCCCAACCGCCTGCCCTTGTGGTGAAGAGCATACATTTTGCGTGCACCTGTCACTCTGCTGAACTTGATTCTATGATTCGAAAAAAAGGCACAACGTAGGGTCCTTCCGGGATCACGGCGATTGACTGATGAGGGCTTCTGCTCAGGCTGTCGTGCACCGCCGCCTGCAGCGAGGACGTGACATTGACGCCCGTCAGAGCATGGTCCTGTGCGAGCAGACCGTTCGTCACCAGGTGAATCCGGCCGACTTGCATCGGTTTAGTCTGCATCTGTGTCTGCCATTCGTCGATGTCGGCATGCGATTTCTGCAGGATGCTTCTCAGAAAAGATTCCACCCCCAGATCAACAAGCCGTTGCTGGGCCGCCACGAATTCAGCCGATCCCATGCCTTCTGAACACTCAGACACAATGATCAGATCTCCGCCCGGTTCCAGAATGTCCATGGCACACACCATCCCTTTGACCGTTTGATAGTAGGTCTTGTCCAGCGGATAACCGGCTGCGCTGGTCACGACGGTGCGAAATCGTCTGGGAACGAAGACTTTGCAGTAGTCATTGACGAAGTCCACTGCCTGCTGATGACTCTGCAGGATTTCGCCGAAGTTGATGAAGGATAACCTGCGGTCTTCATCGATAACGGTATTGATGGCCAGGGCTCCCCCCAGCATCCGCACAATTTCAAGCTGTTCTTCGTGCAGTGGATTGTCCACAAAGTTGCAGCTGATGGCGGCAGGGTCGGCCATGAACCGAGCACTGTGAAATGTCGTGATGGTTTCCGCATGGGCCAGACCGGGGGCAATAACTTTGCGGCCACCGGAGTATCCGGCCATAAAATGCGGTTCCACCAGGCCTGTGGCTATGCGAAGATCGGCTTCCACAAAACGGCGATCCAGTCGAACAACCGTGCCTCGCGCGGAAGTGCTGCCAAGATGCACGTGGTCCGCATCGTTGCGAGCAAAGTGATTGGCCACGACGACGTGTTCCAGGACCCATGGATCCCCGATCAGTTCTTCCAGTTCTGCCCCCTCGTTGGAACGGTGTAACCCTGTCGCGACCAACACTGTGATGCGGTCCTGTGCTATGCCGCCCGCCATGAGGGCTTCAATGAGTGGTCTGAGAAAAAGGTGGTTGGGAACGGGGCGAGTGATGTCGCAGACCGCGATGCAGGCGCTGCCTGCGCCGCGTGCCAGTTGTTTCAGACAAGACGCACCCACTGGCTGAGCAATCGCGTTGGCCACCGCCACGGCGGGATCGTCAACAAGTGGCATGTCCGGTTTTCGAACGACTGTCACGGGAACGTCGTCCGGTAACTCAAGTGTCGTTGTGCCTTTTCCGTATCGAAGGTCTATCCGCATACGTGACGGGGCACTCCTTTCGTGTGGCCACAGTTCTGAAAACGCAGACGATACTGCACGGCATTCTACCTTTGTACACTTCCACAGAGCCGGTTCCCACCGGCCGGGCACGTTAATGTGGCCGGCCGGAATCGGCCTGATCCCGGATGGCGCCGGCAATATCGGCTAACCAACGGCCTCGGCCACGTGCCGAGCCGCAATATTCCGCGGATGGGGATTCGCCGCTCCGCTGGGTAATGTGGTCAGGATGACGCAGATGGTATCCGATGTCGGATCGGCCCAGCATATTGTCCCCGTCGAGCCGGTGTGACCAAATACGTCTGCGCGATTTCCGGGTCCGCCGAGATTTCTTCCGACGTCAAAGCCCAGACCGCGAGAACGCATGCCTGGCGGGTTGTGATTCCGGACCATCATCCGTGCGGTCCTGCGTTTCAGCATCGTGCCATCCGGATGCAGGAAGGCTGACAGAAAACGAGACACATCACCAACCGAACCATGAGCCCCCCCCCACGGCACTCCCAGTTTGCGCCAGTAGTCACTGTTCCAGTCCCAGCTCTTCGTATCCGGAGCTCCCGATCCGGATTCAGGAGCCGCGTTCGCCACCTGGCACTGCATCACAGACCGTGGATTCAAACGACCAACTCCAAGAGCCGAATGCTTCATCTGCAGCCGCTGACAGACCACCTCATCGACAAATGCAGCAATGGACTTGCCCGTGATGCGACGAGACACCTCACTGGCCAGCAGGATACCCATGCTGGAATAGCTGTATTTCGTCCCCGGCTTGAACAGCAGAGGTGTCCGTATGGCTCCGTTGACGAACGCAGAGAGTCTGGCGTGGCTGGCTCGCAGTTCTGCGTTCTGCGGCAGCTGATCCGGCAGGCCGGAATTATGAGTAAACAACTGGCGCATGGTGATATCTTCGCGTCCATCACCAGTGAATTCGGGAAGAAACTTCTGTACGGCGTCATCAAGATGGAATTCGCCGCGATCATACAGCGTCATAACCGCGGAAATGGTAATGGGCTTTGAGATGGATGCCAGCAGAAATATCGCGTCGGTATTTTGGGCAGCTCCAAACGACTGTGCAAAAATCCGGTCACCCTGTTGCACATGAATTGCGGCGGCATGCAGCTGTCCTGACTCTGCCGCATTCTTCAACACTCCCGCTGCTGAATCCCATCGACCTTTATCCAGCGACGCTGATACCGGGCCGCCGATGGCGAATCCAATACCGGCCTGAAGAATCGAACGTCGTCTGATCATGTTGCTGCTCCGTGACGGGGTGACAGTTTAGACGCTGCAGAGACTCGGTTTCACGATAAACATTGCGCCGCCCGCCCTCCACCGACGAAGCGGAAGCCTCGCGCATCTGCGAATCAGCGAATCAGACTTAAGTCAGGAACCGAGACCTGCTGCAGTCTGAGACAGAGCGTCAGCAACGTCAACGTCGGAGCTACACCCATTCCCTGATTGGATGACCTTCAATGAGTCTCACAGGCCGACCATCAGGCGCCTGTGCAGTCAGGTCGGTGCGCATACCGAGCTTTCGGTAGATCGTGGCAGCGATGTCCGCTGAAAGATATTCGTCGCGAATGGGGCGACCACCTTCTTCGTCAGTCGCTCCCAGCACCGACCCACCTGGTATTCCGGCTCCAGCCATGACTGCAAAACCTGCACTGGCCCAGTGATCCCGACCGCTGGCAGAATTAATGTTCGGTGTGCGTCCGAAGTCAGTCAGCCACACAACCAGAGTCGAATCCAGCAGACCTCGATCTTCCAGATCTTCAAGTAACGCAGGAAGCCCCTGGTCCACAGGGGGGATACGACTGCTTTTAAGAGACTTAAAGTTGTTCTGATGTGTATCCCAGCCGCCATCTGTGACGGTAACAAATCGAACGCCGCTCTCAATCATACGTCGAGCCAGCAGACAATTCTGGCCGAATTTGTGTCGACCATACTTGTCTCGCAGACTGTCAGCTTCATCTTCGATCTTGAAAGCCGTTTTTGTTTCCGGCGCTGTGATCATATCGAAGGCGGCTTTGAAATGTTCGTCCAGTGCGTCGAACGCTCCGGCCTGCACGTCGGCCCGTCGCTGCAGACTGTCCATCGACGCCAGCATTCGTTGTCGTCGATCAACACGTTCCGAGGTCACACCGGTCGGAAAGCTGATGTCTCGAACGTTAAAATTCTTGCCATTCGGGTCGGCCAGAATTTCAAACGGGTTGTGTTCGAGCCCGAGAATGCCGGCCAGTCCGCCGCCGAACCGCCGATCCACTGAACTGCTTAACTGCACGAACGGAGGCAGAGCGTTTTTAAATCCTTTATGCCAGCTGACAACCGAACCGAACGTTGGATAGTGCAACGATGCATTGAACTTTCGTCCCGACATCACAAACTGGTCTGCCGTGCCATGACTGCCATTCATAGGATTCCAGCTGCGCAGAACCGCAAAACGGTTCAGTTCTTTAGCCATGTTCGGCAGTATGTCCGTAAACTGAACTCCCGGAACAGCCGTATCAATAACCCCGAACTCTCCCTTCACGCTGGTCGGTGCATTCGGTTTGGGGTCGAAGGTATCGTGATGGCTTGTGCCACCCTGCGTCCACACCAGAATGCAGTTTACATCTCTGGCTGCATCACCTGCTGTCAGTGACGCGCGTTCAGACGCGATCAGCTGTGGCAGTCCGATTCCGAGTCCGGCCAATCCGCCAATCTGAAGCAGGCCGCGTCGCGAAACACCTTCGCAGTCACGAAACGATTGAGGAAGCAGGTTAAACATTTTTGGCTCCACTAAGTGAGATGTGGATGATGCAGGTGGGAAACCCAGACCTCCCCGTAACGGAATCGACTGGCTGCCCCGACTGCTTCAACTGGTGGGAGTAGTGGCCACTGGCGGGCCCGTGCAGTATATCCTATCGGCAGAATCAGAAGCAACGGTGCTCCTGCAACACCCCGTTTTCATCACCATCTGCGCCAAGACGGGTGCGAACAGTTGATTTACGCAGCGTATACCGTGGAAATCCCGCGGGGCCGGACTCCCCTTATTTTCCATTCCTGTGACTCCGGCCTGTCGCTGTGAGGCCAAACATCTCCGCCCTCATTCGCGGGAATTTACGTGAGGCAGCGGCCCGGAACTGCGTCATGAGCCTTAAGTTTTTGAATAGCGTTGGCCATTCGTCATATGATTCTCCATAATTCATTGAGAAGCCATTGTGTTTCAATCTCACCACTGAAGGATCTGAACAGTCACTGTGCAGATCTCCCGCCTCACATCGCCACCCCACAGAGAAATCGGAGGACCGGTCGTGTCTTTTCGAATGCCTCAGCGTTTGCCGTTATTAATATTCTGTGTTGCCGCTCTGGACGGCACACAGATTTCCGCCGCACAACCGCAGAATTTTTTGATCACGCCGGCACACATTGAGTTGAACGGAAACTTTGCGGAAGTACAGCTACTGGTTCGGCAAACAACACCGGACGGCCGAATCGAAAAGTGGTCGGCCGATCTGACTCACAAAGCGACGTACGAGCCGGCCAATGAAAGTATTGTGTCAGTTTCCGAGACAGGACAACTACTGGCAATTAGCGACGGTTCCACAAATGTGAAGGTGACCGTGAACGGAGTGTCGCAGTCAGTGGCGATTGTTGTCAGCGGAATTGAGTCAGATCCCGCCATTGGTTTTGACAGTCACATTCGTCCCGCCATGGGCCGACTCGGATGCAACGCGGGCGCATGTCACGCTAGTCAGTTCGGTAAAGGTGACTTCATACTTTCCGTTGTGGGTTTCGACCCGAAGCTTGATCACAACTCGATGGTCAGAGACCGTCATCAACGGCGGGTCAATCTTGTTCAGCCTGAGGAAAGTCTGCTGTTGAAGAAGCCGACGATGCAGGTTCCTCACGGTGGCGGGCAACGCTTACTTACCGATTCCACTGCATACCGAATATTCGTCGCATGGATAAACTCAGGTGCTCCCGGCCCGGACAGCGATGCCCCGACTGTAACTAAGCTGTTTACGTTTCCACGCGAACGAATTGCGGAACTCGCCGACACGCAGCAACTGCGAGTCGTCGCCGAATACAGCGACGGCACAGCCCGTGATGTCACCAGGTGGGCCAGGTTTGATTCGACAGACGATGCAGTGCTTTCTGTCACCAAGACCGGACAAGTCACGGTTGAGGGTCGGGGACAGGCACCCGTCATGGTTCGGTTTGAAGGTCACACAGACATCGCGATGTTTATTTCACCATACAGCGCGACACCGAACATCATTGACTGGAAAAGTAACAACTTCGTTGACGAGTCAGCATTACAGAAGTTTCAGGAACTGGGAATCGCGCCGTCGCCACTGTGTGACGACGCAACATTTATACGGCGTGCCTATCTTGATGCCATTGGCACGCTGCCATCCACAGCCGCATGTGACTCATTTATCAGCAGCACCGAATCAGACAAACGTGAAAGGCTGATCGATGAGCTGCTGGGGTTGACGGGCGACCCGAGGCTGGATCGGCACAACGATCAGTTTGCTGCGATCTGGACTCTGAAATGGTCTGACCTGCTGCGCAACACCAGCAAGGGGCAGGCAGCGGACCAGCAGCGCATGTGGGCTATGCACAACTGGATCAAGGAATCGTTCCGCACCAACAAGCCGTTTGATCAGTTTGTCCGTGAATTGATCACCGCCAAAGGCTCAATCTATTCCAGCGGACCATCCAGCTATTTCAAGATCAATGCTAACTCTTCCGACCTGGCGGAAGCTACGGCTCAGCTGTTTCTCGGAGTGCGTCTGCAGTGTGCGAAGTGTCATCACCATCCTTTCGAAAAATACAGTCAGGCAGATTACTACTCGTTCGCTGCATTCTTTTCGCGAGTCGGAAACAAGAACAGTCAGGAGTTCGGACTGTTCGGCCGTGAGACCGTAGTCATGGTGAAGTCCACCGGCAGCGTCAGGCACCCGCGAACCGGTCAAACCATGATTCCACGACCACTGGACGGTGAGGAATCCGATCATGAACTGGACCGCCGGATCCCGCTGGCCGAATGGCTGACGTCAACAGACAACCACGAGTTCGCCAGAGCCGTGGCCAACCGATACGTCGCGTATCTGCTCGGCCGAGGCCTCGTGGAGCCCGTGGACGACATCCGGGCCACCAATCCTCCCACGAATCCCGCCATGCTGCAGGCACTGGCTGATCACCTGATCAGCCACAACTTCGACCTGAAACAGCTGATTCGTATCATCATGAATTCACGGCTGTACCAGCTTTCATCGGCGCCCACGGCAGACAACGTCGCTGACAGGAAATTTTATTCCCACTTCAAGGTCAAACGTCTGGCTGCCGAACCGTTGCTGGACGCCGTTGACTATGTGACGGGGACCTCAACCAAGTTCAAGGGCCTGCCGGCAGGAACGCGAGCGATTGAAATCCCGGATGGTGAATACCCCAACTATTTCCTGACAACTTTCGGGAAACCCAAACGCGCCAGCGTCTGTGAATGCGAGCGGGCACCCGACGAAAATCTGGGACAGGCTCTGCATACGATTAATGGCGACATCGTCGCAGGTAAGCTTTCAGACAAGAACGGACGTATCACGGAACTGCTGGCCACAGACAGAAGTGACAGGGATCTGATCACCGAAGTATATAAGGTCACTCTTTGTCGTTCGCCAAGTGACGCAGAACTTGCCACCGCAATGACATTTCGGAAGGAAGCTCCGTCGCGAAAAGAGTTTTTCGAAGACCTGCAGTGGGCTTTGCTGAATAACAAACAGTTCCTGTTCGTGTACTAGTCGACTCGACCGGTCACCTTTATTGCGGGCACCGGTGAATTCCTTTTCCGAATCGCGACTTCGCTCCGCCTCCGCATTTACTCGCTGAATTCTCACAACCATGCAACTGCTGAAGATCATTCTCGTCACCATCATGCTTGCTACAGCCGCGCCCGCCCGCGCGCAGACGTCTTATCCGATGATCATGAGCGTATCACCCGTAGCCGCTCAGGTCGGGCAGACGTCAGAGCACACGATCGAGTCCCGTTACGGCATGTTCGGCGCCTATAGTGTCCTGATCAGCGGTACAGGGGTCACGGGAAATATTGCGACAAAGATGGAACTGAGTAAAGACGGTAAAGAACCTTCACTCACAAAGATCAGATTGAAATTCACGGTCACGAAAGACGCCTTGCCGGGTGTTCGGGACTTCCGGATCGTGGGGCCAACCGGGGCCAGTACGCTGGGGCAGATCGTCATCACCAACGATCCAGTTCAGACTGAAAACCCGAAGAATGATACGGCAGCCGTCGCTCAGGACGTCACCGTCCCCGGCAACATCTGTGGCACCGTTGAAAAGGCTGAGGATGTTGACTTCTACCGCTTTAAGGTCGGCCAGGCAACAACACTGACTTTTCACTGCCGGGCAATGCGACTGCAGGACAAGATTCACGACCTGCAGACGCATGTGGATCCCATCATTACGATTCGCGATGTTCAGACCAACAGTACCCTGGCGTCGGTGGACAATTCATATGCGGCGGATCCCTTTCTGGCACATAAATTTCAGCCCGGCGAATATCTGCTGGAAGTCCGCGACGTTCGTTACAGCGGCAATCGTTACTGGAATTATTCGATTGAGATCAACGACCGTCCTTTTGTGTCGCACGTGTATCCGTCGGCCGTTGCCAAAGGTGGAGCAACTGAACTGCAACTGGTCGGACATCACCTTCCGGACGCTGAAGCAATTTCGTGGCAGGCACCCGCAGACATCGGGCCAAGTACGATCAACGTCAGTCTGCCGCTGGAATCCGGGCATTCCAATCCGGTAGCGGTGGTGATCAGCGACCTGGCAGTTGACGTGGAATCCAGGGAGGAAAACAATACGACCAACCAGGCCCAGCCCGTTTCTCTGCCGGGTGTAGTCAGTGGTCGTATTGAATCCGAAGCCGACATAGACTGTTACTCGTTTGAAGCAAAAAAGGGCGACAAGGTCAGCATTGAGGTGCAGGCGCGGCGGAACGGGTCAGGACTGGATTCGATCATTCGCATCCTGAATGCAGACGAAAAACAGCTCACCGAAAACGACGACCTGCGACTGTGGAATAAAATGACAGTCCAGGATTCGCAGATCGAGAACTGGACCGTTCCAGCCGACGGAAAGTACGTTCTCGAAATCCGAGACGTTCATCTGCGAGGCGGCGACGAGTTCGTCTATTTGCTGGAACTGACGCAGGCACAACCATTTTTTGAACTGGTCATGGACTCAGACAAATCATGGCTGACACCCGGCACCAGCGCCGCGTTGTTCGTTCGCTGCGTCCGCAGGAACGGTTTCGATGGCGAGATCCAACTGCACGTAGACGGTCTCCCCGAGGGCGTAACGGCAGCCTGTGGTCGTATACTTCCCGGCAAAGGCGTCGATGGCTGCATCATCCTGGAAGCTACCGATGACGCAGAAATGAACGCATCGAATATCCGCGTCTGGGGTACGGCAAACCTGCCACCAGCGTCGTCCGATAGATCGGATACAACAGCAGCCGGCAGCACAGAGCTCATTGCTCACGCGCAGTCGATGCAGGAAACATACATGCCCGGCGGAGGCCGCAGCCACTGGCCGGTCACAATGCACACCGTTGCGGTGGGCAAGCCGTCGGATATTCTCGACGTAAAACTCAGCGCTCAGGATGTCAGCCTGAAACCGGGCGAATCCGTTAAGGTTGACGTGGAGGTCGTGCGGCAGCAGGGCTTTGACAAGAACGTCACTCTGGACATGCTGTTTCAGCATCTTTCCAGCAAATACGCCATCACACTGCCTGAAGGCGTCACCATCGACACGAAGAACAGCGTTACACTCCTGACGGGAAAAAACAGCAAAGGCGCTATAACATTGACAGCGTCAGCCACGGCACCTGCCGTTGAACGCCAGCAGTGCTGCGTCATGGCCAACGTGTCGATCAATTTCGTCATGAAGGCAACATACAGCAGCCAACCGTTATTCGTGAGCGTTGTGGAGCAATAAGGAACGCACCGCCCGGGTTTCACCTAAATCGTAACGTTCAATTTTTCGCCTGCGATTCTGCTCCAGCAAGTTTCACCCTTGTATCCTTCAGATAGCCCTCAATTGTGGTCTTTGTCAGCGCCATTTTCAGCAGTGGAATGGCATCCCTTACTTCGCCCAACTGCAGACAAATATCGCCGAGACTTCGATGCCAGAAATATTCAAGGAGTTCTGAACGTCTGTCCGCACCGCTTTTGACCGCATTGCGCGCAGCCCCCAGGACCTTCTTCCTGTTATCGGCATTCAACCATGCACCAGCGGCTTCCTTGTAGTGATAGCCGGCGAGCTTCTCATCCAGTGGAGCGATTTTGACATACAGTTCGGCCCCCTTCCGTTATTCTTTGGACTGCATGGCCAGTCTGGCCGTCTGACAGACGTTGGTCTTCTGACCCTTTTTCTTCGGCGGCAACTTTGCCAGCCGATCAAGCAGTTCCACCGCCCGTTGAGCATCCGGCCGGGTTCTGCTGTAGATCTCACACCTCAGATACAGCGACAACACACTATCGCTGTCTTTGTTAAGCCGCTTTTCGTGATCCGCCACAGTGGCTTTTGTCTTACCACGTTGATGAATGAACGACAGAGCGGCTCGAGTGATGATGGACTTGCGAACTTCCGAAGGAGAATGCGTCAGGACGAACTCCACAACTCTGTTCATTTTGGACGTATCGGGATGAAGTCGGTAACAGCCAATCAGGACTTCGTTCACTTTTAGTTTCTCGGCGTCGGTTGTGGCCACTTTCAGAGCCGCTCCGAACGGCTGACGGGCCGACTCACAGTTGCGGTTGTTATAAAACACAACACCGACACCCCACGCCTCCGTGAAGTTCTGATACTTCGAATCCTTGCCTTCGTCGGAAACAGCACTCAACAGCGTGCCAGTCGGCAGTGCACCGCTGGCAACACGCGACAGTCACGGTGTGCCAACAAACAGCACAAGGCCCGTGACAAACAACAACAGACTCTCAGCCCGGCAAGTAATTGGTTGCATTTTTGTCCCTTCTTTCTGAGCTTCCACCTTGAGCTGAGTCGCTGACTGGCGAACGGGTGCTGAGCTCTGAGAATGAAGGAAAGTTGTGCCGTGCCTGTGGCCGTTCAAACCAAATTTCAACGTCTGCGCCCAATCTTCGACCATCAACAGCCTCCCGAACCGGCAGTGTGATGATCAACGATTCGCCGAGCAATTGCTAATCACCCGTCGACAGTCTATACCGTATCTGCATACACAGTCCCGTCGGGCAGTGTATTTGCGGGGCTATGCAATCGCAGCCCACAATGTTGGCGTCCGGGAACATCCTGCCAGGGCAAACAAACATGAAACACTGGATCGCTGCACTGATCGTCCTCAGCATGCTGCACTCTCCGTCCGAATCATCAGGAGAAGAGGGCAGCCTGCGCGTCACGACGTTTTCTGTGGACATCACACCGCCGCTCGGTGAGCCGGTCGGACTGGGCTTTATTCCTCTACTGACTACTGCCGAACATCCGTTGCTGGCGCGAGGTATACTGCTGCGGGACGCGGGATTGTCCTGTGTGATCTGCACACTGGACTGGATGGAAGTCCACAACGAATCGTATGACTTTCTGCGCCAGCAGCTCGGCAACGCCGCGGGTGTGCCTGCGTCCCATGTGGCTGTGCACTGCCTGCATCAGCATACGGCGCCGGCAATTTCGACCGCGGCGCAGCGACTGCAGCTTCAGCCAGGCGACCCGCGTCGGATTGCGTCTGCTGAATACCTTCTGAGTGTTTCGCGGAAGATCACGGCAGCCATCCACACCAGTCAGTCTCACTGGCGGGACGTAACCCATATCGGGGTCGGCAAGGCGGAGGTCCGGCAGGTTGCTTCAAATCGGCGAATCGAACAGTCGGATGGTTCGATTCGGGGACGCGGCAGCAATACAGCATCGTCACCTCTGCTCCGTGACCTGCCCGAAGGACTCATTGACCCCTTGGTGCGCACCGTTTCTCTGGAGAACACCAGCGGTGCGGTCGCGCAAATGCACTACTACGCATCTCACCCGCAGAGCTTCTACGGTGACGGCCGTGCCAGCTATGACGTACCAGGTATAATCCGCGAGCGGCTGGAGCACAGAAGTCAGGTCTTTCAGCTGTATATAACAGGCTGCGGAGGCGACGTGGCGTTCGGAAAATACAACGATGGAACGCGTACGACGCGGTCTCAGCTGACCGCCCGACTGTAGGCCGGCATCGAAAGCAGCATCGAGAACCTGCTGCGATACCCCGTCGAACCGATGAACTGGTCGACTGAAAACATTCAGTTTCCGCGGCGCAACGACGAAGAATTCACGGAAGCCAGGAATCGGCGAATTCTTAGAGACGCACGGTCCACTGAGTCACAGAGACGCAAGGCCGCAATCTGCCTTGCCTGGCTCGAACGCTGTGACGCTGATCGGCCCGTCGAGCTGAGCTGCCTTTCTGTCGGTCGCGTTCAGATGCTTCATCTGCCGGGCGAACCCTTCGTTCAGTACCAGCTGGCGGCGCAACAGATGCAATCGGATCGCTTCGTGTGTGTGGCCGGATACGGTGACTGCGGCATGGGATATATTGGTGATGATCGTATTTTCACGGATCGCGGCGGGTACGAACAGACGTATTCCTTTGCGGGACCGTGCCAGAATCTGTTTACCGATGCCATCCGGAAGCTGCTCGCAGGTTCAGCACGCTCACGGACCGAAAACGACTGACGCAGAGCATCTGTGGCATGGCCCTCACTGCAACTCGTGATAGATCGAGGTATGATTCCGCCTCGTTTGACTGCTGGAATCAACATCTGATCATGACATAATCCATGACTGCTCAACACTCCGATGATTCTGCTGCGTCTCACGTTCGTGAACTGGGGAAGGTGACGGTCTTCTACATTCCGTCACATAAACTCGACGACCCACGTTTTTTCGACGACACACAGACTGCCAGAACGGCCATTCATGAATTCCTGATGCACCGTTACCGGGCTTATACTCAGTCGCCAACTCCGGTCAAAGGATACTGGGTGGATCTGAGCGGTCAGTTGGTTCATGACGTAATGGAACGATTTGAGGTATCATTCGGCAGCGAATCAGAGTTTGACCGTCTGATCAATTTTCTGATTGAACTGTGTGACCGCCTTAACGAGGACGCCATCTATGTCACTCGTGGCGAACGCAGTTTTCTGGTGCAGCGTACTCCAGGGGACTGAGACCACAGACATTCATGCACAACGCTGCCGATCGATTCATTTGAGGAATTCGCCGCGTTCATTTGCAGCGCGTCAGGAGTTGGCTACATTTTACTGCCATTCTGCCGGAATGAGCCCCGGGGAACGCCTCAAGGAGAGAACCAATGAATTTTCATCGTACGGCATGTCCTGATCCGCGTTCCGAATTTGCCTGGAATTCCGCAAAACATCCGTATCCCCGCCCCATTTGCTCATGCATCGTCATTGCGTTGTTAATGCTGGCTGCGGTGGAACAGACCTGGGCGCAGTCGCTGACGCAGACTGAGGCTCGCGCAACCCTGAAGAAAGTCGTCAAGTATTATCGCACTCACATAGGCTACGAAGGAGCATACCTGTGGCGATACAGCGCGGATCTGACAGCTCAGGAAGGGGAGGGTACGGCCACAAGATCCAGTGGATGGACACAGCCGCCGGGTACGACCACTGTTGGCGAAGCATACCTGCATGCCTGGCGAGTGAGTGGCGAAAGCCACTGTCTGGACGCTGCTACAGAAGCTGCCCGGGCGCTGGTACGATCGCAGCTGATGTCAGGTGGATGGAGTTCGCACTTTGACCTTGGAGACCAGGGGCGAAAACGGTACGCCTATCGCACAGACGGTGAACAGCGTGGTAAGAACAATCTGTCGACGTTCGATGACAACAAGAGCCAGTCGGCACTGATGCTGTTGATGCATGTCGACGAAGCGCTGGAATTCCGCGATCAGGCGATACACGACGCTGTATCCTACGCTCTGGAACACATGCTGAAGTCGCAGTATCCCAACGGCGCATGGCCGCAGCAGTATTCCGAGCCTCCCAAGGCATCGCAATACCCGGTCCTTGCAGCGTCGTATCCTGAATCATGGCCACGTACATATCCAAAGACAAAATACATCGGCCACTACACACTGAACGACAGCAACATGTCTCACATCGTCGACATGATGTTCGAGGCTCATCAGATTTACAAACGTGAAGACTGTTTTCAGTCCGCCATCAAGACAGGCGACTTCTTCCTTGCCGCACAAATGCCTGACCCTCAGCCAGGATGGGCGCAGCAGTATGACCTGCATATGAATCCGGTGTGGGCTCGTAAATTTGAACCCGCAGCAATTACCGGTGGCGAATCACAGAGTGTCATGAAAAGCCTGCTGACACTGTTTCGTTTTACAGGTGACCGCAGATTCGTCGCCCCTCTGCCCAAAGCTCTGGCATACTATCGAAGGTCACTCCTTCCGGACGGACGCCTGGCTCGATTCTATGAGCTGAAAACGAATCGGCCATTATACTTTACGAAAGAGTACGAACTCACTTACAGCGACAGCGATATGCCAACACATTACGGATTCAAGGTCTCCTCGAAGCTGGATCGACTGGAGCAGGACTACCAAAAAGTACTGATTCAGGACGCTGCAGACGCGAAGCCAGAACGTCCCCAGCCTGCTCCCGTCAAGCTTTCGTCCAGTCTGCAGCGCAGAGCAACCGCAGTCACGCAGGCACTCGATGTCCGGGGGGCATGGGTCGAAACCGGACACATGCGACATCAGAAGGATTCACTGGATGTCATCGAGATGCGGACGTTTGTCACCAATCTCGGGATACTTGCGGAGTTCGCCGGCGCACAGTAAGCCCGAACTTCAGTGGACATACATCGACTCATCACGCCGTGAAATGCAGTGAATGGGGTCCCTGCTCAACGTCACAGGCCCACTCCCCACTGGCCAGACTGCGTCTGGCCGACCTTATGAGTTGTTCTGATCGCAACGACTGAATCAGCCAGAATTGGCCAAAACTCTTTTCCCAATCAATTCCAGCGGTACAGAATCACGCTGGCAACGCAAAACGCTGACTTCCTCTCTGGAGTTAAGTTTCCGACTGAGGTTATCATGCGCGGGTGAATTGGGGATGGTTCCCCTGTTCCCAGCATCTACTTTCTCCTGCGATCTGCGTTAAGTGGTCGCGAAAGCTGTCAATCATGCATCGAATCCGAGTCACTCCACTCACTTTCCTGCTGTGCCTGTCCGCAGTCAACTGTCCGGCTCAAGGTCTGTTGTCCACTGATGCTCTGCAAAGTCTGGGTCTGGAAGTCCGCTGGAACAGCCAGGCTGTGCTGAATGTGCGCCGCGACATCGTCAGTTATGTCACAAATGACGAAGAGATACTGTACGTTCAGTCATCGGCCGGTGTGCTGACAGCCATCAATGCCGAGAACGGACGAAGGCTGTGGACTGCTCAGATCGGTCGTACCGACGAAGCGACGCTGGCTGTGGTGTCGAACAGGGACCTTGTGCTGGTACTGGCCGGTCCATCAATCTACGGATACAACAAGTTTACGGGCACTCAACTGCTGGAGTTTCGACTGCCGGAACAACCGGCAGCCGGGCCGGCATTGACTGAAAACGCGGTCTTTATTCCACTGCATGGGGGAGCCGTTTATGCCTATTCCATCAGTGTTCTGGAGTATCTGTTTCGGTACGGAATGCTGCCGGACGAAGTGGCCATTCCTCACATGTGGCGGTTCATTTGTGCCGAAGAGATCGTCCATCCTCCCGTGGTGGGCGACCAGGCCCTGACATTTGTCTCCGAAAAAGGCAACGTGTTTACCGTAAACAGTGGAGGAATCGAAAAAGGCAGGACGCGATATCAGTTGATGCTGAACACGCCGGCTTCTGCACCTTTGGCCATCGCCGACAATGCGACCTCATCAAGCGTTGTGATGCTGAGCGATAATAATCTGGCATTCAGCATCGACCTGATCACCGGCAAAACGGAATGGACCTTCCCTCTTGGCCGCCCCATGACTTTAGGACCGATCATTGTCGGCGAAAGCGTCTATGTCGTAACAGAAGACGGTACGCTTACAAACATCTCACGTGACGAATTCGGTGGCCGTCCCGTAGAAATACCTCAGTATCGAGCACCAATGTACATCGGCGCGGGCATGCAGGAGGTTGAGATCGACGCACAGGTTCAGGCAGACCTGAATCTGGCCGGATCACAAGGAATCCTCGTCACGGAAATCACACCCGACTCACCTGCGACTGCAGCGGGACTGCAGAAAGGTGACATCATTACCCGTATCGATGAGATCACGGTTACCACTGTCGAAGAGGCTCAGTCCGGCATCGTGGAACTCCCGCTGCGCGTCGAGCGGCCGATGGAAGTGATTCGCGGCGGGACTCTGGAAAACCTGAAGCTGAAGATCGGCGTCAAAGAGTGGGATGTGAAGGGAATTCGCAGTCTGACATCCATCGGCCGTTTCGGAGTTTATGGCATCGACCAGGCGAATCGGCTGGTTGGTTTCAACAAACAGAATTCACGAATGATCGGACGACTGCCTGTCACTGACTATCAGGTCCATCACCACAACTCACTAACGGACCAGATTTATCTGCTGTCAAAATCGGGCGAGATACTGTGTCTGAGAGAAATCGGACCGACCGTCCGTATGCCTGAGCTGACCGCTGTCAGCCGATTGGCAAAAATTGTCAAGGTCAACGTCCGAGTCGGTGATCCGGTCGACCCTGCCGGGACAACAATTTGTGAAGTGGAACTCGCAGATGGAGCCACCCAGCCCATCACTGCCAGGATCCAGGGTGTCATTCGGGAGATCTACATCAGAGCCGGACAGACGGTTGCCGTCGACGCCCCCCTGGTGCGAATTGATGACGACAGCTTTCCAGTCTACCATCAGCGCCCCGAACAGCAGCCGGTGGATGTAGAATTGAACGGCGACGACACTGACGGCCAGTAAATTCTGGCAGTGACACGACAGCCGCAGACGCGAATCAGTGAATCCTTTCACGTTTCTGCTGCAGTATCCGGCCCGCTTTACCCAGACGATCTTTCAGCTTCTCGAACTCTTCATCGGGTTCCGGCGGGATGACGGCGATTTTCGCGTCAATTGCGCATTCAATGATCTCAGGCATCACCACTTTTCCGGTCAATAACGCTGTAATCAGACTGTGTGTGCACGCCACAGAGGCGTTGGATTCGACAAGCAGCTGTTCCAGCTCTTCGTCTTCCACTCCCGGTGGTAGTGACGTCACGCAGGCGGGGCACCCGGCAACGCAGGGGCAATCATCGATAATAGTCCGAGCCAGTTGCAGCGCTTCACTGAAAACTTCAAAGATCTTTTCAGCATACCCGACGCCACCTTCGATGGTGTCAAACAGGTACAAAGCGCTCTTCCATTCACCAGGAGAGACCTCCGTCAGCGACACGTCGGTTTCGATATTCTGTTCGTCACAAAGACACAGACTGGGTGCAGTACGTTTTAAGATGTAAGCCAGACCGTACAACGCCGCGCCAACGTGGCGTTTGTCCTGACCTTCGATGGTTGCTCGCCACGCAGTGGGCGGGGACAGAGCAAAGCCAGCCGTGTCGTAGATAAACGGAGCCAGCGTAATCGGCCCGTACCCGATGTTTTCCAGCGTTCGTTCGCGTATTTTTTTGTAGAGTTTCGGCTGACGATTGACGTTGATGTAGCCAAATTCGAGTCGGCCGCCTGCAGACGGAACAGCCTGCTGCTGCATCTCAGCATCCGGCACCACGTGTTCAGCATCCTGTAAAGCCAGCGCAGCATCCGCTGTGATTTCGTAATGATCAAGCGATTCTGTGATGGTGACTCGGCTTTCCCAGACGCATTCGGTGTAGTAGTCCACATCGACCAGATCCACTCGACAAAGCTTCTTGTCCAGATCCAGGTCAAGCGACATATAGCGGTTTCCCAGATGCTGGTAGATGGCGTCTTTGTAGAGTTCTCCCCGAGCTCCGATCGGGTCGATTTCGCCTATGACTTCCGTACCGCAGTAAATTTCGATGTTGTAATCCGTCATGCCGCGCAGGTTGACACCTTTTGCCGGGTAGTCACGCTTTGCATAGCGGTAGTTACCGTGATACTCCTTCAGCGTGCCATCCCCCTTCAGGACCTCAAGAGCCGCCGGATAGGCCTGTTCAGGGAAAGCCGGTTCCATCTCGCGTAAAGGATGTTCGTGCGCTGCACACGGAAGATGCTGCAGCAGAATGTACGGGTTATCGGCGTTCAGCCACGCACGTTCAACCGGAGCCTGCTGAAGATACTCAGGGTGATTCACGAAGTACTGATCGATAGGCGTATCACGAGCAGCATAGACAATAACCGCTCGCGAACCACGTCGGCCGACTCGGCCTGCCTGTTGCCAGAAGCTGGCCATGGAACCGGGATGACCTGACAGAATACAAAGATCCAGATCCCCGATATCGATTCCAAGCTCCAGCGCGTTGGTACTGATAATTGTTGTAACGCGACCTTCCGCCAGATCGCGTTCCAACTGACGGCGTTCGTTGGGCAGCAGACCGCCTCGATACGGCTTTACCATCTTCTTCAGCTCCGGCCGCCCGTCCGTGACGGCTCGACACAGACGTTCGACCTGCTGGCGGGATCGGCAAAAGCAAATGGTTCGCACCCCCTGCTTCGTCGCTTCTCGAATCAGCGGTATGCTGACGGAATTCGGCCCCTTGCGATACAGGGCATGACCGTGACTCTGCACAACCGGCGGATTGATGAGGTACAGATCTCGCTGAGGTCGAGGCGCGCCGTCGCGGTTGATAACGTGAAACGGTCGCTGAAACAGAGCTTCCACGTGCTCCGTCGGATTGCCGATGGTCGCTGACGAACAAACAAACGTCGGTTGGCTGCCATGCATGGCACATGCCCGTATAAGTCGTCGCATAACGTTGGCAACATGCGACCCGAATGCTCCGCGATAGGTATGAACCTCATCAACAACAATGTACTTCAATCGAGAAAGAAACGTCCGCCACCGGCGACTGTGATTGGGCAGTATCCCCGAATGGAGCATATCGGGATTGGTAATCATAAAGTCCGCCTGCGACTGAATGCGATTGCGTTCTTCCCGCGGAGTGTCACCGTCAAACGTACCAAGCCGCATGTCCGCCCCGGCAGCCTGCAGCAGCCTTCCAAGCGTCCCTTCCTGGTCACGAGACAGAGCTTTTGTGGGATACAGCAGAGCGACACCGAACGGAGATTCAGCGGTAATATAATCATGCAGGATCGGCAGCAGAAACGACAACGTCTTGCCGCTGGCCGTCTTTGAAACCAGGACGGTGTCCTGGCCGCGACGAATGGATTCAAATGCTTCGCTCTGGTGGCTGTACAGCTTTGTAAGACCGCCGGCCTTGAGCGCGTCCATCAGCCGTGGATCAAGTTCCTGTGGAAATTCTTCGAATTCGCCGGTGGTCTGTTCCATCACGGTATGTGACGACACCTGTCCGGCGAAGCGGTTTTCCAGAAATTCGACAAAAGCTTCCATTCCCATAGGATGAGTCTCCGTTCATTTTGCGGTGCAAACGTGTTCTACGGTGCAGAACACCGATTTGCCAGCGCCGCTGCAGACAGAAATCGTCCTTCTGAGCCTGCCACCCTGACAACGCCAATGTGACGGCCCATGTCATCATCAAGCTGTTCAGACGAATCCCGCACGCTAATTTTTCTGATTTCAAGTGGCCGCTCGATCGTACTCAGCCCGGGACGACCACAGACTGACCAGTCTGTACCCATTTTCGGAGGGGGGGGAGCGGCCTGAGAACGCCGCAATTGCTGAAAAACTCGTATTTCGCTGAAACGCGGGTTTCTCCTAAAATTTGGTGTCGGTATGCACACAACGTCAGTGCCTGCTTGCATTGTGTGATGATGCCGGCTGGAGTCACTAGGCACGATTGCGGGCGGCAGACAGACGATTGAATTCAAGGTCACTCATCAAAGATGGCCCCACTTTGGAAAGGAAACCAGAGATGTTGAATCAACGGGAGGAATGGTACCGATCTGTGATAGCAGCACTGCTGACAGTCGCCACATCAGTATCGGCGATCGGCCAGGTACAGAATCGCATCAGCAGCCGCAATTCAGAGTTCGGCGAACTGAAACATCTGTTACGGGACAACACTGGTGCTCCGGGATTCGAAAACCGCACCAATATCCTCAATCACAATCCGAATATCGACCTGTCGGGCGTGGATAACCGAATTGTCCGAAATCTGCTGACCGAGTCAGTCACTGCTTCCGAACAGTTGTATCGGTCACTCACCAAAGACTATCAGCGTTATCCTGAGATCCGTCCGTTGCTGACCGGATTAATCTCAACACGTGCCAAGGCGTCACATATCGCTCAGGACCTGAAGGACGGTTATCCACTGAAACAGCTGCTTCCGGAGTTTCAGCAATTGGACAGCGACTGGCATCTGTTGTCGCACCGCATGGCTCAGACACGAGGCCTGAGTCGCGAATCACTTGACAGCATCGGTCGCGTTGACCGGTTGGGACGTGAACTCGAAAAGATATTTCAGATGGAACCGCAGCTGGATCGTCGGAATCTGCTGCTTGAACTTTCCCGCCTTGGCAGCTCGCTTGGCAACCTTGTCGCAGAACTTGAACTCGATGCAGACCACAACAATCAGGTGTTTGAACTGATCGTTGCCGCACGTAAGCTTGAACAACAGACCGCCCGTGTTCAGGACATGCTGCTGGACCAGCATCCGTATACGGAAATAGTCGCGGAATACAGTCGTTTCGGACGCATGTGGACAGCCATGATGCCTCCGTTGCAGCGGATCAGCAGTCGCTATGTGGAACGCAGCATTCGAAACATCATGGCCAGCGACACCAACGTGCACAATCTGCTGTGGCTGGAGCAGCAGACCGATCGAGCACACCTGACTCAGGTTGCAGATGCACTTATGCGTGATGTGGATGAATTCTTCAACCGCACGCCACTGAAGCTATTGCTTCATTTCCATGAAGTCGCGTCGGTTCTTGAAACAGCCAGCGATTTCTACGGCACAGTACAGAATTTCGAAGACTGCGTTGATCGCAACGAAGACGAACAGACACTGCTGGAGTGTTATCGGTACGTGGAGCAGTACGGACAGACATTCGTGCAGGCCTTCGAGCCTCTCAGAAGTCAGGCCGGTAAGGTTGTCCTCAGGGAAATTGAAGACGGAATCCTTGCCCTTCGCAACGAGCTCAATCTGGCCGGCACTGTGACATCAATTGACACGCGCGCCATGATACCGACGGCTGCTAATCTCGAGCTGCTGGCTGACCACCTGGACCTGGACGTGCGACAGTGGCTCAGCCGCAATCGACAGTCGTATCGGACACAGGCACTACAGGCATCGACCCGGTTCGTGCAGCGGGCTCAAAGGATCCATCGACTGTTGCAGTCACGCCCAACCGGCAACGAGCTGAAACAGGAAACATCCGATCTCGTGGAAGAATGGCGGACGATCTACAACTATCTGGGACGCTGCAACACTGAGCACCGGCAGCATCTGCTGACGCTTTCTCGTGACATCAGCGAAGCAATCTACAATCTACGAGAGCCACTGCAACTGTAACTCGCGTCTCAATCACCCGACCCTCTGAAGGCTCGCGGATTTACCGCGAGCCTTTATTTTTTGTCACACGTCTGTTAACTATGGTGACTGTTCCCGATCATTGAAGGAGAACTCATCATGACACTTCCTCGACGCAGTTTTCTGACCGGAGTGGGTGCCGCAGCAGTTTCAACTGCACCTGCCTCCTCGGTCGCCAGGAATGACCGTATTGTCACAGGGGTGATTGGTCCTGGCGGGATGGGGTCGAATCACCTGCGAAATCTAGTGAAGCGCGACGACGTTTCGGTCCGCTGGGTGTGCGACGTCGACCAGGAGCGTTCACAAAAAGCAGCGGATCTGGTCGCCAGCGAAACCGGAAAACAGCCGCAGAGCACCGGTGATCTTCGCAATGTACTGGACGCCCATGAAGTCGACGCGGTATTCATCGCCACGCCCGATCACTGGCATGCGCCATCCGCAATTCTGGCGCTGGACGCGGGTAAGCACGTCTACGTCGAAAAGCCCTGCTGTCACAACATCCGCGAAGGCCGCCTGATGGCGGATGCCGTCCACAGGTCCGGAAAACTGCTGCAGGTAGGCACTCAGAGCCGCAGCACAGCCTGCGTTGCCGAAGCGATGCAACGAATCCATGATGGCGAAATCGGTGAGGTACTGGTTGCAAAAGCATGGAACAGTCAGCGGCGAGGGTCCATCGGGCACGCAGAATCAACAGCCCCTCCGCCAAATCTGGATTTCGCGGCGTGGCTGGGGCCTACGCCTGATGTTGCATATCAGAAGAATCTGTTGCATGGTGTCTGGCGATGGTGGCACAGCTTCGGCTGCGGTGATATCGGCAATGACGGCGTCCACGATATTGATGTCGCTCTGTGGGGGCTGAATTCGCACAGTCATCCGGAACGCGTCGCATGTTTCGGGGGCAAGTATTTTTTTGATGACGACCAGCAGTTTCCGGACACACAATACGCACAGTTTGAATTCCCGATCGACAGATCGGGAAAAAAGAGACAGCTAATCTTCGAACAGCGAATCTGGACGCCGTATACGCAGGACGGTTATGAAAACGGAGCAGTGTTCTACGGTACAAACGGACTTCTGATTTGCGGGCATACCGTTGGCTGGCGGATGTACGGTCCCCGCAACAAACTCATCGCCAAACGCTCGGGGCAAGCGGACCTGGTTGCTCACCATGACAACTTTTTTGCAGCCATACGCGGCACTGCCAGGCTCAATGCTGACATCACTGTCGGACACCGTTCGGCGACGGTCGTACATCTTGCAAACATCGCCGCCAGAACGGGCCGAGTACTGAACTTCGATCCGCATACAGAACGCATCGTCGATGATGCTGAGGCCGACGCTCTGGTCAGAAGAACATACCGCGAAGATCATTTCGCCATTCCCGCCGGAATTTGACGGGGGGGGCGAAATGAGGCTGTCGAGCAATCAAAACAAATGCGACTGAGGACATCGTCCTCGCTGGAAAAACTGTCATGAACAACGACAACGTCTTTCAGATGTCTGCTTCGAATATTCGTTTTGGTTCCGGATGTACTGCGGAAATCGGCATGGATCTGCGCGACATGTCGGCGCAGCGCACGATGCTTTTGCTGGACCCCTGTCTGCATTCCACGGGCGTTGCCGAAACTGTCATTGAGTCACTGAAGTCCCAACGCATTGATTTCTCTGTTTTTGACGAAATTTCTGTCGAGCCGACAAACGCCAGTTTTCAGCATGCCGCTGCGGTCGCCAACGACGGCGGCTTTGATTCCTTCGTCGCCGTTGGTGGCGGAAGTACCATTGACACCGCCAAGGCGGCCAATCTGTATTCCACATGGCCGGCCGAATTCCTGTATTACGTCAACGCTCCGATTGGAGAAGGTCAACCGGTTCCGGCACCGCTGAAACCGTTGATTGCAGTGCCCACTACGGCAGGAACGGGCAGCGAAACTACGGGGGTCGCCATCTTCGACTACGTGGAACAGAAAGCCAAGACCGGAATCGCTCACCGATATCTGAAACCCACTCTGGGAATTGTGGACGCCGACAATACCCGAACACTGCCCGCGGCTGTCGCTGCGTCCAGCGGTCTGGATGTTCTGAGCCATGCGCTGGAATCCTTCACGGCAATTCCCTTTGATCAACGTCCGAAACCACCAGGACCATTGCACCGCCCCGCCTACCAGGGCTCCAATCCGGTCAGCGACATGTGGTCATTACATGCCCTGGAACTGATGGCCGAGTACCTGCCGCGAGCATACGCTGACAGCACCGACGACGAAGCTCGCAGCAACATGCTGCTGGCCGCTGCCATCGCAGGCATCGGATTTGGCAACGCTGGCGTCCATTTGCCCCATGGCATGTCTTATCCGGTTGCGGGCATGGTGAGAAGTTTTCGACCGACAGGATTCAACGTCGATCATCCGCTGATCCCGCATGGTATGTCTGTGATCCTGAACACTCCGGCTGTCGTGCGGTTTACAGGACCTGCCTGCCCGCAGCGGCACCTGAAAGCGGCCGCCGCTCTGGGAGCCGATGTGAGCGACCTGTCACCCGACGCTGCCGGAGATGTGCTGGCAGACAGAGTCATCCACTTCATGAAGCTGAT
This sequence comes from Fuerstiella sp., assembly GCA_029245955.1. GTDB lineage: Bacteria > Planctomycetota > Planctomycetia > Planctomycetales > Planctomycetaceae > Fuerstiella. The sequence continues at coordinate 124,701 of JAQWOH010000038.1, read as the reverse complement.
GGACATGCCGAATGGCCTGCAGGAAGTGGGCTTTGGCCGGGACGACATTCCGGCTCTGGTCGCCGGCACGCTGCCACAGCATCGAGTCACGAAACTATCTCCTCGTCCGGCTGACGAAGCAGCGTTGACGACGCTTTTTGAACAGTCGCTGCAGATCTGGTAAACCGTCGCACGACGACTGAAGTTGCGGTTGGTTCTCACGCCGGCGCCCGTAACAAATAAACACGACCAGACAGCCTTACCTGCAGACTATGGCTTGGTGTCTTTCATGCAGCACTGACTACCGATAGCATATCCGCCGGATTTCAATCCAGATCGGACTCAGATGCCCGCTATTAAAACGAATGTCGAACTATGATTTTCAAGACTCTGATCGCTGCCATTGTCTGCACCGCACCTGCATTATCCGGCAAGGCTGCCGAACCCGGGGCAAATGCCGCCTCAGAAGAAACCCGAACGGCTATCCTGCACTCGATCAGTACACGTCGGGAAGACTCCTGGCAGATCGCTCAGAAAATCTGGGGGGCGGCGGAGCCTGGTTATCAGGAAACTGTCTCATCCGCATTGCTGGCGGACAACCTTGAACGTGCGGGTCTGAGAGTCACACGTGGCGTCGCTGAAATTCCGACAGCCTTCACTGCAGAGATCGGTGCAGGAAAACCTGTCATCGGAATCCTGGGGGAATTCGACGCGTTGCCTGGGTTGAGTCAGACATCGGATCCGCGACGTGCTTCCAGAGACGACGGTAACAGCTACGGTCACGGGTGCGGGCATCACCTGTTTGGCACAGCCTCCGCCGCAGCAACAATCGCCATTGCTGAGCAAATCCAAAAGAAGAAACTGCGCGGGACGGTACGTTTCTACGGCTGTCCAGCCGAAGAAGGTGGCAGCGCTAAAGTATTCATGGTGGAAGCCGGGTTGTTTAACGACTGTGACGCCGTACTGCACTGGCATCCCTCAAGCCGGAACGCGGCGGGTGACAAGAGCAGCCTTGCCCGCATGGCAGTAAAATTTCGTTTTCGCGGCAAAGCTGCCCATGCAGCGGGTGCACCGGAACAGGGGCGTTCAGCTCTGGATGCGGTCGAAGTCACGAATCACGCCGCCCAGTTGCTCAGAGAACACACGCCCGAATTCACGCGAATTCATCACGTCATCACGGCTGGAGGAGATGCTCCCAACGTCGTGCCGGCATTCGCCGAAGTTTACTACTACGTTCGTCATCCTGAAGCGAACATTCTGCGGCCGCTGTACACGCGACTGGAGCTCTGCGCGAAAGCTGGAGCGCTGGCAACGGAAACCACACTGGAAATCGGTTTTGAAGGCGGCATTCGGGAAATCATGCCTAACCAGACTCTATCCCGGGTCGTGGCCGGCCGTCTGCGTGAATTGAATGATCTTCAGTACACCGAAGACGATATGAAATTTGTGGCGAGGATTCGTGAAGCCATTCCTCAGCCGAAACCACTGGAGAGCATTCACGAAGTGGAGGACGTCAGCGGCACGGTTGGGAAAGGATCCACTGACGTCGGAGACGTGTCATGGGTTGTCCCGACATCAGGCTTCTCGACGGCCTGCTGGGTCCCGGGAACCCCAGGACATTCGTGGCAGGCAGTGGCGTGTGGCGGACATCGCATTGCGGAAAAGGGCATGCACCTGGCCGCCAGAACGCTTGCGCTGGCGGCCGTCGATCTGTTCACCGATCCTGAGATACTGCGTCAGGCCGCTGCTGAACTTCGCAGACGCCGTGGAGCAGTGGAATATCAGTCGTTGATGCAGCCAGGGCAGAAACCACCGCTGAACTATCGCATGCCGAGCAAATAGTGATGCACAGGTTGACTCATTTACCGGTCGTTATTACATCGACTGAAACAGATTGTCACTGTCAAGAATCCGACCGGCCGATTCTGTGGCCGCCTTCCGACTCAGGTATTCGCCGCGAATGAGTTTCTGACGAATTTCATTCATGAGCACCTGACGAACTTCCGGCTCGTTGTGCATCATCCGTCGCAGGTCATCGATCGAAGGCATTGCACCAGACGGCCGCGTCGCAGGCACGTCGTTTTGAGCTGACGATGTGACAGCTTCCTCAAACGACTGCAGGTCATTTAATGGAATCGGACGATGACCTCCCTTGATACTGAAATGCGGACGATACATATGATGACCTGTTCCGATGCAAAGCAGCCCCGGCCCTGAGATTATGGCAGATTCGTACATCCGGGCTGAAGGACAGATCGCCCCGCCGTGGCCAGTGATGTTTCCGCCATCTGGAGTGACAATATCATCGAATACGTATCGATGAACTTGCGTCAAAACTGCTGCCGGAGAACCAGGTATTCAATTCCGTATTTAGCGATTCTGCGGAAGCTGTGCGGATATCAACGATGAAGGCAAATTACTTCCCCGACTGCCGCCCCCCACGGTGCCGGCCGACTCACCTGAATCGGCGAGTTCACTATTCCAATAATGCGAATCCACGAGCGTTCGCATTTCCGCCGTGCCGCAGTCGCCTTCAATGCCTGCTGGGCAGCCGGACGCTGATGATGCTCGAACTTCGGGATCGAGTCATGGATGATTGCTTCCCCCCGCTCCACGACACGTCAAATCTGATGCGGAATTCATCTCCAGACGGGGCCATTTACCGTCCCCAAGGCAACCCGAAAAGCTCAGGCCTGCTACGCACCAGACTATTCGTTCAGTGACGACAACCGCACAGCACACGTGCAATACGGCGCGGTATTCAGCGACTCCCCGCCAGCCTGCGCAAGACAAGGCGTAGAGTGGAGGATTTAGTGAAGATTCGTCACAATATGTGAACTGGAAAACACATTGCCCGATGGAGGCCACATGACGGTCGCCATTATTCCGTCTGTCGTTTGATATGAGGAAACTTTCGCCGTGAGCAGTGGAAGTCATTATACCGTTTTAGCGCGACGTTTTCGGCCTCAGGCATTCGACGACGTTGTCGGGCAGGAACACGTAGCTCAGGCGCTGCGCAACGCCATCCGGGCAGAACGTGTGGCACACGCGTACCTGTTCACCGGAGCACGAGGTGTCGGCAAGACCTCGACCGCGCGAATTCTGGCCAAAGCCCTGAACTGCCCGAATGCAGATGATGGCGTTCCCTGCAACGACTGTGAAATCTGTGACGGCATTGCCACGGGAAACGATGTCGACGTGCTGGAGATCGACGGAGCATCGAATCGCGGAATTGATGATATCCGCTCGCTGCGAGCCAATGTCAACGTACGGTCGATGAGAACGCAGTTTAAGCTGTACATCATCGACGAAGTTCACATGCTGACTCGCGAAGCATTCAATGCACTGCTGAAGACGCTGGAAGAACCACCACCCAATGTCAAGTTCGTATTCTGTACGACCGAACCAAACAAGGTCCCGGACACAATTCTTTCTCGCTGTCAACGATTCGATTTTAGCGCTATCGGTGAAGATTCCATAGCTGTTCGACTGAAGGAGATCGCATCGGCAGAAGGGTTTGCGGTCGAAGACGAAGCCATCGAACTGGTCGCGCGACGGGCACGAGGATCCATGCGTGACAGTCAGTCGTTGTTCGACCAGCTGCTGGCATTCAGTGATGGGACAGTCACCGCAGAAGATGTTCACCGCATGCTGGGCACGGCCAGCGATGAGATGCTGGTGTCGATGTTTGAAGCCATCACTCAGCATCGTCCCGGCGATGTGCTGAACATCCTGGAGACGGCGCTGACATCTGGCGTTCAGGCGGGCGAACTGCTTGATCAGTGTGTCGGCTACGTACGTGACCAGATGGTGACATTGAGTGCTGGTGCCAAAGCCAGCCTGTGCAGCGTCGGCACCGCACGCAGGGAAGCTGTGGCTCAGCAGGCTCAGACACTGGGCATGCCAAACATCATGGCCGCGTTTCAGATTCTTTCCGAAGCGAAAGGGCGAATGATGCGCAGCACGTTTGCCCGTGTGCTACTGGAAATGGCGTTGGTTCAGATTTCGTTGCTGGAAAACCTGAGCGCCATCAGCAATCTGCTGTCCGGCCAACTACCCGCGTTACCCGCGTCCGACAATGCTCAAGCGTCTGAGACAACAGAGGCGAATGCGCTGGCTGACGAAGAAAAAAAAAATCATGAAGTTTTAGCTCCAACCATCCCGGAAACCACCGTGGCCCCCGTTACGAGCGGTCCGGAAATGGAATTTTCAGCCGTAAACGCATCTCGTCTGTTGGCGGAAATCATTTCAGAAACGGCATTTACGCTGTCGACAGCCATGAAGTCGGTCGAGTCAATAGCAATTTCCGGACCAAACGGCCTAGAACTACGTTTGCGAGCGACCTATGATTTCCAAAAGCGAGTCATCGAACAGTCGGAAAGCCGGTCGGCAATCCAGTCGATCGTGAGTCGCCTGACGGGTGTGGATCCGTTGGTCACGTTAACACTCGTCACCGACGCCACTCCCGAAAATCTTCAGCCCGAAGTCCCTTCAGAACGGCCCGCTCCGGCACGGAAAGCGTCAGAATCAAGGAAGGATCTGCCCGCTCAGGTCAGGAATCCTGCACCATTGCGAGTACGTGACGACATTGATCCGGAACAGGACGCGTTTGTCCAGCAGGTCGTCGGAACGTTTGGAGCGAAGGTCGTCCGGGTCACGGAGGCGCCTGCACGCAAAGACATACCGAACGAAGATAACTGAAAAGGATAATGAATGTTTGATCAGCTCAAGAATCTCGGATCGATGATGCAACAGGCGCAGCAGATCCAGGGACGCATGGCAGAAGCCAAGGAAAAAATCGGTGAACTGCGTGTCGAGGGCATTGCCGGTGGCGAAATGGTTCGAGTGGAAGCGACCGGCGATATGAAGATCGTCGGCATTCATATTGAACAGTCACTGCTCCAGACACAGGATCGCGAAATGCTGGAAGAACTGGTCACAGCGGCTACCAATCAGGCTATTCAGAAGGCCAAAGATGCGGCAGCCGCCGCGATGTCGGACGTTGCCGGAGACATGAACGTTCCAGGTCTCAACGATGCGCTGTCCAAATTGGGACTGGGTGGAAACTGAACATGAAGTCAGACACTCCTCCGCACCCGTACGGCCCCGCTGTGGGCCGGTTGATTGACGAATTCAGTCGCTTGCCAGGCATCGGCAGAAAATCGGCAGAACGACTGTCTAACTACATACTGTCGTGTTCTGTCGGAGATGCAAATGCGCTGGCAGATGCAATCCGGGATGTGAAAAGCTCAGTCAAACGCTGCAGCACTTGTTTCAACCTGACTGAGAACGACGTGTGCGCCCTTTGTCAGGATCCTCGGCGCGAAACTCACGTGGTATGCGTCGTCGAGCAGCCGAAGGATGTCGTAGCCCTTGAATCCAGCGGAGTCTTCACCGGTCGGTACCATGTTCTTGGTGGAAGAATTGCCCCGCTGGACGGAGTTGGCCCGGAAGATCTGACCATTCATCAACTGGTCAAACGCATCCGCCAGGACGGTGTGACCGAACTGGTCATGGCCACAAACCCCACGCTGGAAGGTGACGGGACCGCTCTGTTTATTACGAATCTGCTGGAAAACGACAATGTAAAGATTACGCGGCTTGCGCGAGGTATAGCATCGGGCAGTGTGCTGGAGTTTGCAAACCGCGAAATGCTGGCGGACGCATTACGTGGCCGCCAGGCTTTTTGAAATACGGATTGGGCAGCAAACGGCCGCTCATTCATGCCGGCCCTCAATCGAAAAGGAGATGTTGGCACTGTGTGCGTAAATTGTTGGCACTGCGTTTGCATTGTGAAGTAAACTCTCTCTCATGCACCTGAATATATCTCAGCAGATGAAGATGAGCCAGCAGATGAAGCTGGCCCCGCGGATGATCCAGTCAATGGAGATTCTGCAGCTGAACATGATGGCGCTGAACGAGCGCATCGAGCAGGAACTGGTCGAAAACGTAACGCTGGAAATGGTCGACAAAGACCGCGACGCTCCCACGGCCGAAGGTGACGAGGTCATTAAGTCGGATGACCCGGTGGAGGCTCAGGAGTTGAGTAAAGAGGTTGGTGAGCGAGAGCTTGTCGCCGAAAACGAAACCAACAATGAGTCAGATTTTGAACGGCTGATAGAAATCGCCTCCGAATGGCCCGAAGACAACGTTGGTTTCGGCGGCGCCAAACCATCGTCCAACCAGGTCAGTGACAGCATGGATCGTCAGCACGATGCCATGGCCAACATGACGGCTCGCCCTCAGTCGCTGCATGAGTATCTGCTGGAGCAGTTTTCATTCAACACTCTGGCTGAGCCACTGCGACAGTTTGGTGAATACCTGATCCAGCATCTTGACCACAACGGACGACTGCAGAGTCTGCTGGCGGAAATCAGTCAACAGTTCAATCGCATCTACGAGCAGCATCTGACACAGGAGCAGGCGGAAGAGGTCCTGACTCTGATTCAGCATCTTGACCCGCCAGGTGTGGGTGCTCGTGGCCACAGTGAAATGCTGCTGCTGCAGATTACGGACAACATGCCGTTTTACGAAGTAATGCGTGTGCTGGTTCGTGACCACCTGGAAGATATCGCATTCAACCGGCTACCAGTCATTCAGAAGGCCACTGGCTACAGCATTGACATGATCAAGGTCGGGATCGAGCAGGTTCAGACGCTGAATCCGTATCCCGGTCGGGGCTTTGAACAACGCCCCGTGCAGCGAGTCACACCGGACCTGGCTGTAGAAAAAGATGACAAAGGCCGCTACATCGTCCGGCTGCTGGATGAATATGTGCCGGAGCTGCGGATCAGCCCGCGATATGCAAAAATGCTTAAAGAAAACCCGACGCCGGAAACGCGCGAGTGGATCAAGAAGAAAGTCGAATCGGCTCGCTGGCTCATAGAATCCATTGAGCAGCGATACAGCACTGTCAGAAAGGTGGCTCAGCAAATCATTGATCATCAGACAGAGTTTTTGGACAAAGGTCCGGAATACATCGCCCCGCTAAAGATGCAGCAGATCGCCGACCGGGTCGGAGTCCATGTTACGACGGTGTCACGTGCGGTTGATGAGAAGTGGATTCAGACTCCCCGAGGGCTGTTCCCCCTGAAGCGATTTTTCGGTGGAGGCACACAGACGGCTCTGGGTGAAGATGTGGCGTGGGATACGATTCGCATCAAGTTGCAGGAACTGATCGATGCTGAGAACAAAGCAAAGCCACTCAGCGACGATGCACTGGTCGAAGCACTCAGCAAGCAGGGACTGACGCTGGCACGGCGTACCATCACAAAGTACCGCAAACAGATGGGCATCCCCAGCTCCCGCCAGCGTCGCGAGTATTAGAGCCGTTTACGAATGTCCGTGGACGTTCGGACTCGCGGGGAACACGCACAGCAGGCTGCACAACGCGTCTCGTGGCCATGGGACGGCGTGAAACGCCGAAAAGACTGCCACTCATGCCCGATAGACCTTTCGGCCTGCACGCGACGTGAGCCTTCCGCTTAAGAGGAACGCCGCAGCCTATTTCAAGCGGCTGCTCACGTCCGGAATTGCATAGACCCGCCACGTATCGTTTCGAAAGACGGGCTCTGATTCGAATGGCCCCAATCGTCGGGTGAGCACGTAACTGCAACCTGCCAGAATCCTGAGGCGTTCCAGGTCCGTGTCGTCAAACCGGCCATCCTGAAACGATTCGCTTGACCAGTCGTAGATATTCCAGAGCCTCTGGTTCCATTCCAGAATGCCCACCGCGTCCTGAGGGCAGTCTTTGATGCAGACGTATTCCGCCCGTTCCGCAAACCACTTGAAGGCGAATGATTCACGGGGGGTGAAAACTCGGGAATCCCATGGAGTGTTGCGGCGGATCCAGTCGCAAGCGCACTTCCAGTCCGCAATGTACTTTCGACTGTAACCACCAGGAGCCGTCGGACGTTGCCACAGTGCCAGCACAATGACGAGGCAGACACACATACACACAATCGCGCCACGGCCAGTTGTCGTACCCGCTGCCCGACGCAATCCTTGATTCACTGTCGCAGCAGAAGATGAATCCCCGGTATCCTTTTTGTCCGCGAGCATGTGAACGACGATGTCAGCCATTGCCCCAAAGATCAGAGCCATCGTCACAGGCAATAATGCGTCGAACAGCCGAAACGGGTAAAACTTCAAAACGGCAGCCCGCCATTCCCAGTCAGGTATGTCACTGGCCGGGCCGGAATGCCATCCCACAACGACACCGGCAGTCGCCAGTACCGCAGCAGCGGACAGTAAATGCAGGTATGGTCGCCAGACCACCAAACGCATCGACTCAGGTTGCCACCTGCGCAACCCTACGTACCCGACAATGCAGGCACTGCCCAGAACCGCAGTGTGAACCCAGGCCTTCACGGGAAACGTGACTGGATCCAGATGGTGCGCTAGTCGCCAGAAAACCTGGATGCGGTTCGCCTTAGCGATTTCCGCGGCGGAGACATTTTCAGATGTCAATAACGCCAGCGCCGGGATCAGCCCCGGCAGAGACACAACGAATGCCGTCGCTGCGAATGCCAGAACATCCTGCAGCCATTCCCGGTTGGTGCGCCCGGGCACACCGTCAGTTGCCGTGCGACGACACAACCGCAGGCCCAATTCACTCAGTGCAATGTCGATACAGAACCAGAGCCCGACAACGGGGTGAAACGAAACGCTCATGCCGGCACAGACGCCGGACATAACGTACCGACGTCGAGAGCCTGCCTGCAATCCATCCAGCCAGAACGACACGGACAGCAGCGCAACACCATAGGCCGGAACCTTTCCCTCAAGTCCGCCGATCACCCACTCACCGGAAAAATTTCCGCTCATGGCAACCACACAGAAACTGCATGCAGCCACAAGTATTGCGAACGAAGAAAGACAGAGCCGCCGACCAAGTGCCGTCCAGGCGAAACCGAATAAGGTCAGACACAGAACGCGTCCAAAAACAGCAACAGCCGTAAGCGGCAGAATCTGAGCCGCGGCGCCAAACAGTGCAAAGAATACGAAATGCGCATTCGCCGAACGCAGAAAATGATCGCCGGCACACCACTGACTGTCGTAAAATGCCCGCGCTTTACAAAGATAGTGCGGCTCGTTGACACCAGGAATCGGAACTCGGCAGAACGAATACAACACGAATATGCAGCACACCAGCACAATGGTACCGGCACGTCCTGTGCTGCATTCGGTCACCGCCACGTTCGGATGCTCAACCTTCATGAGTCATTAATGCGGATCAGGATGCTCACCGCACTGCTATTTCTTTGATTTCTTCTTCTTTGCCTTACCAGCCCTGGCAGACGACTTTGTCGCTTTCGCAGCCACCTTCTTCTTGGTGGCCTTCTTCTTGGTGGCCTTCTTCCTGGTGGCCTTTCCGCCGTCACTACTGCCGCCGCTACTGCCGCCGCCGAATGCCTGGTCCCAGTTCCTCCAGAACTCTGGTGTGGTACCTGTACGAACAATTGGACCGCTCATGAAGAAAACGCCTTGCTGCAGAACATGAATCTTGGGTTAACGAAGTGGACGTAAGGCAGTTAGTGCTTTTCGCCCAGCGCGGGATTGTTTTCGGAGCAGCAGCCGACGTCAAGCACAGTACAAACTATCTGCCAAGTTCTCACCACATTCACCCGGCTCACTGTTTTGTAGGCCCGAGTTTCGGTCAAAGTCTTGCCCAACTACGTATTTTATTAGTAAAATATGTGCGAATCCAGTTGGTCAACCATGATTGATCGGTCTTTCCGACCGGGAGCAATAACAGTGCGATTTCGAACAAGCCAACGGCCGCGAGGGACATTGCGACCCGGAGACCAGCGGCGTCTGACAGGACTCATCGCCGGAGTGGGCGTTGTGATGCTGTGCTTCACCATCGTCCGGCAACCGCAGTTCTGGCACAGATTGTTTCCTGCCCCGGCCGCACAGACGCAAGCGATTTCGGTCGATGCCACTTCAAACAGCCGCATACGACTGAACGATGCGATCGCCCACAGCGAAGGAATTCGGCATGACGAGTTTCTGTCGGGTGCTCCGATATCTGATGAAAAGGCAGCGTTGGACACAGTCACGGTCACGGCGAATCGTCTGCCGCTTGCCATCGCCGAATCATCTGACGCCCCCCCCCTGAGCGTGCCTCGAGTTCCGAAGGATTTGTTGAAGACGGTCAAAGACGATGTCATTGGCGTCTATGCATCAGAGTCACAGGCGTACTATGCGACACTGAAAATGGCCACCTTGATTGACCGGAAGAAGACTAACGCCCTGCCCACGGGCGCATTCGCTCTGTTCATGGACTCGCCCAACGGTTCCCGCGGGATGGCCTGGCGAGTGGAAGGAAGTCTTCGCCGTCTGGCAACGATCAAAGAGCGACCGAATCCTTATGGTGGCGGAAAATTCTATGACGCGTGGATCACCACACCAGACTCCGGCAATCAGTTGCTGCATGTCATCGCGACGAATGCAGACGCAACATTAACGAAACTGCTGCCCCCGAAGTCATCTCAACAGCAGACGTCCGCTCGCACGGTTATTGAATTCACCCGAAAAACTTCTCCTGACGTTAAGTTCACGGGATATTTCTTTAAGCGCGAGGGCTACGCCAGCAGGCAGGGAGTTTCTCTGGCCCCGTTGCTGCTGGCCGGCACCTTGCACGAAGTCCCGGCGCGGATCGTCACCTCAACACGTGCTGAACAACTGACGCCGTACCTTGGCTGGCTCACGATTGCCGTATGTGGCACTGTGGCCCTTGTGTGGTGCAGCTTCCTGATGAGCGATGCCGCCCATTCCCGCACCCGGGCACACGCGTTAACGCGGCTGCCGGCCTGTGCCTCCTTTGAAAATGTCACCGCAAAGACAGTCGGCGAAGCGCTCGGTGACCTGGAGGCGTAGAACGCACTTCGTTCCGCTTTTGCAGAATACTGTCTTACGGCAGAACACTGTGCCGCTTCGGGGCAACCTGGTATGGCCCCCGGGGGCCAATGGAACAGAGTTCATCGATTCAGCACGATTCACCGTGTTGCCCGGGCACGTTTCCAGCCACCCGATCGAACTCCCGATGTCTGCTGAACGTCAGACTCGTTTGTTGATGGCTGACGACTGACGGGAGGTAGATATTCTTCAGACGGTACAGGAACAATATGCTGCAACCCACGAACGGGAGGGCCGGAAGACGAAGGCAATCGCCGCAGGCCATTGCCTAGATCGCCTCCGAAGCTCGAATTCGCTCCGACTGGCGTTGGAAAGCGATCCATTGATCGCCCGGGCGGATGAAATCTTCCGGTGGCAGTCGGCAAACTCGGCTCCAGGCGACGACGATCCACCTCGAGCAACGGTCCGTAGGTCAAAGGTGCGTGGGCCCGTTGAAGCTGCTCGCTTTCCGTCACCTGCGCAAGCGGTTCACAGTACGGCACGATTCGGGGCAACAGAGTTATAATTATCTCACTGCGTTCCTTCACCTTGACACGACGCTGAAACAAGCGACCGAATACGGGGATGTCCCCGACGTACGGAACCTTGTTCTGCTGATCGCTGTTTTCTTCCTGAATGAGTCCTCCGATAACCATCCCCTGGCCATTCGACAGCAGGACGGTTGTCTCAACATCCGTTGTTTCGGCGTCCGGCACACCAGTTGCGGGATTAATCCGGCCACTGGAAACCTCAGGCTCCACCGTCATTAGAATCCGTCCGTCCTGGCTGATAATCGGCGTTACCGTCAGAACAACCCCCAGATCCATAAACTGCACGTCCTGGAGAGTGCTTGTCTCAGTCGTCGTCGTGGTCAGGTAACCCAGCCGTTCCCCAATCTGAAGTCGAGCTTTCTGCCCATTAACAGCCATCACCTTGGGTGATGCCAGAGTCTTGGCGTCCGTCGTGGTCTTGATCATTTCCACGAGCGCCTGCAGGTCTGTGCTGTCTACATTCAGCAGAAATGCGGGGCTGGCCGCTGAACTGACAATCCCGTTGGAAGAGAGTGTTACATTAGCGCTCGCCAGCCGAGCCAGCAGAGTCAAATCAACGCCGTGCTGGTCATCGTCGCGGAGAACGACCCGCAGCACATGCGCTTCGATCAGGACCTGCATCGGGGGCTCGTCGGCCTGGGCGACGTAGGTCTCCACCCGACTCAAATACTCAGGTAGGTCTTCGACTACCAGTTCCTCACGCGTTCGCAGCTTGTCGTCTGATACGGTCGTCACAAAGGAGTTCCCGATCGGCGACAACAGTCCCTGCACAATGGTATTGATTTCCTCCGCCGATGCAAAATTAAGACGAAACACCCGTACAACACGTCCCTGCACGCCAGGTGGCAGTTCACTGCCGCCGACCATGCTGGAGACCATAATAATGTCCTTTTCTTTCACCCAGCAGTAGCCATTCACATTCAGAATAGCATCGAGCGCATCATCCAGCGGGACTCGATGCAGCGTCATTGAGATCTGACCGACGACTGCGCCGGCCGTAACAATGTTCAGACTCATTTCCTCCGCTAAAGCATTCAGGACCGCACCCAGCGATGCGTCGCGAATCAACAGAGTGACCAGACCATCATCCTCCTGCACGACCGTACGAACGGGCAGCGGCGTATCACTAAACGGAACATCGACTGTTCTCGGCAGCTGCAGTTGTTCTCCGCCATCGAGTGTTTTCTGCAGGACGGCGGGGCCATTCGGATTGATAAATTCTCCGATTTGTGCGGCCTTTCGGGACTCAAGCAATCGGTCAACAACCTTCTGATCGAGACGGCTGTCTGTGAAGCCATCTGAGGCATCTTCGGCGATTTCTGTCGCCAGACGTTCAAGCTGAGACTGACGCGAATTGACGCGTTCACTTTGAATCGGACTGTCAGACAAATCTGAAGACGAGGTTCCCTGCCACGCATAGACTGTTCCCGGATGCAGCAGAACCGCGAACAAAACTGCGCAGGGGCACAGCAGAACATTGCCTGGCGACAAGTTCCCGAGCATCATCGAGCGGAGGATTGGCAAATGAAACATACGAATGACAGGGGTGTAGAACCGGCACAGCGGGACGTCAGTCTCTGTCTCATTCATCGACCACCGAAGTCAGCGTAATCGCAAAATCCCGGAAAACCGTTACCAACGTCAGGATCACCCGGTTTTCCCCAGTCTGTCGGTAGTATCTGAGGCGCCACTCACGACACGGCTCCAGCAGAATCTGCCGCCAGACATGCAGAACTCTCGATACTCCGGTAGCTCACATCACCCGGCTTTGGTGACCGACGAATCCGGCTGCACATGTATGTCGCGTTGCGGAAATGGAATAGAAATTCCTGCTTCGGCGAAACGAAGATTGATCTGAGTGAACAGCTCCGTTGTCGTTCCAAGCCGATTGTCCAGGTTTGGCAGGTAGGCCCGCAGTACCAGTTCCAGAGAACTGTCACCAAAGTTTTCAAACGTGGTGATCGGTCCCGGGTCGCTCATGACTCCCGGATGATTTCTCGCCACATCCAGCATGATTTCTCGCGCCATATTGGTATCAGTGCCATACGCGACGCCGACGTTGACCATCACTCGGTTCGTGGTATCACTTAACGTCCAGTTCAGCAGCTTGCCCGTCACGAATTCGCGATTCGGCACGATGTATTCGCGACGGTCCCAGTCCGTGATGGAAGTCGCTCGGATACGAATTTTCGAAACGACACCGCTGACTCCGTCAATAGTGACGATGTCGCCGATTCGAATGGGACGTTCGACAAGAATGATCAGTCCGGAAACGAAGTTCGCGAACACTTCCTGCATTCCAAATCCCAGGCCTACCGAAAGCCCGGCCGCCAGCCACTGCACCTGGCTCCACCGCAGACCCATCAGTCGAAACATCATCGCCACGCCAAACAGCAGGATTACATAACGCGTAACAGTACTAATCGCATAACGGACTCCGGCGTCCAGGTTCGATTCGCTCCGCAGCACAACTTCAATCAGCCCGGGGATCTGACGAACTCCGATGACCGTTAATGTGAGCGTGAACACAGCCAAAAACAGACTCCCGACCGTCACCGCACGCCGCTCCATTCTGGTCTCAACAGTCGTCTCATCGCCCGACTCGGTCGGCACGACAACTTCTTCATACACCGACCATAGTGGCTCATGGTCAAGTACGCGAAGAGCTGGAAGTACGTCCAGCCAGATGGCCCACATACAGGCCAGGGCCGTCAGACAGGCGATGTTCCGCAGCAGCGCGTCCGCCTGCAGGCCAAACACTTCAATATCTGCATCATCCTCTTCCACCGCCGGAATGAATGAGGTCGGTGCATCTGCCTCATCACTATCGGCTTTAGAACGCTCCATCGCCCGCGCACGAGCCGCCAGCAATCTTGTCTTGGTGCGGTGCAGACGAAGCCAGCGTGTCAGCAGTTGATGTCCCAGCAGCAGCAATGACATCACGACCAGTGTAGAACCACAGCGAATCGACAGTTGAACGGCTGTATAATGAAAACCGGTGACCGAAAGGAAGATCATCACCGCCAGTAGCGCGACCGGGCCAAATGTCCAGATCCATCGCGATGCCGCCAGAATCGAGAACGATGCAGACAGGCGGCTGACCAGAAGATTCGACGGAGGCAGCAGCAGACGTATGACTCGTGTGCCCACAACAATCATTAACAGTACGAAAAAGCTGCGTTCGACCAGGTCTCCGCCCGATTCTCCATGGCGCACCACCAGGAACAGAAACATCGGCAGCAATATCACAATGATAGTACCGTGAAACCCCTGCCGTACAATTTGACAAACAGTGTTGTTCCAGCCGAAGTGGACTTCCGCCAGGCCACCTGACCGCAGCGCCTGCCGAAAACAGTTCAGCCACAATAGAATGATGCCCAGTTCGGACAATGCCAGGCCAAACCCGGGCAACGTGGAACCCACCGCCTGAGTCTGCAGCAGCGTGCCGGTGACCAACATCAGCAGAGGCCACTCTGCAGCCAGCCCAAAGGTCAGCAGAATCGCCCGCGCCGTGGGACGAAACGTAGTACAGACACGCCGCTCGGCGGTTACGGCAACGGCATCCAGGCCGAGTTTCGCTCTGTGCTGAATCCCAAACAACAGCGCGATGAGCAATCCCGCCGGAATCAGAATGACAAAAAAAGAACCGTCTACACTGCTGACGTTGCTTTTCCAGCCTGTTCGAACTTCAACAGCGACATCGGACATCACGGCGGGCAACGACGCCAGATCCGCCAGTGTCAGCATTGGGTGACTGCGGAACCACAGGGCCTGCTCACTGGCATAGGCTTCCCATTCATCCATCAGGGCCAGCCGCCGTCGGCTTTCACTGTCGAGGTCTGACAGCAACGATGACAACGTCCTGGAATCCTCACCCAACGACTTAAGCAGATCCGTTTGCCCCGCAATGACGCCAATTCGAAGAAGCTCATCATCAGACACAACCAATTCTTCCACATCTTCCAGGCTGGCTGTATAGACCATCTGCGCGATCCGCCGTTCGGATAGTTTCACTTCGATTCGAGCCATCAGTTTTTCGATGTCTGCGCGCGGCGTCGCATCGTCATATAAATGCAGCAAGTCGCGACCAATCACACCTTCCGCACCGAATTCACTAATGCGCTGCTGGATTTTTTCTGCTTCTGACTCCAGTTGATCGTTCGACAGCCTGAGATCTTTCACTTCCTTCTCGCGTACGGCGATCTGGTTCACGATTCTTATATTGGTTCCCGCCAGCTCTGCAGGTGAATCCAGCAACTTCAAGACGTCGGCTGGACCCAGACTCGCGATCTTCGCCTGCAAATCTTCCCCCTTACTGCGCAGCTCTCTTTTGTACACTTCGCGAGCGTTGTCCAGTAGCCCCTGCAGTACGTCACGGCGTTTCTCTACCTGTTCGATTTGCTCCTTCTGGTGCTCAACGCGACTTGTCGGCAGCTTGAGATTCAGTTCCCTTTCCAGCCTGTTCAGTTCGGCCCGGCCCAATTCCAGTTCCGCCAGCGCTGCGGCCAATCTTGTTTGAATTTCCAGATCATGGGCACTCGGTAGAGAATCTTCCGCCCCGCGTCTTTGCTCCGCTTCGATCTCATCAAGATTCTTCTGCAGCTCGGTGATGCGATTCTGCTGATCCTGTTTGCGAGTCACCTGGCTGTCTACAGCTGCCTTTGAATCAATCAGCAGTTTTTTTCTGTCTGCGAGCTCCTTCGTTAACTCAGATAATTGGCTCTCGATCTCAGTGGTTTCCAGAAGGAAATCACCGGTTGAGTAAACAGGCGCAACGGGGGTCTGAAGACGTATCTTTTCTTGGGGCAGATCACTCGTCTTTGCATCTGTCTCAACAGTGGATTGATTCAGTTTCCGTATCTTGGCCACGTTGGCACGCGAGACTTCCAGAAGCTGCTTCAACTGCCTGGCGACGGCGGGCTCCACAGTTGCCGTCGACGGGTCACCCTCAAGATCCGCAATCTTCTGCTCAAACTGAGCAATCGGGTCGTCAACAGGCGGCGGGCCAGCAGAATCAGTCGGAGCGACCTGCTTGGCACTGTCATCCTCTTTCGCCGTAGTGTCATCTGTTTGTGCAGCGGGCGAAGGGATTTGAGCCGCAGCCAGCGAACAGCTCAATGAGACGACCAGCGCCGCCGGGAAAAAACTGACGACAGGAAACGCATGCACAGGATTCCTGACCGTGGGGACGTATGTTCTGATGATTCCGTTCATACGAATGTTTTACCAGCCGACATGCTTCGGCGCAACCCAAACCGGGTGATTCTGAACGTACTTCAAGATCAAAGTATTGTCGAATCCGGTTCAGTCCGGCCTGGGCACACACTCATGTAGGTTGAGACATCAGCTTTAGACACCATTCGGCAATCGGAACATCATTGACGACATTAAACAGCAGACTGTCAACGTCCGCTTCCAGCAGCACGGGCATCAACTCCTGATGACGTTCGTCAGCTACGATCAGAATCGCAGGGCGACGGGGTGCCTGCAGGAAGCGGCGCAGAAACGTCAGACACTCCCTTTCCAATCCGTCCAGAAAGATCACCAGACCGGCGGTGTTGACCTGTTGCGCAATGGACGCCAGTTCTTTCGTGGTCGCACAGGTATCAAAGACAAAAGTTCCCATTTCCAGAGCACGGCTGCCGGCGTCGTGGAGCTTATGTCTAACCTGAGCGGCCACGGCCGATGACCAGCGGCCTGACCGGTCAACCACCAGGAACCGGGTGACGGACCAGTCCGGCAGGAACGTTTCGACATCAGGAAACTGTGGCAATGACATGATAGCGGTGCTGAGTCGTGGCCTGATCACGAGACATGGAGTTCCAGAGGCTGATCTCAATGACATCTTTTATTCGTCTGCACCCAGCTCAACAATCTGCAGTTGTTGAGCTTTTTCTGAGTCAGCAGCCTCACTATGGCAGGCGGCCTGACCGGCATCTGCTCCCATGTTCTTTCGAGTCTTGGACGCAAGTCGATGGACCTCTGCGGGAGTCAGAACGCCCCGTTTCTCAAGAATCTCTTTCTGTTCGTCCGTCAGGGCCTCAGTCACCTTCGCCTTGTCCCACTTGTACGCCTCTGCCTTGCCACTGGCGAATTCCACAATTTCCTTACTGATTCGCACACTGCACCAGTCGTGTCCACACATGGCACAGAAATCGGTGTCCACATCCAGGTCTTCGTCGTGATACGCTCGCGCGACATCCGGGTCGAAACTGAGTTCGAAATGCTTTTCCCAGTTCAGTGCGGCTCGTGCCAGAGTCAGCTGGTCGTCACGATCGCGGGTGCCGGGAATGCCCAATGCCACGTCTGCCGCATGAGCCGCGATTTTGTAGGCCACGCACCCCTGTTTGACGTCGTCCTTCTTGGGCAGGCCAAGGTGTTCTTTGGGGGTGACGTAACACAACATACTGGCCCCGTGCCATGCAGCGCTGGTTGCTCCGATGCAACTGGTGATGTGGTCGTAGCCCGGAAAAATGTCGGTCACCAGCGGTCCCAGCACGTAAAACGGAGCGCCATGACAAAGCCGCCGTTGCAGCTTCATGTTGAATTCTATCTGGTCCAGCGGCACATGTCCGGGACCTTCCACCATCACCTGCACACCCTTCCGCCACGCTCGCTCAGTCAGTTCTCCGATGGCGGAAAGCTCAGCCAGCTGGGCCAGATCTGTTGCGTCGGCAAGTCCTCCCGGGCGAAGACCATCGCCGATACTGAACGTAACGTCATGCTGCCGCATCACGTCACAGATGTCTTCCCACAATGTGTACATCGGATTCTGCTGACCATGCGTAATCATCCACTTTGCCAGCAGCGAACCACCGCGACTGACGATACCGATCAGGCGATCCTTTACCAGGGACAGGTGTTCCTGCAGGACTCCGGCGTGAATTGTGAAGTAGTCGACACCCTGCCGGGCCTGGTGTTCCAGCGTCTCCAGAATCATCTCTCTGTTGAGATCTTCGATCTTCCGCCCAATAATCATTGAATAAATCGGTACAGTTCCAATCGGCACAGTGCTGTTTTCGATGATCGCTTCACGGCAGGCGTCGAGGTCACCTCCGGTCGACAGATCCATGACCGTGTCTGCCCCCCAGCGTTCTGCCCACTGCAGCTTTTCAACTTCCTCTGACGTTCCGGATGAGACCGGCGACGCCCCCATATTAGCGTTGACCTTGGTCTTTGAGGCTCGACCGATGGCCATGGGATCCAGGTCAAACCGCAGATGATTCGTATTCGCCGGAATAACCATTCGTCCGGCAGCAACTTCGTCGCGGACCTGTTCAGGTGTGAGGTGATCCTCCCGGTCGGCGACGCGCAGCATCTCTGACGTGACTGTGCCGCACCGAGCATGTTCCAGCTGTGTCACCGCCTCGAAATCGAAGGGTGGCTCCCATGCCTCTGCGTGTTCGTAGTCGTTTTCGCAGCCAGCCTTCCGGACCCAGTCAGTGGGCATAAAGTCCCAGGCCGTATGATCTGAAACGTCCGGCATGCCGGGTGTGTTCATTGACGAGTAAGTCAGTGCTCCGGATCGTCCTGCGGCAATCTGAGGAGCCGCCGAGAAACTGCCCGGCGTAGTTCCTGCATGAACGCTGCTCGGATCGGAAGCTACGATTTCAGGTATGAATTCCTGAACGCGGGCAATATGATCGATACTCATGACGTTTAATTTACCTGAAAATCACGGTCAGACGCTGGATAGGATCGCGCACCAACAAAATCGGGTGTCAGTGACTGTTGCAGCTCAGGTCCGTGAGTCCTGCATTCCTGCTCAAAGCCATTTTACCAGAAGACTCAAGCTATTGCATGAGCTCCGCTGTGGCAGATACAACGAGCCGGATGAAGGCCCGTTGCCTGATCACAGACTGCCGGAATCGTAATGTTCAACAGGCAATTTGCAATTGCTCGCTCCCGGTAACAGACGATTAGCCGCGTATGACTGGCCAGACGTCGACTTTTTCTGTTCCTCGATAGACGTGAATGTGTCGATGCATCAGGATCGAATGATCGGAATAGCCCACCACCAGCCGCACGGAATCGCCAATTTTCAGGTCTCGGGCGGCCCCTTCCAAGGAAACAACGGCGTGCTCCGCACTTAGTGATTCAATTCTTGCACCGACCACATTCAGCACTTCCGGAGAATGAACAACGGGATTAACGGCTTTGCGGCCGCAATTCAGAACGGCCCGGTCCAGCGACGGCCGGGAAACGACATCCGCCGTCAGCGTCAGAGCAGGCGCGACATCGTTCAGGCCGCAGGCCTGAGTGTAAAAGAGGTCTCCAAAAATGCCACCGCCTGCCTGCAGTTCTGTCACAGCATCGTGCTGACCGGTCATCCAGAAAGAACCGCTCCCGCCCGCACTGACAAAGTCGCAGCATACACCTTCCTGCTGAATCGCATCCCGACTCTGTTCCAGAACATTCATCGCGTCGAAGATGGCCGACTTCTTTTCTGCGGGATCTGTAATCGTCAACAGATGCCCTTCGTAACCCATAATGCCGACCACCGACACACCTGGCAGCCGATCTGTCGCGACCGCCAGCCGACTGGCATCAACCCGGGGACGAACCCCCGTGCGCTGCATGCCGACGTCGATGTCAATCAGTACATGAAACTCGGCCCCTGTGCGTTGTGCCGCAGCCGAGTAGAGCTCTGACTGCACGTAATGATCGACCGTCACCAGCAGGTGTGTCTGCCTGCCAGCGGCCGCCAGACGATCCAGCTGATTTTCCGCTACAGCGATATGAGCGAGCAGCACGGAGGGAATGCCGGCTGTGGCCATCACCTCAACCTCTGCAACGTTTGCCGCAGTCACTCCGCAGGCCCCGTAGTCGACCAGCGTCTTTGCAATTCCCGGCTGGCTGTGTGATTTCACGTGAGGCCGCCAGAGCTTCCCGAGGCCGAGAACTTCGTTTCCAATTCTGGCGGCATTCCGCTCCATTACGTCGAGATCAAGCCGTAGTTCCGGCATAGCCATTACAAACCTTAACAAAGCTCCGCCAGGGACGCGACCACGTGGCTGCAGGCCATCAGGTGCCCCACCTGTCGACCGACAGGATAAAAGAGTTAACAGACGGCGGGCGACCGAGCTAACTAATGTATTCGTTTTAACCGTCACAGAACAGGCTCAGAAACGACTGACTGTGACCATTCCCGTTTGCAGATGTGGAAAAGTCGACCGAGACTCAAACAGCACTGGAAACGCTTCCGATCTGTTCACTGATTAACCTACACGTAAAGGCGGGGTCGATGGAACAACAACTCACAGCGGTCAAAGACTCGGAATTTGTAGACCGACGCGCATGCGGCAGCGAATCAGATACAGCGGGATTTGAACGCCGCCAGTTTCGCGATGGCAACCGATCAGCTCGACCTGAAGTCGCGGAATTTGCAGATGCTATCGACGAATACAAGGTTACGCATCGTCGCCGCTTTGTGACATTCGAAGAGCTGGTCGACGTCATGACGTCCCTCGGATACCACAAGTAGACGAATCATTAACACATTGTGAACTGCGGAGCGGCGGTATAACCGGTACATCTGGTTATTTTCCCGGGTCGCTCATGTTTCCTTTTGTTATCGGCTTCATTTAATCAGATTATCTTCTCTCGCCGTCAGTTTTTGTGGAAGACTACTAAAGTCCGGAAGGTCGGGCTGGTGGAACCATGCACATCGACATTGTGAGGCTTTGCTGATACGCAGCGAGCCTCCCGTCATGTCGCCCATTCTTCACTAAGAAGATACCTTCCGCTGTGAGATGTTTGCGCCCTTTGTGAAATGGTCGCAGACCAACTCCGTTGTCCTCAAACGCGAGAGAACTGATTCATGATTGAAGTCGAACCAGACGTATTGGTCACAAATCGCCGTAGAAGTCGGCGCAGAATCGTTGCCCCGAAAAAAGCTCTGACCACTCCCGAGCACACCTTTCTGGAAGAAGAGGAAGAACACGTCCCCGAGGTCACAGACCGGCGCAAACAGGACCGCCGGCGTCAGATTGACCCTACCACGTGCGAACGAGATTATTCGGGTTCTGAAGTTGAATTCATGCGAGCCATGGACAACTATAAACGCAAGAGTGGCCGCCCGTTTCCGACATGGAGCGAAGTACTGGAAGTACTAACGAGCCTTGGCTACCGCAAGGTCGCTGAACCAACCACTATGCAGTGGCGGTCCAGCGGTGACTGAATAACGATGACAATCCCGGTCTCTGCTCAGGAGACCGGGACTTTCTCCCGACCGCGCCGCCCCTGTACGGCCGACGACTTTCATCACAGCCTCAGCTGTGAACACGGGGCAATTCACAGCCGTCAGCAACGACGGTCGCTTCCGCCGCGGCCAATCCTTCAAGCCGACAGTTAACCGCATCAACGCTGCCATACGACTGTGCCAGCCGAACATATGTTGCATGGTGTCGCGCCTCTGATTCGTAAAGGCTGCCATAAAAGTCACTCAGCTGCGAATCCTGCAGGTGATCCCGCAGCAGCACAAATCGTTCACAACTGCGCGCTTCAAACAAAGCCGCAATCAGCAGACGATCGATAGCCTTGTGCGGTTCCTGACGACGGCACAACTCCATCAGCTTTCGCCCGTACGTTCCCGGCTTTAATTTGTAAAACCGAATATTACGCTGCTTGAGCAATGCCAGCACCATATGGAAATGCTCAAGCTCTTCAGCGATGATCTCAGTCATTTCATCACGCAGCTCTTCGTTTTCGACGTACTCGAACATCAGATGCATGGCGGTCGAAGCGGCCTTTTGTTCACAGTGAGCGTGGTCAATAAGAATGACGTTCAGGTTCTGATCCACCTGAGAGAGCCAGCGTTCGGGCGATGTCGAATGAAGGTGCAGCATGCCGAGATGATATTCGGGGGCAGCCGTCAGGAACATGGTTACAGCCAGCAGATTTTGGCGAATGGGGAATCGGTGACGAAAACACCGTCAGCGCACAAGAACCGGGTCTCTCCGGCGTGCATGATCCGCATCAGGCGCTGTGTCTCAGACCATGAATCCTGGTCCTGTTTGCGTTTAGGGCGGCAACCGTCTTTGACATGTTTCTCACAGGTGCGCGGCGTTACACTCGACCGCCTGGCACCACAACGTGGGCTCGCCAGAACGTTGAAAGCCCCGGCCTGACGGAACCATCACTCCATGGCAAAACGCCCGACAACTTCTTCGTCCCACCAGACAGTTCGTCGACAACGTAATCGTGCCGGTCGGCTCACTGCGACTTCCGGGCATGTCGCTGCCGAGGTTGCTGCAGGCTCAGGCATTGCGGGAGCCTCTGCCATCGAGAAAGGGCAAAAGCATGTATTCTGCTGTTCATGTGGGGCGAACCGGCGGATATGGACGCCTGAAACATCAAGCCGGATTCCCCCCCCCGCTGAAAAATTCACGAAGAGTTCAAACCAATCTCCACCACAGTTCCGGGACTTCAGATCTGCGAACATCTTCCACTGCTGTTTCAGCGCGCCGAACAGCTTCTGAGCGTCAGCTCGGACCGGCTTGCGAACCGCCCCGCATCAGCCAAGAAGCATGCCGGCATAGCCGACGACTCGACTCTTGTCACCGGAAACATCAGCACTGGTGGCGTAACCTGTACGTTGCATTCGTGATAGCTGCCCCATTGTGCGCAGCGCTTCCATCACGATGACGGCGGGGCGCAGACCACACATGCTGATATTCTTCTCTGAGACCGTTTTGAACAATTCGGACGGACTGAGCGATTCCATGGCGCCCAACGCCATCTGATCCAGTTTGTGGTTTTCTTCGTTCGTGGCAAAATGATTCATGTCGCTTGAAATGACCAGCAACGGCGGCGACGGGAGCTCAGTAATTACGGCAGCTAACTGTCGCCCAAAACCCAGACAAAGCTCGAGGCTGCCGCTACCAATGGTGACGCCCACAATCTTTGTCTGCGGGGCCAGTCGTGCGAGCAGAGGCAATTCGATTTCAATGCAGTGCTCCTGAGCGTGGGCGGCCGCATCCAGTTCCAATCCGTCAATACGTTCGACCAGCTTCTGTGCAAGCTCACGATCGGCTGCAACCGCTGCGCCCGGCAGTTGCCATATGGTATGCGGTGCCACAGCCCAGTCGACACCGTGGCGAGTATGCTTCGGTCCGATAATGATCACAGTGTCGGGCAGAACAATTCTCTTCAGGACATCCCCCGCAATCCGGCCGGAAAACTGCAGCCCGGCATGCGGAATCATAATCGCCGGCCACTTCTGTTTTGCCTCAGGAATTTCACCAAGACAGTCAGACACGACCTTCTCCAGCGCATCTGCATCCGCGGGATAGAATCGCCCTGCCACACCAGCCGGACGTACGTCAGTCCCGGGCTGCGCCACCGGCACATTGCTGTTGCCGATAATATCCGCCGTGGACCTTGCTGCGAAGCTGAACACCTGAGCGGCCGCCGGCACAGCAACCCTGGCAGCCGAAGCTGCTGCAGCCACGAGTTCATCAGCCACAGCATCCGTCTGAAACTGCCAGGCCGTGCGCCCGGATTCAGCCACAAGGACTGCTCTGGTCAATGGATCAATCCCGTCGGCATCACACGCCTCCACGGTTCCGTGCATCGCAAAATCCGCAAACAGCACAACATCAACCACTGTTCTCGCTACCCGCTGAGCATTAGTTCGCAACGTACGCAGCCAGTGGGCGGCGGCGCCGGTCAGCTGCAGCAGTGTTGTCTGCAGCGGAAACCCGTGACGAGTCTGAATCTGCGAAAACGTTGCCTGCAGATCCGATTCCGGAATCAATAATCGAAGAGCGATGCCATTTACGGTCCCGTCTGAACAATTCGCAGGAAAGCACCCGGGCACAGCGCCCTGATACGCCGCCAAAATGTTGATTTTCGCAAAATCAGCCAGCGCCCTCACTTCTGCCTGACTGAAAGGGTGCTGCAGATCGGCAGTATTATCATTCAAGACCGACACGTCGAAGTCACGTTCAATCAATCGACCTTCGAAACGCGTCAGTTGCAAATCCGGCTGTTGCCAGGCCGTGACCGGCAGTCCGGCTTTACGACACACCTGCTGCAGAAATGTACGCGAATCCCAGCCACGTTCGACAGCCACGATCGGCAGCAGCAGTCCGGCCTTGTTGCCCTTCGCGATTCTGAGTCCGTGTTTACCGACTTCAACGGCATCAGCACGCTGTTCACCGTGTCCGGTTATGGACTCAAAGTTGAACAGCAGCGTCACATCCAGGGTCAGGAACGACAGCTCCGACGCCGATACCGGAGGAAACCGGGGGTCCTCCGTCGCCGTGCGGGCGCCTGACTGCGTCAGCGCCGCCAGCAGCTTCATCGGCTGCCCCAGGCTCCCGCAACAGCCTCGCAACTGCCCCTGACGTTTCAACGTGACGAAGATGCCCATCACAGTTTCGTCCGCTGCGTTCAACAACGTGCGATCAGACAGGCGTACGGGGCGACGACTGATTGCGGCCTGCACGATTTCGCACGCCGCCTTGTGAATGGCAGATTCCTGCTCTGGCGTCAGCGTCGGGCTTTTCCGTACGGTCTGCATCGTCTCATCCGCTTTGGAGTTACGGTTGCGATTGTCCTTCATCGTCTGCCTGGCGTGTTCCGCTACTGTGCCGAGTTGTACCAGATTGCCATCGCCACGAACGGAGTTGTCTTTCGCCGAACCATATTCGCCAATACGAATCGGCTGACGCTTTTGTCCCCACGTGCCGGGAGCGGCATCGAAGTGTCCGGCGATTTCAGTACCACAGGCGCCGCAGCAATTTCCACTCATTCTGTACCGGCCCAGCTGATGCCAGGCACGTTCAATCAGCAGTTCACCGCAACCAGGACACCACGTACTCTGATTCTGCACATCCCTGACATTGCCCGGATACACGTAACGCAGTCCCTGTTCGAGGGCGATCTTCCGAGCCGCCAACAGTGTCTCATGCGGTGTGCGTCCTCTATCGACCATACGGAAATCCGGATGAAACGCAGTGAAGTGAACCGGAACGTCGGCCCCCACAGTATTCAGAATCCAGTCGCACATCTGCTTAATTTCATCTGCGGAATCGTTGGTGTCCGGAATGATCAGATTGGTAATTTCGAACCAGACATCACTTTCGTGCTTCAGCCACCGCAACGTGTCCAGCACCGGTTCCAGCCGCGAACAGGTAATTTTCTGATAGAAGTCCTCCGTGAATGCTTTCAGATCGACATTGGCGGCGTCCATGGCGTTAAAAAATGGCGCACGTGCCTTCGGTGTAATATACCCTGCGGTCACCGCCACCGACTTAACACCACGTTCACGGCAGGCCTTCGCCGTGTCTATGGCATATTCGGCCCATATAATCGGATCGTTATACGTGTAGGCAACACTGCGACACCCGTTCCGCTGCGCAGCAGTGGCAATCATTTCCGGCAGTGCCAGTTCGCTTAAGCGTTCCACTTCCCTCGATTTGGAAATATCCCAGTTCTGACAGAACTTGCAGCCGAGATTGCAACCCGCTGTTCCGAAAGACAGCACAGCGGTCCCCGGATAAAAATGATTTAGTGGCTTCTTTTCGATCGGATCAATACAGAAGCCTGTGCTCTTCCCGTATGTCGTCAGCTGCATTTGCCCGTTAACGTTCTGACGGACAAAACAGAAACCGCGGTCTCCCGGCATCATAGAACATTCACGAGGACAAAGGTCGCAGACAATGCGGCCCTCTTCTTCCGTCGTATGCCACCAGCCACCGGCTAAGCATCCTGTGCTGCCGGGCGTTGACGTTGGAGGTAAAGAAACAGAATGCATCGTGTTACAGTGTTCCGAATTCAGCGACGTATGCCTGCAGCGTGGACTCTGTCAGTATCTTGCCCGATTTCGTGGCCCGGGAACAGTAATGATCAACGTCACCGTCCGGGAAAACACCGCCTGCCTGAACTCCCACCGGTTCGGCCCCTGAACATTTACGGCTCACGAACCAACGTGAACACACGTCGCACTCATCAAGCCGCCAGTTAACAGGCAGGTGCCGTAATGAGGGCCGGGGCCGCAGACGTTTCAACAGGTGTTGCAACACTGGCTCGCATACCGGAGGGATAAGTGCACAGCGTCTTTCACGACGCACAAATTCAGGCCTGTCGAGAACCGCTTAGTCGAGACACACCAATCGATTTCTGCTGAGGCCTGCTGATTCATGATCCGTATGTCTCCGTACAGTTGATATGAGGAGCCGGATTCGGTGCAATGCTTGTCAGGCTGCTCAGAACAGTGGGCACCGCTCAGTCTGCTTACCGGATGAATTCAGATAAAGACATCAAACGTCATCGGGAATATGTTGAATGCACACTTTTCGCACATTGATTGCGGCGTCGATTCTCGTTCTTTCAGTGACGGCGCTCGCGGAAGATAATCCGGTCGATTTGCCGTTGCCACGTGTACAGCACCTGATCGACACTCACATCCATCTGTTTGACCCGGGGCGGCCGGGCGGTATTCCCTGGCCGCCGTCAGATGACAAAGTGCTGTACAAGCCGCACCTGCCGGACGAGTACTCACGCATCGCCAAGTCTGCAGGCGTGACCGGAGTCGTGATCGTCGAAGCAAGTGACCGCCTGGAGGACAACAAGTGGGTGCTGGATCAGGTGGCCGGAGACCCTTTCTATATCGCACTGGTCGGCAATATTGATCCTACTCGAAAGGACTTCGGCAGAAAGCTGAATCGCCTGCGTAAAGACAAACGCTTCGTCGGTATCCGAGCGCGCAACAGCACTCCAATCGACTATACGAACCCGCAGGTGCTGGCAAATTTCCGATTGCTTCAGCAGGCAGGGCTGTCACTCGACATCCTTGCAAATGGAAAAGGAATCCCCGGCGTGAAGGAAGTCGATGCTCTGGCCGGTAAACTACCGGGATTGCGAATTATCGTGGACCACGTGCTGGGCTATGACATCGACGGTAATCCACCCGGCAAAGACTGGATTAATGCCGTCGCAAGCCTGTCGAAGCACCCGAATGTATACTGCAAGATCTCCGGGCTGTATCAGCGATGTACTCAGCAACCCGCTCCTCAGAATCCGGACCATTACCACACCGTGCTGAATCCGTTATGGAAATACTTTGGTTCGGAACGGCTGATCTACGGCAGCAACTGGCCCTGTACAAAGAAAAGCGGAGACTACGCGAGCTTCGTTCGACTGGTCAATGCATACTTTGCCGCGAAGGGACAGGACGCCAGCGAACGTTATTTCTGGAAAAACGCCGCCACAGCTTACGGCCTTCCTCTGGAATAAGTACGAATCCGAAATAAATCTCACGCCACCGAGGTGATGAGACAAGAAAGTCGGCGGCCCATCAGCAGCCACGATTGAGGGCTGAGCGGGGCTTCAGGCTTTGAAAATTCTGTCGCGACCGGAGTCGACGTCGCTGGTAGCGTTGCGAGTGTCCAGCACCATTCGGGAATGCTCCACGATGAATTCGTAATCGTAAGACGAATGATCTGTGGCAATCAGAACACAGTCCTGCTCGCTCAGGAACTCACTGGTTAGTTCTTCGCTTTCCATCGTCGGTACGTGATGGTGCCGCACCTGCGGCAGCACCGGAATGTGAGGGTCGTTGTAGGTCACGTCAGCGCCGCGTTCAAGCAGCAGCTCCAGCAGTTCGAATGAAGGACTTTCTCGTGGATCATCAACGTCTTTCTTGTAAGCCATCCCTAACAGGCAGATTTTGCTGCCCTTAATTGGCTTGCCACAGGTGTTGAGAAACTCTGCCAACTGGCTGATCACGTAACGTGGCATTCGCGAATTGACTTCGCCCGCCAGTTCAATAAAACGAGTACTCATACCCTGGCGACGTGCCAGCCAGCTCAGGTAGAACGGATCGATGGGAATGCAGTGGCCACCAAGTCCTGGTCCCGGATAAAACGCCTGGAACCCGAACGGCTTTGTCTTCGCGGCGTCGACGACGTCCCATATGTCGATACCCATCTGGTCAAACAGTGTCTTCAGCTCATTGACCATTGCGATGTTGACGGCGCGGTATGTGTTTTCCAGAATTTTGCAGGCTTCCGCCACTTCAGCATTCGCCACTGGAATGACCTGAACAATGGCCTTTGAATACAAACTGCAGGCCAGATCGCAGCCTGCCTGATCGTAGCCACCGACAACTTTGGGAATGCCGGCGGCCGTAAAATCCGGATTGCCCGGGTCTTCGCGTTCCGGACTGTAGGCCACAAAGTAATCTTTACCGCATCGAAGTTCCCGTGAATTGCCTTCCAGAATCGGCACCATCACATCGCGAGTGGTCGTGGGGTAGGTGGTACTTTCCAGAATCACAAGCTGGCCGGGACGCAACGAGGCAGCGATGGCCCGGGCTGTGAGTTCCACGTATTTCAGATCCGGGTCACGGCTTTGGGTAAGTGGCGTGGGCACACAGATCAGCAGCACGTCCGCCTCGCCAAGACGTTCCATTTCGGACGTCGGCTCCAACAGGTCACGTTCAATCCAGTCAGCTACGGTAGCCGATTCCACGTGTTTGATATAGCTGCGTCCGGCCGACAGCGATTCCACCTTGCTGTTGTCCACGTCGTAACCGATGCAGCGAAATCCAGCATTCGTGAAAGCACTGATCAGCGGCAGACCAACGTATCCAAGTCCGATCACGCCGACTTGAGCCGTTTGGTTCTCGATCTTCTGAAGAACGTCTGCGGCAATTGATTCAGGAACAACAGACTGTGTCATTCAGGTGACTCCACACAGATAATACTCAGCGGCAAAGCAAGTATCGCATCATTAAAGACGGCGCATACTGATACCTAACAGGCCCCGTGAACAGGGTTTTAATCGGAATTGCTGCAATCACAAGGTACTTCATCCCGGCACTGCTCATAAAGCCCAATTTGAGCTGTCTGTTGTACACTGTATCCTGGTGCTGGCGATGTCTTGACATTCCAGAAGGACAGCGTGAATATCCCGACATGAATTGCTATGACTTCCCCCAGTACTGGGACCTCGCCTTTGATGACGACACCCTGCTGGAAGCTGACTTCATCGAAGCGGCGGGCCGTAAATATTGCAGCTTTCCGGTAAAACGACTGCTGGAGCCCGGATGCGGTGGCGGGCGGCTGGTCGTCGAGCTGGCACACCGAGGATACGACGTATCAGCCTGTGACCTGAGTACCGTGGCTGCTGCATATACCGACGCTCGCCTCGCCAAAGCAGGCCTGTCTGCGAACGTACATGTTGCGGACATGCGCGAACTGTCTTGCCGACCTGAAGCAGATATCGCCTACTGTCTGGTCAATACGTTTCGTCATCTGCTGACCGAAGATGACGCGGCGCAGCATCTTCGAGCTGTCGCTGATTCCATTCGAAGTGGCGGCTTGTATCTGATCGGCATGCACTTGCTGCCTCCCGATGCAGACGAAGAAGACAGCGAGGAATGGAGCGTTTCGAAAGCCGGAACAACGGTTAACATGCAACTGGATGTGGCTCAGTGCGACCGGACAACCCGCCTGGAGACACTGAGATTCAATATGGAAGCCGTGACAGACGATGCCGTTTCACCGCAGTACTTCGAAACCGATTACCAGATGCGGATTTATCAGGCTCATCAGTTCCTGGAGCTAATCAAGCAAGTCCCGGCATTCGAACTGCTTGACGTCTACGACTTCTGGTATGACATTGAAGATCCGCTTCGATTGTCCGATGAGATGGGCGACACTGTTTTCGTTCTACGACGAAATTAGCCGCTCCTCCGTAAGTATGCCCAGAGCAGGGCACCTGTGACACCAGCCCGGGCGAAGACCTTTGCCGTCGCATCGTGACAGGCTATGGTTCGGTCGGAGATGCTGTCGTTGTCCCGGCCGTGATTTCCGGCTCCGTTAAGAACGACTGAATCATCAGCATAACAGCACCACTCACCAGGCATATGTCCGCCACGTTAAAGATGGCCCAGTCCAGCGCCGGGTGGTCCGGCGTACCGCCGAATTGAAAGTGGAAGAAATCGCGAACTGCCTTGATCGGTTCGTCACGCCCGGGCAGAATAATTCCATGCCATCCCAGCCGGTCGTACAGATTACCGAGCGTCCCCCCCGACACCAGCGCCAGACATACGGTTAACCGAACACTCTCGGCGGCGCGAGCGACAAATAACCAGTAAATAATTCCGCAGAAGGCGCCTACACTGAGCACTGCAAACGCCCACGCAAATCCCTGGCCCATTCCCCACAGCGCCCCTTCGTTCAAGCTTGTGAAAAAACGAAACCGGAGCCACGAGTTGTTTAGCAGCCACTCACCGCCGTTTCTCACGCCGAACGATCGAAACGCCATCGACTTTGACCACAAGTCAAGCGCGAGACAAACTGATGACACCATTGTAAAACAAACGACGCGATTCCGAGGCAGCTTCTCCATCAGTCCTCGTCTTCTCGCTTTCGTTCACATGCGACACAGTTCCGCGCATACGGGATGGCTCTCAGTCGCGCTTTAGGGATCCATGATTTCGACTGCGGCTTCTCTGCCTCCAGGCACATTTCACACAGACCGAAGATACCTTCATCGATTTTGTGCAAAGCCGTCGAAATCTCCTTCATAGAATCCTGATCATTTTCAACGATGCGGAGCGAAAAGTCGAGATCCCAGGCATCGCTGCCCATTTCCGCCATATGATTGGACGAACCGTGATCGCCTCCGCTCTTACCGGAAAACGCCTCTTCTTCGATCTGAGCGACATCGCCACGAAGCCGCGCCTGAATCATTCGGAGCATCTTTTTGAACTGCTCCAGCTCTTCTGCCTTTAGCATGGATTGCCCAAACCTCTGTATTTTCAGCCGTCATCGACGCCAGGGGCGCGTCCGGGGATCGACGATTATGCGGCGAGATCCCGGCCTGGTCAAGCAACCGTGAATTTTCCCAAGTTGATGTCAGGCAGCTATTTTCAGCTGGTGCCCCTTCTTTTGTCCGGTCTGATAAGACCACACATCAAGAGATTCCAGGACCGATTCGGCAACCATCATCGCATTCAGGCCTTCGGTTCCGGACACCTTCGGCTTTGATTGCATACGAATTGCTCCGACAAAATCCCGCAGTTCCAGCGACATCGCATCTTCAGAGCTCGCCTGACGCTCGCTGGCCTGAATCCATTCACCAAAGACACGATCCTTCAATGTCCTGGGATCGGGCGTACTGGCGGCTATGGCATGCACCAGTTGCGGTGTGGCCCGGAACTGTCCTTTTGGCTCCCACGCCCGCACAACTCGCGATTGAAGATCCGCGTGAACACAACCATTTGTTCCCCAGATCTGCAAAGTTCGCTCCACTGAAGGACTCATCCGACTGGCGGTAAGATCGATCACAGCCCCCCCTGGCATCTTAAGTCGGGCCACGGCCATATCCTCATGGGGACCGATGCCAACAGCACCAAACGCATCCACAGACGCCGGCAATTCACCCGTTATCGCAAGAGCCAGATCGATGTCATGAATCATCAGGTCATGAACGACACCAATATCCGTCGAGCGGAACGTGTACGGGCTGACCCGCTGACAGCGAACGTACAATGGCCTGCCGCAGTGGGCCGTCGCCAGTGAGAATGCTGGGTTGAAACGTTCGATATGCCCCACCTGCAGGATCACGTCGTTCTGCATCGCGGCGTCCACCAACTGTGTCGCATCCGGAACATTGGCCGCAAGTGGCTTCTCGACGAATGTGGGAACGCCAAGCCGCAAGAAACGCAGAGCCGTTTCAAGGTGACAGGCAGTCGGCGTTGCAACGACCACTCCGTGCAACTCAGTATCGAGATCATCAGGAGACGCCACCCACTGCGTTCCGTTCTGCTCGGCAACGCTGCGACCCTGTGACTCGTTGGGGTCGATAACGGCCATCAGCTCCACGTCATCGAAATCTGCAAGTTTCTGAGCATGGTACTGCCCAAGTGACCCAACTCCCACAACTGCCATTCGTAAGTGTGTCATGCTGCTTTTCGTCCCTCCGATCCCTGCACCCGCACAACCTCTCGAGCCCGCCCAAGTCTCCCGGCTCGCTGATCCTCAATAAACCGCAGCAGCAGTGAAAGTTCCATAGGCTTCACACCGTCAAGCGTTTCATCGAAGTATTCGTGTACCTCCGCCAGGGTCTTTCGCTTCCGGAACAGCATTCTGAATGCCGTTCGGATAACCTCGATGGAATGCTCCGATATGCCCGCCCGACGCATGCCGACCACATTGATTGTTTTCAATGTTGGATTATCGCTGCCCGCCGCCAGCATAAACGGTGGGATATCATGCGGTACACGACAACCGCCACTGACAAAGCTAAGCTTGCCGATGGTGGAAAAATGATGAACGACCGTATTTCCTGAGACAATGGCGCGGTCATGGACATGCACATGCCCCCCCAGCAGGACACCATTCACCAGGATCACATCATCGTAGATTCTGCAATTATGGGCCACGTGACTGTTGGCCATGAACATGTTGCGATTGCCAATACGCGTAATATGGTCTTCCTTCTCGGCACCACGGTTAACCGTAACACCCTCCCGGAACACATTTTCGTCACCAATGCAGACTTCTGTGGATGACTCCTGATAGCTGACATCCTGCGGCTCGCCGCCAATGACACAACCGGGATAGAGCTTATTGTGGCAACCCAGCGTCGTTCTGCCGGATAACACAACATGGCTGGTGAGATCAGTAAAGTCGCCCACAATCACATCCGGACCGACCAGACAGAAAGGCCCCACGACGACCCCTTTGCCCAACTGGGCGCTTGGGGAAACCTGAGACATCGACGAAATTTGAGGTTCCATAGTGATCATCCTGATCAAGAGACGTGTCTCGGAATCCAATTCCGAGGCCTGGCCCGAAACAACGGTTTGAGCGAGCAGAATCCCTGGCTGGACCATAAAAGCACAGGAGCTGTCTGTATTAACTCTACGGCCTTCCTGCTTGCCTCTCGACAATCAGGAGATGCAGATTCACGCTGCTACACGACCACACCTCTGCTCCTTTTTGAGTGACTCGATCACCCCGGCAAGTCCATGATTCAGGTGGTGCCCGCTACGACACGCCGTAACATGTCCACAAATGGGCGTTCCCGCCAGAGCCAGATCCCCGATACAATCGAGGATTTTGTGACGAACAGCTTCGTCTGGCCAACGCGGAACATTGCCCTCAATACCGTCCCGACCAACCACCACAAGATCCCTGGACGTCAGATGCCTACCATAGCCCATCTTCCGGAGCATTGAAATCTCACTCTCCAGCACGAATGTCCTGGCCCGCGAGATCTCAGTATAAAAGAACTCCGGCGATATTTCCGCTGACATCGTCTGCGGCGGCAGAGGATTGTGCCGACCATAATCCAGGTGATAAGTCATGGCCAGACATGAGTACAAATACGGCCGCAGCAACAGTGTCTGAGCTCGATTACGACTTCGCACGGTGTATACATCACTGACGACAACCGAATTGACGTCCGCATCCTGAGCGACCGTTCCCGCCGTCAGAATTTCGTCACAAAAAGGACGACATGACCCGTCGAACCCTGGTACTTCCGGGGCACTTATCTCAACGACACAGTTATCAACATGCAGACCCGCCATGGCCGACATCAGATGTTCAACCGTCTCCACACGGACGTTTTCCGCCGCTGCCAGAACCGTACGTCGCGGCTCCCTGGCGACAGATTCGCAGTTAGCCCGGATCGGCGGTGAACCCGGAAGATCCGTGCGACGAAAGACAATTCCCGTATCGAACGCTGCTGGCAGCAATGCCACGCGTGCCTCAATGCCGTGAAACATCCCACGGCCACAAAATTCTACCCGTTCAGCGAGCGTATTCTGAGGCCTGACAGCCGACAGCAAAGGTATCGCCTCAATCCCTGTGTCGCATTGGAAATGCACGTATAAGCCGCCCATGAGGTTAACAAAAACCAGAAGGCTCCTGCTGCGCAGGAGCCTTCTGGCAGACTGGCTGCAATGAAGTGACCGGACACAAAATGCGTCCGTCCTCCGCTCCTCTACTGTTGCCTGGTGCGTCCCGCAGGCAATGCAGACGTACCAGGTGTTTTGGGAGCCGGGGCCCCCGTCGCATACGGCTTGTTGAGATACTGCAGGACCACATCGGTTATGTCGTTTTCACTGTTCGTATAAATGAACGTCTTGTTCATTGTCTGAACAGCCTCCTGAGGATTCGTAATCTCCTCAATTCCTTTGCGGTTAAATCGCATCACGTGATCGAAGTGAGCGTACTCAGCATAGAGCTTCACGGCTTTAGTGACGTCGGTGTAGATAACTTTGAACGTCTCTGACTCTCGCCTTGCCAGTCGCCGCTGCGTGGCCGCACGGAAGGCATCGAACTCGCCCTTCAGATCAAGCAGCTGCTTCTCACGCTGCTCATATTCCGTACTACCCGCGTCAAACTTCTTAATTTCAGCTTGCATTTTCTGAAGACGTTCCACCATTACTTTGGCTTCAGCGTCGCTTTTTTCAATCTCAGCCTGCAACCCGGACCTTAACTCTTCGAACTTCTTGTAGTGCTGAAAGACATGGGCCATATCGATCAGGCCGACGCGGTGCCCTTTAGTAGGGGCAGGACTCTGAGCCTGGGCAACACCGGTAGTAGCTGTGACTGCGACAGCCAACAGCGAAAAAATCAGCTGTTTCACGATAAGGGCACTCCTTTGCCAAATGCAGCCCCAATCCCTGGGGGCAGTGATATGTCGAATTCAGAATCTGCCTGAACAGACCCTGACTGTCTCAAAGTTCAGTTCGGTGGTCAAGATCTGTCGTCACACACAAATCAGGAAATCGTCATTCCGGGCCCCGCCCAGACACAGATCGGCACATTCTGCACCTGCCGGGATTCCTATCCCGGCAGGTGCACGATTCTGCTATACGACGAGTGGTGATCCTCGACGCAGGCAGAACGCATTTGCTGTCTGTCGAGAAACGATCGTCATCAGCAAACGCACGCGTTCAGGT
Source organism: Fuerstiella sp. (assembly GCA_029245955.1). Taxonomy (GTDB): domain Bacteria; phylum Planctomycetota; class Planctomycetia; order Planctomycetales; family Planctomycetaceae; genus Fuerstiella. Next base: position 89,340 of record JAQWOH010000038.1, on the reverse strand, counting down.
CCAATCGAGGGCGTGGCAACGCATTCTCCTGCAATTGTTCAATAACGTCGACGACACACGTGATTAATGCTGCTCTCAGCTCAGTAATAAGGCGCCCCGTGTTAACTTTAGAGGTCATGCATCAATGACTACCCGAACGGCGACCTCATCTTACCTCAGACTACCAAATGACCGGGGCAGCAGCGTCAAAACCCTGACTGTGGCATTCTTTGTGTTGTGCCTCGGCGTGAAATGCCCTGCCCAACAGCCCGTTCCTGAGGCGAACCAGCCAGCCTTGACGATGGTGGCAGAAGAGACCTGTCCCGCGTCATTCTATTGCGGACCAGTTCCAAGAAGTGCCGCCATCGCTGATGACGCGTCGCTGAACGATGTGTGCAACGTGGGTCAAAACATATGGGCGGTTGGCGAACGGGGAATCATCATTCACAGCAGTGACAGTGGGATCACGTGGCAAACGGCCATGCTTCCGCTGGAATGCAGCCTGCAGAGCGTTTGTTTTCTGACGAACCAGACGGGATACGTGGCGGGCTCCCATTTTGATCATTTTACGAAGCGTTATCGCGGAATTCTGCTGAAAACCGCAGACAGTGGGATCAGCTGGCAGCAAATTGCCTCTGCGAACACAACGGTCGCAACGTCCAGCAAGTTAAGCTCCGGTCTTACAGGTGGCCTGCCGCCGCTGAGCTACATTCGTTTCTTCGATCTGGAGAACGGAATTGCGATCGGCCAATTGTCATCAACCGTACTGCGAACCAGCAATGGCGGCCGGACGTGGCGTTCACTGAAGACCGAGGACATCAGAGGGCAGTGGACGTCGGGAGTTTTCCTGACGCCCGAAGACGGAATTGTTGTCGGCGGTGGCAGCTCGTACGGAACGGTACTCGGAGAACAACTGGTAACGCTTTCCCGTCCGCTGCGCACCATTCGAAAAGTCAATGGAGCCAGCCTTTCACGCGACGGACACGGCTGGCTGGCCGGCGACGGCGGATTTCTGCTGCAAAGTCAGGATGGCGGAATCTCGTGGGCACCGCCCGCCGGACGACTGACGACTCGACTCAATGATCTGATTGATTTCCACTGCATAGACAGAAATGGGAAAAATGTGTGTGCTGCCGGAAGCCCTGGCAGCTTCGTTCTCCACAGTAATGATGACGGCCGGTCGTGGACATTTCGAAAGATGGCCTCGGGCACCCCCCTGCGGCAGATTCATTTCATCAATGCGTCAACGGTTGTGGCAGTGGGGGCAATGGGAGTAATCCACCGCTCTGAGGACTCAGGCCTGACATGGACTGCCGTCCGCAACGGCGATTACCGGGCGGCAATGATGTGCCTGGTCACCAACCCGGAAGACATTTCGCGGCGCATGCTGTCCAGCATCAGCGGTGACCTTGGTTTTCGGTCAGTGATTATTCAACCGTCTGCACGCGTGACGGGCGAGGCCGGCAACGATCTGCTGTTCGCTCATGAGTTGCAGACGGCAACGACGCAGATGGGCGGCAACCAGTTCGTTCAGGACTGGATGTTTTCTCGCACGCAACCACTACAGGAACGGGTGCGAACAGAACTGATGAAGTCATGGTCTCGACAAACGGATGGTCGAGTCAGTGAGTTGCTGCCACAGCGTCTGGCGGAATCCATCCGTATCTGGCAGCCGACCGTGATCTGCGTCGAACGCAACACGGCCGATGACGAAATTTCCAGGATCTGGCTGGAGAGCGTAAATGCTGCCATGAAGATTGCCTCCGGACAGGATCAGCGAGGCACCATTCTTGACGCGGTCGGACTGGCACCGTGGCAGGTTTCCCACGTTTACCGGGGACTTGTGGGCCAGCAGACTTCACCGCTGACCTTTCCCGGTGACGCGCTGTTGCCGAATCTGGGAACGACTGCAGATCTGATTTCAAACCACTGCGTGCGGCTGACCCCTTCTGCAGTGGCTGCACCTGATTCACCAGCTATTCCCGCATCCTCGTACGCCGTTCATTCGGCGGCAGGCACAGCGACAGCCACGCCGACACACTTTTTTTCTGGTGACATGGCGCCTCCCGGTTCGCCCTCCCGACGAAAGCAGAATCACGCCGGACCGCAGGATCGCAAACGCCTGGAGCTGATCAGTCAGCGGCAAAAAACACAACACGCTGCCCTGACCGGCCACATGACTCAACGCACAACGCCGCTTGCCCTGATCGCCCAGCTAAAGACGCTGGGGACCGATCTGCCGAACAGCCTCGCGTTGCAGCAGCTACAGCATCTCGCGGATCTGTATGACTCCGAGGATAATCTCGAAGGCACGATCGCAGTGTTGAAAGAGCTAATCAGTCGATTTCCTCAAACGCCGGAATCGGCGCAAGCAGCAGAACGGCTTTTTCAGTTCTATTCGTCAGACGAACTCCGCTTCCTGCGACGTACCGACAGCGAAGTACATGCTGGCAGTGGCATTCAGCCTGTCAACTATGAGCTGTCAGCAGCGGCAACCGGTACCGCTCCGATCGTACGGTCCGGCACCGGTACGCTGCTCAGCAACCCGTCCGGCTCTGATCGACGCGCAGTGGACATCCAGTGGAACGAGAATGCGGAACGAGCACTGCGGGTGCTCCATTCGCTGGCACCGGAGATCGCGAATTCTCCGAGACTGATGCTGCGGCAGGCCGCCAACGTCCGCAGAGCCGGTGAGTTTGGAGCCAACAGTACCCTGCTGGCCAGGGCGGCTGCAGGTACTGGCCTGTTTGCGTTGTTGGCACGAGCCGAACAGGGAGCGGCACACGGAGCAGCCAGGACATCAGTACCGACGATCAATCTGCCAAAGATCAGCGCCAAACCTGTCCTCGACGGACAGCTGACAGAGAAGTGCTGGCAGGACGCGATCGAACTACATCTGGTCGCATCGGAAGACGCCCAGAACGCCACATCGGCCGACTGCCTGCTGATGCTGGCATGGGACGACGATCACGTGTACGTCGCAGGACGCGTTGAGCACTGTATTGGTCACTCAAATAAAATGAACCACACGGCCGATCGATTCCACGATGCGAAGCATGGTGTACTGGACCGGATAATAATCATTTTCGATGTCGATCGTGACTACACAACGGGCTTTGAATTCGTGGTCGATGAAAGCGGACAGACAAGCGAACGGTGCTGGACATCGCGAAGCTGGAACCCTCAGTGGTTTGTCGATGCAGAATCTGACGAAACGTCATGGCGTTTTGAAATCGCAATCCCACAGGCTGAACTGCAGACTGCGCCACTGCGTCCAGGAAACCTGTGGGGAATCCGCCTGCGGCGCCTTGCCCCTGGAGTCATGGAACAGTCGTTGAAAGATGCGGAACGTGAAAATGCAGCAGCACACACCAACGGACATGGTCTGCTGAGGTTTATTCGCAACCGAAAATAGACGTGGCGTCAATTTTCCTGCACAACATTGACGTATTTGAACCAATTCTCAAATGTTTCCACCGGTTTGAAGTACTTCATCCGCGGTTGCACCAGATAAAAACGAGTTCGTGCCATCGACCCCGCATAGGGACAGTCGTTGTACAGCATGTCCAGCATCTGTTCAAAAATCGCCGTTCGGTCGGGCGACGGCTGCATCTGCACGATCTGTTGGTACAACCTGTCGTATTCAGCATTCATGTAGTTGAAGTGATTGGCCCCCGGAGATGCGTTGGGTCCATAAAACAAGGCAAGATTGTTCTCCCCGTCCGGGTAATCAGACCCCCATGCAAAAGCGAACATGGGCGCGTTCTTGTTGTCAACAGTCTGTATCAGCGACGAAAAGTCGACCAGGATAACATTGACATCAACGCCGATTTCCTTCAATTGGCGTGCCATCAGCTCTGACTGCCCCTTGCTGTTGCGTCCTTTGGACATGTGAAAGTCAATTCGGGGCAGTCCCTTGCCACCGGGGTAGCCGGCTTTAGCCAGCAGTTCTCTGGCGCGCACCAGGTCGGGCCCGCGATAGGCGTCCGGACTGAAGCCGTCCTCTGGATATCCCGCCAGACCGGGCGGGATCGGACCGTCGTAAACGATGTTCAGCCCGTTGTAGAACGCCTCATTCAACTCATCCCAGTCCAGAGCCAGACACATCGCCTGTCGCAGTGCTCGTTTTTGATCCGTATAACCGCCCAGCAATTCGTCTTCCATATTGAAGCCGCGAAAGATGAAGTCCATCAGTGGAACGGCATGCCCGGTGATCCCCTTCTTGCGTTCTGCCGGCAACAGTTTGCCCGTACGTTTATTGAAGACCTGTTCGTAAAATTCGGCCGGCACCTGAGTGTAGTCCAGCTCTCCATTTTTAAATTTCAGCCATACCGGCTGGTCCTGCTGCAGAAACTCGACCTGAATCTCATCCAGAAACGGAAGACGGCGGCCTGCAGGTTCGGTGAATCCGGCCTGCACGTCTTCCGGCATGTGTTCACTCGGATAGACACACTCGTGGTAGTCCGAATTGCGCCGGTAGGTCAGCTTCACACCTTTCTGCCAGTCTTCTTCCTTCATTACAAACGGCCCCGTACCAACCGGGTGCAACCCGAATTTGCTGCCGTATTTCTCAACCGCTTCGCGAGGAACGATGGACGTCTGAAACATAGCCAGTGTCCACAGGAACCGACTGACCGGCTTCCGCAGTGTCACCTCAAATTCATAGTCGTTCAGGATTCTTAATCCACCGATATCGGCTCCGTAGTCGAAAGCCTCTGCCGCATTCTGCTGTTCATGAAACTCATCAAAGCCTTCAATGGTGTCTTTCATAATCCACCAGACCTTTGAATCCGCCTTCTGGTCAGCCATACGCTTCCATGAATAGACAACATCCGTCGCAACCATCTCTCGCCCTGTCCCACCGGGAAAACAGGGATCGTTGTGAAAATGAACACCCTGTTTGAGCTTAAAGAACCACGTCAGACCATCCTCTGACAACACTGGCATTTCTTCCAGCAGCAACGGCTCCAGCTCGAAAGGACGAACAAGATATTTGTACTGCAGCAGGGTCTCGTAGACCTGGCTGGCACATCGATTTTCATACACTGAAGAGCCGCGAATCGGATCGAGCGACTTGGGTCCGTCAGATCGCATCACAAATCTGCCCGTGCGCAATCTGCCCGCCGCCGCACGTTCCCCAAATGTCGAAGATTCAAGAGGCCCCCGTGTGACTGCGTCCGATGTGCCCGCTGCGGTATCGCCACTTCCGCTACCACTGGACGGGGCTCCACCATCACCACATCCTGAGAACAAGGATGTTATCAGCAGAGCTGCAGTCAGGCTGCAGATCAGCATTTTTCCGGCGCGTGAGTTACTAGGAAAATGATGAGGTCGAATGTAATGGCTGTCGCTACGCACTTGATTGAACTCCACAACTGACTGTATACAAACTTGCGAATGGAACGGTATTGGTAAATGGCGGGTGCATGCAAGTGTAGCAGTGCAATCGACTTCCGTTTAACTCGTTTCAGACAATCAGCCCCTGGCAGCCCTGCAATGTCAAATCGGCAGGTACGATGGCCGGGCAGTGTGCGGCATTCGGGGTGGAACATCACCATTTCGCAGGTCAGCGATACTCAGTCAGCGCTTGTGCTAAGAAAACGACGACGAGGTAGGTTTAGGCCAACGAGGCCGATTAGCCCGACTTGCAGGGCAGAAAACGCTGCATTTCTGCCTATGAGATGAGTCGTGGCCCTCAAATGGGCCAGCCGGCAGCATTCCTTGACCGATGTGTCCATAAGAACGTGAGATTGTGGATTTGCATCTCGACCGATTTGCCGCAAAACTATGCCAAAGCTCTGCCCCAGCAGGCGGACGCGACCTTTCGAGATTTCGCGTAAGGTGATTCTACGTCCTTTAGACTCTTTCTTCATAGTTTTCAGTCAGCATGTCCACATCATTTCAGAGTTGTCCGGGCTGTGAGGCCTTCATCCTGTCTGACACAAAGGAGTGTCCACAATGTGGTCGTGAAATTGACGTCAAACCTGCCGTCACGAAGGAAACCGAAGACGCAGTGGGTGACCGCAAATTTCGGGAAATGTTCGACCCATGTCCAAAATGCAACGAGATGGTGCGTTATGGACTGGTTCGCTGCTGGAACTGCAATGCGTTCATGCGGGCCGATGTTGAAGCCAAATACAACGAAATGAAGGCTAAGCCCCAGGCAATCATTTTCAGCGACATTCCGGCGGACCAGCGCACAGAAATGCTACCTTCCCGAAATGCGTCCGATGACAGTGGCGGACGTAAAATGTTCGACGCGGAAGAAGAAGACGAAGCCGAATTCACGTTGAATCATCTGCCGGCAGGTGGTGACTCAGGTGCCGAATTCGCTTCGCCCGCATCCGCATCCGCAACCGCTGCTCCTCAGGCTTCGGCCCCGGCTGAAAAGAAGGAATCGCAGAAAGCTCCCAAAGCCCCGGCTGCTGCCGAAAGTGGGGCCGCTGCAGCGTCGACACCGACCGACAGTGATTCCGCACCTGAGAGCGGTACGGACAAGTCGGCAGCGAAAGAATCGGAAGATCAGACGTCCTCCGGCGATATCAATGCTGACGAACTTCTGGGCATTGCCATGCAGGACGAAAAAGACGTCAAACGTCGCCAGCGAAACAAGGTTAAGGAATCGCATCGTAAGCGTATTCTTCTGCCCTGTTCTTGTGGTGCATGGATTCGCGTCAGAGAAGACCAGGGCGGTCGCACTCTGCGCTGCAGGCAGTGCAAGAATCCTTTCATCGTACCGGAAATCAAGAAGAAGGAGAAAAGCCCGCAGGAAGCCAGGGGAACCGAAACACAACAAATCACCGTTGGCTGGATTGAGGATCTCCAACTACACGTCATTACACCGACGGACGTCGTACTGAAACCCGGGAGCCTGGAAAAGACAGTCGAAAATGTGGACGGTGGCTTTCACGAGAGTGGCCTGCACCTTGTTAAGTACGCTGCGCCCGCAAAGAAAAGCATGTTCGGTAAGGCCGCAAACGGCCCACCAGCTCTTGAGCAGCAACGCCTACAGATCCGGGAACACATTCAGAAAACCGGAGCCATCGCCGATCTGCCGTTCGGTGAATTGCAGACAATAACGGCTGAACAGACGAACAGAATTCGACTGATTCAGCCAGTCTCTGAAGCTCACGAGAGCATGTTTGCCGGTGTCCCGGTGTTCGGGGACGGACGAATCGCAGTATACGTGCCTCTGGAACTCCCTGAGAATCGCCAGGCCTTTATCTCAATGCCATTGAGTGTGCATCGGCGATTTTCGGAGCAGGTTAGTAACCTGTTCGGACTGAAGATTCCGGCCGAAGACAACGGAGTTCCGGCGACTGAAGAAACGGATACGTTGTTCTGCTTCCTGAGTGAAGTGAAGATTGAAGCTGTCAGGAACCTGGACTACTACGAAAACGATCCGGGGTTTGCTGTGGAACTGTCGGGATACATTTGCGAAGCCTGCGGCGCCGCCATCACCGAAAGCTCGCGCAAGAACAAGAAGCTTGGTGGAGCGGCCGGCAAGGGGCTGGCCAAAGCCAAATGCCCTAAGTGCAGCAACAAATTTGGTAACCAAAAGGCATATCAGGTTACCAGGAAGACAGACAGCACAGAAGACGTTGACGATGTGCTGAATCCAAAAGCTGAGGCAACGACTGACGAAGCAGCCTCCTGAGAAACAGTGGTTCAAGCTGCTTCCTGAGTCACACCGTCGCCGGATATCGCACTACGCAACAGTGCCGTCGTTTTCTTCACAGCGCCTTGCTGGGCAGCCACAAGGCAGCCGGCGTTTTTACCCAGGCGGTTTCTTGAATCCGGATCCGACAGCAGTTTCTTCACCATCGGCAGAAACTCATCCTGAGTGCGCAGTTGAAGGGCAGCGTCCGCGAACTTCAGCTGCTCGACGATACCCTTGAAATTCCATGTATTCGGTCCGAACAGGACGGCGGCGCCATAGGCTGCCGGTTCCAGCATGTTCTGGCCGCCGCGTGAACCAAAACTTCCTCCGACGAAAGCGATATCTGCCAGCCCCCAGCAGGCCGAAAGTTCGCCGATGGTGTCCAGCAGAACGACCGAGTCATCTGACACGGCCCGACCTTCATCACATTCGGAGCGTCGCTGCAATCGGCATCCCGTGCTACGAACCGCTGACGCGACCTCATCAAATCGCTCTTTGTGTCGAGGCACCAGAATAAGTCGCAGATTGGGATACTCGGACCGCAGGGCCATCCAGGCGTCGAGCGCCAACTGTTCTTCCGGATGCTGTGTACTGCCCGCCATCAGAACTACATCGTCGTCCGCAATACCGAACAGTTTTTGAAATCCTGCGGTTGTTGCATTCTGCTGATTCGTTGTCACCCCGTCATATTTGACGGAACCGGTGACCTGCATGGCCGTCCTGGACACTCCCAGACTGAGGAGTCGACTGGCATATGCGTCAGTCTGTGCAGTGACAACATCAAACTGCCTGAACAGTGGAGCCATCACCGACCTTACCCGCGAATACCCCTGAAAGCTGCGTTCACTGATCCGGGCATTCACGAGCGCGGTGCTGACGCCAGCACGACCACATTCACTCAGAAAGTTGGGCCACAATTCCAGCTCGACCAGGACAACCATTTGTGGATTGACGCGCCGCAGAGCATTCGAGACAGCCCATGAGAAATCGAGAGGAAACCAGGACACCGTGCAGTCCTGAAATCTGGACCGGGCAAGTTCATACCCCGTGTCAGTCGAGGTTGTGACGACAATCCGACAGCTGTCACCCGTGTCGGTACGAAAAGCGTCCACAATCTTGTGCAGTTGTATGACTTCGCCAACGCTGACCGCATGAAACCAAACGACAGGTTTCCCGTCACCACTGAGTGGCAATCTGCCAAACAGCTTTTCGGACCATCCCTGCCGATATCTTCCGTGACGAAGACTTCGCCACAGAATGACAGGAGACATCACTGACAGGAGCAGTGCATAGATAAAATTCAGAACCCACTTCATCACAGAATCCATTCCGGTCTGCGCAACTACTTACCGCAACATTTCTTGTACTTCTTACCACTGCCACAGGGACACGGGTCGTTGCGGCCAACCTTGGGCGAAGCGTTGACGATAGGATCTACAGCCTTGTTCCCTTCTCCCGGTTCCGCACCACTGGTCTGATATTTGTCGACCGCATCGTCTATCGGCGGCGCCACGTCCTGTTCGGTGGCGGTGACCTTCCACAGTGATCCGACGAACGCGGGGCTTTCCTGTTCAATTCGAAAGATGGCCTGAGTCACCTGTTCGTCGATGCGTTCCCACATGGCCAGAAACGCCTTGCGTCCTTCGCGTTTGTACTCAGTCTTGGGATCTTTCTGGGCATAACCGACAAAGCCGATTCCCTGGCGAAGATGCCCCATGTAATACAAGTGATCCTTCCACGCTGTGTCAACAATTTCCAGAAGCACCGATCGCTCTGTCTGACGCAGTTCGGGACGGAAGGCGTGGTCAACACCCTGCAAAAACCGGGTTCGTGCTTCCGATGGCCGCATCGAGTGCACTTTTTCCCGGTCCACCGTCCAGTGAATTTCTTTGTCGGCCCATTCGGCCACCTGTTGCGCCTGCTCCGGAGTCACTCGAGTTGCGGCGTTGTCAGAATCAGGCAGCAGCTCCAGCAGCCTCGACTCAATCATTCGAGAATCCGGCCTGCTTTTCAAATAGTCGCGACTCGTGTCAATCAGCAGGTCAAGAATCTGCTGTGTCGACATCGATGCAAACTGTTCGGGCGAAAATTCCCGTTTGAATCGTGCATTCGCCCAGCGACACAGCTTCTCACGATTGTATTTTTCGCCCTGGGAACCGTCACCGGACAGGAAACTACTCAGGCCGACATTGACGGGAAACGTGACTTCCTTTTCGTCGTAGCGTTTTCGAACAAGTTCCTTCAGATAATCCTCAATCTCGTTTAGTTCTTTTCCCGCAAGGTCTTCCACAGTGATGTTCAGCGTAAAGTGGTGCTGAGCCCAGCCGCACAGGGATTTACGTTCGAAGTCAGCATCCAGGAACTCATCCAGAATCTTCAGGTCCCAACGGCTGATAAATCCCCGCGCCAGTTCCAGCAGGTGAATCTGCAGGTCAGCCCGATCAATCTTCGGCAGATCCCGGTCATGCAGATTCAGGCCGAAGTAAACGTTGGCCCACTTTGTCAGTGCGACCCAGTTCCACTGGCGAGTAATGTCTTCGTCCTGATCCCCACCTTCTTCCGGAAGATGGACTTCCATCTGTTCAAAGATGACTCCGTCGTACTGACGCTCCGCTTCGTCACGCAGATAATCTTCCAGCTGATTCCGGTCATAGCCGCGCAACTGCCTCGCATCCAGTTCCAGATGCAGCTTCTGGGCGGCCCACTCGACCACTGTTTCGTTACGGTAATCGCTGTTCAGAAAGTGGCTTACCCAGTGATCAATCTGGTCGTCCATCATGCCAACCAGCAGATCGCGACAGTCCGCGCCGTCCAGAATATTCTGACGGTATGAGTACGTCCGCATCCTCTGCTCGTCCATTACTTCGTCGTACTCAAGAAGATTCTTTCGCTGATCAAAATGACGTTCTTCAATCTTCTTCTGGGCACCTTCAACCTTCCGAGTAACCATGGCGCTGATGATAGGTTCGCCGTCCTCCAGCCCCGCCCACTGCATAACCTTTTTAACAAAGTCACCGGCGAACAACCGCATCAGCTTGTCGTCAAGCGAGATGAAGAATCGACTGGATCCCGGATCTCCCTGCCGACCGGCGCGTCCGCGCAACTGCAGATCGATGCGGCGGGAATCGTGCCGCTCAGTACCAACAACGTGCAGACCGCCACATTCCTGAATCTCTGCGGCCTCGACCTTCATACCGCCTCGTTCAGCGATTTGATCGGTCAACTCATCCCACTCGGATTTCGGGACTTCCAGCCTTGATTCGTACCTGGTCTTTAGTTCCTCCCATGCCGAGTGCTCCGGGTTTCCGCCCAGTATGATGTCAGTACCGCGACCGGCCATGTTTGTCGCGATCGTCACGGCACCACGTCGTCCCGCCTGAGCAACAATTTCGGCTTCGCGTTCGTGCTGCTTTGCGTTTAAGACATCATGTTTGATACCTCGTTTCGTCAGCTTATTGCTGACCAGTTCGGACGTTTCGATCGACGTTGTGCCCACCAGAATCGGTCGCCCCGTCTTATGAACCTCCTGAATTTCCAGAACAACCGCGTTCCATTTTTCTTTATCCGTGCCGTAAATATTGTCCGGATGATTAATACGCTCCATGACTCTGTTCGTCGGAACAGCCATGACGTCCAGCTGATAAATCTTCCAGAACTCTTCTGCTTCCGTCATCGCCGTTCCGGTCATGCCGGCCAGCTTGCCGTACAGCTTGAAATAATTCTGCAGGGTAATCGTGGCCAGCGTCTGTGACTCGGCCTTGATTTTCATGCCTTCCTTCGCTTCCACGGCCTGATGCAGGCCATCACTCCACTGGCGACCTTCCATCTTGCGACCGGTATTCTCGTCCACGATCACAACTTCGCCGCGTTCAACGACGTAGTGAACGTCCTTTTTGTACAGGTGATGCGCCTTTAACGAGTTGTCGATCAGATGCGGCCACTCCATGTTTCCGGCCGTGTAAAAGCTGTCAACACCAGCGAGTTCTTCAGCGCGGCGAGTACCTTCTTCGGTCAGGTGACAGGTGTGTTCCTTCTCCTTGACTTCAAAATCCACATCAGATCGTAACTGTCGGGCAATCGTGTTGGCCTTGGGGTACTTGTCCAGATTGTCGTGCGCAGGACCGGAAATAATCAGCGGTGTGCGAGCTTCATCGATCAGAATATTGTCGATCTCATCCACGATCGCGTAGTCCAGAGCTCCCTGAACCTGCAGCTCCTTTGTCGGCTTCATGTTGTCGCGCAGGTAATCAAAGCCAAACTGATTACTTGTGCCATACGTAATATCGCAGGCATAGTGCTGCTGCCGCTCCTGCGGGCCCATGTCGGACTGAATGGCGCCGATTGTCATTCCCAGATTGATATGAATGGGGCCCATCCATTCCATGTCACGGCGAGCCAGATAGTCGTTCACCGTGATGACATGAACTTTGCCGGCAATTGCGTTAAGAAACGTCGCCAGGGTGGCAACCAGAGTTTTGCCTTCTCCAGTAACCATTTCCGCAATCATGCCGTTGTGCAGAATCCACCCTCCCACAAGCTGTACGTCGTAGTGACGCATTTTCAGAAACCGTCGACCGGATTCACGCACGGCCGCGAATGCATCGGGCAGCAGATCATCGACCGTTTCACCAGCGGCGAGGCGGTCACGAAAAATCGCGGTCGTCTGCAGCAGTTCTTCGTTGGTTTTAGCCTGCCACGCAGGCTCAAGGCCGTTAATTCGGTCAATTAGTGAACCGGGGGTGATAGTCACCTTGCCGTGCTTGTCGCATACGAAACCGATCTTCTTGATTCGCTTCTCATTTGAGGAGCCGAATACTGAAGTCATTCCGCGTTCGATCTTACCAGTCGCTAAGGTGAAGAAGTCACCAACTCTATCCAGCCATTCCATGTCCGACGTGTGTCCTCAAAAAAACGCGTAACCTCAGCGATCCCATGACTGAACCGCACTGCAATTTCTGCAGACTGCCCCCTGGCTAGCTGTCACACAGTCTGCCTGACCGGCCCGACAGGAGTTCCCGAATGCGACATCAAATTGTCGTAACCTCTGTACCGGCAAGTGTATTAGAACGAGCGAAACACGGTCAATGGAGACCCGACGCCGGTTCCCACCCCCTGAAAGGGCAACTTACGTACCCGACAATCGCCACGCTCCCGATAATTTCAATGGTTTTCCGGAAACGTGAGCCCCCACGACGGAGATTACGGAGACAATGACGGTTCGTAATTCGCCGGATTCACACTGCGACATTGCATCGCCTTCGATTCCCAACAGAGAGCCCCGGCATCATCTGAGTCAATTCACCGGCGACAGAGGGCACGGTGCAGCAAACCAACACGGGTCTGTGGGAATGAGATGTAGACGATTTCGACAGATTCGGGCCGCAGGTGGAGCCCTGGCTGGGCATGATGTCGGCCCAGCGAAGTATAATGCGGCAGACTCACCAAGTAGAAGGAATCTGATGTATAGCCCAAAGACAGATCCCAAGTATCAATCTGAACATGTTCCCGACCGCGATCATTTGCCGCAGCACACAATAGTTTCGCCGGACACCATGCGGGCGAACCGCCTTCCGGACGGACAGCATCGTACGCGAAAGTGGCCCGTGCTGCATGCCGGCACGGTGCCGAACATTGTCTCTGCACACTGGCAGTTGACGATTGACGGACTGGTCGACTGCCCGACAACGTACTCGCTGCCGGAATTTCGTCGGCTGCCTCGAAATTCCGTTTATTCAGACTTTCACTGCGTCACTGCCTGGTCGCGTCTTGGAAATCTGTGGGAAGGGGTGTCTGTCGCAAAGTTACTGGACCAAGCCAACGTTCAGCCACAGTGCCGATTTGCGGTTATTGAAGGCTACGACGACGGCTGGACGACAAATCTACCACTCTCAGCTCTGCTGCACGACGACGTGTTGCTGGCGGACCGACATGATGGCGATCCGATTGACGGTGATCACGGTGGTCCGGTACGCCTGGTCGTGCCACGTCTGTTCGCATGGAAAAGTGCCAAATGGGTTAAGCGAATTACCTTGAGTGTTGACAACATCCCTGGCTATTGGGAACAACTTGGGTATCACAACGTGGGCGATCCGTGGCAACATCAACGGCACCGAGACGATCCGACGTGGATGGCAGCAAAATGAGCGGAGTGCGAGAAAATCGCTGGTCGGTTCTCAAGTGACTGCCGTTGGTGTTAGAATAAAACATGACTTTCCCCACAGCTCAGACGGGGTACGAATCAGCCAGAACGCCAGGGAGGTTTGTTCGGGCTTCCACCATCCGGAGGACTTCGTTATGCGATGTCCCTTCTGCAAACACGACGAAACCAAAGTCATCGACTCGCGGAACAGTCAGGATTTTTCTATCCGGCGCCGTCGCGAATGTCTGGAATGCAGCCGCCGATTCACAACGTATGAGCGGATCGAAGAATCGCCCGTCAAGGTGATCAAAAAGGATGGATCCCGAGTTCCATTCGACCGCAACCGGATTCGCGCCGGCATCGAAAAAGCGTGCTATAAGCGGCCGGTGAGCAACGAGCAGATTGACCGGGTCGTCTCCGAAGTCGAAGCTGCAATTTACGAAGATGGTCTGCGCGAGCTTCCATCCCGGCATATTGGCGAATTGGTCTTCAGTGCACTGCGCGAACTGGACAAAGTCGCCTTTGTGCGTTTTGCATCCGTGTATCGTGAATTCCAGGACGTCAATGACTTTGTCGACGAACTGCAACCGATTTTGAACGATCTTGATCAGAAGTAAGACCTTGCCAAGGATGCGGAATCCGTGCCCGCAAATATACCGGATACAGACTGCAGCGGCCCGGACAAGAGCACACTGCTTCTGCCGCATCTCCATGAGAACCAGGACGATTCGGCCGATGTCTTCCAAACGCCCTTTCGTCGGCAGGATCAGGAATCTTCACGGCTGACGCGTTTCCTCCGACCGAACCTGCCACTCAGTGCGTGGACAGCAGCCGCGCTGGTCGGCGGAATCACTTTGGGTTCAGTCGTGTCTGCCGCGCATGGTCTCTTCCTTGCAGCAAGTCCGGGCTGCCTGATCGCAGCATACTTTTTCAGACGACAACACCATCACAAAGTCAGTGTCATCTGCGTGCTGGCGGCGTTCGTACTGTTCGGAGTGGTCCGCTGGCAAAGATACGTGTCTCCGTCTGCACAGAGATCCGTGAGTGACATTTTGCGAAAAGGCCCTGTGACACTAACGCTGTCCGGACGCATCGCGTCTGTTCCCTGCCTGCATGTCCGACCTTCGTCAAAGAGCGCGCCACGAGTCTTCGGCACTGCCGAGCAATCGCAGTTCCTGATCTCAGCACAGTCTCTGAGCACTTCGTCGGGTGCACGAGATGTGGGAGGCGACTACCACGTATACGTGAACGGCAACGCCACTTCGATGCTGCACAAGGGTGATAAAGTGACGCTGACGGGACGCTGGGACTGGCCTGACGCCCCGGGAAACCCGGGGGAATTTGATTATGCACGTTTCCTGAACAGGCGTCACATTTCCGGCCTGCTGTTTGTGAATCATCCTTCCGCCATTCGTGTTGTTATCCCGAGCAGCAAATGGTCAGCCGGCTACTGGATCAGCGAATTGCGAAATGAAGCACATTCAGTTCTGGTCATGACCCTGCCAGAACAGGTGCACGGCATCGCTCTGGCTCTGTTGCTGGGGAATCGTAATCAATTGCCGTCTGAAACGGCAGATGCGTTTGTTGCCAGTGGTACGATGCACCTGCTGGCGATATCCGGACTGCACGTCGGCATCCTGTGTACGTTTCTGCTGAGCATCTTTCACCTATTCATCATTCGCCGCAGTCGGGCTCTGCTGTTGACTGCGGCGGTGTGTGTCCTTTACGCGATGATCACCGACCTGCGCCCGTCAGTCCTGAGGGCCACTGTTTTCTTTGTCGTTTTTGTATTCGCTCAGTTTGTGCGGCGCAATCAGGGAATCGTCGCCCTGCTGTCGGTTACGGCAATCATCATGGTCAGCTTCCAGCCCTATCTGGTATTCGATACGGGAGCGTGGCTGTCCTTTCTGTCGGTGGCAGCACTTGGGTGGGTGTCCAGATGCTGCACGCCCGACCAGCCGCACCTGAACGTCCCGGCTGACGCCCTGAACCCGGTTGAAAAGCTGCTTGATGTTTTCAGGGCACTGTGGACGCGGCTCAAACTGCGCTGGCGGCAGATGCTGTCTATCCTGGCACTCACGACTCCTCTGGTGGCAGCAACGTTTCATGTATTGTCGCCCGCCGGAATCCTCGTCAACGTGCTGTTGATCCCACTGACCGGACTGACACTTTGTGTCGGTTTCGTTCTTCTGGCCGCTGGCATGCTGCATCCGTCACTGGCGTTGATCGCAGGGCCCGGATTCTCGTGGCTGCTTGCAATCATGACAAAGACCGTCGAATCGACGGCCAGCGTAAACCTGAGTCATGTCTACATTGCGGATATCCCAGACTGGTCTCTGATCGCCTACTACATGCTGATGCCGATGACACTTCTGATCCGCTGGCGACCGCTGAAACGGATCGCCGTTTGCGGCCTGTACTGCTCGGTCCTGGCGGGATTCACGGCAGCGACACAGCCGAGTGTGCTCAACGATCTGCGATGTACGGTTCTGGACGTCGGACACGGCAGCGCCGCCGTACTCGAATTCCCCAGCGGCGAGGTCATTCTAGTAGACGGCGGTGCAATGAATCGAGGCGAACGAACGGCCGACGTCATCTGCCGTTTTCTCTGGAATCGAGGCTACCGCAGCCTGAATGGCATACTCATTTCTCATGCAGATTCCGATCACTATAACGCTGTGGCAGGCATACTGAGCCGAATCCCGGTGTCGGAGATCGTGACATCGCGAGACTTCGTGACGTCGAAGTCGGCATCCGTGCAGTCGGTTGTTCAAATGGCCGACGCCACGGGGACGCCCGTGCGAATCCTCAGCAGCGGAGACTCGGCCCGATTTGGCAGATCATTATTGTGGTGTCTGCAGCGTGAGCGTCAGCATCTCCCGCCGGATGCCCACGACAACGAAAAATCTCTGATCTTTATCGCGGAACATGCCGGACGTCGCATCGTGCTGCCGGGAGATCTCGAAGGCAAAGGAAGTCAGCAAGTATTTCATGATGTCGGTCCGGTTGACGTTCTGGTCAGCCCTCACCACGGTTCGCCGAGTGCCAATACAGCCGCACTAGCAGGGGAATTAAGGCCACACACCGTGATCGTAAGCGCACGCGACTCAAAGAATTCGGAGAGGCTGCACACTGTCTATGGCGAGGCGACGCTCTATCACACCAGCGACTGCGGGGCTGTTTCCGTTGCGTTCACCAGCGACGGCCGATTCTCCACCACGCCGTATCGGGAGCTCCAGCGTCGGGCCCCGCCGCACCACCGGCAACATCTGCAGGTTGCAGCACGGGTGAGAATTGCGAAGGTATGTCATGCCGGAACCGAATCGGCAGGAAATGCTGCGAAACGCCAGTGACATGAAGATCCATGGGCAAATGCACACGACAATGCAGAAAAATTCTCAAAGGTGCATAGTCG
Source organism: Fuerstiella sp. (assembly GCA_029245955.1). Taxonomy (GTDB): domain Bacteria; phylum Planctomycetota; class Planctomycetia; order Planctomycetales; family Planctomycetaceae; genus Fuerstiella. The sequence goes on along the minus strand of JAQWOH010000038.1, from coordinate 72,147 downwards.
ACATCATTCCGCAAACGTAAAAAACAACTCCCACCGGCGATCCTACGCCACATCCAATTTTGCGTCTCGGAACGAACGGCGATTCGAAGGCGTCCAGTCTGATACAGCTCTCTTCGGGCCCATTCTCATGCCCTTACAAAATTCAAGTCTGTCAATTCTGCTTCTTGCAGTCGCCTCCTGTCTCTCCACCGGATGTTGCTGCCTGCCTGGCCACGGTGCAGCGCATGAACACCTCACCGCCAGTCAACTGCGGTCTCAGGAACTGTTCGCCGAGAACGAAAACCTGCTGACAGCGCAAAATGCCCTGAACCAGACTGTCGCCGGTCTGGAGCTGAATAATCAGATGCTGACGCAGCAACTCAATCAGAACACCAACCAGCTGGCGACTGCCAATTCGCGCATCGACAACCTGCTGGCTGAGCGATCGCAGCTCAAGGATCGTTATGTTGCTCGTCTGGCAGATGCATCCGAAGATCCAATGTCCCTTGGCGGGGGCAGCACCATCCCCGGATTCAACTACGACCCACTAACAGGGCTGAACAAGTTTCCCGAAGACGTTCAGTTTGATCTCGGCAGTGCACAACTGCGGTCTGAGGCGCTCTCTGTGCTGAAGCAGTTCGTCAGCCTTGTGAATGCCCCGGATGCCGCCGGAATGCGGGTGCTGGTGGTCGGACATACCGATGATCAACGTATCGCGGTCGGCGGCAGTACCGCTGCGGAGCATCCGACGAACTGGCATTTATCTACTGATCGTGCGGATCAGGTGATTTCGGAGCTGGAAATTCTGGGAATCTCGCCCGAGCGTATGGCCGCAATGGGCTACAGCCGATTCCAGCCGCTTGAAACAGGGATTGATGAATCGTCGCGTCAGCGAAACCGTCGCGTCGAACTATACATCGTGCCTGAATCGACAAATGTCGCTGCCTGGGACCCGGCACGGTCCCTGAACTAACTAAGCGGCATCAAAAGAAACAAGCAGAGTTGCAGGATTCTCGTCCGGAACGGACACGGACACATCACTTCGGGGCGTTAGCGCCGAACGGTCTGTCTGCCGAGAACTTGCGGCAGACACCCGGGCGCGGGCAGACGGCATTTCCCGGCCGGTTCTGGTAAGCTGATCGTCGATGTCTCCACTAGTGGTACCGGAACGAAAACTGGCACTGTAACCGCCGGGCACAGGCCCCTTTTCCGCCGGCGCAGATCCAACGCCGTCCTCGATGGAAATGCGAATCAAAGGACTCCGGACACCGCGCTGCGGCTTCAGCACCAGCGTGCCGGATTCCGGCGTTTCGCCACCGACCTGTACCGTTACGTCAATGGCAACGCGTCCGTTAAGCTCTTCAGCGCCGCCACACCCGGCCACCAGCAACAGAACCGCACCAACAAGCAGCATCGCTTCTGCAGAGTTGGGGAATGAGCGTTGACGTGTCTTCATGAGTCTCCCGACGATGTCGAAAGTTCCGGCACGGCTGCGTGCCACCGGGGCATCCGCGCCCCGTCTTTCTAGAACTCGCCAACAACCTCTCCGTCGTTTCGCTGATGCAGGAAGTCCATCGTGTTGTAGTCAGTATTATACGAAATAAACCGGGCGCTGCCATCCGTCAGCAGAAACAGTCCGCCACCGGAATGGTAACTCCACCAGTGAAAAATGTCTGCACCCGCCGGGTCTGAAAAACTGTCGGGAGCGCGAAAACCACCCACATAATCCAGGCCTCCGTTGACGGTAGAGAACTCCCAGTTGTCATGAGTCAGCATTGTATCGCCGTGTCCACTGGGACAGCCAAGCAGGCTGAAGTTCCACATGCCCCAGCCGCCGAACTTGGTAATGACGCCTCGTTCACCCGCCAGAAATGTGTTTGACGTTCCGTCGGTGACATCGCGGATGCGGACGCCGCGACGATTGAACGCACCGCTCGTCAGATCCGACACAGGATTACAGTTGAAGAAAAACTGATTCGACGCGAGTCCGCGGTGACCGCCATTCCCCAGATAGTTTGTCGTGCCCATCTCCTGATTGAACATAATCCTGCCGTCTGAGTTCGGATCAGACGGACAGACCAGCGCAGTCATGCTCTCTGAGGAGACAGGATCGGCATTGGACACGACGGTTGTGTCGGCTGCGTTGTAGATACTGGCCTGATCAAAATACGGCAGCAGATGAAAAACCCAGCTGCGTGCGGCATTCCCTTCGACCAGATTGTTCATCGGGTCAGCCTCCCAGATCGACGACGGCGGAAAGGTCTGATGGACATCGTGGTAATTGTGCAGAGCAAGGCCCAGCTGCTTCAGGTTGTTGCGACACTGAGTGCGGCGTGCAGCTTCGCGGGCCTGCTGCACGGCAGGCAGAAGAAGGGCAATCAGAATGGCGATTACAGCAATAACGACCAATAACTCGATCAACGTAAATCCGGAGGATTTGCGGGCTCTCGGGCGGAAGGGAGCTTTCATTGTCGAAATCTCAGTGAGTCGCAGAAATGCATTTGCCGAGTGTCACAGTAGCATTCATCAGCGTTATCAGACGTTTACCAATGACGACCACACCGGACATCAAGCATATTGTATGCCACGCCTGCTCAATCACGCAGTATTTGGCACAGAATTCCCGAAGCGGAAGTGGCTGACACCGTCGGCGAACGCAGATTTGCCATCAGCACGACGCATTGACGATAAGAATCTCACGAGGTGTTCGAAAATTCGACATATCAATGCACAATATGCCCGGCTCACTATCGTCGAATTAACAGGCTCAATACACGCTCGGTCAGTTGACGGACATCTAGCTCAGCCAATAAGACGTGCGACGGTCAGATGGTCGGTCATTGGTCTGCAGTTTCCTGCTGATAGAACCAAATGACTGGCAGAGACCGAAATCGGCAGGACAAAATCCCGTTTCCCTCACCGCTGTCCCAGTAACTCATGACAGCTCGATCGCGGTCAAAGACCAGACTGGTGTAGGAATACGTGCGTCCGGGGTCCGATTCAAGATTCTTCACGTGCCGCCACGAAGCACCTTCATCACTGGAAATCGCAGCGGTCAACGGCGTGCGTTTTCCCCCGTGACCGGCTCCCGCCGTAAACGTATTGTTCCAGACCAACAACAGGTCACCGGTTGCCGGAACTCTGCGCAATGTTGCCGGGGCTTCAGGCGCTTTCACACCCAGCGACTGCATTTCCGTCCACGTATCTCCACCATCCGCTGAATAGCTGCGACCGATATACCCCAGCTGCGTACGAACGATCATCATCACACGTCCGTCAGTCAACTCAATGACTTCCGGTTCCATGGCTCCCCGTTTAGGTGCATCGACGTGGCCACTGCCGTCCCGCCAGGTTTGACCGGCATCATCCGAAAGATAACAGTGCGACACGAAGTGGTTCACTTTATGAACGTCGGGCGTCGATGCGGCCGGAGCCAGCAAACGCCCCGTGGAAAGCTGGACGATGCGGTCATTGTTGACAACGTGATAGCCGGCATCGGCCGTGACGAGCTTCGGTTCGCCAAAAGTCATCGCTTCGTCCATGGAAAGCCGGACAAACAGATCAAGATCCTCCGGGCTGTTCTTTTGCAGATAGAACATCGCAACATGCCCCGACGAAAGACGTCGCAGCGTTACACTCATGACATTCATGCCACCCGTATTCTTCTGCAGCACCCGACTTTCCCCCCAGGTTCGGCCACCATCAACGGACCGTCGCCCCACAATGTGTGCTTTCGCAAAATCACTGCCGGTTCCCTGGAATTCGGTCGCCGCAAACAGCAACGCCCCGTCGCTCAGCGGGAACACAGAGCCTTCAGTGTATCGCGGGTTCTGCGTAGTACTGGGGTAAACGACAATAGAAACATCTTCGTCCGAGTCCGGTGCAGCGGGCCGGGACAGGAACAACAATGTCTGAGCCGCTCGGATGGCGGCATCCGCATGAGGATCGTCCAGCATCCGCGTCAAACTGTCAGCAACCTCGATGCTGCGGGCGTCTCCGGCAAACGTCGCCGCATACGTGCGTACCGCACCATCTTCATTCCCGAGGTTGGCCGCGAGAGCGTTAGCCCCGTCACTGTCGCCCAGGGCCGCCAGTGAATGATGCAGATAGGCCCGCAGCAATGTCTCTTCGCACCGCGGAAGTTCTTTCTTAAGCCGGGGAATGTCACTGCTGTTACCAATGCGTCCCAGAATCCATGCCGCGATCCGCAGAATTTCCGGATCGGCGTGCTGCAGCGTTGATCGCAGGAACTGCAGCGCCTCCGGGTGCCCGCAACGTCCCAGCGCAGCCGCTGCCATCAGCTTCAATCGCAGATTATCGTCCTGGTGAAAAGCGCGTCGCATGGCGACACCGTCACCGATTTCAACCACTTTATACAGACTTTCGGCAGCATGCACATGACCGTACTCGTCATCGCCCGCCAGAATCGAAAGCATGACAGACGCGTTGCCGCGCTGTCCGGCTCGTACAAGTTCACGCGAGATGCCGCAACGTCGCTGGTCGTCTTCTTCGTGAGGAAGTGTCGGCTTCAGATATTCAATCACTTCCTTTCCGTACCCCCCTGACGTCAGCCCCTCGGCCGCGTGAATCGAAGGCCAGAAGTCATCACCGCGCAGTCCGTTCCGCAATACCATAAGGCATTTGTCACGGACGGTGTCATCAAGGCGGATTGTGTCAGTCGCATGAACACTCACCGAAGGAATGGCAAGACTGAACAATGCAACCAGACAGCGATGGGACGTGGACATTGTTAGGTATTTCATGTTGGCAGAAGAATGGGTCGTTCACAGCCTGAACGCAAGGATGACTCATGCAGGAAAGACTTTCCCGTCGGCGCTGCAGTGGCCACCATCAAAGCAGGAAATCACCACGCCGTCCAGCCACCGTCGACCAGAAGATTCTGGCCGGTAATATAGCTGCCGGCGTCACTGGCCAGCAGCAGCACAGCCCCGTTTAATTCCTGCGGCACGCCCATGCGTCCCAGCGGGCTTTTCGTCTTCAATCGTTCCACCATTTCGGCCGGAGCTTTCTCTGAAGGAAACGGGCCGGGGCTCAAACAGTTGACTCGCACGCCGTCTTTCCCCCAATACACGGCCAGGTGTCGCGTCATATGAATGATGCCCCCTTTAAGTGCATGATACTGCACCGGACTGGCCACACAGAGACCGTCATAGGCATCAGGATACGAACCGACAACGCCATACATGGACCCGACCATCACCACGGCGCCCGTAGCGCCCCGCGCCACAACGTGGTCTCGCAGGTGCCGCGCCAGCAGGAAGTATCCTGTGGCATTCCGCAGATCGCTGCTGAAGGCGTCAGCCGTAACGTTGGTCAGATCCATTGCATGACCCTGCTGCCCGTTGTTGATCAGAATGTCAACGGCCCCTGCCACATCAACAGCAGCCCTGAATCCAGTGGCAACAGATTGTTCATCCAGTTGATCCAACTCAACGCCAAAATGTTCTGCAGCCCCGACACGGGGCAGCCCATCCGCAACCTGCCGGGCTCGAGACAGCTGGCGGCTGGCCACCACAACCGTGGCGCCCGATTCCGCCAGCGCGCGACAGAAGGACTGACCGAGATAGCCGGATCCTCCCGTGATCAGAGCGATTCGGCCACTAAGATCAAACAACTGTTGAACTGTAGAATCACTCATATCTTCACCCATTTTTCTGTCCTGACAGATTCCAGAGCCGCAAGATTCACCTTCAGAGTCTGAACGGATTCCTCTAACGTGCAGACGGGCGCCGCCCCGTCTGCAATCTGATCCAGAAATCCATTAGCCTGACTGACGAACAGGTCATCGCGTTCCAGTGAAAATTCCTGTTCAACACGCCACAGACCGTTCGGTTCACTGGACGTAAGCCAGCGATGGCGGTGTCCTTCGAATCGCACGGCTCCACGTTCACACATTACTGTCAGCCGGGACTCGTTCACAGGCTGATGCTGATTCATGCAGAATGCCCCAAGCACGACACCGTGCCGAGTAATCACGTGAACTGTATCTTCCACGTCAACGCCGTCCAGAACACAGTGCTCCGCGTCCGCAATCAGACGGGTGACCGGCCCCACAATCCACTCAGCAGCATTCATCACGTGAGTCAGTGCGTCCTGAATCGCTCCACCACCGGTTTCGTGTTTTGTGTAATAGATTTCCCGATACGCCGGGCGGTAGAAAGGAAAATGCTGGCCTCCCATGTATGCAATCTGGACCGGTCGTCCAAAAACTTCACTGTCGACAGCCTTCTTCATCTCGATCAGCGCCGGATGTTGTCTCAGCACGTATGCGACACTGACAGGCGTCTGGTATGCACGGACCTCCGCCTGCAGCTCAGATATTCCAGTCACTGAAATACTCAGCGGCTTTTCGATCAACGTTGCGATTCGGCGGTCCACAAGTCGACGCGCCATTGGCACGTGTAACGGCGCAGGTGTACAGATGACGGCACCATCAAAATGCTCATCCAGGGCATCATCCAGTGACTCGAACGACTGCGGCAGGGCGTACGAATCGACAATTCGCTGCCGCAATCCATCGTTTGTTTCGCACAGAACAACGGTGGCCCGCTCGGTCTTCTGAAAACACCTCACGTGGCGTGCACCGATGGAACCGCCGCCAATGACAAGGATTTTCTTCATACCGCTTTCCGGCCTTCATAACATTGCCAAATTCGAATTGGCATCATTACCTTAATTTTTTCAGAGAGTAATGCTTCGATGAGCGATGCCGCAACGGAGAATTCCTGTCGTCACCGACAGAAATCGTTCGTTGAAAGTCGCATCGACACAAAGTCTGGATAATCCTGTCGCATTGGGCAAACGAAGCGACAACAAACGGAAGATACCGGGTTAACGACAGGGAAGAATGACCGGCGAAGCTGTCGGACTTCAGCGTTCAGATAGATTTCGATCCCTTTCCCGGAAATTCATCATTGAATCTGAAATAATGGTCAGATACTGACCATCTCTATGCAAATACACTCGGCCACCTGAGTGTCATCGCCGTCCTTGAAGACAATCCTTCGCGTGCATCTTCAGCAACACAGCGATAACCGGCTTGACTTTTGTCAGGTACATCGATCCGATTGAGCAGCCATCGTGGTGGCTCGAATCCCGAATTTAACTGAAGTCATGCGGTTCCGGAATCGCATCAGGAGACATGAGAATGAGACTGTTTCGTAATCTGATTTGTTTGACTCTGATCACCGTGATCGCCAGCAGCGCTGTTGCTGACGAGAAGAAAAAGAAAGGTGATCGCAGGAAAAAATCGAATACCCCGTCTGCGACACAGCGTTTTGTTAAGGATCTGGAACTGACTGCGGATCAGAAGGAAAAAATTGCGGCCATCGAAAAGCAGTTTGCGGAAAAGTTGAAGGAACTGGCGGCCAAGCGAAAAAGCATCCTCACGGATGAACAGAGAGCCGCTCAGCGCGACGCGTTGAAAGCGGCCAAGGATGCAGGCAAAACCGGGGCAGATTCCCGCAAAGTCGTCACGGAGGCCCTCAAACTGACGGACGAACAGAACACTGCCATGAAGGCACACGCCAAGGTCCAGCAGGGACTCAATGGCGAAATCATCGCCGCCCTGAAGAAGGTGCTGACCGCTGAACAGCAGGAAAAGCTGCCAAAGGCCCGTGGCGCTGCGAACCGCAAACGTAAAGGAAAGAAAAAGAAAGACGCTGCGTAAATCAGAGTCCGTTCGTAAAGGAATGGGCAGAACTGTCTGTCCATAGACTGGGCGTTCAACGGCCCCGGCATACACCATGCATCGCCCCTCAGTAATTCACGATTACGAGGGGCATTTTCGTACGGCGAAAGGTGTCGAAGCCTGTACTCAATCGGTGCCGTTGTCGGCGGGCGCGTCCGTTGCTGGAGAAAAATCAGCGTCAGCTGTTGAGTCGGTCGATTCCGAGTCGATTTCCCCAGCCGATCGTAATTGAATATCCGGCAGATCGAGCCCCAGGTCCTCGTCGCTGCGAGAACGCAGGATCATACGGATCGGAACCTCGTGAAACGGCGACACTTCCCTTAGAAAGCCGAGCAGGTATCTTTTCCACGATTCATCGAACAGCTTGGGCTCATTGCATTTGACGACAATCGTCGGCGGTGCAGTCGCAACCTGAGTAGCGTAATAAATCTTGGGCCGCCTGTTCTTGCGGTGCGCTGGCGGGTTCTTTTCTACAGCCACCTTTACCGCCCGATTCAGCCGACCCGTGCTCATTCTGGTCTGAGCCTGCTTGTAGACGCTTTGTGTGAGGTTGATCAGTTGCCGAATGTTGCGGCCGTCCTTCGCGGTCAGGACGGCAATGGGCACATGACGCATGGATGCAAACGAACTGACCAGATATTCGCCCCATCGTTCAATCGTCATATCCTCTTCCTGTGCGAGGTCCCACTTATTGACAACGAACACACAGGGTTTGTGGTGTTTCGAGATTTCTTCAACCAGCTGTTTGTCAACACGAGAAACAGTTTCTGTGGCGTCAAAGAACATCAGGACCACGTCGGCCCGGCGAATGCTTTTCTGGGCTCGAACCAGACCATAGAACTCAATGCTGTTCTCCAGACTTTTGCGTTTACGAACGCCTGGCGTGTCAATAGCGACAAAAGTTCGACCGTCAACGTCAAAACGAATGTCGATACTGTCGCGAGTTGTTCCCGCAATCTCGCTGACGATTACCCGCTCTGATTCGGCCAGCTGATTAATGAATGTGCTTTTGCCGACGTTACGCCGCCCCACAATAGCCAGACGCATTTCCGGCGGTTCGAACAGATTCTCTCCTTCGTCGTTCTCATCGTCACAGGCTTCTGGAAGATGCTCTGCAATTGTCTTCAACAAGTCAGCACGATTTCGATTGCCCTTCACGCTGGTGACAACCTGGGGCAGGTTGGCCAACCGCAGGAAACCGCCGGCCTCGACGTCCAGTCGTGACGAGTCACACTTGTTGACGACCATCAGCATCGGCTTATCGATTCGCCGCAGTCGTTCAGCGACTTCCTGATCCAGCGGAGTAATACCGGCCTTCGCATCGACCACAAATAACAACAGATCGCACTCCGCCAGCCCGACGTCGATCTGCCGCTCAATGTCATCCGACAGGTCGTCACTATCGACGATACCAATGCCACCGGTGTCGACGAGTTCGAAATACCGGTCCTTTTCGTGCATCATCCACGTCACCCGGTCACGCGTGACACCTGCCGTGGGATCCACGACCGAAAGCAGTTTGCCCGCCATCCAGTTCAGCAGCGAGCTCTTCCCCACGTTGGGACGACCGACAATCGCCACTTTGGGAATACCCATGATGCTGAAACCTCGTTCTGAAAAGGAGGCCGTTGCCTCGGAAGATGCGAGCTGACGCTCAAAATCTCGGACTCAGATGGTAGTCATCGCAGCTCGATTACCTGACCACACGCCGCGTACCGAAACAGCCATACGCTGCCGGAAAATCAGCCCTTCTGTGCACGCCCGGCTGAATACCCATCAGGCGGGCAGACTACACAGCCGACGACAGAATCGTTAGAGAGAACACGCCATTTCCACGGAGTTGTTGATGATTTCCACACGAACGGTATGACGGCGTCCGCGAAAGCCCGCCAGAGCAGCAGTTGCGGGATACATCACTTATTCACGACATCCACCGAACCGCGGTCCTGTCAAAGCGGAAACTTCACGCAGCGACAGAAAACAATCAGTCGTGACATTCGCGCCTTGCGACGCGCGGTGCAACGCCGTTCGTGCCTTCCGGACAGGTTTTCTGTCTCCCAGTAAACTATTCATTCACGCGTCATTCAAGTCCTGCCCGACTTCGGTCACGAATTGCTGCAGCAGGCGCAGCGACTCGGTGGCCTCGGCATCAGTCATGCACATTGGCGGTGCAACTCGAATGACGCAGCCGGCAAGCGGACCAAGCAGATGAATCCCGTTATTTTGGTCGTTGCCCCGATAGCATCGCTCCACAACCGCGTTAGCAACGTCATTCGGAGCAGTCGAACCAACCCGTCCGCATTCGATGCCAAACACCATACCCTCGCCACGGACATTAACGATGACCCCCGTCTGCTTCAGTTGACGCAGGCCATCCACGAATATTGTGTTCAGGTGCCGGGTACGGTCGATGATGTCTGTGGTTTCAAATTCATCCAGAGTCGCGAGAACCGCCGCACTGGATGTCGGATTGGCGCTCCAGGTATCCGACGTTTCGCCGTACCCCATCAGTTCGCAGATATCACGCCGACCGACAGCTGCACTCACGGGAATGCCGTTGCCCAGGCCTTTGCCCAGGCACACAAAGTCCGGTTCGATGTCGTAGGCTTCGAACGCATACATACAGCCAGTACGTCCGAAGTTGGCCTGAACTTCGTCCAGAATGAACAGAATGTCGTATTCACGACAGAAGTCCTGCAGCAGTGCAAGATATTCCTTCGGAGGATGATAACTTCCGCCACCGCCAAGGTAGGGCTCAGTAATCAGACTGCCAATCGGATGTTCAGCAGACTGCAGCACCTGTTCCAGTTCCGCACGATAAACAGATGCATCAAAGGTTTTGATCGGTTCGTCAAGATCAGAACACTCGTCGCAGGGAAAACTAATAAAACGAATTCTCGGGTCACGTTCCGTGTCGGTTTCACTTCCGGTCACCGCACCGGAAAGTCCCTTCTTGCCGTGAAAACCATTACGTGTGGCCAAGACGCCCGGTCGTGACGGATCGCGACGCATGCAGGCCCAAAGAGCTTTCTGCACGGCTTCCGAACCGGACGCCGACCACATGACTGTTTCCAGTCGACTGCCCCCCGGGCTGGCCTGCAAACTGGCAACCAGACGTCGGCCGGCCTGTGCTTCCAGATCGGTCAGGGCGTTGTAAGCGGTCAGCGAAACGGCCTGAAAAAAACCATTGTCGGGGCCCGTCAGCTTATCGGCCGACCAGCCGAGATACTGCTGAAAACGTTTCATCCAGCGGACAGGGTTGTGCCCCAGATTCGCGACAAGAACTCCGGACGAATAGTCGTACAGTCGGCGGCCTTCCGGTGTCCAGTGAAAAACACCGGCGGAAGTTGACAGCACCGCCTGACTGGGAGTAAACGTCCGCAACGAATGCGGCTGCGTGTTACCGACCATCCGGCGAACTTTGTTGGACGCATCCTCGCCATCGAATGCGATAACGTAGGAATCCTGAAGCTGACTCATGAAGGAGCTTTCGATTGAGCAGAGATTGATGTGGGGGGCTGGTACCGAATGAAAGATGATGATGAATCGACGTCGAACTATACGACTGGCTGGCCAGCCGCTTTCCAGCCGCTGAATCCACCGTCCATGGATACAACACTTGTGTACCCCATCTGCTGCAGGTTCAGGGCAGCCAGGGCAGAGCGGAACCCACCGCCACAGTACAGAACAATCGGTGCATCTGTGTCAGAAATTGCCGATTCGATGTCTCGTTCAATGACACCCTTACCGAGATGTGTCGCATCAGGGATATGGGCGGCGGAGAATTCACTCTCCTCTCGAACATCAACCAGGTGAAATGGCTCACCGCCAGCACGTCGGTCGACCACGTCCTGAACATTGCATTCTCTGATTTGTGGGCGTGCAGAATTCACGATATCGAGAAACCGCTGAGAGTGATTCTTTACCATTGCGGATATCCGGTTGAGGAACAAACGGCCGACACTGTGCGAAGATGGCGGACGGTCGATAGTGACGCCCGTTCAGGGTGGAACTTGCGGGCATGAACGGACAATTATAACGTTGCGCGGTCTACTTGCATCCGAACGCAGCGCATACGCTGAATATCGGTCAGTGATTCGTTCAGACTTCGTCGTGGTCTTTCCGATTGCTCGGGGCTGATTGTTGGGATGTCCGAGCCAGGTTGATAACTTAGCCCCATAACGTCGTTTGGCCTCTGAATCTCGTTTTGCCCCATTCGGTCGTCCTGTTGCTCTGTCAGCCCACGACATTCTTCCCAGCCCACCTCAAAAAGTGCCAAAATGCCTGCAGTTCATTGCCTGACACCGGAAACCCAGATCGTACTCGCCAACGCAAGTACTCGAGGGAAAGATTTTCACGACAACCGAGACGCTGCGGAGACGGAGTTTGTTGAATTACGCAACGAGCTGATTCATCTGCAGACAGCGCTGTACGCCGAGGGCAGGCAGAAGCTGCTGGTCGTGTTGCAGGCCATGGATGCCGGAGGAAAAGACGGAACGATCCGACACACGTTCAAAGGCGTGAACCCGCAGGGAGTACGAGTTACGTCCTTCAAGAAGCCGTCGTCCGAAGAGCTGGCCCATGATTTCCTCTGGAGAATCCATCAGGCCGTCCCGGGCCGCGGCATGATCGGAGTCTTCAATCGATCCCATTATGAAGATGTGCTGGTCGTTCGCGTGGATAGCATCTTGCCGGAAGACATCTGGCGTCCGCGATACGAGACGATTAACAACTTCGAGAAACACCTGGTTGACACGGGTACCACGGTGCTGAAGTTTTTCCTGCACATTTCAAAGAAGGAACAAAAAGAGAGGTTTCAGGATCGACTTGATGAACCCGACAAGCACTGGAAGTTCGATCAGGACGACCTACACAAACGTGCCCAATGGAATGATTACCAGCATGCATTCGAGGACATGCTCAATAACTGCACCACTGAACACGCGCCGTGGTACCTGATCCCTGGCGACCAGAAATGGTATCGAAATCTGGCCATCATGCGTGTCATGGTGGCCACGCTTAAGAACATGAATCCGCGGTACCCGGAAGCAGACGATCTCAGCGGTGTGGAAATCGACTGAAGTTCGTGGCGACTGATTATCATCACCTGGAAGGACAGCGGGCGGGCGTGTCTGACATCGAAGAAATCACAGCATGGCATGAGGCCGGGCACGCTTTCGCAGCCGTCTATCTGGGTGCCACAGTCGATTCGGTTTCAATTGATCCCGATCGCGACGACGGGCCGAATCGCTTTGGCGATACGGTTGTCAGGTGGGAAACCTCAGGATTTCAGGCGCAGGAACTGGCAGAAAAAGCCATACTGGTGGCCCTGGCCGGACCGGTGGCTGAAATGATTCATCTGGGCGATCCTTTTCACCCGGCAACCGTCGCGGAATGGTCACTCGACTGGCAACTCGCATGGCGGGCCGCCGACTTCGTCAAAGCTTCGAAGGCACGCCTGCAGCTTCTGGAACGTCTGACGATTCAGCTGCACCATACACTGTCGCAGCAAAGTCACTGGGCAGGCATCGGCGCCATTGTTGATCACCTGCTGGCTCACGAAGTGCTGGAAGGTGAAACCGTCCACGAGATTGTGGCGGCGTGGAGTGTTTGATCCGTCACGGTTCTGAACAACAATGCCGCTAATCGGCCACCACAGAGCGATTCACTGCATAGGCGTGAAACAGTCCGGATCAGATGGCCTGTTCAATTTCTGCCCCCGTCAGATCTTTTGACGTATCAGCAGGTTCATCCGCACGAACCTGCGGTGGATCGCGGCCTTTTCTCTTCTGGTGAATGGAAAACACCTGTCGACGTGCATCAATGCCGGGCAGACCGATAACAAAGACTTCGTTGAACCGTCCTTCCCGCATCAGTTCCGGAGGCAACGCCGACACGTCGCTGGCCGTCGCTACCATGAAGATGGGTTCCCGATGGTCCTGCATCCAGCACAGCAGCGTACCAGACATGCGTTGAGACAGGCCCCACCGGCAGACGCGCTGAAGGCTGACACGAACGCCTTTTCTATGTCATCGATCCACAGAACCCCGAGCGTCAGAGCTTCCGCCTGCTGAATTGCCTGCCGCAACGGATTTTCGCTTTCCCCTACGAACTTCTGCTACAGCACGCCCGGATCCAGACGCAGCAGTGGCATACCCCAGTCCGCTGCGAGTCAGGCCTCTGAGATTAACCACCAGTGCTTCGCGTTCGGCTGTTTGCAGCGCACCACAAGGGTGCGGTCGCCTCACGTTTGATCTTGCGATACGTGCTCCTGACCAATTGAGCCAGTTCGTCTTTGTCTGAGCGGCCCGGACGCCAGGGCACAGGCGGGCGTTGTATCCGAGGATGCAGCGTATCTTCGTCCATCAGCAGGAGGCACTCACGTGAAGCATCTGCCGGGCAGACGAAGTCCTTGATCAGCCGTCGCACGACCGGTTGATCGGAGCCAGGTCCATGAAACAAGCCAGCGTCGGCCGTTTCTGACGCAGCAGGTACTGTAGCGCCAGTTCCGGTTTGTCGGTGCCCGCAACGGCAGCTGGCTTGGCAACATCCGGTGCACATTCCGGACTGTCGCTTTGCCGACCTCCACAACAGCCTGAAAATTGACGGGGGCATCGGTGCTGTGCAGACTGATGAGCTTGTTTCACAAAAGAACAGGATTCCGCAATTCTTCGTGTATGTCGCGCCGGCGCTTCAGAGTACTCTCAATTTCGAACGATTCGTTCCGTATCGACAGAGCGACTGTTCGGCCAGTGCCTTCGCATCGGGCATTCGGTATTTTCGGGGGACTGATCTGACAGTGACTGCCCGACCTGTCAGTCTTTGCCCAACAGCGTGACGGCCCGCCGAATATATACCATGCCGCTCCAGACCGTCACTCCCACTGCCGCCCAAAGCAGGACGTCACGAACCAGCGGCAGCCATGGCCACTGCAGTTGAGTACTCAGGGAAAGCAGGCTGGCCGTAACGGCAACGCACTGCAGCATCATCTTGGCCTTGCCGCTGAAGCTGGCAGAAAAATCCTTGCCCTGCTGCTCAAGAAAACCTCGCAGACTGGACACAAACATTTCGCGACCAATGACGACAATCACCATCCATGCAGTGACGCCCGACTGAACAGCCGCACCGGACTCGGCAGTACCATTTTTTTCCAGCAGGAACAGGAAAGTTCCACCAACAATGATTTTGTCAACAAACGGGTCGAGAATCCGGCCAAGCACCGTGACCTGTCCGTACTTGCGAGCCAGATAGCCATCCAGCCAGTCCGTCGACGCGGCAAAGACGAACAGTCCGGCGGAAGCAAGCCAGTAACCGCCGGCATCGATCAGTCCAAACAGGATCAGCGCCAGCACAAAACGACTGATGGTAATCAGGTTGGGGAGATTCAGCGATTCGCGCCCAAGTCGTCTCGCTGGCTGCGGCGCAGCTGCTGGCTGATCAGAATCCGGCATTTGACAGGGAAGGTTCTATCATTTCGTGGGGAACGTTGAAGGAATCTGCAACGACAACCCCGGTGCAGGGTTACTCAACAATCTCAGAGTCGGGCGCGATTCCCACCAAATCGTAGCCTTCCCGTCGCACAATCTCAACGGGCACCATGCTGCCGACTTCCAGATCCTGACCAGAAACGTAGACATTACTGTCGATCTCAGGCGCATCGGCGAAAGTTCGACCGATGTAGATATTTTCGTCGTCGTCTGACTGATCGTCAATCAGTACATCCAGTTCGTAGCCCACCAGAGATTCCGCATGTTCAAACGCGATCTTCTGCTGGACGGCCATCAATTCGTCCCGCCTGGCGTCCCTGATGTCGTCCGGTAGATGTCCGTCCAGTTTTGTAGCGGAAGTCCCCGGTTCCACTGAATAGCTGAACACGCCCATGCGTTCGAAACGCGTGTCGACCACGAAGTCACGCAGTTCTTCGAACTGTTCGTCCGTTTCGCCGGGAAACCCAGCGATAAACGTCGTTCGCAGCACCAGATTGGGGACACGTTGTCGCAACTTGCCCACAAGCTCTCTGGTTTGCTCAGAATTAACTCGTCGCTGCATCCGCTTTAACACCTTCGAATTGATGTGCTGTAACGGCATGTCCAGGTAAGGCAGAATTTTCTGCGAGCCTGCCACAGTGTCAATCAGTGCATCTGTGAAGTGCACGGGGTAAAGATACATCAGTCGAATCCACTGGATTCCTTCAACCTGTTCCAGTTGTCGCAACAGCTCGACCAGGCGAACATCTCCGTACAGGTCGAGGCCGTAGTATGTAGTGTCCTGAGCCACAATAATCAGTTCTTTAACCCCGTCGGCAGCCAACTCCCTGGCTTCCTCAACCACCATCTCAATCGGCTTCGTGACGTGTTTTCCACGCATCATCGGAATCGAACAGAACGTGCATGTGCGGTCGCAGCCTTCTGAGATCTTCAGATAGGCGAAGTGCTGCGGCGTGATCCTCAGCCGTGCCCTGTCATCCAGTGCAGTGATCGGGGCCGGCCGAAACAATTCTCTCTGTTCCGTGACACCACCCAGCAGACGATCCGCCACTCGATTGATTTCGTCACGACCGAAGACTCCGACCACATGATCGATGTCAGGCATTTCCGACAGCAACCCACCTTCTTCCATGCGCTCCGGCAGGCATCCGGCGACAATCACCCCCTTTGTCTGCCCGCTCTGCTTCAAGTCCAGCATCTCCTGAATAACCGCTTTGGATTCCTGCCGTGAACTGTCGATGAAGCCGCACGTATTCACGATAACAAAATCAGACTTCGCTGGGTCCGGAACCAGTGTATATCCATCCAGCGCCAGCGTGCCTAACATCTTCTCGCTGTCCACCAGATTCTTAGGGCAGCCAAGGCTGACAAAGGCGTAGTTTCCCTTGCTCGGGCCGGTCGTCTCCGGGACAGTGGGCCGGGAAGCACTGGGTTCAATAATAGGCAACGACATGAGGTGACCAGATGTTGTAGGATTCCGACCGAACGGAAGTGACCTGAACGTGTAGCGTTGCGAGCCCCGCGCATCAGGGACGCGGGACGCCTGCAGAAAACGCTGCAGTCTACTGATCGGTTCCCATTGTCACAAAAGGCAATGGGCGCTTACTGATGTTTTTGCCTTTTCTCTGTGACATGGGAAAGCTGCGGCATCATTTTCGGCTGAGTGATCGACATTTCACCCGCAACTGCCACACCGATCGACAAACCTGCAGACATCCAGGTCATCGTCTATTTCGCATGACGCTGGCCCGTGGCCTTCTGAATCTGGTCCAGCTGTCTCGTCAACTCGGCCACAACATCCGGCTGAGAAGCGTACACATCGTGCTTTTCAGCGGGATCGTTCTTAAGATTATAGAGCTGTCCGGGGGCCTCACCTTTTCCGGGCCTGATTTTTCTGGGTTTGGAAAATCCTCCGGACCCCAGTCCCTGAATCAGCTTCCAGTCGCCGGAACGAATCGTCATCACTCCTCCACCAGACTGCATCACAAGATGCTTCCGCACAGGAACATTATCCGGCTGACGCCCCTTCAACACGTCAAGAAAGCTGAAACTGTCCGGCCCGGCATCGCCGGCCAGGGATGTTCCGACAACGTCCGAAAACGTGGCCAGCAGGTCTGTGAAGCAGATGGTCTGGTGCGATGTCGTTCCGGCAACCACCGAGCCAGGCCAGCGTACGATGAACGGCATGCGGTGACCGCACTCCCATGCGTCCGCCTTCATGCCCCGTAATCCACCGGAGGAATCGTGATCAAACCGTTCAACGTCGTTTTCGTACCACACCGGACCATTGTCTGACGTAAGCACAAGCAGCGTATCCTGTGCCATGTCCGTCTCTTCCAGCGAATTCAATACTCGCCCGATATTTGCGTCCACCATCGCAGCAAAGTCCCCGTACATTCCTGCTCCATTACGGCCCGCGAACTCCGCCGACGGCAACCACGGCGTATGAGGAGCCGGATACGCAAGGTACAGCATCAGCGGCTTTTGCGCAGTGGCCGGTTGTCGGCCGTGCGATTGAATAACCTCAACAGCTTCTTCCGTGAAGCGGGGCAGAACATCCTTCAACGCCAGATCAGGAGCAATGCCGCCTTCTCGCCAGAATGCTCCCTGAATTCTAGTCCATCCATCGCTGTAATTCGCCCCAATCTGATTCGTCGGCGGTTGCACAGCTTTGTCACCACGAATGTAAAAGTACGGTGGAATGTCCGTGGACGCGCGGATTCCGAAATAACTCTGGAAGCCACAATCGATCGGACCGCCCGGTAACGGCTTGTCGTATCCGTTTTCGTCGAAACCCAGATGCCACTTTCCGACCATCGCAGTCTGATACCCCGCACTTCGCAGCAATGACGCAATCGTAACCTGTCCAGCACCAATCGAACGCTTATGTCGCCAGGAGCCCACGTCTGCTCGAAACGGATAGCGGCCGGTCATCAGACCGTAGCGAGACATGTGACACAACGGTCCGGGTGCGTGAGCGTCCGTGAATCGCATTCCGGCGCGTGCCAGCGAATCGATGTGCGGCGTCGAAATCTTTGAGTTCGAGTTGTAACACCCAGGGTCGCCATACCCCATATCGTCAACCATGATGACGACAATGTGCGGCAGTTTCTGTCTATCCGCCGGCACGGACGACAGAGACATCAGCAGAACAAGAATGGTTGCGAATGTGCGGCCGAGTCTATGCACAAATATAATCCTGTTTCGATTCTTAGAAGTGATGGCAGTATTCGGATCCGTGCCGGAATTCTAAGCCGCAAGCCACTGCCGTACAAACCGCATGAAGGTCTCTCAGCAGAACGGCGTCGCGGTGTCTGAATTCGAAATCGTCACCTCTGACGTCTGCATCACAGTTGCCGACGGTGATGCAAATCCCGATAACAAACAGCAAGACCCCCAGAGCCTGCCGTGCTCAATCAAATTCTCCGAGACGGTTTAACGCCGTTCACCGCCGCTCGCATTTCTGACGAAAATGTCCGCACGGCGGCAGCCGCAGCTTCGACGGACGGTGCTTCCGCCGCCAGCCTCACAATAGCCGACCCCACAATCACACCGTCGGCAACTCCTTCCAGAGATGCAACCTGATCCGGTCCGCTGATACCAAACCCCACCGCCAGGGGCAGATCCGTCATCAGCCGCAGTTGCATCAGCTGTTCAATCAGTGCCTCGGGCAGTTCCTTTCGAACGCCGGTCGTGCCGGCCACTGAGACGCAGTAGACGAAGCCACTGGACGCGTCAAGAATCTGCTGAGTGCGATCTGACGTGGTGGTGGGAGCAATCAGCTGCACCAGACCCAGGCCATGCTTCGTGGCGGTTGCAGACATCTCACTGGCTTCGTCGGCGGGCAGGTCCGGAATAATCAACCCACTAAAGCCGACTTCGGCCGCTCTGGCCACAAAGGCGTCCGTCCCGAAGCGAAACACGATTGCATAGGACACCATTGCCAGAACCGGAGGCAGCCCTGCGTCTCGCAGATCTTCCATCATCCCCAGAATACCGTGTACAGTTACGTCATTGTCGAGCGCACGGGTGTAGGACGCCTGAATCACGGGCCCGTCCGCGATGGGATCGCTGTATGGGAAACCCAGTTCAATCAGGTCCACATCGGCATCTCGCAGACCTTTCAAAACCGCAGAGGTCGACTGCAACGACGGATCTCCAGCCGTCACAAACGGCATGAACGTCATGCGAGCCTGCTGTGCGGCCTGATCAAAAACGTCAGAGATACGAGACATTCGGGGCTTTCGGCAAAACAACCACGCGATCTGCATACTTCGAAAGTGACGCGACGAACGGCAGCGGACCGGCAATTCTTTGTACGTCAGCTCACATCTGACCGGAGCAATACGGCAATCATGTCAGGCCGGAAGGAACGCAATGCGTTTGTAAAGAATCAGGGCGGCAGGTTAACCGTTGCGATTACGCAAGTCCAAATAGGAAGGCCTGTTCCCCGGAAGAAGTTGTCTGTTTCTCAGGGCATCCACTGTTTTTGGCCCGAGTCCTTGCCCCTGGAGAGCCGCAGGGACAGAATAGACGTCGCCGTGAAACTGCCGGTCCAGCTTAACTCCGGTCACCATGATCTGGCTGCACGGTGGTCCACGCCACAGCAAAAGAACTCTCCAGGAACATCCGCTTGTCCCACCTCCTCAATAGTACACGGCATCTTTCCATGCCCCGCAAACATTCGGTCCTCACGTTACTTGCCAGTGTCGTGATACTCAGCACTGTCGTGGCGGCAACCGCTCAGGAAGCGACACCGCCGGCTGGTGACACGGCAACGAACGCCGAAGCCGCCAGGAAGGAGACGCCGGAAGGCCATTCTCTGCATGGTGAAATTTTCAATGATGGTCCGCGTCAGGCCGCTTACCCCATGACGGGAGTCGGAACTGTCCACTTCGATGTCACTACGCAGTCTGACGAAGCTCGGGCGTTCGTTCTGCAGGGGATCGGCCAGATGCACGGATTCTGGTATTTCGAATCTGAGCGTTCCTTTCGGCAGGCGGCGATGCTGGACCCTGACTGTGCCATTGCCTACTGGGGCATGGCTTATTCAAATCGTCGAAACGCAGATCGCACCAAAGGCTTCATCAAGAAAGCCATGGACCACAAGGACAAAGCGTCGCCCCGTGAACAGCGGTACATCGAAGCGTATAGCCGGTATGCCAACGCAAAGGCCGAAACCAGCGATGAAAAGAAAAAGCGGGCGGAAAAGTATATCAGTGACCTGGAAGAACTACTGTTGGAATTCCCGGACGACATCGAAGCGAAAGCATTCTTGTGCGAGTACATCTGGTCGGCACGCCGGGAAGGAATCAAGATGGTCAGCTACCTGACGGTCGATGCCCTGATTCAGGATGTGCTTGATGTTGAACCTCTGCATCCGGTCCACCACTATCGCATTCACCTGTGGGACACGAAGAAAGCCGACAGAGCTCTGGAATCTGCTGCCCGCTGCGGCCTGGCCGCTCCCCAGATTGCTCACATGTGGCATATGCCGGGGCATATCTATTCCCGACTGAAACGCTATCACGACGCCGTCTATCAGCAGGAAGCATCAGCGCGAGTCGACCATGCTCACATGATGAAGGATCTGGTGTTGCCCGATCAAATTCACAATTTCGCACACAACAACGAGTGGTGTATTCGTAACCTCATACACATCGGTCAGGTCAATGATGCCATCGCGCTCGCTCAAAACATGATGGGACTGCCGCGGCACCCGAAGTATAACCACATCGGCAAGTTCGGCAGCTTCAAATACGGACGTCAGCGACTTCTTGATGTGCTGCGGACTTATCAATTGCACGATCAGATGATTGCCCTGTCTGAAACTCCGTACCTGGAAGATTGCGGAAACGATACCGAAGACCTGAAACGCGACCGGTATCTTGCTGCCGCGCTGGTCGCGGTGGGCACTGCTGAAAAGGCGACCCCTATTCGGCAGAAGATCGAGACCCTCCTGAACCAGGAAAAGAAGAAACAGAAGGAAGCCGGGGACAAAGCACAAAAGGAAGCCGAGAAGGCGAAAAAGGATGTCAAGAAAGCTCGCAAGACAGCAGAAGACAAGCACGGCCGGCGAATTCGCGATCTGGAAAAAGCCGTTCAGGAAATCGACGGCCGCATCGCCGTAGCCAACGGAAAATATGACGAAGCCCTGGAACTGTTTAAAAAAGCAGGAGGCATTCCCGTGGAAGAACAGGTCGCCGTCATGCTGCAGGCTGGAAAAACTGACGACGCAGTCAAGAAAATCACGGATTACGTAGGCAGCAATCGCGGTGAAGTCCGCCCCCTGACTGCTCAGATCGAAACTCTGTGGGCGGCAAAAAAGAACGACGAAGCAAAAAAATCATTCGATCAGCTGCGAAACATCTCCTCAACAATTGACATCGCTGCGCCTGCATTTGCACGGCTGAAACCTATCGCGACAGAGCTGGGTTTTGACGACGACTGGCGTACAGCAGCGGTCACAGCATCTGACATCGGTGCCAGACCGCCACTGGATTCGCTGGGGCCATTGCACTGGCAGCCTGTGCCCGCCCCCCACTGGTCTCTGGCCGACGTCCAGAATCAACCACGTGCGCTGAGCGACTATCGAGACAAACCCGTCGTCATGATCTTCTATCTGGGCTTCGGCTGTCTGCACTGCGCTGAGCAGCTCCAGAAATTCGCTCCGGAGACGGAAAAATTCCGAGCGGCCGGCATCGATGTCGTTGCCGTCAGTACGGACAAACAGGAACTGCTGGACCGAGCCTACAAAGACCTGGAAGACGGCTTTCCGTTTCCGCTGGTCTCAGACGATCAACTCAACGTCTTCAAGCGTTACCGATGTTATGACGATTTCGAAAGTCAGCCACTGCACGGCACGTTCCTGATCGACGGTGAAGGTCGCATTCGCTGGCAGGACATCAGCTAT
Source organism: Fuerstiella sp. (assembly GCA_029245955.1). Taxonomy (GTDB): domain Bacteria; phylum Planctomycetota; class Planctomycetia; order Planctomycetales; family Planctomycetaceae; genus Fuerstiella. Next base: position 50,057 of record JAQWOH010000038.1, on the reverse strand, counting down.
GAACCGTTCATGGACCCGGATTTTGTTCTGCAGGAAGCACAACGCCTGCTGGGTCAGGATGAGTCTGTATCGAAACCTCTGACTGACCAGGTCACCGCAACACCTTAGACCTTGACCAGGCAAACCGCTTACAGTCGACACCAGAGACCACCGTTTGCCGGCAAACAGTGTGTCAAAGGCATCAGAGACGGTGATTGAATACCTGCAGGAAACGCCGCAGAATCCAAATGAATCCTGTTGCAGCACAGGTAAGGAGCAACCAGTGACACCCACAAGATGCCGGGACGCAGCACGTTCGTTCACAACGACTTCAGGTATTCGATCAGATCCGCACTTTCCTGCCCGGTCAACCGGCCCTGACCTGTAACCACTTCCGGGCTGTGCAGATCGCTGACAACGCGTTCCAGTGAACGTGCTCGGCCGGTATGCAGCAACCGCACCTTGCGATAGACGCCCCGCAGCGACGGAGTGTTGTATCCTTCGTAGTAGTCTTTGTCTGAGCCCAGGCCGACGTCGTGGATTTTTCCATCTGTGAACTGGGGGCCGTTGTGACAGTTGGCACAGCCGGCTTTCGTGCTACTGAAGACCTGCTGTCCACGACGAGCGGCAGCATTCAGTGACCCGTCAGAGTTCCGAAATGGATTCGGAGGAGCCTCCAGCGTATCCAGATAGGCCAGCAGGGCACTCACATCCCGATCGCTGGGATCGCGGCCCAGCATTGTTGATGTCATCGATTTGTGCATCGCATTCTCAAGATCATTCTGCCAGCCGTGCCACGTCCACGGGCCGGTTTTGCTGACATCAAACAACGGCAGCACTGTCTTTAGCGTCATTTCCGTACCATCGTTCATGGTATCCATCGGTCTGCAGTTGATTCCATTGAACTGATGGCATGAGTGGCAACTGTACCATTGATCCAGACTGCGCCGGCCGTCGTGGAAGATTTCCATGCCGCGCCGCGCAAGTGTGGTATCCGTCGGGCCGCCCAGATCGATCTCAGCACTCACTTCCCGAGAATCAAGGTCGACCACCTGCACAGAATTACGCAGGTAGTTGGCGACGTATACCGTGCCACTGTCGTCGGCCATTCGCAGCCCCATCGGACGCCCTCCAACCTCAATACGGTGGAATCTGTCCGGGTCGTTTCGCAGTCGACGATCGATGAGGTCGCCTGGACCACCAACACCGACGAATGGCAAATCGCGCAGACGGTAAACCAGCAGTTCATGAGTTCCCGCAGCGGATGCAACCAAACGGCTTTCATCGCGACTGATGACGATTCCGTGAGGGTCAGCAACAGCCATCCCGGGCACGTCCAGTGAGATCGCCTCGCGGTAGGAAGAGCCGTCCAGCCGAACACGACCGATGCGACTGGCCAGCAACCAGCCTTTCCGCAGATTGCCCACGTTGATCGGATTTGTGCGATAGACCATCCATGTGAAGTATGCATAGGTGCCGTCTGCAGACGGAATCATGTGGCCCAGATTAATGCCGTTGGCCAATGTCTCGTCGTAGAGCGTTTCGCCGGTGACCGGGTCGATCACGTCAATTCGCCCGGCACCTCCACAACCGACGGCAAGCCGCGAACCGTCGGCAGACAGTGTCAGATATCGAGGCCAGTGCCCCACGTCAAACCGTCGCAACACACTCTGTTGCTTCAGATCAAGCTCGGCTACCTGCCCGGTTGCCACAAGTCCGACATATGCTCGATCTCCTTCCGGCGAAATCGCCAGACCGCAGGGTTCGAACCCCACATCAATCACGCCAATCCGTTTCAAACTACCGTTGACCAACTTCAGAATGGTGATATCACCGGACCACAAGCCACTCACCAGCACCGTCTGACCATCGGGACAGAATTCGATATCAGCGGGATGACGACCACACAAGACTTCGTCAACGACTACCTGATCCTTCGTGCGAATGAGCGTAACGCTGTCCGACGTTTCGTTAACCGTAACAAGCCACTGCCCATCCGGTGAAAGTGCCAGATCAACGGGCGAACGGTCGGCATAGGCTGACGGCACCTCAGCACCGTCGCTGGCGGTGGATTCGCCCGCCAGAATCAACGGTCTGCCTGCGAACAGACACAAGATAACCAGAAGGGGCGAGCTGACTGCCTTGAGCATGCGAATTCCTGTGCGACATTCTAAGCGAAAAATGAGCTGTGGTGAGTTTTCAGGACAGCCTGAGGTGTGCGATGCGGAGGTAAGACGGCCGGATTCGAGGTTTTCGCCAATTTAGAGCAAGGTAACGCGTTATGTAACGCGGATCACTTTTAACTGACTCCTGAACGCGGTAACATTTTGAGGCAGTGACTGACGGCGACATCGACGGTTTATTTACATTGTCGAACAGCGAGGGCCGTTGATCAAGAGCCATTACGGTCAGTCAAAATGTTTTCCGTCAACGACGATCCTCTGTGTGCGCTGAAGCACATGATTCCCGCCCCCTTGAAAGGAGCAATCCGTGAAGAATTTTTTCGCATTGGGTATGATTCTGGCAGTCTCTTCGGCTGTCACTGCAGGTGAAACAGTGAAGAGTGGTCCTCAGACCGGTGACTCACTCGGAGCATTCTACGTCACCAAGTGTGCCGGTGCAGAAACAGACGGCGTGGCAGAAGGCAAGAACCTCTGCTACCGATGTCGCAATGGCGCCAAGCCACAGGTTGTCATCTTCACCCGTTCAACTGACAAACGAATTGTCGAACTGGTACAGCAGATTGACAAGGCGATCGCAAAGAACAAAGACTCAAAGCTGACCGCGTTCGTAAACGTGCTGGGTGAAGACAAGGACGACCTGTCCGATGCAGCCAAGACACTTGCCAAGACCAGTAAGGCGACCAACGTACCGTTTGTCGTTCCTAATGAGTTCGAAAATGGCCCGGACAACTACGGCATCAGCCCCAAAGCGGAGGTAACCATCATCCTGGCCAGTCGTCTTGGCGTGAAAGCTAACATTGCCGTATCTGACGTCAACGATCTCAAGACGGCAGCTGTTCTTGCGGATCTTAAAAAGATCCTCTAGGTCAATGGTCAGTTGCTGAATCAAGTGGCATTGGCTCTGCCAGTGTTTTCGTAAAAGCGAACGCGGCGCCCAAACATTCGGGTGTCGCGTTCTTTATGCGCCTCGAATGAAATTCGCTGTCACTCAAGCACAATTGTTCGTGACGGTATTGATGGTGAGTGAATCTGGTGAATCGTCCCGTCTTTGCTCTCAACCACGTAAACGCCCCCGATACGAGCTTTGATAGTCACCTCCACGCCAGGCTGTAAATTCTCTGCTCGCCCCCTTCGTCCCCTGGGAGTAATCGGAAAAACCATGACCGTCGTCTCCGTCTTATTCAGGAACGAGATGTCGGCCCTGAGTCGCGGTTGATTCGGATTCGAATGCACGGGCGGCGTCATCGTCAGCGGCTTGCGGGGGTGAGATATCAGGAGCTGATCAGTCATGCGATCAATCAGCTCCTGCGGCGCAGAATCAGCCAGATTGATGGATTCCGAGGAATCCGTTCGATGATCGAACAGTTCACGTGCTGTGACTTCCCCCGTGCTGAAGTCTCGCCATTCCACAAAACGATATTCACTGGTGCGGATCGCATAGCCCATGTATTCACGGCCTTCGAAGTTGCGATAGTACTGGCTGTATGCCGCGTCCTTGACGTGCACGCTGGTATCCTTCAGGTTCGGCACCAAGCTGCTTCCGTCAACGAACTCCGGGGTCGCGATTCCTGCCAGATCGCAGAGCGTCGGATACAGATCCAATAGTTCCGCGAGTTCGTCCGATTGCTGTCCTGCCGTTGGTAAGCCCGGAGCAGAAATGATCAGCGGTACGCGGGTGTCAATTTCGTAGTTGGTCATCTTGCCCCAGCCATTGAATTCACCCAGCTTCCAGCCATGGTCGCTCCACAACACAACAATCGTGTTGTCCGCCAGCCCTTCCTGATCCAGCGCATCCAGCAGGCGGCCGATCTGTGCATCAATGTATGTTACGCAGGCGTAGTACGCGTGCATCAGATGCCGAGCCCTCGCATCAGTGACTCGCTGTTCATCCCAGGGTTTCGGAAAGTCGATCAAGTCAACGTAATGAGTCATTTCATAACTGTTGGACAGCGCATACGGCGGATTATTAGCCGTGACGCTGCGGTCCGTGACTACGGGCAGGCTTGCCGGATCATGAAAATCCCAGTATTTTCTTGGTGCGATCCACGCCAGATGGGGCCGGATATACCCCATTGCCAGGAAGAAGGGTTCATCACGGTTGCCCAGACGTCGCAGATCCTCGATCGCCATATCCGTTCGCGCACCGTCGATCAGCTGCTTGTCGTCCACTTCCGGAGCCGCGGTGCTGGGACCTCGCAAATTATTTTTTCGCCAGTCACTCTGTGGAAGCTGCTGCTGAACGTCCCGGATATGTTTCCGAGTACCGTCAGGGTAGGGTGACTTCAGACGCGGTGTCGCCCGAATCGGTTCGCTCCACGACTGCGGATCGGGTGTGGGGTTGTGAAAGATCTTCCCGTGACTCACCGCTCTATAACCATACTGGCGAAACCACTGCGGCATCGTTACGGCTGTGGGCATTGCTTCGCGAAAGTGAATGGGCAGAGTCCACACGCCGAGCTTGTCAGGACGCAGGCCCGTCATCAGGCTGGCGCGTGACGGATTGCAGACGGCTACCTGGCAGTGAGCCCGATCAAAACGTACACCAAGTTTCGCCAACCGATCGATGTTGGGAGTAATCGCGTGTCGATCTCCGTAGCAACCGATCGAAGGCCGCAGATCATCCACCGCAATGAACAGGATATTCGGGTGGGGTGATTCTGCCCCAACACTCGTGGTCATCTGACAGCAAGACAGAAAAGAAATGTAAGTCGAACAGACATTCAATCGAAACAGCCGATTTGTCAATGGACTTCCTTTCAATCGTACCGGGAGGAAGTTGAGTCCCACACCCGACACAGAATCAGTTGGGAGGGCAAAGGTCTTGCCATACACCAAGACGTTTCAATCACCTTCTGCATGACCGCCTGAAACAGTTTCTGTTCGACTTCACGAGTGTTTAACTTCACCGCAGCCTATTCTCAGGATTTGATTCTCGCAGTTAAACCGAATAGGGCTGGAATAGTGAAACACGCTGGCCGATTTTGAGATTTCGGTCGGCACACGCACCAGCAGTTCAATCCAGTTCGGACAGTTGTACGCCGCAAACGCGAGCTGAAAACCGGACATCAGTTCGTCCGGCGGAAGCGACAGGTCCGGCAGCAGCACCGGCCCGGTGTCTGTCTGATAAATCAGATCGCGTTCATTAGCGTTCATGGTCTTCACAGGGTATTCAATCAGAGCTGAGTACCGATCGTTTTCAATCGTGGTCTGCCCGACAAGTGGCTCATTGGCAAGAGTCGCCTGCACGATGTCACTGGCCGTTTCGAGCACATCGGCGTCTGCTTCCGCAATATCGATACGTACATCATCGAACACATCCTCAACACGGCCCGACTGTCGATCCGACTGCGTTCCGCTGCCGGATGGGTAGCGTTCGACTTCAACACCCGCGCGGGCGAACGTCTTGATATTCATGAACCGATCATGTGAGAAGATTGGGGCAAAATCGGCATTCGGACTCGTCCAGATATCGCGGTCGACGCCCACGCGTTCTGTCTTGCAGCTCGCCCCCAGCACAAAGCTCTGTGTCACACCGGTACTTTTTTCAGAGATCAGGCAGCGGCATTCGATCTGAATCCGCGCATTGTTCAGGCTGTACAGTGGCTGATGACTGACCGTAGCCGGCGGCTTACGTTCGAAGTCGAGTCGGAAAGTGACGAACGAATCAGAGAACCGACAGACGTTCACAGACATTTTTGCTTTCCCTATATCGTTCCGATCCCAGCTGACTGTACGCAAATCTCACAGTCAATGATGGCTGGGCCACTCGAAGATGTGACCGGGTATATGGTATCAGTTCGGCTCGACATTCCACGTAAGCAAGCGATCTGCGAGGTGTGAACCGACAACAGACGTCCGAACCTTGTCGGGACGCACATCGCGTGGAATTCAGGATTTCGAAACAGTTTTCTACAGGAACTAATCCCGGATCCGACAACACAGGTCGTCTTGTCGTCGCCAATTTTCAAACTTTGCTGGATTATTGGTGGTCCTTCTTGCATTTCCTCTCAGATCTGAAAGATTACCGCGCAACGACGTGGTGAATATTTCACCGATTGCTCTGAAAACATCCAAAACTGAACATGACTCGGAGGACACTGGTATGGCAAATTGCAAATTCCTGAGTGTATTGTCGCTCGGCCTGGCGCTAATCATCGGTTGTGGCGAAGGCGCCGACACCGGCACCTCGGACGCCAACCCAACAGGTAACGCTGGACACGCAATGGGAATGGAAGCTGGTTCGGGTGTTGGCGGTGGAGCCATGCACGAAGCAGTAGCAGAAGAAGCTGTGGAAGGCACAGAAGAAGCTGCAGAAGGCACAGAAGAAGCTGTGGAAGGCACGGAAGAAGCTGCAGAAGGCACGGAAGAAGCTGAGTAGTCCAGCGGGAAGCCACAGACAGCAACGTTACTAACCATTCCGAACATCGGCATTTAAATGAATTTACGAGGATGGCCAATTCCGGTCATCCTCGTTTTTTCATGAGTGACCAGAAGTGCAAGTTTGAAATCCCGGACAGAATTCGTCACAACAGCACGTTCGCAGACCGGGCCGCGCGTCATCCGAGCATTGCATGAGGTGCCGCTGCCCCGCTACGTCGTTTAACGCACAGTTCCGACCACAAGGAACGTTCTTCGTTGGCAGTTTCGTTAGTCCCGCAAGCCGGTATCGTATACGACAATAAGAACATGGCTCTGAAGTGGCAATTGGCAGCCACGATCCAGGAGAGCGATGCTGTTTCCGACCGACACATCATCACACATTGGCCCCATCTGCCCCCAGGAGTTGCTCTATGGTCCGTATCAACGAGAATTATCTTAAGCTCAAAGCCGGTTATCTGTTTCCCGAAATCGCTCGCCGGGTCAATGCCTTCGCAGAAGCAAACCCTGATGCGCAGGTCATCAAACTGGGTATCGGAGACGTCACCGAACCGCTTCCCCCGGCGATCGTTGCAGCGATGCATGCTGCCGTTGACGACATGGCAGACGCACCAACGTTTCACGGATACGGTCCGGAGCAGGGTTATGGGTTTCTGCGCGAACCGATCTCGGAGCATGACTATCAGAACCGAGGTGTCAACGTCTCAGCGGACGAGATCTTTGTGTCTGACGGGTCCAAATGTGACACCGGCAACATCCTTGACATTCTGGGAACGGACAATCGAATTGCAGTCACTGATCCTGTGTACCCTGTTTATGTCGACACGAATGTCATGGCTGGGCATACGGGTAACGCGGATGAAAGCGGTCGGTATGCGGGTCTGGTATACCTTCCCGTGACTGAAGAAAATGGATTCGTCCCTGAACTTCCTGCAGAACGAGTTGACGTTATCTATTTGTGTTACCCCAACAATCCCACTGGCACAGTTGCATCACGGGAGACACTGCAGAAGTGGGTTGACTATGCCCGCGCCAACGACAGTCTCATCATGTTCGACGCGGCCTACGAAGCCTTTATTTCTGACGACTCCATTCCGCATTCCATCTATGAAATTGAGGGCGCCAGAGAGGTTGCGATTGAGTTTCGCAGCTTCAGCAAGAATGTCGGCTTCACTGGTGTTCGATGTGCGTTCACGGTCGTACCCAAGGACCTGAAAGCCACGGCTTCATGTGGCACACAGGTTGCGCTTCACCAACTGTGGAACCGCCGTCAGTCGACAAAGTTCAATGGTGCGTCATTCATCGTGCAGAAAGGTGCTGCCGCCGCATACAGCCCTGAAGGCCGGCAGCAGATGAAGGGCCTGATCGACTTCTATATGACAAACGCGCGTTTACTGAAAGAAGGCCTCGAGGCCGTAGGAATTAAGGTTTACGGTGGCGAAAACGCACCCTACGTCTGGCTCAGGACACCCAATAACCTGAGCAGCTGGGATTTTTTCGACCTGTTACTGAACAGGGGGCATCTGGTCGGCACACCGGGCAGCGGCTTTGGTGCCTCGGGGGAGGGCTACTTCCGTCTTAGTGCATTCAATAGTCGAGAAAACGTTGAAACTGCGATCGAGCGATTCAAATCCGCCGTCCATTAAATCTGCGGAATTCACCTCAAAAATGAGCCTTTACAGGGTGCGCGTGCCACGCAGCATGACGTTTTGCGTTGACGAACCCTACACCAGCCCGGTCTAATAGGTGGTTCGCGTCCTTCTGTTGTGGTGACCAACAATGGTGGATTCCGGTGAAATTGAAAACCTTCCGTTAGGTGATCGCCTCAAAAAGGCAAATCACCTCGCTCGCGAGTTAAGCGAACATCTCAGGCAGGCGTACCTGCCGAAGCTAATGGACCTGCGCGGGGCCGCCAAGATCTATGACTCGGAAGAAGTCAGCGATCAACAGATTCTGGATCACACGCTTGCAGTTCTGCAGGCGGAAGAATTCACGGCTGAACTGTACGCCAGACTGCGGCTGTACCTGGACAGTATCAAAGCAGAAATGGGTCCCCTGCTGTTTACAGATGAGCCATCAGCCCAGGCGATGCCCGCAGCACCGGAAATCGATGTCGAAGATGTGCTTGGTGAGTGACCTTCGACACTGTCAAACCGGCCCATGCATGAGTCGTATTGACCGAGTCTGCGGAAACCCGACGGCTGGCTTCAATGCAGCTTCATCATCGCACCTCGAACCAGCACTGAACGTGTTCGACTCTGCACACATTTGAATTCCACGGCGACGGTCGCCATCCTATAACATCAGCCGGAACTACGCCGGTGCCACCCCATAATCATGACTCCGGAGGATGTTTCTATATGGCTCGCAACACTTGCCGATCAATCCTTGTCACCTTCGGCCTGCTTGTGGCTGTCGCTCCCGGACTGGCCGTGGCAGACGATGGCTGGCAGAGCCTGTTTGACGGCAGAACACTGAATGGATGGACACGTGCCTCCAGAGGAGTTGCCGAGTACAACGTCCGTGACGGAGCGATCCATGGTGTGACTGTTGAAGGAAGTGAAAACACGTTCCTTGCCTCAGCCGGGGAATACGGCGATTTCGAATTGGAATTCGAAGTCAAAGTGCACAACCAGCTGAACTCAGGCGTCCAGATTCGATCACGGGAGCAAACCAAAGAGGATGGTAAAGAGGGGCGATTCTTCGGACCCCAGGTTGAGATCGAAGCCAGTCCTGGTCAGGCAGGTTATGTCTACGGCGAAGCCACAGGACTCGGCTGGCTGTCCGAAGCCCCAAAGGACAAGTCGCACTCACACGATCACATTAAGAACAACGAGTGGAACAGCTACCGCGTAGTCGCCAAAGGTGCTCGCATTCAAACGTGGATCAACGGACAAAAGGTCGCAGATCTCACGCACGACGGCATCTACAGGACTCATCCGAAGGGAAAGATCGGGCTGCAGGTACACGGTATCAAACGGGGTAGCGGCCCCTTCGATGTATCCTGGCGGAGCATTCGCATAAAACAACTTTGAACGCGAGCCCGGCCCCGGCCTCAGCGGAACAGTTTCTTCCGCAGGCCGGGTAGCGCCCGCTGGAACGCCCTGGCCGGATCATCCAGGCCATCCAGGACCTTATTCGTCTTCTGTATAACTTCGTCCGCTTTCTGCTGATCCTTTGTGGACAGGACACCAGACTCAGAAACCGTTTGAAACACGGCCTTCGGGTCCGCTTTGCCCGACCTCAGAGCCGCCGCCAGCTGACGAATCTGACCCAGTCCTTCCAGCACTCGAGTGTTATCTGCCAGAAGCTGCTCGTGTCGTCCGCCAAACGTCATGGCCAACTGTTGTCGCTGTTCCTCCACATATCCGCTGACCTTGTCGACCAATAAGCTCTGCAACTGAGGTAGGTATTCCTCATAGGCCGTTTCAAAGCCGGTTGCAACCTGTTCACCCAGGTCAGATGTCACGCTGACGTCGGGCTTCAGCATTGGCCCGTCCAGTCGAATCGATGCGTTCATCCGGTGAATTCCTGTCAGTGTCTGCTGTACAACGCCCGCCAGTCCGGCGGCCAGTTCATTCTTTACACGAAACTCCGGACTGCCGAAGTCTGACGATACCGTTATTTGCCCCTGCACCTGGTTCTCTACCAGCGTTAGTCGAGCCACCCATTGCATGTTGCTGAGCCTTGCGGTCAGGCAGTCACCGTCCGGCGTGCCTGCCGACAACTGTTGCTCAGCACTGTCCGTATATTCGGCCGCCAGATCCGTCTGAGTGATTTTTTTCGTGGCATCGTGCTGCACGATCAGTTCAAAAGGGCTTTCGCCAACCGTAGTGGCTCGCAGCAGAGCAGGTTTACCCAGAAGCTGCGGATCACTTGTCACATCGGTTAAGACTGCCTCAAACGGTGTTGGCATGCTGCCGACCATCAACTCACCGCTGATCGATATTTTTCGGCACAGCATCCTGGGCGTGGGATCGAAGATGGAAAATTCGAAGTCCCGTCCCCGTTGCCGCTCGGGCGGGGCTGGCTTCCTGAATTCTTCCTGATAGCTGCGGGCAGTTTGCAGCCAGGAAAGAATCTGGTGGAGCTGAAGATACATCTGATCACCGATCAGCGATTCCGTAATCCGACGCGTGTCCGGCTTCAGCAATTGAATCCGCTGCATCACCTGCTGTTGATCATTCTTTCTCGCCTGATCCAACCGAGCAAAATCGTGCCTGACCTCCGGCACGATCCCCTGTACCTGAGTCCGCATCGAACGAGTTTCACGCATCAGCACATCGGCCTGTTGAGCCAGTTGCAGATAGAGCTCAACCTGCTGCAGGGGCTCTGCCTTCCTGGCCTGTTCCATCTTCTTACGAATCGATTTCGCCTGCTGCTTCTTTTCGTCAAGTTCTCCATTCATCTGTGTGAAACGCTGATCCCATTTGCCGTACAGCTGGTTGCCGAGCCTGTAGGACTCCAGCGTGTCTGGATCAAGCTGTCCCTTCGCCTGTTCGGTGAAGTTCTCCAGCCAATCGTCACCAGCCTCCGTCAGCTTCTGTATGAGCCAGGATGGTGTTTCCGGTGCGTCACTTTGAAGTGTGCCTTTCAGTTGACCATCGTCGTTTCGGAGGGTTCCAAAACGTACACCAGTCACCGCAGCTTCCTCAACAACGTACGACTTACGCAACAGCGGCGCGCCGGCAAGACTGAAATCCATGCTGTCAAACTGCAGCATATTCACACCCGGTTTACGATAGCTTGCGACCGCCGCGCGGTCGATGGAGAAACGCGGTGGAAAGAAACCTGTGCGCACGGACGCGATGTCCACCTTCGCTCCCGTGACAGCCTGCAGCGACTGGATGGCAGAATATCGCAGCAGCGGATCGAATCCGAATGCCATGAATGCCCAAATCAACGCGACGATAACCAGACGCGGTATTACATATGTCCAACGCATGTGCACCTCCGTGCGCAACTTCCGAACAAATCCGACACCGTACTCCGATGACTCTCAATCCGCCTGGCTCATCCCGTTGGCCCATTCAACACCCATCAGTAACCGAGTCAGCCAGAAACGCTTCGCCCAGACCGTGAGCCTGGCGGAGTACTTTTCAAACACAGGTTTCGACAGGCGGTATGCCGGATACAGCGTGACAACACCAACTATAAAACTGCCCAGCACCACGGAATTGTTGAACGCGGTCCATGGCATGACAGGAGTGTTGTAGAGTTCCGTCCAGACGCTGTTGAGTGAGGGGTGGACCAACAGCCACGTACCAATCTGGTGTGACACGGGATCCAACAGCGGCGAAATGAAACTCACGACAAGAATGGTCGCAGCCGCAATTCCCAGATTCGCTCGTGAGCCCGCAAGGATGACTCCAAGAACCAGCGCCAGCAGGTTTCCTTTGGGTACAAAACCGATCAACACACCCAGCGCGAAGCCCAGGGCGAGTTGTCCGGGAGTCGATTCGGCGACAAATGCCTTGCACGCCAGCCGTATTGGCCTCACAATCAGAAACACAGTGGCGTCCTCCCGCTGCTGATAAATGTTCTGTTCACTGAACCCGCGTCGAGCCGTTTGCGAGCATCCGTCGGCCGAAGCGCCGGCGCATGCCGTCACGCGATGAGCGACTTTCGCTGCGTAATACGGCTTAGTCAAGATCCGAAGCCCGTCTGAAGGACGCAACGTGAAACGCAGATTCCCTCACGCAGTCTCAAACGGCATACGAGACTGCGATAGGCACACAGCGGCAAATTCTGCCGATTAATCATGGCGTGACACGATCCGCACGGCACAGCAGCTGAGCCAAGCTTCCGGCCGGAACACATCTGCAGTTCAGGCCGAGGCGTTACTCATTTCGCAGAACTTTCACCGCGTTCAGCAAGGGGGTGCCCTGTTTGGAGACGAGCGCAATTGTCAGATTATCGGTGACTGTGACGTCCTTGACTTCATGAACGATCGCCTTGGCTTCCTCACCACCTGCTGCCGCCAGCGTCACATCGGCCAGTACAGTTTTGCCGTTGAGCTGAACATCGAAGGTAGCCCCTTCGTCTGCCTCGCGGACATCCGCAAAATGCAGCTGGACAGAAAACGTAGCCGGTGCATCGTCTTTACCCAGCAATGGCAGAGTCAATTCCTTCAGTCCATTGGCCCATGAGGTATAGAGCCACGGAGCCTGCGCATCACCAAGCCGAGTCGCATACTCATTGACACTCTGATATCCGCCCCTGCTTTCGAACTGCGGCTTCAGATCGAGTTTCACGTCCAGTGACGTTTCCTGATACGCCTTGTACCTCGGGTACGACAACCACACCGTCCCGTGAGCATCTTTGCGATCACCAGGAGCTCCCAGATTCAATGCCAGATGCCGGACGGGAGTCTTCGTGCCAACGGAGCTGTAAATCGCCCATGGCCGCCGGGCTTCGCGTGGCTCCAGCACAATGGTGGAGGCGATGGAAAACAGGCACACGCAGCCCGCACTCGCTTCCGGAATCATCACCAGACCGTTGGCCGGTACGGCGTTGATCCAGCAACCCAGACGATGACCAGCGAAGTGTCGCACACCGGCGTCCTGTTCCAGGTCCATGAATCCGGTGAATCCGGAACGGAACATGACCATCCCGGAGTCCGCCCCTGTCAGCATGCCACAGTGATGACCAGTCCGCATCATTGACCAGGGAACGTCTTCACCAGTGATCGGATGTTTTCGAGTCTGCTGTTCGCCGGTCTGCAGATCGTAAATCCATGGTTCGGCCAGAACTTTTTCGCCTACGATAATCGGGCGGTGACGATAGTTCGCGTCTTTGGCCCACAGCTTGTAGCCATCGTCGGCAGACAATGCGACCAGACGTCGGCGAGAAAATTCACCGGCCACGAACTGTTTCCAGTAATGTCCGTTGGCGTTCGCTCCCCCCAGAATCAGGGTGTTGTTCTGATACATCAGCGTCAGCATTCCGCCACCGATACCGATCTCGCTGCAGTCGGTAACGTCGACAGGATGCGACCAGAGCTGTTTGCCGGATCGTGAATCGATACCCACGGCGCGACGCAGATCGGCTGTCTTCAGTCGGTCCTCCGCAATCTCACGTTCTTTGCCTTCCAGACCTTCCAGTGCCGACTTGTCCTGCTGCAGAATTTCAGCACGTTGTTCGCTGGTGATAGTACTGTCGATGAAGAACACACGCTTGGGACCGATTGCGATTGTCCGATGCGAGATGCTCTGACCCTGATAATCCCATAGATGTTTTCCGGTCTTCAGATCAATGGCAAAGATGCCATCCGTGGCGTCCTTCGTTCTGCGACCACGCCGACGATTGCGAGCATCAATATCTTCCATGACCGTCGCTGTGCCAAACAACAGACCGTCCTGAACGGCAACATACGCCCATTGATGTTTGCCGTCGTCACGAGAAGCCGGCAGACGATGAACTCTGACCTGTTTTCCGGTCGCAGCATCAACTTCAAAACATTCTTCCCCGACGAAGTGGTACAGACGATCTGCTGTCGCAGCAAGGTTTCCGGGGCTGACGTTCATGTACACGCCCGTGCGAATCGCGTCTGGATTATCGTAATTCCACAGAAACAGTCCGTTATAAGCGTCGTACGCGCGAATATTTGTTTCGCCCTGCACGAACAATCGACCGCCAATCGCCAGCGGGCCGACAGCACCGTCATGCCGATTGACCATTTCTCCGATACCGGGATCACCATACCACAATACGCCCAATCCACCTTTGACTCGAAGATCGTCACTAACGGCCGTGTTGCCCGGGTTGCCGTACTGATGCGACCAGCTTCCGGCTCCTGGCAGCATGCCCCGAGACAGCGTGGTCCAGCCGTCGTCAGTTTGCTGTGTCACCTCTGATGCGGTCAGACTCTTCGACTGAACTGCTTTTGCAACGGCTTCTGTGCCAGAAGCCGTGTCGCTCTGTCCGGGTTGGCCGAAACACATCACGCCACCGGCTGGTTTCAGGTGGCGGGCCACCAGAGCCGGGTCAGTGGGCGACTGGCCAGTCTGAACAAATCGATCGCTGACAATCAGATTTGCAAAGTAATTTGAGTAGGGGATATCGGTCGCGTCAAAGTGGTGGACGGTGACTCGACTGCCATACACGCCCGCGGCAGACAGATTCCCTCGGGCCTTCGCGACTTTCGCGACATCGGATTCGATAACATAAACTTCCAATTCACTCTGCCTAGCAATTTCGTACGCCAACTGCCCCTCTTGACCATCGATCACCAGACAGAACCCGCGATTCACACCCGTCTGAGCGAGAATCTCCTTGGCAGCGAGCTGGTAGGCTTCTGATGTCGAAAATCCGGATGCAACGTGCGGCGCGGCTTTCGTGGTCGCCCCGCTCGCGAACGTGTGAATGCTGCCTTTATCGGTAGATACGATCAGATGACCGTCAGCAACCGCCAGTCCCCGTGCTCGCCCGTCAACGGCGGCCTGCCACACCACCTCCCCGCTGTCAGCTGAGTAGGCTGTCACGCCGTCGTCACCTCCCAAGAAGAGCACGTTCGGCGTGGCCAGCAGAGCGGCATCATCCAGCGTGTCCTTTTGCCAGGCGACGCCCACGTCAGCAATCTTTCGTATACCTTCGTTGGCACCGGCGATCTGCTTTCGAATTCCGTCCGCCTTGACCTTGTCCTTTTCAGACCGTAGCTTCCGTGACAGTGTATAGATGTCCATTTCCAGCTTGTGCCGTAGGCGACTGTTGACGGCGTAGTCCACTCGATCAAGACGCGCCACAACAGTGCCGGTGGCCACGAATGCAGCATCGCCCATGACGGACATCTGCCGACCGGCGAACCATCCGAAACCAACGTCGCCTTTTGCCTGAGTCATCGCCAGCAGGTGATGCGGACCTCCCGAGTACAGCTGATCGTCAGCCAGCAAAGCCTTCGTTCCGCCAACAACGCCGCCTGCAGTGGAACGCCAGCTGTGTGATCGTTTATGAACCAGCTTGCCGGTCCTGCGATCGAATGCTGCTGGAAGAGTGCGTCCTGACGGCACGAACAACAGATCTTCGCTGGCCAGCAAATATCCCTGAGGAGAGATTTCGTTTCGTCCCGCATCTCCGGCGCTCAGGTTGTCCTGTTTCCAGATAACCGAACCATCGTCTGCATTCACGGCATACAGATACACGTCTTCGTGCGGAAAAATCCCCGCTCCGAAGAACGCAACGCCGTCATCAACAAGAACTCCCGTGCGAACGGGCCACCGGGAAATCATTTCACCACGCGCCAGCAGCCAGTCCTCTGCAGGACCGCCACGGAACTGCCAGTGCAGCTTGCCGCTGGCAGCATCGACGCAGTAAACATGACCGTCGTCAGAACCGAAAAAGGCCCGGCCGTCTGCAACTGTCGGCGCAAGCCGAATCGGAGCACCGGCGAAGAAGGTCCATTCCGTGGCGCCGGTGGCCACATCAACGCAATGCAACTGGTCATCCGTCGCACCGAAAAAAAGTTTCCCACCGACAACAACAGGATGAAAGACGTCGTCGAATTTAACACGGTGTCCCAACTGCTTACCTTCGATCTCCCGGCCTTCGCCGCTGGACCACGCCATTTCCGGAGGCGCCGGAGATTCGTATTTCCATGCAGCCTTCAGCGGCACAGCGATCTGTTCGCTGCTGGAGGCCGTTCGACCGTTGTCACCTCGATAGGTGGGCCAGTCTGCAGCTTCAGTGAATTCATACCCAACAGGAAGCAATGCAATAAACACAGTGCTCATCGGACAAAGCAACGGGAACGAACGCATCGCGTTTCCTTTCGTGGGAGGCGGGCAGCCGAAATCAGCACGCGTCAGCTGGTAGTCTGCAGAAGGTGTCTCACCTGAACAACCGGATCGGCGTAACGTGGCTGTTAATGACGATAACACGCAACGCCCAATGAAGACACCGTGACGCCAATTTTCCGCGGCTGCAGCAGACGTTTTTTCCGGACAGGTGGCTACCACAAGGAAATCACGAATTCCGGGCAGTCACAGCAACCAACGGCACAAGGCGGTTGAACGCTCCCACCCATGGTCGTACACTGTGCACTGTCACTCTCCATTTGTCCTGCCATTTGCGAAATGTGCGGCATTGCCGGCCACCCTTCGCTGCCACTGCGAGATCCGCCATGCCGCGTCAAACAGTCCCTTCGCGACTTGCTGCTTTCGGACATACTGTTTTGTCTTCATGCGGAAGGCCTAAACGTGCGTCAAGCGGAAGCCGCACAACAACTGCGGTCGCGGTAATGGTAGTTGCCAGCGCGTCGCTCGCCATCGCGTGTTCCGTCCCGGTTTTTCGCTACGCTTTGGAGCACTGGCGACCGGATTCGTACGTGGCCTTCGTCTTTCACAGCGGCGATCTGACGGCGGAACAGCAGGCCGTGGTCGAAACCATGCAACCGCGGGGCGCAGACGGAGCACCTCTGACAAACCTGATTGTCAGTGTGATTGACGTCGACAACGATACGAATTCCGTCACGCAGAAGATATGGCAGAACCAGCAGTCCGATCAGTTGCCTCACATGGTCATTCAGTCTCCGCCAAAATGGGGACCGCCCCAGACGATCTGGCAGGGCGACTTCACAGCTGACAACGCTGCCATGGTGATGGATTCGCCGGCACGTGCCCAAGTGGGCAAGAAGCTGATCGAAGGAGAATCCGTGGTCTGGATCCTGCTGGAATGTGGTCAGTCGGAGGTAGATAACAGTGCCTTCGAAACTCTGACATCTGAGTTGAAACGGCTGCAGGGCGAACTGAAGTTGCCGGAAATTGAAGAAGAAGATCTCGGTGATCTGTCGGTCAACCCCGACGCTTTGAAGATCGCGTTTTCCGCGGTACGTATCTCACGCGATGATCCCAAAGAACGAGCGCTTATGGAGATGCTGCAGCGAGTTGAACCAGACCTGATGGACGAAGAACTGAGTGGACAGCCGATGGCGTTTCCCATCTTTGGACGCGGTCGGGCCTTGTATGCATTAGTTGGCAAAGGAATCGCACCGGACGTCATTGAGGACGCATCGCAGTTTCTGACCGGCGCCTGTCAGTGTACCGTCAAGGCTCAGAACCCCGGCGTCGATCTGATCATGAACGTCGACTGGGACGCAATGGTCGTTCCCACCGAACCGCTGGATGAAGACCTGCCTCCCCTGGCGGGTTTTTCCGGATTCGGGCAGGCAGACGACGACACTGACAGCAAGGGTGCCGATGCAGCATCCGTTGAAGAACCTGAAGTACTGCTTGCTCAGGCGACCGAAACCGCAGCTGCAACACCGGACGTCAGTGCTGACGCGCAAGACATCGTTGCAGATTCCGGACACTCGACGCCAAACGACAATTCCCGGAAGACTGCGTCGCACGCCAGTGCCCCCTCTGCTAATGGTGCCGGTGCTGCCCCGTCTGCGGGCATGGGCCAGAACGTTCTGTTTGTGCTGATGTTCCTGGTGATTGGCGTTGTCATCGCCTCATTATTTTTCATGCCGCGTTCGAGCTGATTCGCTTTATTCCGGTCGCTGCAATGTCCAACGGAAGCGGCCCGCCATCTTCCGGACGCCAGCCCGTATCAGCTGGCGGGGCGTCCCGCAAAGGAAATGTCATGACTGTCTGGCGACTTGCCATCCGTGAAATCCGCCATCGAAAACTCAGTTTCCTGATGGGCGTGATTTCCGTGACCACAGCTGTGGCCTGCCTTGTCGGAGCTCAGACGCTGCTGCGTGCTGATCGAGTCATCACGGAGCACGTGCTGCAGGTAAAGCAGACCGAAGTTGAGTCAGCCATTGCTGCAAAAGAAGAATCCGTTAAACAGGCTGGTGCCGAACTTGAAGACGCCATGCGGAAACACATGAAGGGACTGGGCTTCAACATCCTGATCATACCTAAGGAACAATCAAGGTCCGAGATGCTGCTGAACGGTATGACGGCCACCATGCCGGAAAGCTATGTCGATAAACTGGGGCAGTCCCGCATTGTCACGATCAACCACCTGTTACCCAGTGTCTCGCAGCGAGTTCAGTGGCCGGAACATGAGCGAGAGGTCATTCTGATCGGCACACGAGGAGAAGTTCCGATTCAGCATCGCGGCCTCAAGAAACCATTGCTGGAAGAAGTCTCTGCAGGAAAGATGGTTGTCGGGTATGAGATCCAGACGGAGCTCGACCTGAAAGTCGGTGACACCGTGACCTTTCAGAAACAGGAATTCACGATTTCAGAAGTGCATCCCGAACGCGGATCGACGGATGACGTTACCGTCTGGATCAACCTGAAGCAGGCTCAGGAAATGCTTGGCATGCAGAATCTGATCAACGCGATTCTGGCTCTGGAATGCGATTGTGCCGGCGATCGCATTTCCGCGATTCGCGCAGAAATCGAAGCGATCCTGCCGGGCACTCAGGTCATTGAGAAATTCTCGCAGGCCCTGGCCCGTGCGGAAGCCCGGGCAAAAGCGAAGGAAACAGCAGAAACAGCACTAACACAGGAAAAAGAATCCAGCCAGGCGATGTTGCTGCGTGAAGAACAGGGACGAAATCAGCTGGAGCAGCAGCACGCCGTCTTCGCGGCCGTTCTGGTACCGCTGGTTCTTGCCGGCTCGGCCGTGACCATCTTCCTGCTGGCTCTTGCCAATACTCGACAGCGGACGGAAGAGATCGGTATCCTGTGTGCGATCGGACTGCAGACGCGACAGATCATTCTTGTGTTTCTGTCCAAGGCCGCTGTCATCGGGATCATGGGGGGCCTGTTTGGCATTGGCCTGGGTTACTGGATCGGATGGTCGCTGGGAGGACTTTCAGGTAACAGCCTGGATTGGCAGCTGCTGTTTGCTGCCGGTGACCTGCTGACAACAATCGTTGCCGCTCCGTTTCTGGCACTGGCCATCACGGGAATTGCCAGCTGGGTACCGGCACTGCTCGCCGCTCAACGAGACCCCGCTGTGGTGTTGCAGGGAGGATAAGGATGGACGCAGTAATCAGCGGCGATCAAGCTGGGAACGTTGCCCGTGGCTGGATCAGGGTACGAGTGAAACCCCGGGGATCCCTTCACAGGTTCAGTCCTGCCCCGGTCACCCAATAAAGACGATTCGCCCAATAAAGACGATTCACCCAATAAAGACGATTCGCCCATACACGCGATAAGAATCAACATGCTGCTATCGATTGATGGTGTTTCACGAACTTACACAGACTCAGATTCGACCGTCCACGCGGTTGACGACGTGTCGTTGCAGGTTGCGGCCGGCGAATTCGTGGCCGTGCAGGGAGCCAGCGGTTCCGGTAAGTCGACTCTGCTGCTGATGGCGGGTGGCCTGCTGAAGCCGGACTCCGGACACGTCCAGGTGAACGGCCAGGACCCCTACTGCCTGAAGCCTGATGCGCGTGCCGAATTCCGCGCCCAAAACATTGGCTTCGTCTTTCAACAGTTTCATCTAGTCCCATACCTCAGTGTTCTTGACAATATTCTAGCCCCGGCATTAGCGGTGTCAGAACCAGAAACACGCGCCCGCGCCCGCGCCCTGCAGTTGATTGAACAGTTTGGATTGTCAGATCGCCAGCAGCATGTGCCGGCGAAGCTCAGCAGTGGAGAACGACAGCGTGCCGCCATGGCCCGTGCGTTATTGAATGAACCGAAGCTAATCCTGGCAGACGAACCCACCGGGAATCTCGATCACAACAACGCCGACACACTACTTGGATATCTGTCCGACTTTGCAACAGCCGGGGGAGCTGTGCTGCTTGTAACTCACGACGACCGCGCTGTCGCGTGTGCACAACGCGTCGTTCATCTGCAGAACGGCCGAATCGCTGAACCAGTGGTCAACGCTGTGTCGTCTCGACGGTGAGCCCATGCGCCGAATGGCGTGGCATGCGAATCATCGCCGCTTCCGCGCTGGCCGAACTGAATGCCAAGACCACTTCTGCAATCGAATTAACAGATTCGTCGAGCTCACAAATGACGTCACAAAGATTCTTTCACGAGTCGAGCCGGGGGATGCTGTCGCCGCACAGGAACTGTTGCCGCTGGCCTGCGACGAACGGCGAAAACTGGCTGTCCAGCGGATGTCTCACGTGAATCCGGGACAGACTCTGCAGGCCACGGTGCTTATTGATGAGGCCTTTCTGCGGCTCGTGAACGTGGACGAGTCACAGCACCGGGACAGTCGGGGTCACTTTTGTTGCGGCCGTGGCAGAATCTATATGGTGGATTATGGCATTGAGAATGCCCTTCAAACAAATCGATTCAAGCGGGGCGGTAGTCTGCAGCGTCAGGAAATCCTGGACGTTGAAATCGAAGCTCCCGAGATTCACGAAGATGTGGTTGGACCGGACGTCAGAAAATCGGTTCACCGTCGAAGCAGCCGTTACGTTTTTCGGTACTCCTGACAAGCACGCGTTCATCGTGTCAGACCTGCCATCAGTAGCCTCGGCATCGGACCAATCCCCTGATGGCAGACTGCAGGCAATGCTGAATGACGGCGAAAACAGCCAGGCAGATCCGGATGGTTGCCAGAGCATTGTGTCCAGAAACGATCTCACGCTGAACACCCCGACCCACGTGGCTGCGACGTTTGACCGTCAGATACTGAAGCTGTTCCCAGGCGGAAATCCGGATAACGAAGCACCGCCCACCGGCTTGCTGAATGGGACAGCAAGAGAAGTGTGAATTTCCAATACGGTCCGCTATGCCGGCCACTCCACGCCGGATGCACGGCACGAAGCCGATGAACACACACTCTGGCCCCGTCACACTGCGACGAACATCCCGGTGATGAGCTCACGGATCACTCAGGCAACAACAATCATGGTCAAATGGTCGGGGCCACACGGCCAACGGCCGATGGATTCGCGACTGACAACCCCGCGGGAGCTGAGTCAGTTCCTATGCCAGTAACAAAGCGCAGGCGGGATTCAGCAACGGTCACGCAGTCGGCATGTCGTCGAAAACCTACTCCGCGGCCGCCGGAGCCCTCACGGGCACCAGGAACCGGTCTTCCCGGCAGCCACTGGAATTAGAGTGGGCAATCCGATATGAACGGTGCTGTCCAGTCAATACCTCAGTCAAGATGCCCACCCGTTCCACGGAGACTTCGAATGCGACCTGCTGTTCTTGCCGTTTGTTTGCTGTCCATAGGTCTACCCCGGGCCATTGCCGAAAAACCGGCAACAACAGCGGAACCCATCAGCTTCGGTGCGAAGGACTGGCCATGGTGGCGCGGACCTCAGCGAACTGGAATCGCGCGTGCCAATCAGTCACCGCCACTGACATGGAACGACACAGACAACGTGTTGTGGAAGGTCCCTGTGCCGGGTCGAGGCCACGGTTCAGCCACCGTGATCGGCGACCAGGTCTTCCTTGCGGCGGCAGATCCGGAACGTGAGGTGCAGTCGGTCCTTTGCTATGACCGACAGACCGGTCAAAGCGTCTGGGAAGCAATTGCTCACGAGGGCCACCTGGAAACAAAGGGCAACAAAAAGGCATCTCAGGCCTCATCAACCGTCGCGTACGACGGTCAGCGGCTGTTTATCAATTTCCTGAACAATGGAGCTGTCTTTACAACTGCCTTCGACATGTCCGGAGCGCAGCTGTGGCAGACAAAGATCAGTGACTATGTCGTACATCAGGGTTACGGCTCATCGCCTGCGCTGTACAAGCACCTGGTCATTGTCGGGGCGGACAACAAAGGCGAGGGCGGCGGCGCGGTTGCCGCTCTGGACCGTGCTTCGGGCGAAATCCTCTGGAAACGGGTACGTCCGTCCATGCCCAATTATTCCTCGCCCATCATCCTGCACGTTGCCGGAAAAGATCAACTGTTCCTCACGGGGTGTGACCAGGTCACAAGTCTGGATCCGATCACTGGCAGAACAAACTGGGAAATCGAAGGTGCAACAACGGAATGTGTGACGTCCACGGTGACTGATGGCGTCCATATTTTCACCAGCGGCGGGTATCCGAAGAATCACATGGCGGCTGTGGTCGCCGACGGGTCGGGAACTGTCACTTGGGAAAACACAGTGCGAGCTTACGTGCCGTCGATGCTGTGCAGCGATGGCTGCATATATGCGACACTGGATGGAGGCGTGGCCATCTGTCTGGAAAGTGCCACCGGAAAAGAGCTCTGGAAAAGTCGGCTCGGCGGCACCTTCAGCAGCTCACCAGTGCTGGTAGGCGACCGCATTTATGCCACGAACGAAGAAGGCACGACCTTCGTCTTCAGAGCCTCGCCGGATGCCTTCGAAGAACTGGCCAGGAACAAGCTTGGCGAGAGTGTGTTTGCCACACCAACAATCTGCGACAGCCGCATCTACACGCGCGTCACTCACCAGGTCGATGGGCAGCGACAGGAATACCTGTATTGCCTGGGCTCGCGCGGGACAGTCCACAGCCGATGACCGGTCGAACAACGAAATTGGATGCGCAGTCGTAGGGCCGGTTCCCACCGGCTTAAGACTCACACTCATTTAAACGCCGGGGCGCTGCCCCGTATTTCGCCAACGCAAACAACATGGCCCGATGCGTAACGCGGTTGAGCGACAAAACGGATACGGTTCGAGTTTCACCTGTTGACGCGACTCCGTAGCGAATCGCAACCCCACCCGGTTGCGCATCGGACCTGTCTTTGATCCGGCCGGCGAAAAGTCGTCCTGACAGGTTTGATTCCGTCTACGCCAGACCCAGCGCGTTGCGGACACGTCCCACGGTCTCCGGCGACGACAACTCGGCCTTGCCGAAACCGTACGTTGCGCCGGCCTCAACAGCCTGTTCCTGTGATTCGGGAAAGTTGGATACCAGCATCACAGGAATCTGTTCCGTCTGCGGATCGCTCTTGATGAGTTTCATGATCTCCATTCCATCGCTGTAATCTGCATCCAGCTTGCGGTTTATCAGAATCAGATCCACAGAACTCGACTGAAGGGCCGCGAGGGAATCGTCGGCCAGATCCGTTTCCAGCACTTTCACATCGAAATTGGATGTCAGAAAATGGGTAATCGCCGCATTGTCAGGTCGACACTGACCGATGCTGAGAACAGTTCTTAAAGGCATTTGGTTTTCTTTCCGGGGCTCACCGAACATCAATACGTCAACTCGTCAGCGGAGCAGAAGTCCACAACAAACAGACGCTCAGAATGCGGAAATCCTTGCGACAATTCCAAACAAATCAAGACAAGGGTACCGTTTGCAGCTACAAATCAGTGGATGAGTTGCCGGTCAGCAGGCTTGTTCTTCGCAACCTCACTGGACAGAGTGCCGTCTGCACCGGGTCGGAGTCAGGTGCCCGGGTACAACCGTATCCCGTTCGTTTATATGTTTCCTCCGCTGTAGAAGCTTCTTTTATGTCGCAATTTGATGTCGCAGTAATCGGAGGCGGAATCGTCGGTCTCGCGACGGCGTGGCAGATTTCGGAACGTCATCCAGACCAAAAGATCGTGTTACTGGAAAAGGAATCGTCGTTGGCATTCCACCAGACGGGCCGCAATTCAGGCGTGATTCATTCAGGTATCTACTACAAACCCGGCTCCCTGCGTGCGAAGAACTGTCGTGAAGGCAAGGTTGCGCTGGAAGCGTTCTGCACAGAACACGATGTCGCCTGGAACCAGACAGGAAAAGTGATCGTCGCAACCAGTGAAACTCAGTTCGCGACGCTGGACAATATTCTCAGTCGCGGGCGCCAGAACGGAGTAAAATGTGAGATCATTGACCGGGACCGACTGAAAGAACTTGAGCCTCATACGGCTGGCATCAGGGCCATTCATGTACCGGAAGCTGGCATCGTGGATTATCCGGGAGTGTGCACAAAGCTGGGTGAAATCCTTGAAAGTCGAGGTGTCAGGATACGATTCAATTCGCGGGTGATCAATATTCGGCAGGCGACGGACTTCGTAACTCTTGTCACGCCGGACGGGGCAGTGGAAGCGACTCAGGTCGTGAACTGCACGGGGCTGCACAGTGACCGCATGGCGCGCATGTCCGGGCAGGCGATGAAGGAACAAATCGTGCCGTTTCGTGGCGAATATTACACCCTGGTGCCCGAAGCCGAATATCTCTGTCAGTCGCTGATTTATCCGGTGCCGGACCCCCAATTTCCGTTTCTGGGAGTGCACTTTACTCGCATGATCGAAGGCGGCGTCGAATGCGGCCCCAACGCCGTTCTGGCCCTGTCGCGGGAAGGATACTCGTGGGGACAGATCAATCTGCGGGATCTGTTTGAATCGCTCACTTACCCCGGATTCCTGCGTCTGGCGCTGCGATACTGGAAGACGGGGGCCGGCGAAATCTGGCGTTCACTGTCCAAAGCCGCGTTTGTTCGAGCATTGCAGAAGCTGGTGCCGGAAATCAGCAGTGAGCACCTTGTGGCGGCACCGGCCGGAGTGCGTGCTCAGGCACTCGCACCTGAAGGAAAACTTGTCGACGATTTCTTGGTTCTGCGAAAGGATCGAGTGCTGAATGTCTGCAATGCACCGTCTCCCGCGGCCACCGCATGCCTGAACATCGGCAAACATATCGTGGGGGAACTGGATATCTGACCTGTGAGGTTGCTGACAATTATCAGAAAACGAGCCAGGAATCTAAGTCGGCGTGCGAATCGAGTTCCCGGGACGGCTCAGCTGGCTGATAATCGCAAAGGACCAGCCCTCGGCAAGACCACCATCAATTACTTCAGAGTATGCTGTTCGTGCGAATGGCAATCAGCTATAGTCACCGACCGTTTTACGCTTGGCCGGGTTCGGCCGGGCTGGGCTGCTCTGCCACACTCCACCACTCGTTCCGCTTAAACTAAGGTTAGTTCGATGTATCGAGCTTTGTTGACAGGTGTACTGACTGTTTCCACGATTCTGGCTACCGTTTTTACGGCACAGGCACAAACCGGCAGAGTGCTCAGTGACCAGATCCTGCCGAAACAGACGTTTCTATACGTGTCGTTCCCCAGCGTCACAACACTAAAAAACCACTTCGCAGAATCGTCGATCGGCCAGATGTGGAATGATCCCGCTCTGGATGCATTCAAAGCTGAAGTCGACAATGCGTTCAGCTCTGAGCTGAATGAAGGACTGGTTCAGGTTGAAGAAGTGCTGGGACTTACCCTGCAGGAGTTTCTGCAGATTCCAAGCGGCGAAATTTCAATGGCTGTATCCGCGGCGGAAGGCAACCAGATGGGTGCGGTGATTTTCGTGGACTTCGGCGACAGCGAACAGCAGATGCAGGACCTGCTGGCCAAAGCCGTGAACGCACTGTCGAACATTCCGAAACTAAGTCACGAGGACGAACTCTTTGACGGGACTGAGTTGTCAATGTTTCAGATCCAATACACAGGCAACGCACCAACCCCCCTTGCCAAAGAGTTCGGATGGTTTGTGAAAGACAGCAGATTAGTCATCTCCAACCGCAGCGAACTGCTGGAATCGGCGCTGACGAACTGGGACGGAGAAGACTCTGATGCGTTTACCAGTAACGAAGCCTATTCCTACATTCTGTCTCGCTGCCAGGCTGGCGACAGAACGTCATTAAGTACGTTTTTTCTTGACCCCATCGGCCTGATCACAAATCTGATCACCTCAGGGTCACTGGGTCCGCAGGCAACGATGGGCGGAGCCATGGCGTTAGGCTTCCTGCCACAGACAGGACTGGCACAGCTCAAGGCTATCGGGACCATTGCCGAATCCGGTAACGGCGACTTCGAAGCGATTCAGCGGTCCGTGTTCTACAGTGAACAACCACCGACGGGGCTGATGCAGGTCTTTCAGCTGGACGAAGGAGATCAGGCACCTCCGGAATGGGTTAAAGAAGACGCGACGACTTACGTCGCCATGAAGTGGAAAATCGCTGACGCATTTACTGCCATTGAGTCACTGGTCGATCAATTTAACAGTCCTGGATTTGTCGCCGGACAGCTGGACCGGATGGCGCTCAGTGGGCCGGGCCTGCACGTCAAGAAAGACATCATTGACCAACTGACGGGACAGATTCGTCTGGTTGGCGCTCCTGGTGGACGTGCCGGCTACGGCGGCGATCAGATGCTGGTGGCACTCGGCGTTCGTGACGACGAATCCGCTGCAGACGTACTGGCAAAAATCGCAGGATTATCGGGCATGGAAACCCGAGAATTTCAGGGCGCGACACTTTATGAAATCGCGGGGCCGGAAGAGGGACAGTCAGTCGGGACCGTGGTTTCCGGCGGCCGCCTGATGATTGGTGTGGGAACATCGCTGCTGGAACAAACTCTTCGAAATGACAGTGACATTCCTTCTCTTTCTGAGTCGTCGGACTACCGCCGTGTGGCCGAGCATTTTCCTGACAACGCTCTGTCCATCCAGTTCAGTCGTCCGGCAGAGCAGTATCGGTCGATTTACGAAATGCTGCAAAGCGGCATGGCGGCTGAACAGTTTCCCGGCATGGACGAGTTGTTTGACAAGGTCGACTTCACCACGCTGCCGCCGTTTGAAGCCGTTGCCAAGTACGTCCACCCTGCCGGCAGTTACGCCAAGAAAGACGAAAACGGACTGTTCGTTGAAGCGTTTCAGCTGAGCGAATAGTTGACAGCCTGCTCTGACGGGCGAGATCACGAAACCTGACAGCGTCACCGTGACGTCGTCAGGTTTTTCATTGCGCCGCAGATAACCAGACTGTGGTGATGGTCCACAACCAATCAATTGCAGGACGCAACCCACGGTCTATTGAAATCACACAATGCCAAATGGCAGAATATCGTTGATTCAGTGGCACCATTGCCGATCCGGAGAGTTGCACAACACGTTTTTTGAAGGTAGTCATGCACGCGGATATTCAGCACATTAAGGAAAAGGTGGGGGAAAAATCCGATCTGATTCTTCGCTTGAATGCAGAATTGGGAAAAGTTGTGGTGGGCCAGGATGCCATGGTGTCCCGCCTGATGGTGGGATTATTGACCGAAGGGCACGTCCTGCTGGAAGGTGTCCCTGGCCTGGCCAAGACAACAGTGATCACGGCGCTGGCCCAGGCTCTATCTGTCGATTTCAGCCGCATACAGTTCACGCCCGACCTGCTGCCGGCGGACCTGATCGGCACGATGATCTACGTCCCCGGCGACGGATCGTTTACGACTCGCAAGGGCCCGATCTTCAGCAATCTGGTGCTGGCTGACGAAATCAACCGCGCTCCATCGAAAGTTCAGTCTGCTCTGCTGGAAGCTATGCAGGAACGGCAAGTCACGATCGGGAACGAATCTTATTCGCTGGACCGGCCGTTCCTTGTGCTGGCCACCCAGAATCCAATCGAACAGGAGGGAACATATCCGCTGCCGGAAGCACAGGTCGACCGCTTCATGCTGAAGGTCACGATCACCTACCCGGAGCCGGACGAAGAGCGGAAAGTTCTGGACATGGCACTGAACGAAACTGTACGTCCGGTTCAGTCCGTCCTCGCCCCACAGGACATTTTTGATATGCAGGATGTGGTTCGCATGATTTACATTGACGATCAGGTTAAGGATTACATCGTTTCCATCGTACGCGCCACGCGCGACCCCAAAGCGTTCAAACTGAACGACATTGCTCAGCTGGTGGACTTCGGCGCATCACCCCGAGCCAGTATTTTTCTGGGCAAAGGAGCTCGTGCCATCGCATTCCTGAACGGTCGCGGCTACGTGACGCCGCAGGATGTCAAGGACATCGCCTTCGATGTCCTGCGACACCGAGTCACCCTGACGTACGAGGCGGAAGCTGAAGAAATGACGTCGGACGACGTCATTCGAAAAATTCTTAGCGCGGTCCCGGTACCATGAGCGATCGATCGGTAGCTGAGATTCTCCGCAAAGTGCAGCGCATTCAGATTGTCGCGAACCGTTCTGTCAACGACCTGCTGGCTGGACAGTACCGAAGCGTTTTTCGTGGCCGCGGGATGGAATTTGATGAAGTTCGTGAATATCAGCCGGGAGACGAAATCCGCACGATCGACTGGAACGTGACAGCTCGCGCGGGAACGCCGTTCATCAAACGATTCAGTGAAGAACGGGAGCTGACCGTTTTGTTCATGGTCGACATTTCCGCGTCCGGCAGCTTCGGCTCCGGTCATCAGTCGAAGCTGGATGTCATGGTTGAAATGACTGCACTGCTCATGTTTTCCGCGTTGAAGAATAATGACAAAGTCGGCTTGCAGCTGTTCGCCGATGAAGTGCATCATTATTTTCCGCCGCGCAAAGGCAAGAGCAACGTTCTGCGACTCATACGGGAAATGCTGGCCGTCGATCCGGTTAGGCAGGAAACGAATCTGGAAGCAGCGCTGCAGTATCTGAATCGAGTTCAAAAGCGGCGCGCAGTCGTTTTTCTCATCAGCGATTTTCAGGCAGAGGCCTCACGCAGGGCGCTCGCTATTTCCAATGGCCGGCACGACCTTGTGGCGATCACGGTCGTCGACCCTCGTGAGCAGACTCTGCCGGATGTGGGCTTTGTCAGGCTTCGTGACGCAGAATCCGGTGAGGTTGTTGAAGTCGATACCCGACATCCCGAAGTGCGTCGTCTGTTCGCGGAACGAGCAGAAAACACTCTAGACGAATTATCCACCGGACTGCGGCGTGCCGGAGTCGACCAATTGTCGATTAACACGGTCGAATCGTACGCCACCAGTCTTCGTCGCTTTTTTGAGTCGCGTGAACGACGTCTGCGGTGAAACCCCGAGTCAATTGGGGGCTGCTGCAATTCTCCAGGCGACGTCACAATTACCGAACATCCGGAAACACTGGCTACTGATCCAGGAAAAACGCGCGAATTTCCGGGCCCCGCCCTTACACCATCAGCGTCACACCGCCATATTCTGATGGCATGGCAACACACTACAAACGGATCAATGACGTTCTTTTTTTCTAATGACGCCGGCAACTTCAAAATACACTGACGTTCGGCTCGCACCGGCCATCGATGAGTGGGCGGGCCTGCTGACAATCCATTCACTGGACAACTCGCGACTCGACGCCCTGCGGACTGCAGCCAGAAAACGACTCGTTTCAGCAGCAGAGAAACATGTACTGCAACTGCACACACTAAGGGACGACGCCGACCTGCCGACCGGTAACGCCCGAGTCCTCACTGGTCAGCCAGCCGAACAGCCGATCTTGATGACCGGGCACCAACCCGTCGTTTTCCACTCCGGCCTGACGTTCAAGTACGAAATGACTCAGCAGGTCGCGGCCGATTCCCATGCAATTGCGGTGGCTGTGGTAATCGACACAGATTCCGGCGACGCCGGCCAGTTCAGTTATCCGCACGCCAACGCCGATGCTGCAGATTCAGGCGTTGATCCGTCTCCAACGGCATTAGCCACTCTTAAAGTCGAATCACTCGCAAATTCAAACGGCCTGTTTGCTCACGCTCGACTGAAGTCGGCCGCGGAACTGCAGCAATTGGGCGAACTGGTCGCCAGTCCATTGAAGGACCTGTCTCTGCCCGACTCTGCGGCAGCTGTTACCCGGACGTTTCAGGGATTTGCGCAACTGTCCGCTGCCAAAGCTTCTGCCGCAGCGTCCAATACAATCATGAGGTGGCAGCGCCGCATCGGTGACCGCATGCTGGAGCTGCCGTTTTCTGCGATCAGTGCATTCCCGGAGATGCTGGCTTTCACGGCAGACATCCTGAAACAGGCACGAAGTTTTGCAGCGGCCTATAACGCATCGTTAGAAGTGTACCGTGATGAAAACGGAATTCGTAATACAGCGAATCCTTTTCCCAGTCTGAAAATCACGAACCACAGTTGTGAACTTCCCTTTTGGGTCATCAGTCATGACCCAAAAACACGCCATGTTCTGGAAGTCCAGTTCGAAGACAACGTCACTCGCCTGACAGCAAATGGCCACACAATTGACTCCTTTACCGGCAGCATTACTGCTGAGTCACTGGAACCCATGCTGCTGCAGAACATTCAGATCGTGCCACGCGGAGCACTGATCACGGCGTCGCTGCGTCTGTTGTTCAGCGATCTGTTTGTGCATGGCGCAGGAGGCAGCCGCTACGATCGCTTTACCAATGAATTCGTCCGAACCTGGTGGAATGTCGAACCACCACCATTTAGTGTCGCCAGTGCGTCACGGTTCCTGTTCGTCAAAGACAAACAGGAACTGGAACGGCTGGATACGATTCGAAGTCAATTGCGAGATCTGCAGTACAACCCACAGAGACACTTTGACTCCGGCGTGTTCAGTGACAACTTGAATTCCCGGCTGGTACGACTGTGTGAGTCCAAAGCAGCGGCTGTGGCAGATATGAAGCGCGCCCGTGCCAGCGGACAGTCTGCCAGGCTGATCGGCACGACGATCCAGACCATCACGAATCAGATTCGGGATGAAGTGTCGGCTGAATTTGAACCACAGTTAAGACACCTGACTGCACTTTCCGCTGAACAGCAGGACGCCACCAATTGTCGGACCTATCCCTGGTTCATGTTCAGCTGACACCGGAAACTTTGACTCTCCTGGAAAGAATTCTCAGAGAGAGTGAACTGCGACGCCAACGCAACACGTAGCGAATCCTGGCAGCCGGCGCAAGATATGAGGTGAGACATCAAGGCCTCAGAGTCGACGCGGACTACCCCGCTTAGCGCGACGCCGGTGTGAGAATTCGCGTGAGCGACGTTGTCCGCCATGCCCTCGTTGACAGTATTTCAAGGCAGAGGTAGATTTCCGAAGTACCTCAGAAACATTCCTGCACAAGGCCTCTGTTTACGACGACGCTGCTGCCCCACAGCACATGCAGGAACCAGGTTGACTTGTGGAGGCAGCAGGGCTGGAAAAACCGTTCACGGACCACGGTGGTCTCCCTCAAATTTTCTCCCCGACCTCAACCCCGTCTCGTACTCATTATGTCGGTTATACTGACAAGATCATCTGTACTGTTCTTGCTGAACGTCGCGTTTGTGGCGAACGCTGCGCCCCCGGCGTCAACAACCTGCTGCAAACAGACGTTTGGTCACCGAGTTGCAGCGGCGCCTGTCCCGTCAGTGAGTACGTTTTTTGCCTTGCCAGATGGCGCGAACGTCGGGTCATTTGCATGGCCTCCGTCCCACGCTGAACATTCATGGCGTTACCTGGTGATTCATCATTCCGCCACAAACAACGGCAGTGTGAGATCCATTCATAACGATCATCGGCAGCGTATGGATAGTGCCGGAAATTACTGGTTGGGAATTGGTTACCATTTTGTGATCGGTAACGGCAACGGAATGGAAGACGGAGAAATCGAGGCGACCTTCCGCTGGAAAAAGCAGATTCATGGCGCTCACTCTGGTAGTACTGTGCACAACGCAAATGGAATCGGCATTTGTCTGATCGGTAACTTTCAGAACAGTGCTCCTACCTCAAATCAACTGAAAGCTGTTCGCACCCTGATTGGGCAGCTTTCGAACCGATATCACATCCCGTCCCGTCTGGTAATAGGGCACAATGCTGTCAAACCAACAGACTGTCCGGGTAAGTATTTCCGACTGCAGGACGTGGTTCGGGACACGTTTTCCAAAGATGGCGTCAACAGCTGATCCCAGCGGATTGTTGGCAACATCGGAAAATCTGCTTCGCAGGGTTGGCGAAGTTTCTTATTCATCTCCTCACAACGCTGTCACGGAAGTGATTTATGTTTAATCGAGTTCAGACAAAATCGTATCTCCACGACGACCTATCATTTCTCGTTCCTACCAGTGAGATTGATCAGATGCCCGTCGAACTCCAGGAATTGTGCGCACAGTACAATTCGGAATGCCGCGAGAACGTCGATGATCAGGATGCCGTGGCATCATCCGACTGGCCGGTATCGCTGTTCGTACCCAACCAGTACGAACAGAACTACGCATACCCGCTGCTGATCTGGTTTCATGATGAGCACAGCAGCGAGAACGAACTGGATCTGGTAATGAACGCCATTGGCGATCAGAACTACTGCGGTCTGGCTCTGCGTGGCAATCAACAACTCTCCGGACCTGACAGTTATGGCTGGAACAGCAGTTCGCTGGAGTTCAGTCAGGTACCTCTGAAGAAGCTGGTGAACATAACCGCCCGTCGTCTGCGTCGTGCCTTCCATATCCACAGTGAACGTATATTCGTGGCCGGTTCCGGAACGGGGGGCGACACGGCTCTGCGACTTTTTGGTGAATCACCCGAATGGTTCGCCGGAGCGATCGTTATTGATCCGACCTGCGGCGAGCAACTAACGCTCCGTAATCAATCAGACCTGCGAGGCAAGAACGTCCTGCATACTGTTTCCCGAATGGCGTCCAACGAGACGCTGGCATGCAATCTCGACACTGTGCGACTGCTGCGATCAGCCGGTGTTGAAGTTGATGTTCGAGTCACCGACGAACCTCTTGATCCCTGCTGCAATGACGCGCGTTTCATCGACAACTGGCTGTTGTCCCGGCTGAACTGTGAAGCGTTCGTCTAGGCGGCTTGACAACAGCACGACACTCTGTTTCGTGCCATACCTGAAAAACAAAAGAGCCCCGACGTCTTTATGAGACCGGGACTCTTTTTTCGTTTGGGGCCATTCGCTTCACACCCGGCGACTTCACAGTCACACTATGCAGAACGAACGCTGCGTCACCGTAACGTATGCGGGCACTCACAAGAACCCCGTCCCTGGACCATGTACGACATGAACAACATGAACAACATGAACAACATGAACAACATGAACGCAATTCCGGTACGATGCCTGGTCATCGCCCTGTGCATGACTCTCACTAATACCGCTCAGGCGGGACAACTGCGAGCCGGTGTGGCCAAAGTCGACATCACTCGAATTGATGCCGGTCCCGTCAACGGACGGCTGCACGCCCGGGCGCTGGTGGTCACAGACGACGTTACGACGGCAGTCATCGTATCAGTCGACGCAGTAGCCATTGGCGAAATCGGCTACATCGGAAATGAATACCTGGGCAGCGTACGGTCCCAACTAAAGAAGGAATTGAACATCGCACCGACCAGTGTGATGATCAACGCCAGCCATTGCCATGGCATTGTATGCAAAGACGTCGCTGCCAGAACCGTGCAGGCGGTGAAGGAGGCGGCAGCCAGTCTGGTTCCGGTTCATGTCGGCGTCGGCAGCGGATACGAAGACCGAATCATGGAAAACCGGCGTTTGATGTTGAAGAGTGGTCGCGAAGCCGATGTTCGACACGCCTACTCCCTGCCAGCCGACGAAGAAGTCGCGGAAGTCGGCCCCGTCGATCCGGAAATCGGCATCCTGCGACTGAACCGAGTAGATGGTGAAACACTGGCGGTCGTATATAACTTTGCCTGCCACCCGATCCAGGGTGTGCCTGGCGGACTCAACACGGCAGACATTACCGGGTTTTCCTCTCAGGTCATTGAAGATAATCTCAGCGAAGGCACAGTCGCCCTGTTTGTGCAGGGCTGCGGTGGCGACATCAATCCTGTCTTTTACAAAGACGTTGACCATCCCCGAAATGCTGAACCGCTGGGCAACTTGCTGGGACTAAGCACGCTGAAAGCTCTTCGGAAGATTGAATGCCGGGAAGACAGTCGACTGACCGTAGTGAATCAGGTGATTGAACTTCCGCGAGCTGATCTGGCGGAACGTATCGGCCTGATGGAAACAGAACGGGAACGTCTGCTGCGGTCACTGAAAGGAACCAGCCTCAGTCTCAAGACGTTTCTTCCGCTGGTGGTCAAGTACAACCTGTCTGACGAGTTCCCTTCTTACTATTCACATCGTTATCTTCACGACGATCAGCTGGGGCGACAGACTCTGCGGCACCTGGACGAAGAGAATCGCCGACACATCGCCAGTTACATCCGGAACATCTACACAATGGAGCAGTTGACTCGACTCCAGACAAATCTCAGGCTGCTGGAAAAGCACCAGGCCCACTACGTCGCCGGTGGAAAACGCATGGTCGATGCAGAGCTGGTCGGACTGAGGGTCGGCGACTTCTCACTGCTGACCTTTCCGGGAGAACTGACCGTTCGAATCGGCCTGGGTCTCAAGGCGAGGTCAGCTCAAAAAACCACCTTCATCGCAGGCTACACGAACGGCTACCTGTACTACGCGCCGACTGCAGACCAGCTGCGCAACGTCGGAGGCGCTCAGGAAGACAGCGACTGCCTGCTGGCTCCGGAATGGCAGGCCATCTTCGAAACCAAAGCTCTTCAGATGCTGAGTGAGCTGTAAATTGCTATCCCCGTCGGCGTCGTGCAACGCAGGCCTCAGGCGGCCTGACCGGCTTTGTCTGCACTCACGGATGCTTCGCTCAACTCCGTCAGCAGAAAATCTGCAGTGCGTTGCGTAGCACCGGTGACCGCCGTGCGATCAGCCAGGGCAGACATTTCTTCGCGACGTTGAATAAGTGTATTCGGATACAAACACCATTTTGTCAACTGGTCAGCAATCGCGGTGACATCTGCCGCAGGGTCACCACCGGAGACGAACTCCGGCATCAGTTCCTCTTCGGCTATCAGATTCGTGAGCGTGATATATCGACAGGTCATCAGCACCCGCGCCACCAGCCGACCAAACCGGCCGACTCTGTACAGCACAACTCCGGGGGTCTTTCGTGCCAGAAGTTCCAGGCTGATCGAACCACTCACCATGAAACAGCAATCCGCCACCTCAATAACTTCGGACGTTCGATCAACATGACAGGTCATCTTCGCGACGCCGCCGACATCCGAGTGCATCTGCTGACAATCGTCTTTGTGCTCCTGCCGATAATTCCCCACGATCCACTGCACAGTCGGCACGCGTTCACTGACCTTACGAATGACGTCCAGCATCATGGGAAAGTTACGATCAACCTCGTGATCTCGAGACCCAGGCAGCACAGCAATGACCGGTCCCTCAGATTCAGCAGCTCTGAGTTCTTTCACCAGTTCTGAATCCAGTTTGTGCGAAGCAACTTCATCAAAAAACGGGTGCCCGACCCATATCGCATTAACACCTCGACTCTTATACCACTCGTATTCAAACGGCAGAGCACAGATCACGTGATCAACCCATTTGCGAACACGACGAATGCGCCACGGCGCCCATGCCCACAGCTGTGGAGGCATATAGTAGAACACGGGGATTCCACGTCGCTTCGCGGCCTTTGCGATCCACCAGTTGAATCCCGGAAAATCCACCAGCACAACAGCATCCGGCGGAGCGTCGTCAAAGAATGCTTCGGCCTGGATAACCAGGCGGCGGAACTTCGCCAGCATGGGCACCACGCGCAGAAAACCCATAACCGCCAATTGAGTCAGTTCGAACAGCAGCAGGCAGCCCTGTTTCTGCATCTCCGGTCCGCCAAAACCTTCTGTCTGAATCTTCGGATTACGAGCTCTGAGTTCCTGAATCAGATGTGCCGCGTGCTGATCTCCACTGGGCTCACCGGCAGAAAAGAAAATTCGCATTTTGCATCCATCCAGGTGTTTTCAGACACTGCGACCGGAAAATCAAATGGTAAGTCCGTTTGCTGAGGGAGAAACCATGGTTCTCCGACGATATCGACGATTGTCTCACGACACCAGAACCCCGTCAACACGGACCTTTCCGCTGATCACTAACGCCAGCTTTCGTGACCCAGGACGGATCCAATGGACTACGTCGGTATCTTTAACTTCGATGAAGCGTTGTGGTGGACGGTGCTCGCTGTTGTCCTGCTCGTAATGGCACGGCGTCACCCAAGCATGCGGTTCAGGACAATTCCAGCCTCGCTAACTCTTCTGCTTTTCGCTGCCGAAGAAGTCGGGGGGCTTCAGACCGGAACATAGTGGCTGTTTACCTGAAAATCCGCCTGTGTCCCGCCTCGGTTCCACGACCGCTGTGCTGGTGGTGACACGCCGGATTCAGGCTTGGAATCGACACAGGGCCAGCCAAGCCGATTCCTCAGCGAGGCGAATCAATTGCCCACAGCCCCAGGCGTTGCACACGCGCCGTTGCGGCTGACCTTCGCAGATCAGGCTCCAGATCCAGTGGCAAACCGAATCGGTCCAGCAACTTCGCCTGCCCGGTCGACAGTGCCAACTGATTGATCAGCACGCCGTTCCTTGTGTAGACCCAGGCCAAAGTTCGGCCATAGCGATCTGTCGCCTCAACTCCCAGGTGCAAAGTCACCGTCTGACCGTCGATCTGACGCCGCAACCATGCAGTCGATTCGTCGCCGTATGGCTCTTCCACCTGATCGTGATGAGCGACCTCGGGAGCATCAATTCCCAGCAGACGTACGCGTTCGCCGGTGTCGGTTTCGAACGTATCACCGTCCAGCACGTACCCAACCGTGACCGATTTTTCACGTCGCTGCTTTCCAACACTTTCTCCCGGCGTGTAAACAAAGAAGCGGTACAATAACAGGGCCGCGATTACGGCGAATGCGATATGTCCGGGCGTTGGTTGGCGAATCTGGCGCATTTGCTTCCGTCTTCGGGCAGAGCAGACTACCATCAGTCCATAGAGCGTCGTCGTACAGCACAGCAGGACAACGTTCGATTTTGACACAGATGATTGTTCAATCAAAGGCACAGCCGCCGTGAATCGTTCCCACCAGCGACCATTCGTTTCCATCGCCATCACATTTTTTGCAGTTACTGCTCTGCTGCAGACGGCCAGAGTCGCCGCCCAACCGTCGGGATTCAACTACGACGAATCTAAAGTGCCGGACTTTGTCCTTCCGGAATTGCTGCAACTGCAGGACGGTTCCGCAGTGACATCCGCAGAGGTGTGGAAGACCAAACGTCGCCCGGAGGTCCTGGCACTGTTCCAGGAACACGTCTTCGGACATGATCCAGCCGAAATGCCTCGTCTTCGAACGCGGGAGCGGTCCTGCAAAAACGGCGCACTGGGGGGCAAGGCGGTCCGCAGGGAGATCACAGTCTTCTTTTCCGACGATGACGAAGGTCCGTCGATGGACATTCTGATTTATACCCCTGCCGATGCGGCTACGGCGGCGCCGTGTTTCCTGGGTTTCAACTTCCACGGAAATCACTCAATTGACCCGGACCCTTCGATTCACATCACCAGGTCGTGGGTTCGTAACGATTCGAAAAGAGGAAACATCGATCATCGTGCAACAGAAAAGTCGCGTGGACAAAGCAGCAGTCGCTGGCCCGTGGAAATGATCGTCTCGCGAGGTTACGGCGTGGCTACAATCTACTACGGCGACGTCGACCCGGATTATGACGACGGATTCCAGAACGGTGTGCATTCCCTGCTTGAGCCCGATATAACAGAACGCGCTGGCAATGCCGGTGGTTCGATCAGTACCTGGGCCTGGGCACTCAGCCGAGCACTGGATGTGCTGGAAACAGATCCGCTTGTCGACGGCACCCGCGTCTCCACGTTCGGTCACTCACGACTCGGCAAAACTTCATTGTGGGCCGGTGCCAGCGACGAACGCTTTGCCATGGTGATTTCGAATGATTCCGGCTGCGGGGGGGCGGCACTGTCACGCCGACGGTTCGGCGAGACGGTCAAACGAATCAACACGTCATTTCCGCACTGGTTCTGCATCAATCATCGCCAGTACAACGACAGTGAAAATGCCCTGCCAGTGGACCACCACATGCTGATGGCTCTGATCGCTCCGCGGCCGGTTTATGTTGCCAGCGCAGAAGACGACCGGTGGGCCGATCCCCGTGGTGAGATGCTTTCTCTGTATCACGCGGGCCCTGTCTTTGAGTTACTGGGACGGACGGGACTGCCAGACGATGATGTCGCCACCGTGAACCAGCCCATCCAGACGGATGTTGGATACCACATCCGCACGGGCAAGCACGACGTGACAGACTTTGACTGGACGCAGTACATGAATTTCGCGGACCGACAAATGAAGTAACCCGCGCCCGCTCCATCGGTCTGATGACCGTTACGAACGGGACAATGCAGTCGCCACAGGCAGAGTTACGAATCCGGCCGATTCCCGGCAGCCTCCAATGACCTAAGCTTCACGACATGCCAGATGCAGAGAATGCGTCCGGGTCGCACAGTATCGGCGGCGGCAGATACCGCCGGGGCTGCAACGGGAGTAGTTCGTGGCGTAATGACTGTAAGTGTACTAATACTGATTACATTTGCAGCCACACGCTATTCTGACGAGTTCTGTCAGAGGCTGCCCATCCAACTGTAACACAGCGTCGAAATCATCGTCTGGCTGGTACGCATTCCAATATTCGTTGCATTTCCCGGCTGGCTGACCGGTTTCGCAGTGATCAGTCGTGGTCCCCAGGCCGGGTTCCTGCTGCGCGCCATGGTTCTGTTAAGTGCAATCCTGCCGGGGACCGGCGTCAAGGCGAATGCCGAGGTATCGCAGATGCTGTGGCACCACTCCACTGCTGACGGCATCGTGCTGCAGACCAGGCACTTCAGCCGCGACCGTCGCCAACGTAACGAAACTTTGTCGCAAAGAGTTGTCAGAGAACGCTGCTGCGAAACTGATGAGAACGACTCGCAGCGGAATCAGCATGGCCGACACTCGTTACGGCCTGTGGCAACTTAACATGGAACATCAAACACTGCCGCGAACTCATAACCAGATCAGCCGTATCAAGTTCCCGACAATGCTGATTGTGGCTCTCCTCAGCGCCGGACACGAATCACATGCGCTGCTGTACCGTGAGCCAAACGGCGACGAATTTGAACTCTGGCAACCAACAGGCGGATATTTCATCATGACAGATCAGCAAATCACCACGTTCCGGCATGGGCACGGAGTGAAATGTGTGATTACGTCGTCGCCGAACAGAAATGCCGGCACGTCACTCACTGCCTTCCAGGGCCATCCATGATCGATTCTGATAACTGCAGCTGCATCCGGACGACGCGTCCGGCAACAGGACCAGTCCGCCGACGGGCAGAGCGTTGATCCAGCAGCCCGGGCGAATTCCGCCATAATTTTCCGTTCCCGCGTCGCGACTGAAATCAAAGTACCCCAGCGTGCCCGATCGGAACATCAGGAGGTTACGGGAACCAGACAGCTGCCCGCAACCGTAGGACTTCGGTACCGCCATGGGTTTCGCCTCTCCGGAAACAAGATCCAGAGAAGACGGATGGGCGATGATCGTGTCGTCATTGATCAACGGCCGAGTTGAATAGCTGACCTTTTTCTCCCACAGACGATATCCGTCGGTGGCATGGTACGCGGCAATACGACCACCGACCTCGGACGGAAGCTTGAACCTGGTCGACTGATAGAACATCAGCACGATGTCGTGATCCGCACTGAAGGCCAGAGTCGTTCCAAACACCTCTTCGTTGGTCTTCCACTGTCGTTCTCCGGTCTTCGCGTCCAGCGTTATGAGCTCTCCGTTTGTATGGCCGACGGGTGGTACTTTCGGTTTCTGGCCGCGTCGCGCCGGTGCATTCGACAACAGGTCATCCGCGGCCAGCGCACGATCAATCAGATGAACGTGCCCGGCACCAATGGCGATAGCGTTGTGGCGTATGGACTGCTTCGCATCGTAGCGCCACAACAGCTTTTCTGTGGCGACATCGAACGCGAACAGGGCTGTTGATTCTGAGAATTGTCGCTGCATGTGGTCGTCGGCTCGAATATAGGCATGCCGCACGACATGAGCTTCATTGGACGTGGATCCAAACAACACCCCGTCTTCACACGCGATGTATCCCCAAACAGCGGGCTTGCCATCGGGATGTGGCGGTGCATGAAATGTTGCACTCACCTTACCGGTAGCCGCGTCGACTCTCAGACATTCGGCACCGTTGCGAATAAAAACACTGCCTTCCGCGACGCAGATATTGCTGCCCGTCACCGCGGTACCCGCCAAGTGATCTGCGTTGTAGGCATCCAGAATCCCCTTCTGCTCAACACGCCACAGCGGGTGACCATTGTAGGCGTCGACCGCAATCAGCTCGTCCAGACCTTCAGCAAACAAACGACCTTCGTAAAACAGCGGGGATGGTCCGCGGCCGTGGCGCTGAGGCAGATCAAGGTTAATGTCACGAAACCATACAGCAGATAACGGCCCCTTAATCGTGTCGGTCGAACAAAGCGTGTTGGCCGGATTCGAATACAGGTGTGTCCACTCACCAGCGCCCTCCAGAGCCCCCCGAGTATTGACAGCCATGGATCCGTGGGCACCGACGCATGCGACTCCACCGTACGGTCGCTGCAGTCGGAACACTTCTGCTGCATTCACGCTGCCGGCACCGGCATCCAGCGAACGCTGTGAGACAACCAGATTTGCAAAGTATTTCGGGAAATGGGTTTCTGACGGGCTGCCCACATGCACCGTCACTCGCGTGCCGTACACGCCGGCCGCATGCAGTTTTTTCCGAGCCGTAGCGACACGATCTGCGTCCGAGTCCACAGCGACAACAAACAGATCCGACTGCTTCGTCAGTTCGTAAGCCAGTTGACCGTCGCCACAGCCCAGATCCACACAATAACCGTGCGTCACTCCCGACCGCTTGATGATCTCAACAGCGGCCCTTGCGACTGCGGGGTTCTCAGGGTACGGTGCCGGAACCTTATTTGAGTGATGTACAACAGGATCCCTGGCGCCATCTGGGGCCCCCCCGTAACAATGGATCGCCCCGCTGGCAGTGCTGACAAAAAGCTGCTCATCAGACACGGCCAGACCGTAAGCCACGTCATCTACTGCGGCGGACCACAGCAGAGTTCCGTCCTCCACACTCGCTGTCGCAACTCGTTTTCCGTTGCTCGACACAAGCGTTTCACCTGCTGCGATCAGTGCTGTTCCCGCAGGAACGCCTTTCACCTGCCATTGAGTTTCATGTGCCGGCACGGTGACCGGCTGCCCCTTGCGATCGTTGGTCTGTTTCATGACGGCCTTCAGCAGGATCAACTGATCGCTGTTGCCGTGCACGATCCCGTCAGACAGCGCCGCGACGGCGCCCGGTATTCGGTCATCCAGCAGAGATCCATCGCCAGTGCGATAGGCATAGCCGCCGTTGTAGATCAGCTCACCCGCCAGCACGGCAGTAGTTCCGCCACGCTTGGTGTTCTCCTGCAGACGATAATATTCGAACTCGCCGCTGCCACGCTTAAAGGCGGCCGGCACAGCCCGCCCCGTGGGAATGAACAGTCTCTCATCGTTTGCCAGCAGGTAACCCTGTGCCGACACGCCGCTTTTCGCGTTGGCTCCGCCGTGAGGCTGTGGCATGTTAATGCCGCCGGAACTGTCATTGGTCCAGACAGTTTCTCCCGTGTCCGGATTCATCGCACGAATGAAGACACCTTCAGACTGCCAGATACCCGCCCCCCAATACAGCAGTCCGTCGTGAATGACAGCACCGCCACGAGCCGGCCACTTGGAAATCATCTGAGTATTACCCAGCACCCGGTCATCCTGTGGTCCGCCCCGCCATCGGTCGATCAGGCTGCCGTCAGACAACTGCAGGGCGTACAGGTAACCATCGTCACTGACTGCATACAGCCGGTTCTTCCACACGGTTGGAGCAAATCTGATCGGACCTTCTGTAAAGAACGTCCATTTCACCGCTCCGGTCGTCGCGTCCAGAGCTTTCACAGTTCCATTCACCGAACTTCCGAAGCAAACCAGACCCTGCGCCACCACAACATGATTCG
Organism: Fuerstiella sp.; assembly: GCA_029245955.1. Taxonomy (GTDB): domain Bacteria; phylum Planctomycetota; class Planctomycetia; order Planctomycetales; family Planctomycetaceae; genus Fuerstiella. Next base: position 8,029 of record JAQWOH010000038.1, on the reverse strand, counting down.
CGCGATCAAAACTCATCCGATCATCTCGCGGCCATGCAGGCGCCGGTGAATGCTCGGGATACCGCGACCACTGCAGGACCAGATCCTCCGGCAGCTCATCCGGCGTGTAGCCAGTACGAGCCGAATCTGCTCGCCATGTCGTCCAGTCGGAAGCATTCACACAGGGTACGGCTGCCAGGCCAACAGCGAGAACTGAAACGATCAGCTGCTTCGCGTGGTATTTTACAATCATGAGCAAGGCTTTACTGCGGAAGGAAATACATAAGGCTGCAACGCTCGCGCGTCCATGGTGTCGCTGGTGATATCATGACACGTTTATCAAACCCTGTACAATCATTGACTGCAGTGTTTTTTCAGGGCAGCCATTCGTAAGGTCTCAGCTCACAGTCTGCAGGCCGAGACCTCACGACACGCTCTTCCGGCAGTGATGTTGTCACCGAACTGATACAGCGTTGAACGCATCAGATTCCGAATGTCTTCCCAATGCGGCTGACAGCCTGCACTAAACTGAATTGTGCGTCAGCATTATCTCCAGCGATTCCAGCACGGCGTCTTTGCTGTGGTACCAGTCGCGGGCCAGGACAACACAGACATTCCAGCCAAAGGCTTTCAGCAGTTGCGGTTTGAACAATTCCCGTTCCAGCAGATCGGACTGCCGATACCACAGTCGACTGTCGACCAGGACTCCCAGACGGTACTGCTCGTCACCTGCACGACGGATGGCCAGATCGCAGCGGAAGTGCGACTGCCCCACATTCAGGTCCACTTCGAAGCCGCGAACGTTTAGCTCGCGAGCAATCTGCTGCACCAGAACCTCCACATCGTCTGTAGGCCACAGTGCGGTCTCATCGCGGCCACTCAGACTTTGCAGCACGGTGGCAACCGTTTCAGACTGCCCGGCACAGCAGGCCTCAGCGTAGCGCAGGTAGTTCTTCAAACAGCCGGCACCGTCATTATAATCGTTGGTAATGGCTGACGACCTCATCGACGTTACCAGTGCCATAAAATGTTTGGCTCGCGAAAACGCCACGTTCAGTCGCTTTTCGCCACCGGACATATTGATGGGGCCGAAATTCATTCGCGTCTTCCCCTCGGGATCCGGCCCATAGCAGACACTCATGATAATAATATCGCGTTCGTCCCCCTGAATATTCTCCAGATTCTTCACGATCAGCCCACTGAACTGACCGTCTTCTTCTCGTTCCAGTTCGGCATCCAGTAACTCGCCGAAATCGGAATCGTCGTCAGCCAGCGATCGCAGAGCGCCTTCAATTTCCTGCTGTTGTGCCTCAGAGAATGCGACGATTCCGATCGTATGATCTGCCTCATCGCTTAGTAGCTGCCGCACCAACTGAGCGATATACTCAGCTTCCGGCTTGTTGCGTCGCTTGCTGTAAACACCGTTCTTCAGAAAATGAAAACTAACAGGGCGGTTTAGCAGGGCCGCGGCCGATGTCCCGCCATCTTCCGGTGCATCAATCAAAATTTCCTGCCGACGTTCAGTAGCCAGGTGTTCCTCAGGCACAGTCAGCAGTCGTCCGCTGTAAAAGGCGTGGTTGGAGAAGCTGATCAGTGATTCCGCACGACTGCGATAATGCCAGCCCAGCATCCGCGACGGCAGGTTCCGCGCAGCATGATTCAGAAAGCTGCTGCTGTTCAGATCATACTGGACGAGCTCACCCTGCTCCTCAATGGTCAGGTCGTCGTCATCATCGTCGCGTTTGGAAGCAAAGAAACTCGTCGGTGGCAGCTGCATCTCGTCGCCAACGACAATCGTCTGCTCGGCACGAAACAACGACGGGATGGCCTCTTCCAGAGTCACCTGGCTGGCTTCATCGAAGATCACCACGTTAAAATGGTGGGAAGTCAATGGAAGGGTATCCGAAACACTCAGCGGACTCATCAGCCACACAGGCTTCAAATCGCGAATCACCAGCCCCGAGTCACCAGCCGCCAGATCCCGAATCGACTTGTATCGCATGGACTTGCCGAATTCGTGTTCGACGCTTCGGCGACCTCGATTGTACGATTTCTTGAACTCTTTCTGCGAAGGCTGCAGTTGAGCCGCAGGCTTTGCAGACAAATCCACGTGATCGACAAAACGCTGACGCACAGATTCCCTGACGACAGCCGCATTAATCCGCAGCCAGCGGTCGGTGATCGTGGCAATCCGTTCCAACTGCTGCTCACGGACACTGCCGTCGTATCGAGCCAGTTCGCGGTCGTCACGATAAACCAATTGCAGCGTGCGTTCGGCGGAGGCAGCTTCCAGTTGCGTTAACGTCAGGGACAGTGCACGAATTACTGAGGTCACCGATGCCGGCATGGGCTTCAACGACGCCAGACAGTGCAGATAATCCGGCAATTCATCCAGACTCTCGCTCAGGACGGTAATGCTCTGCCTTAAGTCGGCCAGAGACTGGTATTCGTAACCATCCAGAAATCGGTCAAGCGTCAGAACAAGTTGGTCCATCTGCGGCCTGACGTCGGCGATCGTCTGCAGAATCCGTACGCCCGCCGGGCGCGCCAGCACAAACCGGTTCAGACTCTGAATAGGTCCCGGCTGACGTTCCAGTGATTCCCGCAACGCCATCAGATCCCGATAGAACACATCAAAGTCCAGGTATATCGAAAACTCGTCACTGATCTCCGTAGCCACGTCATACCTGGCCGCCAGTTTTTCGTGTTCGTAATCCAGTTGCTCCAGAATGTCCGACCATGTCGGCTTCACTGCGTGTGCAGAAAACTCGTAACTGGAATTCAGAACCTGACGCATGCGCCACCATGACGGCTTGAACACGCACAACGGTGACTTTTCAAAACGCCGCACTGTCAGCAGCGCCAGGCGAGTATCATCGGACGAAAGCTTTTCTTTCCAGTGGACCGTTCGCTTCTGAGCTTTCTCAACCGCTCTGTCACAACTTGCCAGTTTTTTCAGCCGCTTCGCAAAGTCCCTGGCGGTCGCTGTTTCCGGATCCAGTAATTCCAGCAGGTCGTGCTGAGCCAGAAATGCGGCATGTTCAGCGTACTTGACGGCCTCGTCCAGCTGTTGCAGACTGGTTGTGATCTCCGACGGAAGATCCAGTTCATCGATCGCATGCCGCAGATCGTCAATCAATGACCGTGAGTCGTGCAGACAATCAGTCACCAATTCCACAGGGTGGTCCGCGTCCGCAACGTCAGCACTCAGCAGACACAGCGCGTGGTTCGCAAGAATCCCGTCAGGCTGCAGCGGCTTCAGTCGTCTGGAAAACTCAGCCAGATTGGTGACATTTTCTCTCCAGTCTGCAAACGCCGGAATCCGTTCCCATTCACGTGGCGTCAGTGCGGGCATCTCAGACCGAAGTTCGAGCAGGCGGTCCAGCAGAGACCGCAGGGTTCCCCCCGCTGCCTCCGGCGTCGAGATCATGGCTGCGTTAAAGTCTCCCAACGGTTTGAGTTCGGTTGCCAGAGTCGTCAGCAGCTTCTGACGATTGATCACCTGGTGATCACGGGGTCGGCCGGCCTCTGCCAGAAACGTCTCGTACGTCTGCTTCAGATCCATCACAAACTGTTTTTTGTCGGACTGAGAATCGTGAATCAGACAACACAGTTCATGCAGACCCTGCTGCTTCAGGCGATGGTACACCACATCAATGGCGGCTCGTTTCTCGCATACGAACAAAACACGCTGGCCACGCACAACGTAGTCCGCGATCAAATTAGCGATCGTCTGAGACTTACCTGTGCCCGGCGGCCCCTGAATAATGTAACTGTCGCCGCTGCGCGCGTGTGCAATCGCCTTCGTCTGCGTGGGGTCACACGGTACAACATGAAAACGTTCATTCAGCGGAAGCGTCTCTTCTTCCTGTGACTGACGGTCGGCCGGAGTTATTGAAAACGTGGCCTCGAAGGCTGCGTTCTCCGTATTGTCGGCCACCAGCTGAGTATAGTCCCGCACCAGAGACATGCGACGGTACTTCAGATTCGCCAGCGTCACACTGCACAGATCAAATTCCCAATTGTATGGATTGTCATCCAGTTCGCGACGTACGTGATAGAATTCCTGTTCCGCTTCCACAACAGTTTCACCTGTGGGCGTCGGCGGAGTTGCATGGGGTCTGACATTCGCAGCAGGGGGCTGTGCAATCACTTCTTCCAGGTGAGTCCGTGCGGGAGTGATGAATTCCTCAAAAATCCGCAGGCCCAGCGGATGGTAATTGATGGAATCGTAACTGTAGTCCAGATCCATGAACTGACGGATCCCACGCCCCGACAGGCGGGCTCGACGCCGATACTGATCCAGCCTGCGACGGGCTTTTTCGTGAATCAGTTCGATACGAGGCTTGTCGACACGAGCCAGATTCACCGTGGCGTCACTGAAGGTAACGTCCCGTTTCATCTGCCCGAAAAATTCGTCGAGCCCGTTTCCTGCGAGATCAACATGTTCGGGAAGGCGGATGTCGTAAAGCTGCTCGAACTGATAGCGAACGACCGGATTTACTTCGGCAACGGTGTCGACCGCTGTTAATGAATACCGGTCGTGGATGCCTTTCTTCACATCCAGCTTCACCGGCAGCAACAACAGCGGTGACTCGTATCGCTCAACCGGCTTTGATTTCAAGTCGGCCCACCGCAGAAAACAGACAATGAGTCTCAACTGCGCAAAGCCGTATTCTTTCTCATCACGTCGAGCCTCCACACGAATGCGATCCAGAGTGCCTGGCAGATAAACAGCCTCACGAAAGTTTAGATGACGATTTAAAGAAACGGCTTTTTGCTTCAGCACCTCACCTCGAAATGTCCCGTCCCAGGTCAGCACCTGATCCGATCGCACATGCGCTACGTCAAACATCAATGGAATGGATGAATGCGTCAGATTTACTGTCTGCATCGTGGTTCGGAACTGAAGCAGACGGTTTCTACGGTTAATCTCGAACAGTCGCTGCTGCAGTTTTCCGAGAATAAGCTGACGCCTCCCCGGCCGGTCCGTGCCCTCAGAATGCTGATCGCTGGCAAGGTCGGTGTCGAAGTCAACTTCCTGATCTCGATAGTTCTCCAGCGTGACCAGCAGCGCCGGCAGATCCTGAGGTCGCTCGTGACGGTCAAGCTCCGTCATCACGCGAATGGCCCTGGCAAATACCGGATGCAGAGCAGGGTTAACGCGAAACAGATTCGTCCTGTTGGCGACAAATCGCTCATGGTCGTCTCTGTCGGCCAGATCCAGCCCACACGACAGACTCGCCAGAATCAGTCCCAGACTGAACACGTCTGTCGCCGGATCGTGGTGGTCAAACATGTGCTCCCAGCAAATGTAGCCCGACCTGAATGCCGGTCGCTGCACGTCTTCATTCTCAGTGGTGACATCGGTGCTTTCATACCGTTGCCCGCCGACGTCCACGTCAAGGACCACCCGGCTCTGCCCCACAACGTCCACTCCGCGTGACACAGGGTTCAGCATTCGACGCACCGAACTCAGATTTCGGCGTTCCTCACACCCATCGTCAGCAGAGTAAAAAATCCGAGTGCCGTTCACGGACAGACTGTCAAGCCCTTCCAGTGGTGCAACGAGATCCTTCTGATGAGTCGTAATCACCTGTCGCATCAGCGGCAAGAACGACAACAGCACGTCTTCCGTGCTAAATCCGCCGTACTCAACCTGCCCGCGCAGAAATTCCTGAAAAGGCTTCATCAGACGAACTCCTTTTCCGCCTGGCGTACGATCTTTGCGGCGTCCTTTTCAACCTTCTGCAGCAGCCGTTTCGACAGTTTCAGTTCCTTCCTCACCAGGACACGGAACTGGTCAGCCATCCCCACTTTCTGCACAAACAGAATTGCAGCTGCCAGAGGTGCTTCCTCCAGATCCGCGTCGCACGTTACGAAATCAAGCAACAGGTAGCAGAAGTAACTTCTCAGTTGTGCATCGCACTCACTCAAGGAGGTATTCAGGGCTGTTGCATCGGTGTCTGTATCCGGCGGACAAAAATCTCCAAAGAAGCGTTTCGCGTGCCCCATCACCAGATCCGTCTGAAGCCATTCGTGCCGCAGGTACCGCTGCAGAAACGTCATTGTCAGCTCTGTCACCCTGCGTTGCCGCAGCAGGTCCATGTGCCGCAGGGCCAGCGGTCCCTCCACGAATGACTGCAGAGTCCGACCCGAATGAGTCGGTTCGTCGCGCCACAGCTGCAGGGCTTTGGCTCGAATAAACATTTCCGGATGAGTGACACCGTCGCTGCTGGTCGGTCCCGTCGCCAGGACCTCGTTCGCCTGCTCGATATAGGCCGCCCCGCTGACATCCTTCAACCCCGTCTCCATCTTGACCAGCATACTGACACAGGACTCCAGACTGTCCGTAACCTGCAGCGCACGGCGATCACAGTGAAGTTCGGTGTACAAATGATAATTGCGCAACGTTCTGTCATGAGGATTGTCGGCAGCCGCATCAGCGATCATGGCCGTCAGAATCTGCTCCACAATCAGGAACTCGCTGTCCTGAATTGACAACAATTCGTGGTGGGCCAACTCGTGTACGAGCAGGGCCAACAACTCATCATTCGTCAGTGATTCCTGAACCGGCCCGTGAAAAACAACGTGGGCCTCGTGCGGCAACCACGCCAGCGATGCATTCAGCCCTGTCGCATTCTGTGCCTGATATACGGTCACGGGGCACGACAGTCCCATCCCATCAACAGCCACGTCAACCAGACTGTACAGCTCAGCAGCCGTATCCCGTCCGATGCGATAAGCCGTTTTTAGTAGTTCCAGGCGAACAGTCTCTGCACCTTCCGTCCGGACACAGTGCGACGAGAACCACTGCCAGAGTTCCGCCTCATCCTTCTTCAGGTAGTTCAACAACGACTGATGATACGCCGGCACAACAACCGCTGGACCGATGTCCTGCGGTTGTCGATTCTGTGATTTTTCCGATTCACTCTCCATGGTCCCGGCATGATACCGACCCACAGCCTGTACAGAAGGCAACAGACGAATACGGCCGCTGAAGCGATCTGAAGACAGAACGCGAATATGCAGCGCCGACGGACACAGAACACGGGATACTGTGAGATTCCATGCAATAACGGGGACGTTCCGCGATCTGAACACAATCTCCTGTGCGTCTCCACGGCGACAAGAAACTGCCAAAGCGATGTCGGCGCCAATATACCAGATGAAAATCGAAATCCTCCGCCGGACGGCAGAACCACCGTAGGACTTGAATGAGTCAGAAACGGAGTTACAGTAACGATGTCCTGCGAGAAGTCCGGCTGGCATGCAGGAACCAGAGAAGGCCGCAGGGCCGCAAAAACATTACCACGGGACGTGGCTCAGCCTGGTAGAGCGCTGCACTGGGGGTGCAGAGGTCGCAAGTTCAAATCTTGTCGTCCCGAATTACAGCATTAGACAACTCGATAACGCCGCCTTTCAGCTTGCTGAAGGTACGGCCATTCTTTTCCGTCTGCTCAAACTCCAGTGTCACACTGTGAATCATCGACTGCAGGACGTGGCGTCTACGCTCTGACGGGGCCACGCATACACGCAGCAACCGCCGGATTCCGGCAGGACAGACAGACCGTCTGTCGCAAAGTGCTCGCCACACGGAAACCGTTGTTGTTGTTACGGTTGTCCGGCTGATTGTTGTTGCGGTTCCAGCATGTCGTCAGGCGTCATCAGCTGCTGCATTTCCTGTCGCAATTCAAGCGATTCGACCAGCGATTGCTATGAGGTCACGTCTCGATCAGAGCCAACAAACGCACGTATTTCGCGTTGCTGGTTACTAACTCATGACGGTTCGTCATGAGCGCGCAAACTTGTCAGCACATCTGCTACCGGGGTTGTCGACCTTGGCGCGCAACCAAAACCTCAAACCAGGTCTGAGCCAGGCGTTTGCTTCATTGAATGTGAATGCGCCCAGTCACGGAAACCCCCAGGTTGTTTCCGCCAGGAGTTTGTTTAGTATGTTCGATAGACGGTCGCCATTGAGTGAGCACGTCTGAGGTATAGAGTTTTTTCTCGTGTTCGCTAATTGCGACTTGACATTTGCGGAATCGGG
>JAQWOH010000029.1 GCA_029245955.1 Fuerstiella sp. | reverse complement strand
GTTCTGCGTCAATCAAGGTGCCAAGAACCGGGCCGCCGAGAGTGTGCCGGGCACCATCATCCATCAGCAAGGTTGGATAGAGCTCTGGTGCGTCGCCAAAGTCCATGGATGGCTGCTGCGGTTCGATGGAGGTGCGATGATCTTCCACCTCACCGAACGGTGCCGGACCGATCTGCGGTGTGGTTGGTGCGAGTCCTCCTGTGGTGCTGACCCGGAAACGAGTATAGGTGGACCCAGTTGTTGCACCCACCGGAACGGTGAAATTCAGCGGGTTAAGTCCAGCGAGGATCGGCTGACTGCTGAAGATCTGTTCTCCGGCATCGATGAAATCGCCATCAGCATTGAAATCGACCCATGCATCCAGATAAGCCGAGAGTGCGTTACTCAAAAAAACGTCTGCTGTCGCGGTTCCGCCGGCCACCATGCCTGACAGAACCACACCGTCTTCATCATCGATTCCGCCCTGGTCATCGCCGTCGGCATTAACACTGGGCTGACCATCTGGTTCGGCGTCAATCAAGGTGCCCAGAACGGGACCACCCAACTGGTGCCGCGGGCCATCATTCATCCGGAAGGTTTGATAATAGGAATCTGGTGCGTCGCCGTAGTCCATTTTGGAACACTCCTTGATGCCCACACGATAATCTTCGACCTCACCATTCTGTGCTGGCCCTGTCGGGGGCAGTCCGCCCATCGTGCTGACGCGGAAACGTGCATAGGTGCCACCTATTGTTGCGCCCACCGGCACGGTGAAGGGGAGGCTCATTGAGCCGGTGATCGGTTGACTGCTGAAGATCTGTTCTCCGGCATCGATGAAATCGCCATCAGCATTGAAATCGACCCACCCATCCAGATAGGCGGAACCCGACGAGCCAAGCGTGACGTCTGCCGTGCCCATTGTGCCGGCCACCGTGCCCGATAAAACCACACCGTCTTCATCATCGATTCCGCCCTGGTCATCTCCGTCGGCACCCACACTGGGTTGGCCGTCCGGTTCTGAGTCAATCGAGGTGCCAAGGAACGGGCCACCGAGAGTGTGCCTGGCACCGTCGTTGGCCAGCAAGGTGGGATAGTTAAAGACATCATCATCCGGCAGGTCGCCATAATCCACTCCGACGATCTTGATCGGATAATCTTCGACTTCGCCGTCCTGTTCCTCGCCCGTGGGGCCAACTCCGGCATCGGTCGTGACGCGAAACCGCGCGAAGCTGGCACCAGGCAGGGCCGTCGCCGGCAGTGCAATGTTCACCAGGTTGAAACCGCTGACGAGCGGATAGTCCACCACCACGTGTTCTCCCGAACCGGAAAAATCGGATGTCGTATCGGTGTCGACCCAGACGTTCAGGAAGGCGTTACCGGCATTCTGCAGATTGACGGGTACAGATGTGCCGGCACCGGCAAAGAGCGTGGAAATGAACACGCCATCTTCGTCATCCGTGACCGCCGTGTCGTCTCCGTTGGCCGCAGCAGTGGGCTGTCCATCAAGTTCCCAGTCGACACGGTTTCCAAGACGTGGACCATGTATTTTGTGCCGGGCACCGTTCGGAAGCGTGGTGCCATAAGAGTCCGGGGCATCGCCAAAGTCATATTTGACACAGGGTTCGATGGGGGCCTGGACGCAGACACACGTGATTCCGCTGCTGTTGGGCCCGGCCTGAACCCTGTTGTCGAAAAAAGGATTAAAACCGGGGAAGAAGTCCCAGCCACTTCCTCCCCACATGTTGTCACTGCCCGAGCCACCATTCAGCAAGTCAAGACCGGCACCTCCCCAAAGATTGTCGTTGCCTGAATTTCCATGCAAGCGGTCCAATCCGTTTCCGCCTTCAAGATTATCGTGGCCTGAGTTCCCATACAAAGTATCCCAGCCATCATTACCAAGGAGATGATCATTACCTGAATTCCCGAAGAGTAAATCCCCCCCATTGCCGCCGCTGATGCAGTCGTGGCCGCTGTTTCCATAGACAGTGTCCCATCCGTCATCTCCATCCAGGCAGTCATTGCCATCGTCACCGCGAATGATATCCAAACCATTGTTGCCATGGATCGCATCGTTTCCGGAACCGGCCGCTGTAAACCACTTGCCACCTTTCAAGGAATCCCATCCATTGTCCCCAAAAATGCGATCGTCTTCGGAGCCTCCAAAAATGGCGTCCCAGCCATCATTGCCGTGAATCAAATCCGTGCCGCTGTTGCCGTAAATGTTGTCCCAACCATCGCCACCGTTGATCGTGTCACTCTGTGAACCGCCCTCAATGAAGTCCCACCCGCCCTGTCCTTCCATCATGTCGACGTCGGCACTGCCAAACATCCAGTCTCCACGTCTTCCGCCAAACATCTTGTCGCAATTCTCGTCGCCGATCATAAAATCAGAGGACAGCCACTGATGCCCAAGACTGGTGTCACCGAGCATCGTGTCCCGGTCTGTACCGCCAGACATGAAATCTCCATGGTTGCCTCCATTCATCCAGTCGTCACCGGAGTTGCCCTGCATCACGTCACGGGAAACCAGCCACATCGAACTGTCATCCCCCTGCATCCGATCATTTCCGCTCCCTCCAGACATCAGGTCTGTGGCATTCCCTCCATCCATGAAGTCGTTGCCGCCATCCCCAAACATGAGATCGGTTGATGCGAGAAACAACAGAACATTGCTGTCCCCCCACATGCTGTCGTTTCCGTCACCTCCGGACATCCTGTCGGAATTCGCGCCTCCGTTCATAGAATCAGATCCCTGTCCCCCCCACATAAAGTCCCGCGAAAAAAGATGGCCCGGTGACTCGTCATCGCCGTTCATGGTGTCATTGCCGTCTTTTCCACGCATTATGTCCAAGGCACTCCCCCCATCCATGATGTCGTTGCCATCGTCACCCTGCATAAAGTCGATTGAAAACAGAAGTATGATGGAGTTGCTGTCACCGTTCATGGTGTCTGCACCGTCGCCGCCCCTCATGAAGTCGGTCTGCTTACCACCGTCCATCGTGTCGTTGCCGGCCTGGCCCCACATAAAGTCGCTGGACGTCAGGAGCCCCGCTTCCTCCGCGTCGCCAGCCATAATGTCATGGCCGTTGCCACCGAACATCCAGTCTGTATCGATACCGAATGTTTCAAGATTCCCGTCGAATCCGTGCATCGTGTCGTTTTCGCCCTGCCCCAACATCACGTCCAGATCGCCGCCTCCCCACATTTCATCGTTGGCCGCGCCACCAAGCATCAGATTGCCGAGGCGTACCGGGACGCCGAGGATTTCGAAAATTGCGCCCCCCGATTCTCCGTACATTGTGTCGTTGTCTGCCTGGCCGAACATGAAGTCGATGTATTCTTTGCCGTACATCCTGTCACTGCCATCGTTGCCGAACTGAACGTCCACGCCGTCACCGCCGTAGATCGTGTCGTTACCAAGGTTTCCGAACTGCAGATTGCCCAGCACGATGGTTGTACCGGGGATCGTCCATCCATCGCCGGTGAAGGTGTTGTCAATACCGTACATGGTGTCGTTATCGCCACCGCCCATCATGAAGTCGATATGTTCACCCCCTTCAATTGTGTCGTCACCACCGGTGCCGAACAGGGCATCGATCCCCTCATCACCATATATCGTGTCGCTGCCGCCGGCATGGGCGGGATCGAAGATGTCAGAGATGTCGTCACCAATCACGATGTCAATTTCCGAACCGCCGTGCAGATGGTCATCGCCCCCGGGATTGCTGCTGAAGAGTTCAACACCATTGTCGCCGACAACAAGGTCGATGTCGGCATCACCAAACACACAGTCGTCGCCCGTGATGCCCGGGATATCGAAAACGAACTCGCCAAACAGAAAATCAACACCGTCATCGCCATGAATCAAATCGTCTCCTCGCAGACCGAAAATAAGATCGGTCCCGTCGCCGCCATTAATTTCATCCCCCGCAAATCCTCCAAAAAGTATGTCGTCGCCGCCGCCGCCGTTAATCAACCAACTGCTCGTCATCGCACTGAGTGGAATGAAGAAGTCCTCGTCGGAACCACCGTTATAGGTGTGAACCGTCTCGACTTCGCACATGCCATGAGAATGTTTCGCCGGGGCGATTCGCGCGGCCGCGTCGGTCAGGTCTTTCGTGAATCTGCCCAGCGCGTCTTCCAGTCTGACATTGAGGCCTGTCAGTCGCTCGGCAATCCCCACAACACGGTGGCCGACTGCTGCGAGGTGAGTCTCTGTTTCAGCTGTGAACTGCTCGGCTGAACGTTCCATCTCATCCATCCGCACGGCAATGTTATCCGCAGCGTCTTCAAGCTCCGCTACTGGTCCCTCCGCCATTTGCTGCGCTTTTTCTGTGATCGACGTGAGCTCGTCACCCAGCGCCTTAGCTTCGTCTGCGAGTGACCTGGACTGAACAGCAAATGCCGAACCCAACCGCTCAGCCCTCTGGCCTAATACGTTCATGCGTCGGTCCGTCGCGCCTCTCTTTCTGTCAGTTGCGGAACCGGTGATGCTGTCCGCCGTGGCGACGTACTTTTCGGCGGTCGCTTCCATCTGAACGCTCATGGTGTCTGTTCGTGATCCCACGTCTTCCAGCTCCGCAAGAAGCTCTTCCGCTGTGTCCAGAAGATCCGTCTGACTGATTTCCATCAGTGCGTTTGCCGGTCCAAACAGTTCAGTCTCGGCCTGTTCCTTCAGTGCATTAGTAGCATCGATAACCCGTGAGGTGGCGTCGGCAATAAAGGTTTTTGACTCTTCGAGCAGTCCGTCCTGCGTCGTCGCGGCGATTTGCTGTGCGATGTCCTCCAATTCAGCCCCCGCATTCACAAGTGTCTGAAGCTGCTGAATCTCGCGGTAATCGATCGGTCTGGTGCTGAGGAAAACGACATTGTCTCCGTCACCGCCGCTCAGATGCAATTCGACCTGGTGTTCATCGAGTGTCCCGTCGGCATCGATGATGTTGACAAAATCATTGCCATCTGCCGCGTCGAGTTCGATGCGGCGTAAGTCTTTGAGCGAGAAGCGGGCGAGATTCGATCCGTCCTCGTCAGATTCTCCGATGGTGATTTCCTGTGAGTCACTGTCGACCGTCGCCACAATGCGGTCGTCGGCGTCTGATCCGGAAATCTGCAGTGTTTGTTCTGCGTCGATGAAAGCGTCTACGGTCAGCAGTAGTCGCTGTTCGAGTGCCTCGAGTCCTGTGCGCGACTGGGGAATGCGTGTTTTACGGCGCGGTGCAGACAGATTCTGAAACCATGTTCTGGACAACTGCGCGTACTTAACCATCTTGTCATACTCCCGGGGAAGAAAAGCGACAACAAAGAAAAATGTTTCAATAATTGAACGTATGAGGGTGGCAAACGTCATACCGGAACGTCGTTACGTTTCTGATTTGCCACGGGAGCGATGACATCGGCGTGCCGTATTTCCGATGCCATGAAGGGGGCCGGTCCGAAAAAAAATCCCTGTTAATGCAGGTAAACCCTCGCAACTGCAGCGGCAATGCCTGTCTGTCACAGACAGTTTGTTTGACTTCGATGTTTTTGAAAAAAATACCTGGTGTGTCTCCGGCGACGGCATGCTGCGCGGTTCAATTTGCGCCGATGCTGCTGTGCAATACTGCAGGGTGTACCGGAACTGTTGGTGGTTTCCGGCCAGCGACTGAGAGCGGTCGCCCACAGCGGAGAGTGGCGACTGGGGACAACGACGGCGCTGTCCGGGGCCACCACAGCAAACGTTTCACTGTTCAACACACGGGAAGAAAACCTCGACCCTGACAAGATGTAAACACATCTGTCTGATCACGTTACCCTGCAGCCGTTTGCAGACTTCGAACGGTCGTGGACTGGACAGGTTCGATGATCGCCCTTGAATTTTACGACTCGATGCTGGCAGCTACGGTATTCGTCACTGTACATTGGCCTCTTCTTGTGACTGTCGTTGATGCCTTTTAAGCAGCTGCGCCAAAGAAGTGGCGGCGAGAGCAGTTTCCTGAATCATTCGGCCAGATATCCACAGTGTTCGAAGCCTTCATCGTTATCTTCAGTTCTGATGACGCAGAGAGCCGTGCCGGTAGCAGCGATTATTTTCGACAGACTTCCGAGCCGCTGTGAGCGAACGAATTGATTGAATTTTGAGAAGATCAACTCGAGCGGATTCAGGCCTTTGTGGTATGGGGCCGTATAGGAAACTGTGCTCCGGCGGATTCCATGACCAGACTCCCATTTTCAGATTTGTGGCTGCCGAAATTGTCCGTTGACAGCGTCGGGGCATTATTGGATGGTGACCGCCAATAGTTAAGAATCGGCCGGGCAGTGCACAACGCAGGCGCCATCCCCAGGACGTTGCTGACAAGGAGAGCCCAATGACGAAGCGTCTTACGCCAGTTCTTTCCTTTCTTTTTTTTATGCCGGGAATGTTTATTGCCGGCATTCTCTGTATTGCATTCTTCCTGCCGTCCTTTGATATCTTACTGCAGGCAGGAGCGGTGTTGTTCCCCCTGTGCTGCCTGCTTGGATGGAGTAATGCCAGGCGGGCCAACTGATATTTCTCACGTCAGGTCTCCGTTGGTGTGATCTGCAGGGAAATCGGTCTGCGAGTTTCCGCGCTGGTGCGGCAGACGCCGCACATCAATACCGGTGGCAAAATGTCGGAAACATTCCGGACGCCCGATCTGATGGTCGCCTGCAAAAGATACAGGAGCGAATCTGCCGATCGATTCGTTTTGCTTCAAATTCCGGAGTCCCGGTGCAGTACGTTCAGCCACCATCGTAGGCGTGCTCATCCCGCAGGCGCTCCAGGATCTGCGTGGTGGTGTGACGCTGTTTGCGATGCAACTTCCGATCGCTCGAGAGGATCTCGTCAATAACCGGCAGAAACGGGGGGGGGAGAAAACATCGCCGAAACTACTGCACGCCTGTCCTGGTAATGTGGCCAGCCGCCTAAGGTGCATTGCGTACGCCTTCACTGCCGGTAGACTGATGTTATGAAAGAGTTCGTCGTCTATTCCGGAAGTCGCCGATCGAAGCCGGTCACTGCTGAGCGAATCAAACAGCGTTATGCGGACGGTGACATTTGTATTGATACCCCGGTCCAGCAGGTGGGAACGACGTTCCGCGTGCCGATCGCCTCATTTCTGGGTGCTTCCCCAACATCAGCGACCATTGTCCCACGAGGCCGCAGGCGGGCCGCTCCGCGTATTGCATGGGTAGCGATGCTGTTACTGTTCGTTGTGATTCATGCCATGTGGCGGATGAAGGACGAGAGCAACCCACAGGCGGGCGTCATGCCACAGGCGGGCGTCATGCCACAGGCGGGCGTCATGCCACAGGCGGGCGTCATGCAACAGGCGGGCGTCGCTGTACAGGCCGTGGTTCCTGATGCTGACCTGGCGATCGTGAGGGAAGATCTACGGCAGAAGCCGGACTCCGGGGAGTGGGAGGAAGTGCGGACGTGCCCGGCCCGGTCAATCACGGCCGATAAATGGCCAAGTATATGGGGTAAGGCGTTGCTCTCTTTTCGCAGTTTCGACGAATACACGAACTTCAGGTACGAATACCGCAACCTCCGCAAAGGGTACATCAATCAGCACATTGCCCTCCTGCGTCTGCTTGCTTCTGTGAACAGCCGCGCTATGGCGTACTCGCTGACCCATCCTGAGGGGCTTCAAAAGATCGTGCAGCACATTCAGTACGGCATGACCAAAGCATCTCTCAGTTTGATTCAGGTGCGGTCGCTTCCAGTGCCTCTACCGCCCGCCGAAGAGCAAGTCGAAATCATCACTCAGATTGAGCGAATGCTTGGCGGTACGGACGACATCGAGGAAGAGGTCGCCGATTCAGAATCCGCCCTGACTCAACTGGACCAATCGATCCTGGCAAAAGCGTTCCGCGGCGAGTTGTTCCCGCAGGACCCCCGCGACGAACCCGCCGCCGAACTCCTAAATAGAATCCGCACCACCCGCGAAGCCACCGCCACACAGAAGCAACCTCGTAAGAAAACCACGCGCCCCAGGCGCAACGGAAAGGCAGACACATGAGAACGTATCAGACAACGTTGCCGCTGTTCAGCCGCATTGTGGTACTGGCGATATCGCTTGTGATAGCTGTTGTTCTCGTGGTCATTGCTGTGCAGGAATTCCGTCAGAACGATGGCCCGGACATTGTCAGTGGCTTCCTGTGGTTCGTGGCCTTTACATGGGGCTGTGGTGGCATCTGGTTCAGCCTGTTCTGTAAGAATGGCTCTGCAAAAGAATTGGCCGAAGAACTGTCGTTTCCATCCATCGATAAGCCTGACATCCCCGACGACGCTTTGGTTTTTCGTTTCCCCAATGCCCGGAAATCCGCAGCGATCCATGTCGACGTTGCCGGTCGAATGATTCACTTCCACAATTGCCACACACCGCGCAAATTCGTGTTATCAGGCCCAGTATGGTTTAGCTGCCCCGTTGACGACATCCACGGATGTCACGTCTTCAAATATCGTGGCGATGCTATGAGCGGATACATAGCTACCGCAGCGGGTAAAACTCCCCTGATCCCAGGCACCGAACCGGCATTCCAGGAACTGCGGGACACGATCCAGGAAGTCGTTCCCTTCCCGCGCCCCGGCCGTTCTGCCGATCACCCGATGGTGGGCATGGTCTACCTCTTCGGTGCTTTGGCAGGTTTGTTTGGCGGCGCATTGCTCACACCAAACAATGCCAATGACTCAACGCTGCGGCTGTTTGTCCTGTGCGGCACGATTCTGGGGGCTGCCGGCAGCATCCTGCTGGTTTGGACCTACGACCGATTCCTGAAAACGAGCGTTGTGCAAATCTGAGTGCCAGTGGAATTACCGACGCCTTGGAGTATTCTGCTGCTCACGTGGTAAACGACTGGTTTGGGAACAGCGAAGGCATCAGCAAGGAGCATTACAGAATGGTGACAGATGGCCACTATTCGAAGACTTCTCAGAGGGCTTTGCGCGATCAGTCACAAATCCCCTCAAATTTTCCCTCAGCCAGCGTCGGCAAAGGCGGAAACGAGCGACAAAGACGACGGGAAGGACGCCCCAGACCAGTCAGGAAACGAGAAAATCCGGCAGTCGACGGAAATACCCGCAACTACCGGATTCACGAAATGGGCGATGAGGGACTCAAACTATCAGCGCAAACGCCTGGAGTTACGGACAACTCGTCCTCTGGTGGTGCAGTCGAGTGAGTTGGGTGCACCTTGGCAGCAGATCCGGACACTGATCTCGGACTGTTCGGACCTGCCGCTGGAGGCGAGGCAATCAATGGTGACACAAGGCGATGAGGCAGCAGTCATAGCGTCTAAGGCTTCGCGTCGCGATTCTCAACAGGACCAGCAGGCGTAGTACCCAGATTGTGGCGTTCGATGTTGAGCAGTTGGTCGCCGCTTTCGACAATGCCGGCATGGACAACGACATCAAGGAACTAATCACTTCGCAGTTTTCGGAAGTATGACTGAATTTCAGCATGAGGATGCAACATCTACCGCCATCGCACTGCGCGAGGTGGACGGTAAACTCAGCCAGATGTCCGAGGAACAGGGTAACAATAGCGGCCTGTGGCGGACACGATATGCACTCGAGGACGAGCTAAAACTTCACGAGGTTTCCGCATGCGATGGCGAACGTCTGACACCAACTCAGGTGCGTGCCCTGGACGCTCTGATGAATGGCGCGTCCCAGGCAGAAGCCGCCGAAGCAGCCGGCAAATCAGCGCGATGGCTGTGGACCCAGCTGAACGAAGGCGGCGAGTTTCTCAATGTCTATCGACAGGCAGTGCAATCGCTGCAGAAGCAGTCACAACTCACAGCCTTGCAGAGGGCACGTGACGTCATGGATGTCGTCACCAGCATTTTGCGGTCGACCGAAAACACAAAGACTGCCTGAAGGCCGCTCAGCTCATTCTGCAGTTGCACAAGCGCTAAGCTGTGGTGGTGTTAATTATGGTTAGGTTTGGATGAGACCTGCGTTGGACTACGTCATTACC
>JAQWOH010000072.1 GCA_029245955.1 Fuerstiella sp. | reverse complement strand
CCGAAGTGGTTGAAGCCGAAGTGGTTGAAGCCGAAGTGGTTGAAGCCGAAGTGGTTGAAGCCGAAGTGGTGGAAGCCGAAGTGGTTGAAGCTGAAGTGGTTGAAGCTGAAGTGGTGGAAGCTGAAGTGGTGGAAGCTGAAGTGGTGGAAGCTGAAGTGGTTGAAGCTGAAGTGGTTGAAGCTGAAGTGGTGGAAGCTGAAGTGGTGGAAGCCGAAGTGGTGGAAGCAGCGAGTGACAGCGACACCACGCCTCTGTCTGGTGAGCTCGTCGACGCGTGGCCGCATCTCAGCGAACACACGCGAGCGGCTATTCTGATGCTTGTCGAAGCCGATCAAATCATGCGTTAACGCACGACTGGTCGAAAATCGAACCCGCGACTGCTCCAGCGATTATAGCCTGCGAACGGACGAACGTTCGCAGGCTCAGGCTTGTGCGTCTCGTATCGGACGAGCCAGTAACCGCATAACACAATCGTGGAGCAGTCCACACAGGGTGCACCGTCGGTGACACCGGAAGCGGACATTCACCCGCAGTCCGCCGGTCGACGATCATCGATGTGAGTGGCCAGTCGCCGCAACCTCAGGACCGGAATTGCCTGGCTGGTGATGTCGAACCACGGCCCGCCGTGGTAGTGGCAGGCGATACGGTTCTGCGCATGCTTACTGTGCCAACGTTCGCCCTGTTCCGGTCGGCAGGCCTGCCATAGATTTCGTCAGTCATCGGTGGTTTGTAGTGCGGTCACCGGGGATGTCAGGCCGAGCTGATCAGCCGGACTGTGTGGTTTCCCGGCGCAATCTACAGGCAGACCGTCCACCGCTACACCGATCATTCGCCCGGCACCTGTGTAACGGCTGCACAGTCAGTCACGCCATACAGGTCCGTTCCGGTAACCGCACCAGCCGAGCGGTGGAATGTCCCGAGATGTACTTCTGACCGAGTGCGTAACGCTGCCCTATCCCGTGTACAGATCCTGAGCAGACGTGACTACCAGATCTCATCCATTGATGAATGCGGGTCGCCTTACTGGTCCAGTCGACGGTGGCGGATTCAGGAGATCGCGGACCGCATGAAATGCGGTCACTGTCGGCCAACGATTCCGCAGAGTGTGCCTGGAAATTGCGAGTGGCTGCGCGCCGCAACGAGTCATGCGACAGGCAGACCCGACGCGGGCGGGCATTCCCGACCGTAGAATGCTCTGGTGTCACTCGTCCGGAACGACTTCTGCGAGATCACAGACTCCGCGCTGAGTCTGAGCGCTGTGAAGTCGTCGGAACCACGGTCGCCGGCGTTGCTTTTTGGCAACTGATGCTGCGACGCTTCGTTTGATGCTGGCTGATTGGTTGCTTCTTCTCACCAGCCCGCTGTATTGCTCAAACTCCGACTGGGGGTTATCCCCACAGTCAACAATGCAGCGACATCGGGAACTACCCCACTCCGTACGCAGAACTACCCATACAGACTGCCCTATACACCCGTATCGGGATAATCGCCTGTACAGGCGCAGATTAGCAAAGGACCCACAAAGTGGTAGGTGTTAGTTCGGTCAGCGGAAACAGTGGTTCCGGATATCTCGGATCGTCTCACGTCCGAGTTGAGGTGACCCGGAAGAGACGACCAGCTTCTGCCGATCAGAGTCTGCACAGCCAGGCCTCAGGTGAATCCAGTCTGCAGAAAGTCCGGCGTCTCAAAGAAGCCATCAGCTCTCTATCGGCCAGGGAGCTGACATCTACGCGCCGCACCAGCAAAGCCTCCGTGTATGCGTCCGTAACGTCTGCAGCAGCGGATTTTGAGTCACAGGGGGCCACAACACTTCGTTCAACAGAAGAAGTGAATACGGCGCCAACCTCATACACACCTGTGGTACCAACCTATGCTGGTTCCACCCTGACTGCTCCCTGGGCCACGGGCAGCACAGCAACGGCAACCGTCAGTGGGACGTACGACGGTTCCAGCGGCAGTCAGACACTCACGTTGAAGGTTACCAAGGCCGGAACGCACGGTGTGGATAATCTGAAACTCAAAGTAAAGGGAGCCGATGGTAAGACGATTGAAGCCATTACGGTACGGAATGAAGACCCGATAGATACGGTCTACACGCTGTCCAACGGACTTGAGATCACATTTGGCGCCGGTGACCTGATCTGGAAAGACACGTTCACAATCGATCTGTCGCTCGCGAGCACGTCATTCAGTCCGAGTCAGCCGGTATGGGCAGACTCAACCGCTCAGTCCACTATTGGAGGAACGTATGACGGAAGTAACGGTACCGGGGCTCTGACATTTTCCGTTAGGAAAGGTGGCACGCATGGTGTGACGAAGCGTCTGAAGATTGATGTCTTTGCGCCGGATGATACGTTGCTTGAGGTGATTACCATTAGGAAGCAGCATCCTATCGACAAGGTGTATTCCCTCAGTAACGGTCTGACTTTTACCCTGGCGGATGGGGATCTTGTTCATGGCGACAGTTTCACCGTTGATGTCAGCGCCGTAGCGTCATTCGCCACCACTGCTCACGCGGTAGCGTCCACGGCCAGTGTGACCATGGGCGGCATTTACGATGGAGCACAGGGGACCGGCACGCTGGATCTTAAGATCATTCAGGGCGGAACACACGGCACCAATGACCTCGCGATTGAGGTTTACGCCCCCGATGAAACTCTCATGGAAACGGTCACCATTCTGGCAGCGAATCCCCTGACGCAGACATACTCGCTGTCCAATGGACTGTCCTTCCAGGTGGACGCAGGAACTTTGGTCGTCGGCGAATCGTTTACTGTTGATGTCAGTGACGTCATACCCGGTTCCGTTGACCCGGACAATCCGTTCAATGATTCGGGAAACAGCCGCTCCAACTTTGACGAAGGGCTGTCGGTGACTGCCGGATCGTTTGATGTCAACGGAGTGACAATTACGGTCAACGCTGACGACAGTCTCAATTCTGTTCTGGACAGGATCAACGGGTCGGCCGCTGACGTATCGGCCGTCTTTGATACAGACACGGAAACTGTTGTACTGACCCGGACAACCAGCGGGGCGTCGCTGAATGTGGATGTTGGTAACGACACATCGGGTTTTCTGGCCGCGACCAAGCTGTCCAGTGCCGTTCCGGTGAACGTCGGCTACAGTTCCGGCGACGATATTGGCGACATCCCGAGTCTGTCTGCAGTTTCCAGCGGTGACTTACTGATCAACGGCGTCGGTATTGCGCTGGACGCGACTACGGATTCCATTGATGATGTTGTCAGTCGCATCAACTCTTCTGGTACCGGAGTTACTGCGATATTTGATTCTCAAAGCAGCCGGCTTTCTCTGTCTGTCACATCTATGATTGACATGCAGCTGAACAGCAACGGTACCAATTTCTTCGAAGCACTGTCGGTTTCAACCGGCGCTCACGAATCGACGGCAGCATCGTCAGGGACAGTCCGGCAGGCTGGACCGGGTCGCCAGCAGCGGGAACAGATCCTGAGTACGATTGAGGAACTGGCGGAAAGTTTCAATGAGGTCTTCGCGGACTCGAAGAACGAAAAGCTCAGCAGCCTGCGTGCAGACGTTCAGCGGATGGTTTCCAGATTCCTCGACAAAGGCACATCGCAATCTGAAACCGCTTTCGGGCTGAACTTTGACTTCACCGGCGGCAGTGACGCTGTTTTCAATTTCGACCCGGACCACCAGGACGACTTTCTGTCCAGGCTTCAGAACGCATCCGGCACACGTGCTCTGAGAAAACTATTGTTCGGCAGACACGACCGTATGGATGGCCTCGCCGAACGGCTACTGATGGTTGTCAGGTCAGCGGAGCGCGATCTGTCCATCGAGTTCGGCTCCGGAGCATATCAGAATCCGTACCGCCTGTGATGGATTGTCGTTCAGCGACGACCGGAACCGTCAGGCGAAGACAGCCGACGTCCGTTGTCACCATGGGATGCTGTACCGGGACGAATGAAAGTCGGGCGGCGGGTTGGTTGCTTCCAGGCAGGATTCTTTGTGCAATTGCTTTTCGGTGGACTTTCCTGTTCTTCTGAACGGGCCTGGCTATTGCTTCGTTTTTTCCCGTATACCCGTACGAGTGCTGTTCATATGACGACAGTTTCAGGTAATCCGACTGCGCGCATGTGGCCGACGGTCACTGCATTCGCCTTTCTTCTGCCTATCTGCAGTGCTGATGCTCTGTCACAGGAATCCTTTGATTTTAAGGGCGAGCTGAAGCTGCCGGCGATTGTCAGATACAGGGAGCTGCCGCGGCGCATGTATCTGGAACCGGAATTTTCTCTTCCGCCTGTGAAATGGTATCTGGAACCACGGCTGCCTGCGTTTTTCGAACGCGTGCTGCGTTCTGCTGCTGACGATGAGATTCTGATTGAAGCAAGTCAGTGTCTGGAACGTGTTCAAGGTGAGAAATATGCCGATGTCTCGCACACAGCCGAACTGCTGCAGCAGCATCTTGTCGACAACGACAACGAACTTGTGCGGCAGTCGTGCGCATCGGCGCTGGCGGCGATGGGTCGTCTGGAATTCGCCGGCGATGTGGCTCAGTACTGTGTGCCGCGGTACGAGGCTCTGTGTCTGGACGTTGAACCCACCTTCGTGAGTTGGGGGGAAGATGGTCTGAAGGAAACATGGCTTAGGCGTGTCGAAACTCCTGCTGCATTTCCTGATGCGCTGGTCGACCTGGCCTGCCAGGGGTTGTCTCAAATGAACGAAACGTCTGCGGTGGCGGCTCTGGAGCGGATCCTGGCAGATTTGACCTTCAGCTATCCGGTTCGCTATGCGGCCGCGAACGCATTGGGTCGGCTTGGCCGTCAGAAAAGTGTTGAGCTTGCGCAGACATTTCTGGAGGGGCCGATCACGAGCCGATTGCTTGCCTGCGCGCTGCTTCGGCACTGTGACTCCGACGGCGGGTTTGGACTGCTCGACCGCCTGTGCGATGACAGCTCGAATGCGGTCGCTTCGCGCGGCTGGGACACACTGTTTGAGCAGAACCCCTCGCAGCTCATTGAGAAGCTCAGCAGTGGTGCGGTCCACGCAGACTCGAATGTCCGGCTGACCGCCATTAAGGTTCTGCGAATGTTTCCGGATGCTGCCGGCTGCGTGACATTGCAGGCCATGACCTCGGACGTACATATCAAAGTCCGAAATTCAGCACGGCATGTATTACGCGATTTTTCCACCGCGGACACTGACCTGCGGAAAGGAATACTCGCAGGTGCCGGAGCCGTCATTGTTAATAAAGATTCGAGCTGGCAGGAACTTGAGCAGTCTATGGTGTTACTGGGAGAACTTCGTCACCGTCAGTGGCAGAGCGCGCAGATCCGTCTGCTGGATCATCCGCGAGGGGAAGTATATGTGACGGCGGCCTGGTTGCTGCACCTGATGCCGCATTACCCGGCAGCCGCCGAAATTGCCGCAATCACCACGCGAAGGTACAAGGCGATTACCGATGTCGACAATGCTCTTCAGTTGGTGTTCCTGTTTCAGCATGCTGGTATCATTAAGGATGATTCATTGCAGTCACTCTGTGAAAAACAATTCGTAAAAGGCCCATTGGCTGAAATGCGTGCAGGGGGCCTGTGGGCGCTCGGGAAAATCAACAGTGGAAACCCGGATGAGCGACTGATTCCGCAATTCGTGGAACGAATCTTTGACGACGATTTCGAGGATCCGGAAGATTTTGATGTTCGTCGAATGTGTGTCCTTGCTCTTGTCTGGATGGACGCTCGCCCCTGCGTGTCCGACATCCGCCGGGCACGCAGCGCATACGGCGAAGCTTCGATGCTTGGTGAAGCCTGCCGATGGGCCCTGCCTCAACTCGGAGCAGACGCCCTGCCACCATTGGAGTCACCCAGACTTCCAATTCGGGATTTTTCTGTCTCGCCGTTGTGATCTCGTAGTGCTGCGGCGGCAACTGCCTGAGGTGCCGGAATCGCTGAACTCCGGTGACGAACGATTCCTTCGGCGGGGTCACGCCGGAGCTTCTGCTGATCTTGGGTGAAGATTCTTCAGGGGAAGTGTAATTCGTGAAGTCGAACAACAGATGCCGGTCTGAGACAACAGCCGCGTAGTTGCCATTCCGGTGTTATTTCGTAAGCCGGCTGGCTTTGTATGATAGATGCAAGTCCACTGAATGAAACCTGTGAGCAGTGCACCTGAGTATCAGGCTGATCGTGTCCCTGTCCAAGCACGGACATTCCGGCATCTGATATTGGGGAAATTTGCAGTCATACGATGAATCTGTGTCATTTTGGTGTACCGGGGTCAGTGTTGATTCTGTGGATAACAACCGGCGCCGCCACAGACTTAAGAAACCGGTGGATCAGAGAGCTGCTACTGATGCTGCGTCGCATTCATCAAACCGTCCGGACGACCATGCCGCAAAACTCAGGCTGAAGCGGAATCACCGATGTCACCTGTGGTTATTACCAGGAAACGTGACGGCAGCAGTCTGGCGATGTTTCACGCAATACAGCGGAAGAGTGTCGGAAGTCGTCGTTCTACGTGGCTGACCGGCCAGGCTGCGGGGCGTTGACGTGTCGGGCAGCATGCGTGTCTTGTTTCGACAGGATCTTACATTGCTTTCAGGATGACGGTTGTCATGTCGTCTTCCGGCATATCTGCAGCTGCAAACTTAAAGGCCTGATCGAACAGACAGTCGACGATCTGACTGGCTGGAAGTTCTCTTCGGTCTTCCGCAACCTGCAGCATTCTGTCGCAGCCGAACATGCCGTCGGCCGAAAACGATTCAAATACACCGTCAGTCGGCAGAACCAGCAGGTCTCCGGCGTTCAGAGTAAAGTGTTCACTTACGGAATGGTCCACATCACGAATCAGTCCCAGGGGAATCTGGTGAGTGTTCAATTGTTCGCGACCTGATTCGCGAAGGATCCAGCCGGGATGTCCGGCGTTGAAATACTCAAACGACTTCGTGAGCGGATCAAAGATTACCAGCAGCAGCGACACAAACATTTCGGCAGACGTATCGGCAAAAACCAGCCGATTCATCGCCGGAAGCATCACCTTTGGTGTCGTGTCGACATCTGCCAGAGTCCGCAGGCAGGCGCGGGTTTCTGCCATGATGATGGCAGACCCCATCCCATGGCCCGATACGTCACCGACTACAATAACGTGTCTTCCGTCGCGCAATTCGATGAAGTCGTAATAGTCGCCGCAGCCAATACCCGCGGAACGGACTCCCGCTCCAATGTCGAACCCATCGATGTCAGGAGACGACTGGGGATACAGGCTGTCCTACAGATGTTGAGCCGTTGCCAGTTCACTGCGAACGTTGATCAGTTCACGTTCCGCAGAAAGTCTGGTGTTTCGTTCGATGGCAAAGCGAACGCTTCTGGCAAGGGTTTGAGAGTCAAACCGGCCCTTCTGTACGTAATCCTCCGCCCCGGCTTCCATTGCCTTGATGGCTGTGTCGGCGTCTTCCATTCCACTAAGCACCACAATTGGCGTACCGTTGGAACTTGCAGCGAACCTGTGAAACGTTGCGATGCCGGAGCAATCCGGCAGGTTCAGGTCCAGCAGCACGGCAGAAAATGCGTGCGATGAGATTGCTGCAACCGCTTCTGACAGCCGTTCCACACGGGAAATATTGACCTTTCCCAATCCCATTCTGAGATTGGCCTGAATTAATCCCGCATCCGCAGGATTGTCTTCGACCAGCAACAACTCAAACAACGCGTTTGAAGTCATGGCGGAACATGTCTCCTTAGAGGCTGCTGGAATGCAAAGCGATGGCGTAAGTGCCACGGAAGGCGGACGCATTCTATCGGCACAGTTTGAACTTCCACGCCGGAATCTTCGGGAACTCGATGAATTGAGCAAACTCATCTGCTCAACAGCTGGGGGCAACGGCTGTTGCGGTGAGTGTTTGTGCAACGATTGCCTGATTGTAGACGACCAATGGTATCACAAAGATGTCTGCAGGTTTGCCGTGATGCGGTCCGGGTGTGCCGGAAAGCCATCTGCCTGGATTGTTTTCGTTTGCCGCTGTGACGGAGCGAAGCGACCGCCTAGTCCTGCTTAGTTATGCTCGTCGCGGAACGCGTGGCCCACCCTAAGGCATTGAGGTAGGCGGTGCGAATTCCTTCTGTATCCACGTCCGACAGACCGACCGCATCAAAATTTCCGGTTTCGTAATTAAGCACGCATGTCAGGACGTCGGATAACGGCCCTTCTGAAGTCAGGATGGCACTGCTGATCGACTCTGCCAGTGGCACGGCACTCAGCGCCTGCTGTATAGGCTGGTCAAGCAGGGCATCAAGCATGGAGAACAGTCCGGCAAGGAAATATATGTCCGGCTGGCTGTTCCCCTGAGCGATGGAAAGGAGTTCGCACATGCGCGCCCGGGTCAGAGTTGTCACGATCATCTGAATCGGCCTGGCACCAGCCCCCTGGGCAAACGTTGTCAGGATGGTGAATGATTGCAGTCGGCGCAGCCCCATATGTGTGATTACCGCAGGCAGTGAATCAATGGGTTGTGCGTGTCCGCCGGCCGCCGAATTGATGTACTTCATCAGTTTGTAACACAGCGAAGGATCCATACTCATTGTTCTTACGAGATCATCGATATCAACCGCGGGGTCAGACAGTTGTCCCATAAGCTGAATCGCGGTAAGTTTACTGGTCGATATGGATTTCCCGCTGACAATTCGCGGCTTGCTGAGAAAGTAGCCCTGGTAAAGATCGAATCCCAGTTCTCGGCAGAATTCAAATTGCTCATACGTTTCGATTTTTTCGGCCAGCAGCTGTGCTTTGCTTCGTCTGAGCAGTTCAACATGGCGTGGCAGGTCAGCGTTGTCAATCGCCGGCAGTTCCACCTTAATAACGTCTGCGATTTCGATTAACGGCTCCATGTGCGGCGAATAGACGAAGTCGTCCAGGGCAATGGTGTATCCCATATCGGAGAGCGTCTGCAGGGCATCAATGATGTCCTTGTCAGGCTGGATGTCTTCCAGAACTTCCAGTACCACACGATCGCTCGGAAGCGACTGTGCATGACCGTCAAGAATAAAGTTCCGCGTGATGTTGATGAACGCACGGCATTCCCCGACGATGTTATCCAGACCGATCTCAGTAAACACGTTGATGATGACTGCAGCAGTCGCACGATCGCCATCCCTGAACGAGGCTGTGCTGCCGGGGCCATTCCGAAACAGCAGCTCGAAGGCGCGAACCACGAGGTCAGAATCGTATATTGGCTGACACCCGATGAAAATTGACGACATCCCTCACGCTCCAGCATTGGTCCAGCAGCAAAGCGGCTAGGATTCTTTAGTAGCGTTAACCTTATTGGCGACCGGGCGATCAGTCTAGCATCTTATCAGGACTGCGTCGCCGTAGCAGCGACGCAGTCCTGACTCGGCTGATACTCCGCTTACCGGGCTTGCTCTGTTTAAACGTATGTCACAGTCGGGCATACGAAGTGGCAGGGAACACGTAGGCAGGGTTTGCCCGACAGGCAACTGGTCACGACTGCCGGGAACCCTGAAACCGTGGCCCTGCGATGCGTGCCGGCTGCCCGGTGGGCAGGAAATCTGCAGAATCGACGAAGATATTGACATCTGTCAAACAGAAACGACACTTCAGCAAGTCTTTGCCGTTAGTCGCGTCCGCATCCGGTGACCCTGCCCTTTGAATTTACCCACGAATGTTCGCCAGGCTTTGCTCAGTCCTTGAACTGCCGCTTCTGAATCGTGAATTGATTGAACTGGCTCAGCGCAAACGCACGTATGTGCTGCGGTGTGTCTGTCTGCTGGCGTTCTCGCTGGTGTTTCTGACCTTATATGTTGAGCTCAACAGCCGAGCTGTTAATCTGATGTGGATGCTCGGGCAGGGCCGCCATATGTCAGCGGTGCTGTTCATCACACTGATGGTCACGATCTACGTACTGGCACCGGCGATGGCGTGTGCGGCCATTACGTCAGAAAAGGAAAAGCAGACCCTCGGGCTGCTGCTGATTTCCCGATTAACGCCGCACGGCATCGTGGTGGAAAAAATCTGCTCGCGCATGCTGCCGCTGATTTCTCTGGTCATCGTGGCGGCCCCGCTGTTCGGTCTTGCCTATTTGTTCGGCGGAATATCGTTTCGAGATACTTCACTCGGTCTGATGATTCTGCTGTTCACGATCTTCCAGGTCACTGCAATCGCCGTCTTTTGTTCGGCGGTGCTGGAAACCGGGATCGCTGCATTCTGGGTGACATATTTGATTCTGGCGGTACTCTACTTTACCTGGCCGATTCTGGTGGCATTGCACGTTCTGCCACGGCCTGATTTCCTGCGGTCGCTGGGTGAAGAGGAGTTTCTGTTATTCCCCGGCTATCAGCTGGCCATGCTGGTGGATACCCCCCGTTCCTGGATGGGGGTCGCCATTCTGACCATCCCGCAGCTGATTGTGACTTTGCTGTTTGCCGTGGCCGCTCGATTTGGTGTTGTCTGGTTCAGTTATGGTGCAGCTTTTTCGCTGGGCCGACAATGGCTGCGGCTGCAGGCATATGCTATCCGGCCCCTGGCAGAGCGATTTCATGGCAGCAAAGTGGGAGACGAAGTCGGTTGTCTGGTGGCCGAAGCTGATTCTCTGCCGGTCGAACAGGTCTCGAAAGATCTTCCTGGTCTCCAGCCTATTAGCTGGAAAGAGAAACGCAGAAGCCGTCTGAATCGGCCGTGGATGCTGCTGAGTTTCTGGGTTGCGCTTTTCCTTCTGCAGTGGTGGGTGCTGGAATCAAACTCAAATGGTGTTGCGTCGGACTTCTGCACGCTTTTTAGTTTCGTGTTCCTGATTGTTGCCGTTTTACTCGTGTTGAGCCAGACGTGTCGCCTGTTTGGCAGGGAACGAGAACAACAGACGCTGGATGCGCTGCTGGCAACTCCGCTCAACAATTTCGAAATCTTGAAACAGAAACGTTCAGGCATCAATCGTCTGATTCTACTGCTGTTGATTCCGGTGATGGGAACCTGCTTCTTTAACGTCTTTTACACGACTGTTCGAATCTGCTCGCTTACACATAGTTCTGCATCGGATGCGCATTACTTGCACTACGGTTCTCAGTCTGTCGCGCGCATCGGAACGGTCCATTGGTTCTGTGCGTCGGCATTGTATGTGACCTGTGCCCTTGGTAACGCCTTCATTTATATGCACCTGGCCAAATGGATCGCCCTGTTTCTGGGGCTGAAGCTGAAGACTCAGATGAAGGCGATGGTCGGCAGTCTGATCAGTGTGCTTGTCCTGTGCCTGGTCCCCCTTCTTCTGGGGGCATTGATTCTGATGTCTGCCGATATGGATCCAGACGACTTTCCACTTTGGTTCTATATGAGTCCACTGATTCCCACCGGCATGAACGAATTCCATGATCGCCACGAGCTCTACAGAAACAACTCGATGCCGGATAGCGACGTCTTTGTTGTTTTCTTTCACTTTATGGTCTACGGAGGTCTGACACTGATCGTCCGCACCAGCCTGATGCGCCGCCTGCCCGAGCTGCTGCAGCGACGTGATCAGTCGACAGGTGGGATTGTCAGTGATGATGAGCCTGGTTCTTGCAGGACCAGTTGAAAGCGGCGGAAAGCAGCTGCCGCATGAGTTCATTGACGTATGCCGATGCGGAACCGGCGACGAACTCAATTCTGTGATGCCCTGCTACTTCAGGATCGTCGGGCGAAGTCCCGGTATATCGACGTCTGCCGGGAAATAGGGCCGACGCAGGTTCCTGAACTTGACATGTTTCAGGGTTGTCGGAGTGGGCCCCTTCGTGTCGAGGATCATCACGGCTTTGGCATGATCTCCGTAGGCGAGTCGGTAATTCATCGGGTTCTTGGCGACGATGAATTTTGCATGCGTCGGATCCAGGCCGACGGTCTGAATCTGTTCGTCCGCCCAGTCATACGTTGCGCGGCTCATGATGACGACGCGCACTGATCCGATGGTGAACACTGCCGTTGCTCCCATATGCTCGTGATGGCCGTCCCACTGGCCACCGGTGTAAGTAAAATCTCCGTTGCTCAGGTGTTCCACTCTGCCGGTGAACAGGCGACTCGAACCCCATCGCGGATCCAGCTTATGTCCGATCGGGATCGAAAGTTCCGCTCCCTGGCCAGCTGCATGACACTCAGCTGCAGCTTCCGGATCTACAACCGGTACGATTGACGGCACGTCGATATCGCAATCAACCAGAGCAGACAACGCTGCTATGCTGTCGCCGGCCGCTCCTCCTCCGCAGCAGTCCGCTGCTTCCACAAGGATCACCGGCCCGCCGGCAACCCGCAGGCCTTTCCGGATGGCCAGGATCGGCGTAAAACTTTCCGGCTCCAGGTCGTGGCGGCGTTCCCAGTAACGTCCAGCGATGTCACCAGCCAGCAATTCTGCCAGGGCGGGATCGTTATCTGTGATCACAAGCCCTCCGCTGCCCATGTCCTCGCAGTCCATATAAGGGTGAATCAGAAACAGACTTGTTGACAGCACGCGGTCCCGTTGTTCCATCGATTTCGTATATCTCATCAAATCAGCAAATGGGTCATCTCCGATTGTGGAACCATGGATCGCGCTTGTGATGACCGGAACTTTTCCCATGGCCATGGTCGGGCGGTATTTTCCGGCCAGCATGTCAAACAGCAATTGAGTTGCTCGCTGGCCGGTCGTGTACTGATCGTGATGTGGATAGGTCTCCCACGCAATCAGCGCGTCGGCGTGCCGTACCATCTGTTCCGTAACATGAGCGTGCAGGTCAAGCGTGACAACGATCGGTCTGTCGGGGCCGACCAGATCACGTGCGGCATGGATCAAATCGCCTTCCGGATCGTCCAGTCCATCGACCAGGGCTGAACCGTGCAGCGGCAACAGCACACCATCGACGGGAAGGGCCTGTTTCAGCCGTTCAAACAATTCGTCTTTAAGCTGAAGATAACACTCCCGGGTCATCGGCCCTGCTGAGCACATCGATGCGAAGATTAACGGTACAGGTTTCGCTTCCTGACCGCGCAACGCATGCAGCATGCCACCCACGACGCTTGTGGTGTGCTGCAGCACCTGGTTGCCGCGATGTAACGTCGATGCTTCATAGCTGCCGATGTCGATTGGCAGACCGCCGAAGTGATTACACTCGGTCATGATACCACCGACAGCAATGCGAATCGAACTGCGTCTCGTAGTTAGTGCCATCTCCGTTTCCATTTAAGACTGGTGCTGGTGTCAATGGTCTGCAATTGTATCAGAACCGGGGCCGCAGGTACGGAGGCTGGGACACACCTTTAGCTGTGGAGGATGCTGATTCTGCGACTATTCCCCGTCCGCCGCCCTCTGGGACATCCAAAATTCCAACGCGATCACGATTCCAACATCCTCTGAATGGTGTCATACTAACGTCGTACGATCGGGACATGAAACTGCGAGGTATCTCCGGATGTTAAACATCTTCGGTAACTTGTCGCATCGCCACTGCGATGGCCTTTCGCGGCGATCGCTATTGCAGGTGGGTGGTCTGGCGATGGGCGGACTGTCTCTGCCGCAGCTGCTGCAGGCCGAGGCTTCTGCAACGCGACCGCAGGGCCGGCACAAGTCTGTGATCATGATCTACCTGACCGGCGGTCCGCCGCATCAGGACATGATCGATCTGAAGCCCGGTGCACCAGCCGATATTCGCGGCGAGTTTAATCCGATTTCAACCAGTCTGCCGGGGGTGCAGATCAGCGAGTTGATGCCGGGGCTGGCACAGCGTATGGACCGCCTTGTGACGGTCCGTACCGTGGTTGGTTCGGACGGTCGGCATTCTTCATTTCAATGTGTGACGGGCCGAAAATCTGCAAATCAGCCACAGGGCGGTCTGCCCTGCTTTGAGGCCGTCGTGTCGAAACTTCAGGGGCCGGCGAATCCCGCTGTTCCTGCCGGCATTGATTTGTTCATGAAGATGGAACATCTTCCGTATAATCATCCGGGAGCTGGTTTCCTGGGGGCCGCGCATCAGCCGTTTCAGCCTCAGGGTGACTCGAAGTCCAGCATGACTCTGAACGGCATCACCGTTGATCGTCTTGGTCATCGACGCCAATTGCTGTCCACCTTCGATCAGTTTCGAAGAAACGTTGAACAGCAGCGCGACGTGTCAGCACTGGACCCATTCACCGAACAGGCTCTGAATGTTCTCACATCAAGTCGGCTGGCGGATGCGCTGGATCTGGATCAGGAGGATCCGGAGGTTCGTGCCAGTTATGGCAAGGATGATCCCGAGGCGCTGCCGTACAGTTCCAAAGGCTACAAGGCCATTATGTCAAAATTTCTGCTGGCCCGACGACTCGTTCAGGCCGGTGCCCGTTGCGTGTCAGCCACCTTCGCTGATTTCGACTGGCACAGCGGGAATTTCGTCAACGGACGCAAAGTCATCCCTTTGCTGGATCAGGGACTGTCGGCTCTTATTGATGATCTTTATCGTCATGAGCTGCAGGATGATGTCACGGTTGTGGTGTGGGGCGAGTTCGGTCGTACTCCCAAGATCAACGCCAACGCGGGTCGAGACCACTGGAGCAGAAACACGTTTGCCCTGCTGGCCGGCGGTGGCATGCCGGTGGGGCAGGTCATTGGCACGACCAATCGCTATGCAGAAGAACCCACCGACAGACCGGTCCACTTTCAGGAGATCTTTGCGACGATTTATCGCAATTTGGGAATCGACGTTGATCACGCCACGGTGACGGATCTTAACGGACGCCCTCGGTACCTGCTGGATCGGCAGTACCGCCCGCTGCGTGAACTGGTATAGGCCGCTGAAACTTCACCATTTTCTCAACAGGTGAAGCATCGGGGCCGTCCGGCTCTGTAAGCGCTGCCCTGTACACTGCAGCAGCTATGCAAGCAGTTCGTGAATCACGTCGCCGTACAGGTCGGTGAGACGAAAGTCGCGGCCGGCGTGTCGGTATGTCAGTCGCTCATGGTTTAAGCCCATCAGGTGCAGAATCGTAGCGTGCAGGTCGTGAAAATGGACTTTATCCCTCACCGCGTAATAACCGTATTCGTCCGTTGCACCATGCTGTACCCCCGCCTTCATTCCTCCGCCACAGAACCACATGGTGCAGGCATGCGGGTTGTGGTCACGACCGTTGCGACTGCCCTGAGAAACCGGCGTCCTGCCAAACTCACCGCCCCACCACACAAGTGTGTCCTCCAGCAAACCCCGTTGCTTAAGATCCGTCAGCAGTGCGGAAATCGGCTGGTCGACTTCTCGAGCGTTTCGTGAATGCCCGTTCTTCAGATCGCCGTGCTGATCCCATTTGTAGCTGTGCGACAGTTGAATAAAGCGGACTCCTCGTTCGGCAAAGCGGCGGGCCAGAAGACATTGAATACCGAAGTCTTTCGTAGCGTCTTCATTGATGCCGTACATACTCAGCGTGTGTCCTGCTTCGTCGGAGATGTTCTGAACTTCCGGAGCCTCACGCTGCAGACGAAATGCCAGTTCGAAAGATTCGATGCGGCTCTGCAGTTCCGAATCAGGACCAGTCACGGTCAGTCGATCCCGATTCATTCTGTTCAGCAGATCAAGTTCCAGACGCTGCAGCGTATTTGTTGTTTTTCCCCGTATGAAAGGGATTCTGGCATTTTCCGAAGCAGTTCCCGCATTGCCCAGTGGCGTGCCCGCGTAGGCGGCCGGCAGGAAAGCCGACCCCCAGTTGTTGGAACCGCCGTGCGTCAAAGACGGGCAGATTGTCAAATAGCCGGGCAGATTCTGATTCTCGGTCCCCAGGCCGTAGGTCAGCCAGCTGCCCAGACTGGGACGCACGAATGTATCGCTGCCGGTATGCAGTTCCAGCAGGGCGGCGCCATGACGCGAATTGGATCCGTGCACCGATTTCACAAACGTCAGGTCGTCGACATGTTTTGCCAGGTGCGGAAATATTTCACTGACGAAACTGCCCGTTTCACCATACTGCTGAAAGTTGAACGGAGACGCCAGCAGGTTGCCTGTTTCAGCAGACACGACCCGCGGCTTGTCAAACGGAAGTGGCTTGTTGTCATCCTTCTGCAGCTGAGGCTTATAGTCAAAGGTGTCCACCTGAGACGGCCCGCCATGCATGAACAGGAAAATGACGCGTTTCGCTTTCGCCGCAAAATGGGGCAGGCGTTTGCGCAGATTGTTCGTTGTTTCACCGCGTGATTCTTCTGCAAGCAGGCTGGCCAGTGCCAGAGCGCCAAATCCTGCACTCGCCTGCTGCAGCATTGTGCGGCGGCAATTTGTCGCTTCTGAATTCCAGTGTTGCTGGTTTTTCATTGGGCTACTCAACATAAACGAACTCATTGGACGACAGCAGCACACGACAATAACTCTGCCATGCTCGCAGCAGATCGCCGTCAGCCTTCTGTTCAGTCGCACTCGTAAGCCGCTGCGCCTGCCGCACAAAATGTCTGCCTGATTCGACTTCGGCAACATCAGGCGGACGATGTAACGCAGCTTCGAATGCAGTGGTGATTCGTTCGGAATCCGACGGTAATGCCAGCAGACGCTGCGCCATCGCCAGCGTCTGCCGGTCAACCAGTTTACTGTTCATCATCATCAACGCCTGTGGAGCAACGGTAGATGTCTGTCGAACGCCCGCGGCGACTGCAGGGTCAGGGAAGTCGAAGGTCTGCAGCACTTCATATACGGCACTGCGCACGACCGGCAGGTAGACAGATCGTCGCAGACTTTGGTACTCATCCGTAAGATTCGTGCCGGAGACCGTGACGTATCCTCTGTTTTTGACCTTCAACAGCGAACCACCGACACGGTGTTTGAGCCCGGCCCCCAGGGCGATCAGCGAATCTCGCATCTCTTCAGCGGTCAGTCTCCGCCGCCGAAACCGCCAAAGTAACTTGTTTTCGGGATCTGCTTTGCGGGAGGCCTCTGAGAACTGAGTGCTCATCTGATACGTGCTGGAGAGCATCATCAGGCGATGTAACTGCTTGATCGAACCGCCGCTGTCCAGAAAACGGCGAGTCAGCCAGTCCAGAAGTTCCGGATGAGTCGGGGGCTGGCCCAGCAGGCCGAAATTATCCACCGTTGGTGATAATCCACGTCCAAATCGCCAGTGCCAGACGCGGTTGACCAGCACTCGTCCGGTCAAAGGATGCTGCGGACTGCTGAGCCATTTCGCCAGTTGCAGTCGTCCGCTTTCGTGTTCTGCAATCGGGAACTTTTCCACACCGCTGATGATGCGAGGGAAACGACGCGGCACCGTTTTTCCCAGCGCAATATGACTGCCTCGCAGGTGGACCCGCAGATCCTCCGCAGCTGCTTCGGTGACGCCCATGGCTACGTCATACGTTGGACGGGATGACGTCAACTGCTGAAGTTTATCCTGCAGTGCCTGTAACTCCCGTCTTGGTTCCGTCGGCAGCATAGACGGTGCGATTTCGGACGGGCCCGGCAGGGGTGATGGTAACCGATACCATTCCTGTTTTAATACATTGTCATCGTTCGATTGATCGGTGAAGGTGTCCAGCAGCTGCTGGTAAACGCTGGCGACTTCAGCCAGTGATTGCGGTGTCGCCTGCAACAGTGCGATCTTCAGACTTGATGGCGTCGTTGCGCCAAGCCCGTCAGTTGACGACAGTTCATTCAGCACCTTTGACGCATCGCGTGCGAACGTGTCATCGTTGAGGCGTGCGAATGACTGCCACGTAACGAACGACGGAAACTCAGTCAGTTTGCCGGCAGCGACCTGCTTAAGAAACTCCCGCCACACAAACGACAATTCCGGATTCACTTTGTGCAGCGCAGCGATCTGTGTCAGCGACATCGGCGGGGGCGCCGGAAAAGGCCACGGCTCCGGGCCGCGGTACACCAGCTGCAGCTGATCGATGTGGGGGTAGACTTTGGCAGAGTCCAGCTTCAGCGTGTTCTGACCCGCTGCAAGATCAAACTGTCCGGCCGCGAACCAACGCTGTGTATCCGGATACCAACTGCCTGTCACCTGACCGGCGACCGCCTTCTGAACGGTTTTGCCGTTGACGATTACATTCAGCGGGCGACTATCGGCCGCTGCGTGGCGAATCTCGAGAGCATACTGTCCTGCCTGATCAACATGCAGATCATATTCTGCATACGCGGCTCCCCGAGTGGCGATGACACCAATGCCCTCGCCGTACCCATCGGTGAGGCGTTCCACGTTGCCTCGATGGAAGGTTTCCGCCTCGAACAGCACCGAACCGTTGTGCACCGCAAACGGAGAGTTGCCGGCATTCACCGACTCACGATGTGTTTTCGTCTGTTTCTCGAAGCGATCCAGCGCCGCAGTTGCCAGCAGATATCGGCCAAACTCAGTCTGCATCTGCTGCCTGATGCGCTCTCGCTGAGCATTCGTGAGCTGCTCAATTCTCAAATTTGTGTCGGCCACGGCTTTGTCGATGGACGCGATCTGTTCCGTGACATCGCTGGAAACAAGCGGACGTTCATACCAGACGGCCACCACCTTGTGGTTTTCCATCGTCTTGCTGCTTTTCAGGATTCCGGCCAGTGAATAATAGTCTTCCGTCGGCAGCGGATCGAATTTATGATCGTGACATCGTGCACATCCCAGGGTCAGTCCCATGAACGCCTGGCCCAGTGTGCTGAGCTGTTCGTCGATAATATCCATCTGCATCTTCATCGGGTCATCTTCGGCCAGCATTTTCGGACCGATGGCCAGAAAACCGGTGGCAATGTAGCGGTCCATGTTTTGCCGTTCGTCGTTCACTTCCGGCAACAGGTCTCCCGCAATCTGTTCCTGAACAAAGCGGTCGTACGGTCTGTCGTCGTTGAATGCACAGATCACATAATCGCGATAGCGAAAAGCGTTGGCGTATGAAAGATTTTCGTCCAGACCGTTGGAATCGGCATAGCGAACGACGTCCAGCCAGTGCCTCCCCCATTTTTCACCGTAGCGTGGCGACGCCAGCAGACGGTCCACAACTTTGGCAAAGGCAGACGACGATTCGTCGCGCAGAAATGCATCCACTTCGGCACGTGTGGGCGGCAAACCGGTCAGATCGAATGTGGCGCGACGGATCAGCGTCCGTCTGTCCGCGGGTGGCGCAGGCTGCAGATTCGCTTTGTTCAGCTGGCTCAATATGAACGCATCAATCGGCGACTGCGGCCAGTCAGAAGTCAACTCAGGAGGAGACGAGGCAGCCACCGGTTGAAACGCCCAGTGACCGCGTTGTTCTGCCGTAAATCGCTGGCCGGTATCGGCTTCCGGGTTGGTTTTCGGAGCAGGCATCGCAATTCCGGAATTGGGCCACGGTGCCCCCATTTGCACCCACTGAGTGAAATCCACAACCTGCTGCGTCGGTAGTTTTGCCTTCGGTGGCATCTTGATAAATTCATCATGCTTCAGGGCGCTGATCAGGAAGCTCTGCTTCGGTCTGCCGGGTACCAGAGTGCTTCCCAGTTCGCCCCCGCGCAACAGATCTTCACGAGACTCCAGCTTCAGTCCGCTTTCCGGGTCGTCTCCGCTGTGACATCCGACGCAGCGTTCGACCAGAACCGGCCTGATCTTGGTTTCAAAGAATGCCGCCTGTTGCGCGGTCACCTGTTTGTCCGCACTCACTGCAGCGTCGCCTTCGTCCGCGGCGGCGGTTGAAGTGAAAAAGGAAGCGAACACGACCAGTACGATTAAAACTTCTGACAACCTCACCATCCTTCAGATGTCCGGATATTCCCGTCAGGTTTTCCCCGGAACCCGGGAACAGATCGGGACTGTCCGGAGAAAATTGGTTTCAGGCTTCCATGCCATCCGTCACTCGGCGTCGGGTTCTCGCCTATGGTACACAAGTCTTCCTGAAACCACTGCGGGCAGTATAGTCGATGTTGGTACATGTTTTCGGAGATTTTTTGATTCCGTTGCCGGAGGCCTTCAATCCTTACAGACACGACTCACTGTCGGCAACTGCACCCCGGAAGACCGATCAGCGGAAAGCTGAGACCCTGTCCTGACAGCTCCCAGAAAAACTCCGGGGCCTCCTGTCCTCCAACTTCCTTCATGCTGGCGGCTTCGAAAATACGTCCGTTGGCAATCGTGTACTGAATCTTCTGAGAGTCACGAATTTTCTGAGTGGGATCGGCGCCGGATTCCATGATCAGGATGTCCGCAAGTTTTCCGACTTCCAGAGAACCGATATCACCGTCCAGCCCAAGGTACCTGGCACCATGAAGGGTGCCGCTCCGCAGCGCCTGCATGGGACTCATTCCTCCCTGCACGAAACTCCACAGTTCCCAATGAGTACAGATTCCGTTCAACTGGCCGTGTCCGCCTGCCTGAACCAGACCTCCATCGTCCACTCGCTGCTTTGCAATCCTGGCCACTCGGATGTGGTTGTAATCTTCCAGAGGAGATTTGTTTCTGCGGCGTGAACGTGGATTCAGCACATGTGGCGGAATGAAAGTCTGCAGCCGCGGGTGCAGCCACAGGTCGTCGACCTCGTACCAGTATTGTTCACCGGTGATTCCACCGTAAGCCACGGACAGTGTCGGGGTGTAGCCAACTCCCGTGTTACGCCACAGATCCATCACGTCGTCATAGGCTGTCTGAACAGGCAGCGTATGCTCAATGCCTGTGTGCCCGTCCACAATCATGGTCATGTTGTGCATGAACGTGGAACCTCCTTCGGGGACCACCATCATTTTCAATTCGCGCGCTGCGGCAATCACCTGTTGACGCTGATCGCGTCGCGGCTGGTTGTAACTCTTGACCGAAAATGCCCCGACGGCCTGCATCCGCTTCAGGTGAAACTTCGCATCTTCCAGACTCTCAATCTCTGCCTTGTAGCTGCCGCTGGCTCCATACAGGATTGTGCCTGTCGAATACGTACGTGGCCCGGTGATCAGCCCCGCCTTTGTCAGCTCACTTGACGCAAAGATGCTGTGGGTATTGTTGGAAGGATCATGGATCGTGGTCACGCCGAATGCCAGTCGAGCGTAGTTGACCCAGTTTTGCTGAGGAATTATGCCCTGAGTTGCCTGAGCGCCGTGTGCATGTGTGTCAACATACCCCGGCAAAACGACCTGGCCGCTGATGTTGAAAACGCGCGCGTCGGCGGGAATCGTTACCCGTCCCTTCCGCCCCATTGCGACGATGCGATTCTGTTGCACGATGATCGTGCCATCGTCAATCACTCCGGCTGGTCCCATGGTGATGATGCGGCCACCCACAAGTGCGAAGCTGCCGGACGGAGCCGCATGTTTTGCTTTGAAGCCGATGTTTACTGACGCAGGCACTGCCTTATCTGACTCCCTTGGTTCTTTGCCGTCATTATCTGCTTCCTGTTCGGCAGCTTTTCCGACGAAGTCACTGATTTCTGCCGTAAACAGATCCGGTCCCAGTGACCAGTGCAGCCTTTGGCCGTCGCCGGAAAAATGAGGCCAGTCGCCCGCCTGATCACTGAGCTTCGTGACCGGCAGACCCTGGAACTTCGGGCCGAGTTCGATCGATGTCCCCGTATTTACAAAGGGAGCCACGTAAACGTTGAATCGTTCAACGAAGGCAATCCGGGAGCCGTCCGGAGCAATGCAGTAATCAGTGGCCCACTTGCTGCTGTAGTGCTGGCGTTCCTCGTGACCGTTCAGGTCGACCGAATACAGCGCAAGATTGTCGGCATCTTTGCCGGAACTGGAACGCTGCAGAAAGAGCCGGTCAGAGTCAGCTCCGAATTGCGGTCGTTTTCCGGTTTTTGAAATCCGTTCAGGCTGTCCGCCTGCCACATCGATTCGATAGACACCCGGTTCATGTGAGTACAAGGGCGACCTCAGCCTGCCACCGCTGGTCTTTTCGAAAACAATGGACCTGCCGTTCGGTGCAAACACGGGGTTCCGGTAATGGCCGGGACGAATCGTCACCGGCCGGTTGCCGTTCGGGTTGCCGACGGACGCGAGTCGTATGGACCCCAGAGATCGATCATTCCACGTGGTGTAAACCACAAAGCGACCATCACGTGAAAAGCTGGGACAGAATTCGAATTCGTTTTTCCGTTCGGTCAGTCGCCGCAGCGAATTGTTCTGCAGGTCTCGCAGGTACAAATGTCCCAGACTCTGAAAGACGACAGACTTTCCGTCTGGTGATGTTGTCACCCACCGCAGCATTCGTACGTCAAATTCGTCCGGAGCTGCGTCAATCGGAAACCGAAGGCTTTGCGTGATTGTCCGAGTGTCCTTGATTTTGAACGGAATGACCTCGGCAGATCCATCAGCCACGTTAATGCGGCGAATCTTCCCTTTCGCCCAGATCACGATCGACCTGCCGTCCGGCATCCAGCTGAATGCCGGGTACACTCCGTGAATCGCCCACGCTTCCTGCATGTCCCGTTCCAGTTCATCGTAGATTAAACGCACCGCACCGGAGTCCGTGTCGAACAGGTGTAGACCGGTTTTCGCACCGACTCGACGAACAAAAGCCAGTGTCTTGCCATCAGGCGAAGGCGTTGGCCGGCAGGCTCCTCCTGGCCCCGTGATGTACGATTCTGTTTCGCCTTTCTGCAGATCCAGGCGCTTGATGACATAGATCTGTCCATTGGAATCCTTGTCGTATTCAAATGTGCTGCCCGCAGTTGTGTCCTGTGAGTAGTACAGATAGCGGCCGTCTGGTGAATATACGGGCTCGTTGACATCTTTCTGATCGTCGGGACGTTCCGTCAGCTGAACGCCACTCATTGCGTTTACGTCTGCGGCGTCGCGATGAAACATCCACATCTCACCGGCACCAAGTGAACGCCGACTGGTAAAATGTTTGCGAGCCACCAGATACTGATCATCCGGAGACCATGTCGGTCCATTCAGCAGTCGGTATGATTCGTTGGTGACCTGCTGCACTTTGCCGGAAGACTGATCCATGACCCAGATGTTGTCTCCCGCCTTGCCGCCTTTGCCGTTGCGATCGCTGGTGAACGCGATCCACTTTCCATCGTGACTGAATCGTGGCTGCATGTCCCATGCAACGCCGGATGTCAATGGTCTGGGAAAGCGGCCGCCTGTTCCGTCTGCACCACTGATGGGCATCATGTACAGATCGCCCAGCAGATCGAACACAAGTCTTGTGCCGTCAGGGCTGACATCGACGGTGAGCCACGTCCCTTCTTCGACATCGACCGTCTGTTCCCGGTGAGGTCCTGGCGGCGACTCGACCAGCCACTCGTCCTTGTCTTTGGCGGTGTCCTGCTTCGTATCGTCGGCGGTGGGTGCAGCCTCGTCGGTGGCCCGTGGGCTGGCTGTGGTCAGATTGGCGCACAGCACCATGGCTGGAAGTGCGAAAATGGTCAGTCGAGAAATCAACGATGTCATTGCAGATTCTTGTCTGGTGAGGGAATGTTCAATTCAGGAACAGTTTACAGCTTCTCGTAAATTGTTCAGGCTCGTGGGCCTGCCCTAAACGTGCTATGCCCACGGCGAGGGATATCCCGCACCAGCAGCAAGAGTCCGGAAGGGCGTATTCACGAAGCCAGAACCTCATTGATGACATGACCGTGAACGTCAGTCAGCCGGCGTTCGAATCCGTTGTGGTAGTAGGTCAGGCGTTTGTGGTTCAGGCCGAGCAGATGCAGAATCGTGGCGTGAAAGTCGTAGACAGTCGCGACATTTTCAACGGCCTTGTATCCGAATTCGTCCGTGGCACCGTACGTGAACGGCGCTTTGACGCCGGCCCCCATCATCCAGGCAGTGAACCCGGAAGGATTGTGATCTCGACCGCTGGCGCCCTTTTGGAATGTCGGCATGCGTCCGAATTCGGTCATCCACACGACCAGCGTGTTCTTTAGCAGTCCGCGTCGTTTCATGTCCTTCAGCATCGCTGCACACGGTTGATCAAGAACCGGACCGTGTTTGCTGTACTGTTCTTCGATGCTCTTGTGACCATCCCAGTTACTGACTCCTT
This sequence comes from Fuerstiella sp., assembly GCA_029245955.1. GTDB lineage: Bacteria > Planctomycetota > Planctomycetia > Planctomycetales > Planctomycetaceae > Fuerstiella. The sequence continues at coordinate 24,931 of JAQWOH010000072.1, read as the reverse complement.
CACCACCGGTTTGATACGCGCCGTTGAACAGCTGCACGAAGCGGACGCCCTTCTCGATCAGCCGCCGGGCCAGAATACAGTTGCGGGCGAATTGGGCCTTAAGTTTGTTTTCGGAATCGTCGGCACCGTATTCGCGGAGAATGCTTTTCGGTTCTCTGGACAGGTCTGTGACTTCCGGAACGCTCAACTGCATCTTTGCTGCCAGCTCATAACTCGAAATTCTCGCTGCCAGATCGGTATCGCCAGGGAACTGTTCCAGGTGCCTCTGATTCAACCGATTCAGAAAGTTTCGCGTGGCCTTGTCGGTTTTGGAACTCACTCCGGCGGGGATGTCGAGGTTGCCCAGGGGTTTTGAGGCATTAAATTCAGTCCCCTGAAACGCGGCGGGCAGAAAACCCGGGCCCCAGTTGTTGACGCTGGCCTGCGGCGTGCCGCGCGGGTCGGAAACGGCGACATAAGCGGGCAAAGTTTCGTTTTCCGTGCCGAGTGCCCACGTCGTCCACGCTCCCATGCTGGGGAAACCGTCGAGCGTATAACCGGTCGACATAAAGTTCTCCCCGGGCCCGTGGGTGTTGGTCTTCCCCGTCAGCGAATGGAGGAAGCACATGTCATCGGCGAGATCGCCCAGTTGTGGAACCAGGTCCGACACCATCTTGCCCGATTCACCGTGCGGCTTGAATTGCCACGGGCTCTTCGTGAGCATCCCCTGTTGGCCCTGAAACGTCACCAGCTCTTCGGCGCCCGGCATAGGCTTACCATGCTGCTTGATCAATTCCGGCTTGTAATCGAATGTGTCAATCTGGCTGCAGGCGCCGGAACAGAAGATGACGAGAACATTTTTTGCCGCGGCTGCGTGGTGAGAATCGCGTGCGGCAAACGGCTGGCCAGGGTTAATTTGCGGACGGATTGGCGCTGTTTCGTCGGCCAGAAGGCGCTGTTCCTCCAGCAGACTCGCAAGTGCGATACTGCCGAGACCCGTGGCCGAGTGCGACAGAAAGTTTCGTCGGTTGAGAAATGAATTCATGAGACTGACATTCAATTGAGAAACTGCCTCGTCGCGGAGCGACCAACGGGAGCGTTTCCGAGCGGTAACTCGAATCGGCCGGCGGGCCGTCCCGCCTTATGGGATGAATACGAATTCGTTTGTGTTCAGTAGTGCGCGGTTAAACTGCCGGAGTCCTTCCTGCTCGATGAACTTTCGGCTGTCCATCAATTCAGTCGTGCTCGGTTCGCGTTGAAAACACAGCCGCCATGTGCGGGAAATCTGCTCGGTGACGTTTGAGTGCTCTTTTTCCAGCCGCGCGGCAAACATATCGGCCTGCTGCATGACGAAGTTACTGTTCAGCAGATTCAAAGCCTGCAGCGGGGTTGTTGATCGGCTGCGTTTCGGCACCACCATGCTGGAGTCCGGGCAGTCAAATGCTCCGAAGACGTGTTCGCGTTCCTGCCGCACTTTGGTCATGTAAATCATCCGACGCCAGTCTTCCGGACCATAGGACTTCTTGGCGTGATAATGCCGGACGTTTTCCATTTCGACTTCGAAAGGACTGAATCCTGGGCCGCCAATGCCCTGAAGATCAAGAACGCCTGTGACAGCGAGAATCGAATCTCGAATCGCCTCCGCTTCCAGTCGACGAGGCGGGAAACGCCACAACAGCCGTGAACCCGCATCGATCCGTAAGGCTTCTTGATTGGGGCGATTGCTCTGTTGCCACGTCTTCGAATTCAGAATCAGGCGGTGGATGTGTTTCAGTGACCAGTCATTATCCATGAGTTCGGCTGCAAGGTAATCGAGCAACTCCGGATGGCTAGGTGAAGCACCGTTGCGGCCGAAATCGCTGGGTGTATCAACGATGCCCGTACCAAAATGAAACTGCCAAATGCGATTGACGATCACTCGAGCCGTCAGCGGATTCTTTTTGCTGACGATCCATTCCGCGAGCGCCTTTCGACGCGCTTGTTCCGGACTGTCGACCGGCAGATTCAGGGATGCAAATGCTTCGATGGCATTCGGCCCAACCTGTTCGCGTCTGGCGTCGGGTTCACCTCGATACAGACGATGCGTGGGGCCGGGCTGAGAAAACTTCCCGGCGTAGACGGTCGTTGATTTTTCCAGATCGGCCTTTTGCTTTTGAAATCGCGTCATTTCATCGAGCCACTCCCGTCCCTGCATCGCTTCCGTCGATGGGCACCCGGCGAATTGATACGTTTCCGAAGCCGAGCCTCCGGTCGGTTGGCGGTCGGACGACGAAGCCAGCAGTTCCCATTTACCGGGCTCAGTCGCCGCTTCAATGCGATAACCGACTGGCAAACGATCCTTGATTCGTTCTGTGCGGTCGCGGCCCCAAACGACTTGGTCGACGACAACCGGTTCGGGAAACTCGACCTGCACCCAACCACCGTCTTTCGACGAAACAATCCAGCTTCGATCGTTGCCGTATTGTCCGTCGTTGATGTGCGCCAGTTTGTGTTTTGGATGCACGAAATCTCCGGACGATGTCGCCTTAGCGCCGCTGCTGGCGAGCGCGATGTTACGGCCGCCGGAGTAAACCTCAAGCTCGTCAATGCAGCCTTCTGCACCGGACGACTTTTCAATCGTGAAGCGGACGAACCGGGCGGAACGCGGTGGAAATGAATCTACGTTGCGTTTCCAGTTGACGGCCGGCCGTTTCGTCGGCTTAACGGCGGCCGACTCACCGGCGGCCGCAGGCGAGTCGGCCGGTTGATCCACCGGTTGCATTACGATCGCATCTGCGGTGACGGCAGTTCCCTCGCTGCCTCCGATCAGCACGATGGAATCGTGCCGCGTGAATTCATGTACGCCCCCGTCATGGAAACCGCTCCAGCGAAGCTTGCCGTCGTTTTCCGACCGATCCGCTCGCAACTGCTGATTAACAGCGGCAAGCGATGTCTCGGCTGAAGCCGCCCTGATCACATAACGCGCGTTGCTGCTATGCGTTTTGTAGCCACTACCCCAACTGAGCCAGACGCGATAGGTTCCTTTGGCTTGCGGCCGGTATGTGACAACATCCTGACCGGGCTCGTTCTTCCACCAAGTGTAGTGAGTGCCGCCGAAGTCGCCCTGATTTTGCCCATGCTTAGCGGCGGTTCCGCTGGGTGCGTAGGAATGCTGTGCCGCGGATTCATCCAGAACAATCGAGGCTCCGACTTGCCTGGGGATGAACTTTCGCAGGAGTGCCGTGCGGTTTGCGATTTCATCATCGAGTTTCGCGATCTGTCCCTTCGTTTCCTTCGAAAGAGGCAGAGTGCGGTCACCGTGCTGCACTCCTGCGAACACGGCCTGCATCGCGTAGTAATCCCGTTGACTGATCGGGTCAAACTTGTGGTTGTGACATCGAGCGCAGCCAGTGGTCAGTCCCAGGAATGCGGTCCCCGTTGTGTTGATCATGTCGTCCAGTTCATTCATCCTTTGCTGCAATCGCGACAAAGGGTCCTGCCCCTTAACGTTGTCGACCGGTCCGGCAACCAGAAACGAAGTGCCGATGGGAGCATCCACAGCGTCGCCGACGATTTGTTCTCGGACAAACTGATCGTAAGGCTTGTCGTCGTTCAGCGACTTGATCACCCAATCACGATACTGCCATGCATTGGGACGTTCACGGTTCATTTCAAATCCGTGCGTCTCACCAAATCGCACCAGGTCCAGCCAGTAACTCGCCCATCGTTCGCCGTAGTTTGGGCTGGCCAGCACTTCTTCAACCAATTCGCTCCACGCCGATTCCCGATCATCGCCCAGAGACCTGTCAACCTGCTGAGGAGTTGGCGGCAAGCCAAGCATCACCAGGTAGAGTCGCCGTATCAATATGCGGCGGTCGGCAGTGCAAGACAGCTTCAGGCCATGTTCGTTCAGTTTGCGGCGAACGAATTCATCCGGACCAGCGGCATCGACGCGTTTGATCGGTTGAAACGCCCAGTGAGAAAGATCCGCTTTAGCTTTTGCCGGGCCGTAACTTTCCGGAGTCTTCGCACCCGATGCGATCCACTTTTCTATGAGTTCAATCTGATCTTCAGAAAGCGGATCGTCCGGAGGCATTTCTTTTCCGGGCTCTTTGTGACGAATCAATTTGACCAGGTAACTGGCTTTCGGATCGCCGGGCACAATCGCCGGTTCCCCGGAATCGCCGCCGGATAGCATGCTGGCCAGACGATCAAGACGCATCCGGCTTTCCGGCTCGTCCGGCCCGTGACAACCAGTGCAGTGTTGCTTCAGAATCGGCTCGATATCTTTTTCGAACTGCACTTCCGCACCCACGGCAGACAGGTGACCTACGGCCAGCGCACAGCAGAATGTCAGAACGTGGAATCGAGTTTTTGGTTGTCGATTCATTTGTTGCTTCCTCACCTATTCCGTCACGGTTGCCATCGTTGCTCGCGGAGACTCCAGAAAGGACTCCGCCAGGTCGGCTTCAATTTCCTTCTTTGCAAACAGATCGTGCTGCAGCGCAGCGGCCGCCTTGTCGACGTGGTCTGCCATCGCATCCGACGCACGCTCCGCATCTCCGGCCGCAAGAGCCTGCACAACTTTCAGATGTTCTGAGTTCTCTTCCATCTGAGAGTAGTTTGCTCTTGCCGTTCGGCGTCGATGCCGCGTGTCACGCAGTATGCGGTACAACACGCTGTAGCGACTGATCTCATACGCCAGGCGCTCGCTGCCGCATCGTTCGGCGATCAATTCGTGAAGAGCCGTATCAAGCCGTTTTGTTTCCGCCAGCCATCTCTGACCGCGCGGCGCGTCAATCAGTTTTTTGAGTTCGTCTTCCAGTGTAGCCAATTCGAACGGTGCGATTCTGCCACAGGCGTTCCGAGTGGCTTCGCATTCAAGAACCCGGCGAAGATGACAGATGTCAAGAACCTGTCGCGGTCCAAACGGCCGAACAACGGCGCCACGATTCGGCTGCAATTCCACCAGCCCAAGCCCCGACAGTTCGACCAGGGCTTCGCGAATCGGAGTCACGCTGACACCGTATCGTTCCGCGAGAAACTCCACGCGCAATCGCTGGCCTGCCTGAAACTCACCCTTAAAAAGGTCGCCAAGCACTTCCGCGACAACATTGTGACGCCTCTTCCCGTGATCCATGAGTTCCTCAGCCTGTCAAATGAAAATACACAACCTTCTGCGATTGTATATATATAATATGAATCGCCACGCAAGGTGCATTTCTAAAGTCAGCCCGACCGGGCAGCTTCGCCGTTATCGCCGTCTTTCAGTCGGTTCAGGATCCGGGTGAATCGTGTTCGGCTGACACCCAGATATCGAGCCAATTCCGCACGCGTTTCAACCTCACCAGAATCCAGCAGAGTTCGGTAATGGTGGGCCAGACGCAATCTGTCTCGCCGCCGTATACACGCCAGTTCTTCGAAAACGATGCGATCGGTTTTGGTTTTGGCGCCGTGAATGGTTTTGAGATACAGGGCGTGTCCGAGCAGGAAGCCAATGTTTTCGGCAGAGCACAGATCGGCCAGCCAGTACCAGTTGAAGGTGGATTCACAGCCCACAATCAGATCGTACTTGTGGAAGGGCTCAAGAACGCCGAGGAATCGTTCCGGGGCGTTGGTGGGAAAGTTGCGATGCGCATGTTTCGTGCCACCGTGATGGAGCAGGCAGACGTAGAGTGACCTGGCACGCAGATCGATTCCACAGTAGATATTGGTGGTGCTGGTTGTAGAATCTCATCATGGTCTGCTGCTGAGGGAAAAGAGTGTTGAGCCCGGTCCGTGCGAGGGCAGCATACTCGCAACATCAATTGGGACACACTCCGCCAAAAGCGGAGGCCATGATGAGTATCAAACGGATGCACCGGAGTCGCCGGACGGGCCGAATCTGAGATCAACGCGACTGGCGACAACCCGGCTGGCGACAACCCGGTTACGCTGGACGTTATGTAGCTTAACCGATCGTAACATTCCTGGTCATGAAACAAGCATTTCACTTACTCGCCGCGATTCTCGTTTCGCTTGGCATCTGCGCTCCGACAGAAGCCTGTCTGTGGGACTACGAAACGCTCGCTATGGAGCGTCAACGATTTCCCAACGCGTTGGAACTGATCACCGGTCACTTTCTTCGACACTCACGCGAATTCTACCAGTGGCGGGTCGGTGATCGCGAACAGCGATTACGAGAAACACAGTCTTCGGACCTCTACGACGATCTGGCAGTCGCCTATGATAAACTCGGCGATCATGACAAGGCCATTGCAATCACTCTGCAAAAGCAGGAACACTTCCGCGGCTTATATGAGACTCATGCCAATCTGGGTACGTTTTACATCCATTCCGGCCAACTTGAACTCGGTGTGCAGCAGATTGACATCGCTATCTCTATCAATCCGGATGCACACTTCGGACGGGAAGCTTACCAAAAGCATCTGGTGAATTATGTGTTCTCCAGGCAAACAGACGGCACGACCAATCTTCCCCTTGGCTCCGAGCGTTCAGGAATGGAACCTGCGGGGTTCTGCAGCTATATCCTCGCAACGCAAAATATCGGCGATTCTGCTGATGCCGGGGCTGCCGAATTGAGTAAGGCAATGAAAGGAGTCTTGGGGATGATGCGGTTCGGCAATCACGATTCGCCGATTCTGCTGGAGGTTCTCGGAGATTTACTTCTCAGTCGGGCTCATCGTGAGGATGCCAAACGACTGGCGGCACGCGCGTACCTCAAAGCATCATATCACGCGAAGGATGATGCAACGCGAGAGGCTTACCGCAGACTGGCAAAAAAGAGTCTTTCCATGCAAACTGTTCACAAAGATACCAAGAGTGAACTTTCGCTCGAAGCGTTGGAGCTGAAATTTTCAGACGAGCTTGCTGACGCAAGCAGTTGGTTCAAGGTGGTTGCCGACGACGAAGCAAAATGGATACGCGGGGGCGAAAACGTAGATGAAGTATTTGCGCAAAAGTATTATCAAGAACCAGAACTGGCATCGCCTACGAATACGTGGTTTTGGGTGTTTCTCGTTGGTGCCCTGACATTGATCCTGCTTTGTTTGACGTGGATCATATTAAGAAGGACAGCCGCCGCGCGGAAATCAATAGCCACATAACCAGACGCTGGACCGGAACCGTATAGCGGTTGGGAATTTGAATCGATGCTGAATGGCAGCGACCCGGTCAGCTTTGCAGTGATCCGACTGAACTAAAGCTCAACGATATACACAGATGCAGAATACTTTGCCAATCACCGGTGTGTCAGAGGTCGTACTCAGCGTCGCGGACTTGCCGAAAGTACGGGACTTCTACATGCGAGTCATGGGCTTTCCGCTCCATAGTGAATTGTCGATGAAGGCTTCGGTCCCGGACCCTGACGGCGAACCAACTATCACATTCTTGAAGATTTGCGAAACTGACACGCCTCTTGGTCGTGGAGGGCATCCTCAACTGTTTGCCCTCATCGACTATCGGCGTCACGTTCACGCAGGAAAACGTTTTGTTGGTCACGACCCGACTCAGTCAACATTGAATCACTTGGCGTTTGAGATTCCACCAGAGAGTTTCGACGATCATGTAAAACGACTCGGCGAACTGGGCATTGCTCTGTCGTTTTCAGATTTCCCGGCAATGAACGCCCGTGCTATGTTCTTCCAAGACCCGGAAGGCAACGCATTGGAGCTGATCTGCCATGATTCGATTGATCCGTAAATGTTGTCAAGAAATGTCGGCGTGCCGCGCAACCACGTCGGATCACAAAAAAAATGCTCCGGTGTCGCGAAGCCGGGCATAATCAACGGGAAAATCACTAGTCGCGACCCCGTGATTTGAGACGTTCCTTTAGATCTCGGCGCAAATACCATGAAGATGCGAATAATAGCGAAGCACCATGTCATCCGGCTGTTTGCCGGATTGGCTTTGGCATGCACCACGCATCTGTTGCCCAGGAATCTCCTTATGCCGATGGCTTCCCTCTGTCGGTTCCCAATTCCAAGGCACCCACAATTGATCTCAGGCGAAACGAACAAGGTCTCCTTGTTCGGTCTGAGAAGAGTCATGAGCAGGCCGCGGCGCATGTGCAGGACTATCTGCAAACCCAGTACCTGCCGAAAGTGGGCGAGTACTACCCCGGGCAGGATTCCACATCTGTCAAGCTTGCGCCCCGGCCGGCTATGGACGGCCTTGGCATTCATGAGAACCTTGTCTACGCGCATTGGGGCGAACGCGCTATGGTTCTCGACCTCTACCTGCCCGAAACAGAGGACAAGGAACGACTTCCCCTGGTAATCTTCATCCATGGTGGCGGTTGGGGCCGTGGGTCGCACCGTGGCTACCGACCTGCCGCCATAGCATTCGCCAGGCGTGGTTTCGCCACTGCCACCGTGGAATACCGAGTCGCAGGAGAAGCGATGTTCCCCGCTGCGATTTACGACGTGAAAGCAGCTATTCGCTGGCTCCGCGCACACGCCAGAGAATTTCATCTTGATCCAAAGCGATTTGGCATAACTGGAGGTTCTGCGGGGGACAATATCGCCGTCCTGACTGCCGTGACGTTCGGCGACTCCCGCTTCGAGGGACCTGCCAATCACCTTGATCAGTCCAGCGAAATCCAGTGTGTGGTCTCTATTTATGGAGCCATGAGTTGGACGTCGTCACATTGGACCCGTTCCAGGCCAGGGGCCCATCTCATGAAGGAAACTCTGCCCGATTTCCACATTGCCAATGGCTCCCATCTTCCTCCGATCCTCTTTCTTAACGAGTGGGACCGTCGCAGAGACCGTCGTTGGGGAGCTGACACTATGGAGATCATCACGAAGGTTGGCAAAGCAGACCGTGCCGAACTTACGTTGCTCAACGCCCCTCACGGGTTCATCTATTTTTCGCCTCATCAGGCACTCGCCCTTGATCATCTCGAGAGGTTCTTCGGCAAGCATCTTGGGCAGACAAGTGAATGATGTCCCACGATCTACCAATCGGGTTGCACCCGAGCGGTGGTCGGTTGCTGAATCCGGAGTCCACGTCACTCGCCGCCGCCGGGTGAGCCGGGTTTGTCGGGTTTGTCGCAGGGGAAAAGCAGCCCTGATCGTGACCGCCGACTCTGACGGCAGCTTTGTCAACATCCCAGAATCGACGTTTCGCGGCCTGTCGTGCCTTGCATGTGAAATCTACCCTCACGTCCAGTTCCTGAATCACAGAACAGACAGCAGACGGCTCTAAATGGGCTGTGTTGAGTAGACGACCAGCTTCATCTGCCAATGGCTCAACTTGTTGTTGTTCCCAATGCTCAAACATTGGTGCGAGTCGGTGTAATGTCTCTCGCGGTGCTGTCGTTGGAATATAAACCCAATTTGGCTTTATGAATTCTTCCCAATGCTCGACAACATATTGATGCCGTCTGATGGTGTCCGTTGGACTGGCCTTGTCCATTTGCGACCCAAGTGGCGAGTACTCGCGTCCCAAAGTCGTGGTGTTCAGCACGGCTGAAACAAACGCCTGGCGGTCCTGACTCCGGAACGGGTGTCTGGCCGTAGTGCCGATCGGTGTTTGTTCACCTTCGACATACAGATTCAGAACTTCTGCAGGCGAGTGTTCAAAGCGGCCGGTCACAAGCCGACCTTCGCCTTCGATTTCTGCAGGACATTCGCCAGTGCTGACGACCGTCGCCCAGTCGGTGATGCAAAGTTCGGAGAGCTCAAGCCAGAGGCGACCCACACGATCTCGCTGAGCCTGTTCAATCCACGTGACCGGTCGAGCCAGGGAAACCTTCAGTACACGTAGGGTCCGCTGTGCGGACCATCCTGTGAGCGTCCACCACCCCGAATTCACTGCCGGTCGTGGGCGTGCGTCGAACACGACAGGCATGGCAGATCGACCGGCACCAAAGTGTGTCGCGATCTCACGTGGTGAAGTGGCAGAACCAAACGTGGTCCGCAGCAGCGGACTCTACTCGGCTGTCGCTTTTCCAGATACAATGGCTCTCGCTCACACACATCAACAGAAATATTAGAGACACACACTTGCATGGGCCATACTCGCCGATCATTTCTTACGAACACTACCGCCGCGGCTGCCGTCATTCCGTTTGCGGGATCAGGAATCAGCAGGGCAAAGTCACCCAACGAGAAGCTGAACATCGCGTCCATTGCTGTCGGTGGCCGCGGTTGGGCGGATGTCAATGGCGCCGCGAAAGGCCACAACCTCGTCGCTTTCTGTGATGTCATGACTGGCATGACCACCCGTAAAGGTGGTTACGCGGCAGCAGCAAAGCAGTGGCCAAAAGCCCGACGGTACCAGGACTGGCGGAAACTACTGGACGAGAGCCAGGACATTGACGCGATCACAATCTCCACACCCGACCATATGCATGCCTTGCCGACGCTGGCCGCAGCAACACTGGGCAAGCATGTGTTTACACAAAAGCCGCTTACGCACACGGTTCATGAATCCCGCACGCTGCTGCTTGAGACCCGTCGTCTTGGAGTGGCAACGCAGATGGGAATTCAGAATCAGTCAACGGTTGGCCACCGAACAGCTGTTGCGATGATACAGTCCGGCCTGATCGGGAAAATCACAGAAGCACATGGTTGGAGTCACAAGAAATGGGCCGGACCAACAGCAGGCAGACCTGCACACGCTGACAGGATCCCCACCGGCCTGGACTGGGATCTGTGGCTTGGCGTTGCACCGATCAGGCCTTATGCCGAAAAAATCTATCAACCCATGAACTGGAGAGGATGGACCGACTTTGGCTCCGGCACGCTCGGTGACATGGGGATTCACATTTTCGAACCTATGGTTTCGGCTTTGAACGTGGCGCCACCCGTTTCAGTACAAAGTTACGGCATGAAACCGAACTCCGAAACGTGGCAAGCTGCTAATACAATCAAGTACGAATTTTCCGGAAACCAATACACGGCCAAAGATATGCTTGAGTACTTCTGGCAGGACGGAGCGTCAGGTCGACCATCAATTTTGACTTCCGAGTATCTGCCCGCGGACCTGAAGCTGCCAAATCAGGGAACGTTGTTTGTGGGTGAATCGGGAGTGATCGTGCTGCCACATGGAGGCAAGCCAATGGTTTTCCCCGATGATCTGCTAACTGGCTATGAAATACCAACCGTTGAAAAACGTAGCCATTTTGAAAGCTGGTACGAAGCAATCCGGACAGGAAACCCAGCCTGTGCGTCATTCGACTTCGCTGCACCACTTACCGAGACGGTCCTGCTGGGCAACATTGCCGTGCGATTCCCCAATCAGAAACTCAAGTGGGACAGCGCCGCGCTGCGGTTCACCAACAATGACGAGGCCAATTTATTTATTAAATGCGAGTATAGACAGGGCTGGCAGCTGGATAGACCTTGAGCCAGGTCAGGAACAGCAATCGCTGCCGTAAATTTTCCCGGCCTTCCAGCTTTCATCAGTCGTCAAAGCCATGCGCGGCGTTTTCCGCGATGAACTTATCAGTAACTCCGTTACGGCGTCCCATTAAAGGATTCAGCGTTGAGAATCATTTCGCCTTCAATCATCCTTGTTCTACTAATCCTGTGTCCACTGGCGTCCGGTGAAGAACCGAGCGTTCTGTTCAATGGCAAAGACCTGACCGGCTGGACTGGAGCTGACTACGAAGTCAAAGAGGGCACACTCATCTGCCGGGGAAAAGTCCTGCGGACAGAAAAGCAGTATTCGAATTACATCCTCGAGTTCGACTTCCTGCTTCCACCTCGAGGAAACAACGGATTGGGGATACATTACCCTGGCGAGGGTCGCCCTTCCGGCGCGGGTATGGAGCTCCAGATTCTGGACAACAGCCATCCAAAGTATGCGAAATTGAAAGATTCCCAATACCACGGTTCTCTCTACAAACTACAGGCTGCCAAACGTGGCTTCCTGAAATCAGCGGGGGAATGGAATCATCAGAAAGTCACGGTTGACGGTGCAAGGGTTCAGGTTGAACTTAATGGCGTCACGATTCTGACTGCAAATCTGGATGAACTGGCAACGAAATTTCCGAAACACAAGGGTGTCAAACGTCGGACTGGCCACCTCTGTTTTTGTGGTCACGGTGATCCAGTACGATTCAGAAATATCACAATTCGTGAGCTGTCAGGGCAGAGCAAATGACGCAATACACGCTGCTGGTACTCAGTCTTGCCGTTGGCACAACGATCAAACCGTCGGTCGCGGAATCGAAACAGAAACCTGACAACGTCCTGTTAGTCATCTCGGACGACCTGACGGCAACCGCTCTCGGCTGCTATGGTAATCGTGTTTGCAGAACACCAAACATTGACAGGCTGGCTTCTGAAGGCACACTTTTTTCCCGGGCATATTGTCAGGCCACCATTTGCGGACCGTCCCGGGCTTCTATGCTGTTCGGATATTATCCCTATGCGACCAAAGCAACGGGTTATACGAGCGGACGCAAAGAGGTGGGCTCTGACAAGGACAGCTGGCCACAGCACCTAAGAAAAAACGGCTATCACACCACCCGGATTTCTAAAGTGTTTCACATGGGTGTCCCAACCGATATCGGATCGGGAAAAGATGGCGCCGACGATCCCGCATCATGGAATGAAACATTCAACAGCCCGGGGCCCGAGTCCAAAGCACCGGGAACGGGCGAAACTCTTCAGAACAATCCCGGCAGACTCAAGAAAGGAGCTGCCGGAGGCAACCGGTTTTCGGTGGTAGAAGCTGACGGTGATGACCTGGTGCACTCTGATGGTAAGACTGCGGCGAAGGCCGTCGAACTCATCCATCAATACAGAAACACGGACAAACCGTTCTTTCTTGCCGTGGGCTTTGTACGTCCGCATGTTCCTTTGGTGGCCCCCCGCAGGTATTTCGAACCTTATCCGGCAGAGAAAATGATGCTGCCCCCCAAAATCTCCGGAGACTGGGATGACATTCCGATGAATCCGGGCAACCGGCGAACCTCGGAAAATCTGCAGATGGATGTGGAGCAGCAAAAGAGATTAGTCCGGGCATACTACGCTTCGGTCAGCTTTATTGATGACATGACCGGCAAGGTACTCAAGGCCCTGGACGAAAGTGGTCAGCGGAAAAATACGATTGTAATTTTCACCAGCGACCACGGATACCATCTTGGCGAGCATGACCTGTGGTCCAAAGTGAGTATCCACGAAGAATCCGCACGCGTACCGCTGATTCTTAGCGTCCCGGGTAAACCGCCATCCATTTGTGAATCGCTTGTTGAACTGCTTGACCTTTATCCCACTATTTCCAGTCTTTGTGGTCTCAACGTTCCCGCCAACATTCAGGGTGTGGACATTTCCCCTATGTTACAGGATCCAGAGCACAGGGTTCGAAATGCAGTTTTGTGCAGCGGAAAGGGCAGACTGTATCGCGAACGCCGATGGGCTTTGCTGGACTACGGAAAAACGGGAGAGCTTTACGACATGCAGAAGGACCCACTTCAATACACCAATCTTTATCACGATCCCGTGCATTCAGACAGGGTTGCCATCCTGAAGCAGAAACTGAAAGTCAAGCTGGCTGAAATTCAGCGAATTGAGCCTGGCAAGGATTGATGACGATGGCCCACGTCAGCCGCGAGACCGCTCGTACTTTGATTGAAAATGTGGATTTCAGGAAACCAGGTGTCCGACGTAGCTCAGGTCGCCTGTGGTTGTCGCTTCCACAATACGCTGCGGGCTGACGCTGTCAGATCGCCCGTTGACCAGCGGAACGCCAGCGCGACGGTAAGCCTCTGCAACCAGTTCAGAACAAAAAAAGCGGCCGCTGTTAGACATCCACAAATTGTTCCGCTGCGCGCGTTGGTCACAGTTTCGGACACCCCGTACGTTGCAGAGATACCAGCGATCCAGCTGATATCCGGCCTGGCCAAGAATGCCAGTAACGTCGTAGCTGCGTCCAATCTGGTTTGCTGCAAACTGCACAACTGATTGGGCCGCGGCATTCGTCATCCGCACGTGGCGAAACGCAACAGCTAGCGTCGCATCCGCGATCGCGACAGACAATTCCCTCCGGACTACGCCTTCGCCGACGGCTTCGATCACGAAACCATCACCCGAGTAAATCATCGCATGACTGACGACCGATCCTGAGACCGAACGTATTGCACGCGAGATGGCCGCATTAGTGGTTGAAACAATCAAATCCGCGCGCGACAGTGCTGAAAAAGCAATGCATCGGCCGCCGGCACTTGGGGTGAGAGGTGGAGCTGACATGATCGAAAATTCCTGAAGAGCCGCGGAAACGAGGTACTTTATTCTCGGACCGGGGACGCACGGGGTGCCGGGAAAATCTGCCTTTACTGTATTTTGCGAAAACTTTCTGTCGTGAGGTTTTCGTTGCTGAAGAGAATTCGAACCTGTTCACGTCACTGATCTGTTCAAGAATTCGGCCGCGGTGACGCATCTACAGGATTATCCCGAACAACCGTAGGGCTGTGCGTGTATCGGCCGATGAGAAAGGCCGTTTATGACAGAGCACGCTGTGATTTTGTCACAATCGCATTATTGAACCAAGTGTGCTCCATGCCGCCGAACGCATCGTACTGAGGATCATTGATCAGAATGACAATAACATTCGGGAATGGCAGAAGTCATTTTCTACATTCAGTCTTTGGAACGAGATACAAGTCGGCGGTGCGAAAGAGGATCGATAATTTTACGCTAACCTTGATCAGTCTGATGAATGATCAAGGTTGCTTTGTTCGCCAAGAAGATCGGCATTCCAGCGGGTAGTCGGTTAACATGCCGTCAATTCCGGCGGCGTGAACCTGCTGCCAGACAACCTGGTTGCGGCGAGCATCTCCTGATCCTGCGTAGTTAAACAGCACCTGTTTCTTCCGGACGCGCAGTCGATTCACTTCCTCGCGTGTGGGGGCGAATGTCAGAAGAAACACATCCAGGAAGTCTTCTTTCATCTGGTCGTCAAGACTCTGGCGACTGACATTCTGTCCGATGCGAAATTTCGGATTAAGCGTTTTCATTCGTCGACTGGTCTCAGCGTTCTGATCGAACGCAAAGGACTCCTTGAAAAGACCATACTTTTCGATAAGTGATACGAGCTTTGTTTCACCATCAGGCGTGAGTTGCTTCACATTGAGAGCGATAATTGTCGAACTGCGTTTACGGGCCTTCACCAGCGCAAGCGTTTCCTCCAGCGTCGGAACACGTATACCGGCGAAGGCCGGGTCGAACCAGCTACCGGCATCCAGTCTCTGCACTTCTTTCAGCGTCATATCGCGAATGGACCGGCTTGACCCGCTGGTTGTCCGTTCGACACTGTCGTCATGCAATACCACCAGATGGCCGTCTTTTGTCGTTCGGACATCCAGCTCAAATCCCATTCCCAGTTCAAGACATGCACTGAACGCGGGAAGCGTGTTTTCTGGTGCGTGCCGCAGGAGGCCGCGATGAGCGACCGGAATGGGTGCATCAGCGTGACCCCTCCTGGTGCAGCAAGGGCTGACAGCGACAGCAATTAATATGATGACGAGTGGATTATTGACACTGGATATGCCGCACAGAGGCGGACATCTATTAAGAATCATGTTTGTCCTGTCTGTTGATTAATCACGGCACAATGATCTGACAGCCATTGAACATCGAAAACTATGGCAGAAAGCTCTTTCGATTCGCCGATTGCTCCTGAGTTACGCCGATTGCTCCTGAGTTACGCAATTCCCGCCCCGATCCATAAAGGACAATACTCCCACGGTGGTCGCACGGTCTGCACAAGAGGTATTTAATCGG
This sequence comes from Fuerstiella sp., assembly GCA_029245955.1. GTDB lineage: Bacteria > Planctomycetota > Planctomycetia > Planctomycetales > Planctomycetaceae > Fuerstiella. The sequence goes on along the minus strand of JAQWOH010000072.1, from coordinate 9,239 downwards.
CACCAGCTGTGGCGGCAGCGAGCCAGATTTGCAAGACAAGAATTGTCCCTGTGAGTCTTCACAGGCCAGAAAATTCTTCATGGGCAAGCCCTGTCATTCGTCATCGCCTTCCGGTTTAGTGGGAATCACAACCGGTAGTCCTGATTTCCTGTCGATCGGGAATTGTGCCTGTACCTGCTGAAGGTAGGACCTCAGTTCGCTGGCCAGTGCGTCTTGCATGTCGGGATAATCGCTGGCCACGTCATGCTGTTCACTCACATCCCTTGCGATATTGAACAACTCGAAACGTTGGCTTTCGTAATAGTAGATCAGCTTCCACGGACCACGACGAATAGTGCTTGACGGGCCAATTCCCGGTCCCTTTGGTCCCCAGTTGTTGGGGAAATGCCAGAACAGCGGGCGATCGTCCCGACCCTCATCGTACTCACCCCGCAACAAGCGAGCAAAACTGCGCCCATCCACGACACCCCCGACCTGCTGAACGTCCTCCACACCTGCAAGTTCCAGAATCGTGGAAAAGAAATCTTCGATGATCACTGGCTGTGAACATGTCGAGCCGGGTTTGGTGACACCGGGCCAGTGGACGATCATCGGCACACGCACTCCCCCTTCGTGGGCTGAGCCTTTGCCACTGGAAAGCGGTTTGTTGTGAGTATGAGGTCTTCCACTTCGACCACTGGCGCTCAGGCCGCCGTTATCGGACATGAACAGTACAATCGTGTTGTTGCTTAAACCGTGCCGTCTGATGTTGTCGAGAATGTCGCCCAGAGACTTGTCCATTCCCTCGACCATTGCCGAGTACATAGCCTCAGTATGATCCAGTCCCGTATCGCGATACTTCTGATAGAAGCGACTGTCCTTTGCAAATGGAACATGGACGGCGTAGTGCGACATGTAGAGAAAGAACGGCTTGCCATCGTTGACCGCAATATCCATCGCGTGGTTAGCTTCTATCGTGAGGGCTTCTGTCAGGAACGTATCTTTGCCGTGATATTTTTCGAGCCCCGGTACATCCCACACGCGATCTCCATTACGCCAAACGGCGCTGAAATTCTGTGTGCCGAGAAAACTTCCGGGGCCGCCGGCGGCATGACCGCCGATGTTCACATCAAATCCGACGTTACCCGGATCGGCTCCCGGCGTTCCGATCGCTCCGAAGTGAGCTTTGCCGGCATGGATTGTGCGATAACCGGCACCACGCAGGAATGCCGGCAGTGCCTTCGCATGTACGGTGCGTTCCACTTCAGGTTGCGGACTCAGTCCGTTCACGTTCCATTCTGGAAAAGTAAGTGTCGGGTGACGATGATCGTTGCTGGCATTCTTTCTCAACGTCCAGTTAGTTACTCGGTGTCTCGCGGCGTTTAAGCCTGTCATAAGACTGACTCGCGTCGGGGAACAGATGCTGCACGCATACGCCTGTGTGAACTTCATGCCGTTCCTGGCAAGCCGTTCCATATTTGGTGTTCGATAGGAACGGTTTCGTGCGGTAACTGAGGTGTGAAACGGAACGGACGTGTCTTGCCACCCCATGTCGTCAACGAGAAACAAGACGATGTTTGGGCGTCTTGTCGTAGCTTCTTCCGCAAGTGTCGTCGCTATGGATAACAAGCAGGCGACGACTGTCAGATAAATTGAAACAGCAATATTAAGGTTCATAGTGTTACCGATTTCCTTTGCCGTTTGAGTCCCGGTCCAGTCGTTCTGCCTTGCGCCAGGCGTCGATCTCCCACTGCTGCCAGTCTCCGATCACGGGTTCGGCATTGTGCTTTGGGAGGGCGCGCCGCATTTGCATGAGTAATTCAAGATGTTCACTCTTATCCGCGAGATTATGCCACTCGTGTGGATCGTTTTCGTGGTCGTACAGTTCCTGACTGCCGTCCGCGTAGCGAAGGTAATGCCAGCGGGTGGATCGGAGAGAGTGATTTTTTGGGCCGAAGGTCGTCAGAGCCGGACGGTCCCAGTTTGCATCGGGATCTTTCATCAGCGAAACGAGGCTTTGGCCTTCCAGGTCGGCACGAGGTGACTGCGCTGTCAGTTCCAGAAGTGTCGGGAAGATGTCGATCAGCCCCACGGGCCGGTCTGATGTGCGGCCAGAAAAATACCCTGGTGCAGCGATGATTAGTGGCACGCGAGTGCTGTCGTTCCAAAGTGACCGTTTTGCCCAACGTTGTTTCTCACCGAGGTGCCAGCCGTGATCGGATAGCAGAACGACGATCGAATTATCCCGATAAGAGCTGGCATTGAGAGCATCCAGAACGCGTCCTGCGCAGTGATCGACGAACGCCACGCTTGCAAGATAGGCACCCACAGCGTCCCTCCACGCATTATGCTTCACAAACCACTCATGCCGCGGAGCCGGATGTCCAATCGTCAACGTCTTTGCGTAGTCCGAGAGATCGTTCTGATCGTTCTTCAGTACTTGCGGCAACTTCACCTTGTCCGGTGAAAACGGTTCGAACCAGCGCTTCGGCACATACATCGGAACGTGCGGTCGCCAGAACCCGGCAACCAGAAAAAACGGCTGCTCGTGTTTCTTTTTCAACTTATCGCTGACCCAGTCGGCAATTTTCGTATCGGGCATGCGGCTTTCGTCTTCTGGGCACGGACCCCAATCCCAGAGCCTGAGTCCCTCCACTGCAGACAACTTCCTGTCGGGCAGCGGTCCAAAACCGCCCATACTGCCACCGTACTCCTGATAGTGCCTGCCATCATCTCCACCATGCACGAATTTGCCCGCTCCCATGGTGCGATAGCCAGCGTCTGCAAAATGCTGAAGCATGTGCGGGTGTCTGGTTGCGATCCTGGAAGCTTCCAGTTTTGGTTGCAGAAAGTACAGCCCTGTTGTCGATGGAAAGAGCCCCGTGATAAGCGACGCCCGTGAGGGAGTGCAGATCGGGGCCTGGCAATGAGCGTTGCGGAACAGGGTGCCGCGTCCGGCGAGCCGATCGATGTTCGGCGTCCTGGCCTGCGGATGGCCTCCCAAACATCCGGTCCAGTCATTGAGGTCGTCGATCGATATGATCAGAATATTAGGTCGTTGACCGTATGCGGACGAATACGGCAGTAACAAAGCACTTACGCAAACCGCACGAATCAAGTTATGAATGATCGTCGAATTTCCGGTTTGCACGTGTTGAGTATTGCTGGCACTCATCATATGTCATCACTCTTCAACTCGTATTGCCGTGTAGCATTCATTACTGATTCATCGTGCAACAGGTTGCAGCTGGAATCCGGTGACCAGACTTCCCTGTCGATATTCGAAATCCGCAGTCGAATTGACTGACCGCACCTGAGTGATGCGACCCTGAGGATCACGAGTCAATCCCACTGATGCGACCGTAAGGGCGCCTCCCGGTCGCATCACGTAGAAACTTACTTTGTTCGTTTGTTCACTAAGGTAGTCGGCGATCAGCAGGAACTGGTTGATGTTGGAGTGATGTCCTGCATCCCAGCGGACTTTACAGAATTCAAGCATCAACTGGCTGTCAGCAAAATATTGGTTGGCGAGCGTAGCAAACGCTTCCTGCGGAGCATTCAGGAAGAATTGAACATTGCCTCGCGTATACGCCCGGTCGAAAGTTTTCTTGTCCTTGAAGAAACTCACCCACGCTTCATTCCAGGTTGCGTCATCACCGTTCCAGACGCCGATTTTCCGGAAGTTTTTTTTGGTCGCTGCATAGTCGATGCCGCGGGACTTGGGCGAGCGGTACACGACCTGCGGGCCGGCTGCCTGGGCAAGCCCCTCAAACTTTCTTTCATACAGTTCCGGTCGAGTCCTTCTGCCCACCGTATCCAGCATATTGTGGGCCAGCTCATGTGCCAGACAGATCATGTAGACATCGGTGATGCCGGGCCTGGGTGCGTCGCCTGCAAAACTGTTTTCCGAGCGTCCAAGCGGCAGATCAAAGATATTGATTCCCGACCGTGAACGGATTTTCTGCGTCTTGATCGCCGGTCCCAGCCAGCCGGCAACCGTGATCGTTTCAACGTCCCACACAGCACGCGGCAGCGCCATCATCAACTGGTGCATGGCTGCCAGATGATCGGGCGTGGCCGTGTTATTGTCGATGAACAGAACACCGAGATCGATCAGTAGCCTGCGGTAACCAGCTTGAAAACCGAGCACATCAGCCACACGCTTGCGGTTGGTAACCGAGTCGGGGAGCGACTCCAGCAAAACTACCCAGTATTGACCAGCCAGTAGCGGCAAATGGGGGCCGGATTCCAGATCGGCTTTTGAGCGCCCCAGTAAATCCGGATACTGCTGCATCGTCGATGCGAGTTCCTGAAAAAGCTGTTCCCGTGATGATCGAGGAATCAATCCCCCCGCCAAATCCGCTTGCAGCGATGCCAGCGATCCGAAGAACTGTCCGCGAACTGCTGCATCGTCACGGAGAACCTTTCCAAGATCGCTCGCGTGTTGGTCTAACAGTTTTTGAAATGACTCCACACGCGATGGAAAGCCAATTCCCCGCATAAAGAATAGTCGCCCGTTCCTGCCTCCACTGATCAGATCGAGAACACCATCGCCATCGAGGTCGGCCAGCTCAGGTGTTGTGTCATCGCCATTCTCGTTCCTTATGTTTAGATTTGTACCGTCTGACCACTGCAGCAGTTGACTCCTGTTCAATGATGGTGTTGTGTTGGCTGTATTGAGATACAGCGAAACAGTACCCCAGTTCACCCCCAAAAGCATGTCCAGTCGGCCGTCCTGATTAAAGTCCAGAATGCGTGGTTGCGAGTTATACGCCAGACTGATGTCGAAAAACGGTTGACCAGGTCCGAATTTCGGGGTGTCCGCGTTTCCTTCGTTGCGGTTCCACACCAGCTTTCCGCCGAACGACCCGCTCACAAGATCGACAAGGCCGTCTCCATCCCAGTCAGTTGCATCGAATCGCCCCTGGCAATTCTCCTGAACCCGAAATGTCAAACCGGATTCGGCGAACTTCGGAGTATTGGCCGAGCCGATATTCTTGTGAATCGTTACCTCGTTTCCCGTGTGACAGACAGCTAAGTCGGGTAGCGCATTTCCGACAAGATTGGTGAGCACGAGCCCCGTGTACGAGGTCCCCCAGCGGTCGCGGTCACCGGCTGAGATCGGTCTTCCTGCCTGAAAGCGTGCCTCTTGCGAGGTCCCGTTGTTGCGATAAAGCCATAACCGACCGTCTCCTCCGCCGACGAGTAGATCGAGGTGGCCGTCGAGATCCCAGTCGTAGCACCGTATTGTTGCGTGATGCCCCAGACTGATTGACTGCTCATCGGCTTTTATTGGTACGGGCCGCTGGTATGACATCGTCGGGATTAAACCCGACGCATCATCCGCTGGGGCATTACAGCACAGGCACAGTACGACGGATGCCCATCGATATGAAATCCTGAAAACCGCGACACTTACCTTTTGATAAACTCTACGGAGCTTCCCACAGCAATCTGCCATTCCCGTTATCTCGTTTCCTTGGCTCATAATTCATCACTTTCTGAGTGACATCTGTGACCGCAGCTGTTCTGCATCATTACCAGTATATCCACCAATATCACGATGCGCTGGCTGCAACGGACATTGCTTAACGTCGACGGTATCTCCAGCACGCCCTTTCCGGAAGGTCTCGTGATTCCTCAGCCAACATCCGTCGCATCTGGCGTCTGCAGAATCAAGAAACTCAACTGAACTCAAAAGTGCGTTCCGTTTTGTGACTTATTGAGATGCAGGATTCTGCCACCAAAGCTGCTTGATTTCACGTCTCGGCGCCAGAAACGGGCAGGTTTGCGGCTCCAACCGTGGTGGATCATCGAGGCGCCTGCAGTAGCCCTTCGTGCATTTTTTCATTTTTCGTGAGCCTTTGTGCGTGCGTCCTGCCATGTGAGTCATAGAAGCGGCGGGCCGTGCCCCCATAAACAGCTCAAGTCGATGTTCATCTGAGGAAACGCTCTGATGAGTCTGGCAATGAGACAACCCCTGTTCAGTCTCCTGGCTGCAACCTGCCGGCAGACGGCCCGTAATGTCTGTCTTCACTGTCCATGTCACGTACCTCGGAATGTCCTGAAAGTGGTTCCCTGTTACTCAAAAACAACTGCGAGAATTTGCTATGAAATCGACTGACAGACGCCGCAAAAGACGAGCCCCCGCATTCCGATATGGATCAGAATCTCTGGAGGTCCGCACGCTGCTGGCAGCAGATTTTGGTGACGCGCCCTCCGGCTATCCCGTCAGGCTTGCCGATGACGGTGCCCGGCATGAAACCCCGGCAGTCATCACTCAGGTGTGGCAGCGACTGGGTGATGACATCGACGGCGAAGCGCCGGAAGACCTTTCCGGGAATTCCGTCTCGCTGAGTGCGGATGGCAACACGGTCGCCATTGGGGCGATTGGGAACGACGACAATGGAACCAACAACGGCCACACGCGGATTTACCGCTGGGATTCGGGGACCTCAGCATGGGGCCAACTGGGCGGGGACATCGACGGCGAAGTATTGGGGCATTGGTCCGGATGTTCCGTGTCGCTGAGTGCGGACGGCAATACGGTCGCCATCGGGGCAATCCTTAACGATGGCAACGACAGCACGAATACAAACCGTGGTCACACGCGGATCTATCGCTGGAATTCGGGGACCTCAACATGGGACCAACTGGGTGGCGCGGGAACCGGCGACATCGACGGAGAAGCGGCAGGGGACCATTCCGGCGGGTCCGTGTCGCTGAGTGCCGACGGCAACACGGTCGCTATTGGAGCACGACAAAACGATGGCAATGGAACTGCGTCCGGTCACACGCGGATCTACCGTTTCGACGGCACGGCATGGCAGCAACTGGGCGGCGCGGGAACCGGCGACATCGACGGAGAAGCGGAGAACAACTACGCCGGCCACTCCGTATCGCTGAGTGCGGACGGCAACACGGTGGCCATTGGGGCATTCTTTAATGATGGCGACGACAGCACAGACACAAAACGTGGTCATACGCGAATCTACCGATACGATGGCGCGGCATGGCAGCAACTGGGCGGCGCGGGAACCGGCGACATCAACGGCGAAGCGCCGGGAGACTCCTCTGGCGATTCCGTGTCGCTGAGTGCCGACGGCAACACTGTCGCCATTGGCGCGCCAGGTAACGATGGCGACGAAAGTACAGACACACAACGTGGTCACACGCGGATCTACCGATACAACGGCACGGCATGGGCACAACTGGGCGGCGCGGAAACCGGAGACATCGACGGAGAATCGCCGGGAGACGCATCCGGCGTGTCCGTATCGCTGAGTTCCGACGGCAACACAGTCGCCATTGGGGCACCTGTAAACGATGACAACGGAGCCCGTTCCGGCCACACGCGAATTTACCGCTGGAATGCAGAGACTCTAATTTGGCAGCAGCTGGGCGGCGTGACCGGCGACTTCGACGGCGAAGCGGCGGGGGACGAATCCGGCTGGTCCGTCTCGCTGAGTGCGGATGGCCATACGGTCGCCATTGGGGCACAAATGAACGATGGCAATGGAAGCCGCTCCGGTCACACGCGAATTTATCGGCTGATAACCGATCCTCTGCGGTTGGGTGCCAGCCGAGACACCGAACCGACGGGCGTCCCTTCCACTGCAGCCGATGGGGACGGAGACGATGAGGACGGTCTTTCCTGGCCCGCGGTCCTCGTGGCCGGTGACACGTACCAGATTTCGGTGGACGTTCGGGGCGGCAGCGGGTCCGGGAATCTGGATGCGTGGATCGACTGGAATCAAAACGGCACCTGGAACGATCCCGGCGAAAAGATCTTTGCCTCAACTCCGGTCACTGCCGGTCTGAATACACTTCCGTTTACTCTTCCCGTCACGACCACGGGCGGCGACACGTATGCCCGTTTTCGCCTCAGTACGGCCGGCGGTCTGGCACCAACGGGTCTGGCGGCGGACGGAGAAGTGGAAGACTACCGAGTCACCATCAACGCCGCACCCACACTGGATGCAATCACTGATCTGACCATCGCCGAAGATGCGGGCCTGCAGAATATCGACCTGACCGGCATCACCGCCGGTCCTGGTGACAGCCAGAACCTGCACGTGACGGTGAGCAGCAGTAACCCACTGGTGACTCCTTCACCAGCGTTGACGTACGCGTCTGCGGAAACAACGGGCAGCCTGCAGTTCACCCCGCTGGCGGATCAGTTCGGTACGTCGACCGTCACGGTCACAGTAACGGATGCCGGTGCCGACGGGGACCTGTTGCAGACAGTCGACAATGCCTCGTTCAGTCGCACGTTCACCGTGACGGTCATACCGGTGAACGATCTGCCTACACTGGATGCGTTCGCGGACCAGAGTGAAGAAGAGAACAGCGGCGTTCATACGGTCAGCCTGACCGGCATTACGGCCGGTCCGAGCAATGAAACGGAGACCGTGCGGCTCACGGCGACCAGCACCGATGCGTCCCTGATCACAGATCCGCAGGTGACCTACAACACGGGCGAAGATACAGCCACACTGTCCTGGTCGTCGGAACCGCATCAGATCGGCACGACCACGATCACCGTCACGGTGGAAGACGCGGGTCCGGACGACGATTTCAACACGCCCGGTGACAACCAGAGCCTGGTGCGCACTTTCGACATCACGGTGACGGCCCGAGCTTACGATTATGGTGACGTGTCTCAAAGCTACCCGGTGGCCCGCATTCAGAATGGCGCCCGGCATGACACGCCTGCGAGTGTGCCGCAGTTGTGGGTACAACGGGGCGGCGATATTGACGGAGAAGCTGCGGGGGACCTTTCCGGCAAGTCCGTCTCGCTGAGTACCGACGGCAACACGGTCGCCATTGGGACGGAATACAACGATGGCGATGACAGCACAAATACGAAACGTGGTCACACGCAAATCTACCGTTACAACGGCACGGCATGGGTACAACTGGGCAACGACATTGACGGAGAAGTGGAATACGACCAGTCGGGCTATTCCGTCTCGCTGAGTGCGGACGGCAACACAGTGGCCATTGGGGCGCCAAGTAACGATGGCAATGGAACTGCGTCCGGTCACACGCGGATCTACCGCTGGAATTCGGGGACCTCAACATGGGACCAACTGGGCGGCGCGGGAACCGGCGACATTGACGGAGAAGCGGCAGGTGACTGGTCGGGCTGGTCGGTGTCGCTGAGTGCCGACGGCAACACGGTCGCTATTGGAGCACGACATAACGATGGCGACGCCAGCTTCGGACATACGCAACGTGGTCATACGCGAATCTACCGA
>JAQWOH010000069.1 GCA_029245955.1 Fuerstiella sp. | reverse complement strand
ATGATGCGGACCTCACCAGGACGCATGCCGCTGGCGAGCTGCAGTTGAATCATGGCCCACACCTGCCGACTTACTTGGGGCTTTACAGCCTCGATGTGAGCGTCAGGAACAGGCAGGACAGGTGAACTTTCCGTAGCCGGTGATCGGCCATACCGCAGACCAACGAGAGCCGTCAGAGCCGTGTGAACGGCTGGGTCCACCAGCTCGTTTTCGACACCCTATTTGAACATTCGTCGAATGCGGCCGATGTTTCGATTGATGCTGGTGCGAACGATGCCACGATCCATCATGACCTGCCGGACCTGCTTCAGCTTCATGGGGCCGAAGTCCGTCACTTGAGTCCGCCCAAATTTCTTAACGAGGGGGCGCAGGGCGGCCTGAATTGAGGACACTTCAGAGGTCTGCCGGCCGTTCTTAACGTAATAAGACTTAACGTGCTCGTCGACGTACTTCAGGCAGAGTCGCGCGATCGTAAGGCCAGACGGGGCACTGCGCTTTTCGCCGGTCAGCCACTTCGCGATCAGTCGGTCGTATTTGGCTTTCGAATCTTCAGAGCCGTGCTCACCCAGGTAGATAGCCTTGCCGTTAATTCGGACAAGTGCCTGGCCGGTCGCTTTGTGCAGCGAGTACTTCGGAATGCGTTTCATGGCGTGTGGTTCCCATAAAAAGGGTAGTGAAACGAGTAGTCGAACCGTTTCACACCACACTGCCGACGCGGCAGGTTTCCGTAAGTCACGGAATGGCAAAGAGTTACAAGAGTGCTCCCACAAGGACTTGAACCTTGAACCTACTGATTAAGAGTCAGTTGCTCTACCAATTGAGCTATAGGAGCTGAAGCTGACAAAACACTGAACTTCCGGGATATTGGGTTCTAGTAAGACGACTTAAGCTACCAGGTACGATACCCGTTCGGCGGCTCCAATCGTGATTAACAACCCCGATACCCGGAAACCATTTATGCCAACGAAGGCGGATGATAGCAAGAAAACCAAGCCTGATAAGCCGCACGATGAGTTTCCTTTGTTTGCTTATCCAAATGGACAGTGGGCTGAGAAAATTAACCGCAAACCGTTGCATTTTGGTAAGTGAGACGATGCCGATGCGGCACTGCAAACCTGTCTTCACCAGATTAATGACATCTGTACCGGCAGAGATTCCGGGCGGCAACTGAAGGAACAGGCTGAGGGTCCATCACAGTAGCGGACACAATCAACCTTGACCTTGGTTCGCAGGAAGAACGGAGCGATCGTGGAGATATCACTCAGCGACACTTCACTGAGTGCATCGGCAGCTGCCAACGGCTGGCAGACCATTTTGGCCGGAGGGTGACGAGCGCCAGCCTGCGCGCAGTGGATTTCAGCGGATGCGTACGGATGACCACTACAAACTGCGTGGGATTACGACGCTACGGCAGGAACCACAACGGTTTGCCGATTCGGGGGGGGCAGGTCAGGAAGAACAGTGACAGGCTGATCTTCAGAACTGCGAAAACACTGTTTTTCTGGCAGGACTTCCTATAGGCCTGTTCAAATGTTCGCTGCGTTTCGGATGCCCTATGCGCCCTGTTTTCTGACCGCCATATACGTTGCTACTTATTCGACTGCTGCCAAGTTCTGACTTTGCCAATGATGCTGGAAACGGCACGATTCCCTGGAGCCGCCGCCGAATACTCAGATAACGGATCGTTAAGGATCTGCTGCAGAAACGTCTTGGCGCATTGTCGGGTAAACAAAGGCGATGTATCACGCAGTCCACGCACCAGTTCGGTTAACTGCGCTGATGTTGGAGGCTGGCTAAGCATTGCCGCACGAAACCAGCCCAGCATCGCGGCCATCGTGGCCGGGTCAATCTTTTGAATACGGCAGATTAATCGCAGGTCTTTTTCACCAACAACTGCGTTTTCGCGGAAGCGGCTGACGAGCCACTGAATCAGCGCATTCCGATGTGCCTCGTTTGCTGAACCAGCCAGCCGGCCGGCCAGGGCCGTGGGGATCGTCTGCGCTGCACCAACGGCACAGGTCAGGGCCGCCTGAGAAGCAATTGTGCCGATAGTATCATCGGTGGATGTTTCAAACTGAACGGCCACCTGTGCAAAGTCAGCAGCCGTGTTGAACGCCGCACACACTGTCGCCGCTGGAAAGACCGGGTCTCTTGGAGGTCGATACCACTCGGTAGACTCTTCTTCTTTCGGACGAAAGGCTGTGACCTCACCCGAGACACTGAATCGGCCCCATGAACGGGTTGTAAATCCGCGATCGTCAGCCCGTACGGAGCCGCGATAGGCAGCCAGCACGGTTTCGCCGACACCACGCTCCAGAGCGATCGTGGTGTTGTCCCGAGTAGCTTCGACATCAAGCATCCGATCGACCAACTGAACGAGCAGCCGTTGTCCGGCTTTCAGCCCTTCAATCGCCAGCCGGCCACGATGAACCGTCAGCAGTGGAGTGAGTAATGAATCATTGGTGGATTCTATATCCGGGCTGTCCGTATTTTGAGCAGTGATTTCGATCAATGAATTCGCATCGGCAATCATTGTCGCGCCACCCGAAAGCTCTCCCGAAACACGGCTGTATGACAGGGTCAGCAACTGCGACCGATCATTCGACGTCCAGAGCCCGGAGGCCGATCGGCTCTGGATACCACTCCAGATATCTGTTTGCGCTGATCTTGCGGCGGCCACGCCATCGGTTTTCGACCAGTTGACGACAAGCACTGCCTGTTCTTCCAGTGGCATCGTAGCAGAGTCATCCTTGACAGGCAGCGGGGGCGACAGTCCTGGATTCATTCCCGGACGAGTATCCTCAACGATCTTTGTATCGGGCTTATTAAGCGGCGGCGAACCCTGCGGTGACTGTCGAACTGAGTCGTTCGGCATTTGCAATTCACTCGAATCATCCTGAACGACTTCCTGACGCTGGTCGCGTGGTTTCTTTGTCTGTGGAGACTCGATACGCGGAATCTCGTCTTCATCAGACTGGACGAACTCCTGAGTAACGGGCTGCCAGTACCAAAACACAGCAATGAGCGCCGCAAGGACGGCGGTTGCAGCAGCAGCAACAAGACGGGAATCACGATGAGACCTCTTGATAACCACTGGCACGGGATCCACGAATAAGTATGGCAGATCACCAACTTCTGATTCCTTCAGGCGGACTTCGGCTGGAGTTGTTACCGGATGTGAACTGCCTGTCCCGGAAGACGAATTGCCGGCTGCCTCTTTCACCGTCGACAGCCCGGTTGACTCCGGTACATCTGCTAACCCGGAAACGATCGCACGGGCTCGAGCCTCACTCCCGGCCACAGTTTCCAGCAGACTTACGTCCTGGGTCGCTTTCCACGCTGAAACGACTTCCCTCAGCAGACTCTCCGATGCCCAGCATCGCTGCTCGAAGTTCGACAGTTCTGCATCCGACAGATTGCCCTCAACGAACCGAGCGACGTCAAATGGATCCGTCTCATCGACATGTTCAAGCAGTTCTTCGGGCGTAGCGGCGGCCTTTACCACCCTCACAAGCTGGCGGTACTGGTCCGCAAACTGAGATTCGTTTTCCAGCCGCTGGCGCAGCCTGATCGCTGTGTCTGCTGACAAATCATTGTCCAGCAGACGCAACAGACTGATCAGGTTGGATGAAGCCACGGACATGGTTGCACGAAGGATAGAAGTGATTGCAAAGAAATTAGTTGGGATAAAAAGTCACAAGCTACGATAACATCAGCCGTCGGGAGGGCGTTCAAGGACTGTTTTCAACCGACGCCTCGCACGATCGAGCTTTGGACCAACGGTGTTGACGCTGATCTTCAGCAGTTCGGCAATTTCTTCGTAAGATCTCGATTCGTCATAAAACAAACGCAGAACGAGTTGATCGTTCGGAGATAACCGCACCCGGGCCTGAGCAATCTGCTGCAGACGTTCCGGATCCGCCGACTCATCCCCATCGGTCACCTGCAACTTCTGAAACAGTTCCGGGTCGACATTGACGGGCAGACGATTCAGTCGGGAGATTTGCCGCAAAGCAAGGCGACGAACGATCACCGAGAGCCATGTCGACAACCGACTCCCTCCTGCAAAACTTCGCAGTATCTTCATGTCGAATTCGGTCAGGGCCGTGTAGACCTCAGCACTGATTTCATCGATCAGTTCGATCATTCCGACATTGCGACCCGTTTCCCGACAGGCAGTCGCAATCCGTGACTGCACCAGCCGATCATAGCGGGAAATAAAATCGGTCCAGGCAGCTTCATCACGCGCGAGAAGCCGCTGCACCAGAGCCAGATCCTCATCGATTGGATCACTCTGGTGCGGCGGCTCAGTCACGGCCGGACCAGTGTCCGGCCGTGACGAATGTCGCTTAACATGAAGGTTCCTGGGCAGAGCGATTACCCCCTCAAGGCGTCGACGAGTATCTGCTGCTGGCGAGCAAGCAGTTCGTCAAAACCCGCAACAGTATCTTTACAGTAGTTTATAACGCGCCGAGCGAGTTGAAAAGCACCGACACTGTCCAGATAGCGAACGCAACCATCGCAGGTGGTTGTGATTTCAACCGCCGCGAGTCTGACGACACGCTGTGCGTCCTTAGCACACTTGCGAGCCACAGCATGCGCCGCCTCAACCCGCCCCGCACGGATCAAACGACGAATTTTTTGGGCACACTCCTGCGTATCATCGGCGATAACAGTCTGGGCACGCTCCGCCACACTGTCTACATGTTTCACACACCTTTCCGCCACATCCTCCGGATTGACGTGGGCCTGAGCGTTCAACGCGGTTCCAAGGACAACAGCACACACACTAGTAATCGTTTTCAGTTGGCTCATGACTAACCTCATTCTTGAAATTAAATTGGTGAAATGTCAACTGCCGCAGCGAATAGAGTCTTAAACCGGTTTCATCAAATGAGTGCAGGCTGGGGAAATTTTCGTGCAGGAGATTTCTGTGTTTTTGTTGATTGGGCCGGGATCTCACTGGAACTGCGACCAAAGACCTCCACGACAGGCCGTTGACGGTTTTGTCCGGACTTCGAAGAGAGTCTCAGCCGACCGATCCGTCCCGCGGAGCTGTCAATTCACGATAACCGACCGCTCTTCAACATGTTGCGTCAATTGGAATACAGGAAAACAGTTGCGTATTGTTTAGACGAAGGTCCTTTTCAGGGAACTTATGTTTACGGTCCGCCCCCCCGATCGCACATTCCTTGTGGCCGAATGTCTTTTAATTCCACGCCCCGTTGAATCCTGTATGTGTTGCGTGCGGCACATAACCGGAAGAGAAACACGTCCACCGGAGTGTTGGCAAGCATGATGGTGCGGATCTTCCGGTTAAATCCATTCGCAGTGAACGGATGACCACGTGAGCGTTCCCTGGGTTCAATAATGCCCTGCGAACGTTCTCTCAGCTTAGAACGATTATCAGCGAAAAGACCCCGTCATGGCGGGCGGCGCTGTCCAGCGTCACCGGAATCTACGTGATCACCGATTCCTTCGATGATCATCAGTATGCTGGTGGTCAGTACGGAACCCGGCAACGGTGGGTCGCAGATACTGAAACCGGGCATGGTGGCAATAACGATCTAACAGCACGGCTCAGGAAACACGGAGCGGCTATGGCTTTCGAGACATGGATCGTCACGTAGTATCCGCGGGAGACTTCATCGACAGAATCCGGAGATCGCCGACGCTATCCAAATCGACAGGGCGACCGTTGAGGACAGGTACAGACGCGCGGTGATGGGAAATCATGAACTCAACGAACTCGCGTTTCATACTCGTCAGCCGAACAGCGAGTGGTATGTTCTTTCGGTACCGAAAGAACAAGAACCAGCAACAACACCAGACGACGGGCGATCAACTGGCCAGTATGGAAATGAGACAGGCCCTCGGGTGCCGAGTTGACAGACACAAAAGCCTCTCGCCGGCAGGACATTTCCGTCCGGATCAACCTCCGAAACATGACACACTCTGCCAGACTCGTCATTCCGGCTGCACAGTATCGGAGAACAGGCACGGTTGTATAATCAGGTGCACTGGCACGTGGCTGAAGTACAACTCACAGAATTCCGGTGATGGCACCGCGGGGCGTGTCCACAACGTGCAACAAGTGAGCCATTATGAACGCGACAGAACCCGCATCCAATTCTCCGGACCGACCTCAACTGCCTCGTACTCTGACAGACTGGCTACTCGTTTTCGGCCCGGGTGCCATCATTGCATCGCTCACGATTGGGACTGGCGAGCTGATTTTTTCGACCCGTGGCGGAGCACTGTTCGGCTATCACATTCTGTTTGTTTTCACGATCATTTCTCTGCTGAAGTGGGGGCTGGTGGTGTCGACCAGTCGCCACATGATTTTGACCGGTGTCCACCCTTATGAACGTATGATCGATCTGCCGGGGCCCCGCGGATGGCTACCGATCGCACTGCTGCTGATGATGACGGTTTGTATGCCGATCTGGATCAGTTTTCATTCGGGAGTTCTGGGCAATCTGACATCGTGGCTCACCGGCACCCGCGGAATATTTAACGGAGCCATGGACTATCTCTGGGGCGCCGGTATTCTGGTCGGTATCATAATTCTCACGGCTGCCGGGGGTTATACGCTGCTGGAACGAATTCAATTGTTCGTAGTCACAGCACTGGTCGTTTGCGCCGCACTGACACTGGTGCTGTATAGTCCGGACTGGCTGCAGTTGATTATGGGCGTCGTACCGCAGCCGCTGTCGTATCCGGAATGGCTGCCCGGGAAGTATCCGGAGATCGCAAGGCATTCGGTCTGGGTAGAAACGACGCGCTACGTCGGAGTCATCGGCGGCGCAGGATTCGATTACCTGGCGTATACGTCGTGGCTCAGAGCAAAAAG
The DNA here is from genome assembly GCA_029245955.1 of Fuerstiella sp. Taxonomy (GTDB): domain Bacteria; phylum Planctomycetota; class Planctomycetia; order Planctomycetales; family Planctomycetaceae; genus Fuerstiella. The sequence goes on along the minus strand of JAQWOH010000069.1, from coordinate 74,695 downwards.
CTGGGGGGTTCTTCCGGGCAAAGCGACTTCCGCACAACTGCAACAGATCGCAGATGATCCGAATCACGAAGTCCGAAAATGGATCAACGCACCGTTGGTCGACTGTGCAATCAGTTTCACCCTTGTCGTAGCATTCAGCGCGGTGTTCGTGGCGTCAGGAGCGATGATACTGGGACCCGAAGAAGTCGTGCCCGATGAGGACAGTCTGCTGAATCTGCAAGCTCGATTTGTCACGGAAATACATCCGCTGTTGCTGCCGTTATACGTGTCCGGCGCGTTCCTGACGATGCTGGGAACGCTGTACGGAACGATTGAGATCGCCTGTGCCATTGCGGACGAAATCGTACGATCCTTCTTCTTGGAATGGACCACCGATAGATCTCAACGATTGCGGCGTGGAGTGTTGTGCTGGTGCGCACCGCTGGCTCTGTCCATTCTGGGGTGGCTGTTCGTACGGCAGTCCGCTGACGTCGAGCCTCCGGACGCACAATTGACGGCGACGGCAGTCGCCGGCGCGGCAACGTCGACCATCTCGGCAGGTGACATGGAATCCACCAGCCCAACCGCTGCTGTTGTGAGAAAGAGTAAACCACGGCTGTTGCTTGCGATTCTGACACCGGTCAATCTTTTCACCGGCGTCCTGGCATGTGGTTTGGTTTGTGTTGTCGTGATCTGGATGGACCGTCGCTGGCTTCCTGACGAACTCCAGCCACCGACCTGGCTAACCACCATGAATGTCGTTTCTGCAGTCGTCTTCTTCGGACTGGGCGTAAAGGGGTACTGGGACAACGAAAACCGGGAGGGTGTTGTGAGTTGCTTAATCGGTATATTCATATTCGCCATGATTGTTGCTGCAGTGGCCGGCCCGAGGCTGCAGGCATTTCGTTCGCCACCAACGATAACAGGAGGAGATCAGGAAGCATGACAACATTATTACAGGCAGTAAGCGGTTGCAGAATCTTAGTCGGGGCCGTTGCCGGAGCGGTGCTGGCCAGTGCTGCGACGTGAGCGACAGGCGCTGACGGGGCAGGGTACAGAAACTCCGATCGGCGACATATTCGGGCCATTGGAACTCGGCGCGGACCATCCCCAACGTGCGACCAACCGCATCACGCCTGAAAATGTCGCCCGGTCAGCACAATCTGCAAGGACGGGGCGGACCTTTCAGCCGGGTCGAGTCTACGAACACGGCATCCCCATACCAGGCAAACCGCACTTCGGCCTGACGATTCCCGGCCTGCCAGCCGGTCCCAATCAGATGGTCTCGAATGATGAACTGTACAGCGGTAAGATCGGCCGGGTTGGCACGTAATTCAACGGACTCGGTCAGGTGGGTGGCCGTATTAACGGCGAAGACGATTTCCAGAACGGCAGCAAGCTGTCGGACTTCGGGGATCCGTATGGACTGAAGAAACATAGTGTCGAAAACGTCAATGTGTTTTTTTGTTCGTGGCATTCTGCTGGATGTCTGCACGCTGCGTGGAAACGATTGTTTGCCAGCGGGATACGTCATCTCATCGGACGAACTTGAAATGTGCCTGTCGGAATCCAGACTGCAGATTCAGGAAGGCGCGTTCGTTCTGATCCACACGGGCCACGGCAAGTTGGTATCGTCCGCATTCCGGACTACCTTCGTTTTGTGGCAACCGGGTCGATCGTCAGTAATGCAGAGACCGGCGTCGTACGAACTGGTATGACAACTGCAGTTGCGGACTGCGGCCAGAGCTTCGGTCCCGCAGGAGCGGCCCGGGCCATCAGGGATGGCCATCGACATCGCGCGAGATCAGCGAACGGCCTGCGTGATTACGCATCGACACAATCACGTCGGTCGGCCTGGTGCATGGGTTCAGGTAGCTGCGGATGAGGGCATGCGAGGCGTGTATCCAGTACAATCCGGATATGACTCAGGCAACCCCGCCAAACGGGGTCTGTATGGGGAAACGCGACCAGCAACAGGCTGCTTCAGACTGCACGCTCGACGACCTTATGGACGAAGCGATGATCGTCGTCGCCCCGTTACACATTACCCAACAGTTGCTGCAGCTGTGGGAAGAGGCCGAGCCTTTCGGCACCCTGATTCTGAAAAGTCACGATGAGCCGACTTGATGTTGTTTGATGAAGTCTTCGTCATGCTCTATCCCAATTCCCGGTCGCTGGTCCCTGTGGCGGTCGGACATAGCCGGCGGTCGCCTTCACCTGTTCGCGAACATCCAGGGGTTCCGTCAGCAGGTACTCGTGAAACATATTGCGAGACGCGTGCCGTCCGCACGCCCGGGAAAACTGAAACGCAGCATGTTTGATCTCCCGCACCCACAGTCTGATCAGCACCACTATCGGCGGTAACAACTTCGTGCTGACGAACAACGCCAGGAACTTCAATTCGTGAGCGGGAACAGAATCCATCATGTTCTTTTTGGTGCCGGTGTAAGAAGACGCACAGCAGGCACCTGCCCGATGCGCACTCCGTTCCGTTTTCTCGGCGGCAGGTCAACACATTTCGACAGGCTATTTCTTATGAATTTGAATATGCGGTGGATGTGTATCGCCTCGATTTTGCGACCTCATCTGTATCTCATCAATCAGGACACGCGCCACCGAATCCCTATCTGCCACACAGCTGGACCTCAAATAGGCCGCCAACAGCTTCTCAGCATCCCGAATCCTGTCGGCTTCGAACATAGTCACAGCAGATGCAAACGTGCGCAGTTCATCCGCTGAGTAGTGCGACGAATTCGCTCCGAGGTGTTGAACGAGTTCGACAGTATTGTCAGTTTCAGCCAGTTGAAAGTGACCGATGCGACGCCCCTCCGGCGGTGTAACACCGGCCTGAGCAGCCGTCTCAGCTGACATAAGAAAATCAACACCAAGGTGCTTTGTAGCACCTTCAATGCGACTGGCCATATTGACGGTGGTACCCCGCGGGCCGTATTTCAACCGACGAGTGCCTCCGACATTACCAACCACAGCGATCCCGGTGTGGACACCAATTCCCACACGCAGCTTCTGCTGCTGCGGATGTCGCGAATCAGCTTTCAGCTGCGACAACGTATGCTGAATCTGAGTGCCGCAATCCACGGCCAACCGAGCATGATGTTTCTGCACGCACGGAGCATTCCACATCGCGGCAATACCGTCGCCGTAGAAATCAATAATCAATCCGTCAGACCCCAATATGCACTCGGCGATCCGATCAAGAATCTGCGCCGTAATGTTGTTTGCCTCCGCCGGACTCAGACGTTCACAAAGCTTCGTAAAACCACGAATATCGCAAAACATGACAGAAATGGAGCGTTCTGAAGGCTCAAGCAGTCTCGGATTATTGTGTAGTTCAAGGACGACTTTCGGCGAACAAAAGTCTTCGAACTGACCACGAATCCTGGCCGCCTCGGCCTCGTTTTCAGCACGAGCAAGCCCGGTCGCCGCAGAAGCGGCCAGCAATTGGACAAGCTGCGCCTGTAGTTCTGAAACGCCGGCCTCCCTGGTACTTCCGTCGAACAACTGGCCACCCGACATCCGACGCGCACCATAGATCACGCCAACCACAGATTCATCGACGCGAAGTACGGGGGCGGCCACGACAGCATCCAGCGCAGCCAGGCTCGGGACCGGGCCAAGATCGTCCAGTGGTCCGTAGAATGTACGACGTTCCTGAATCGTCTGCTGGATAACCGTCTGGCTCCACGTCGCAGCCACCTTTTCAATGCCGTTAGCGGCGACACAGGACCAGGTCCCGTCGTTCAGCAGGAGCACCAGTCCATAGTCCAGTCCAATAAGTTCCACGGCTGCGTCGGCAATTTCCCGATAGAAGTCTGTCGATCCGGCGACGGACCGCTGTACGGCGATCAGTGCCGAGAACCAGTCAAGCAGGTTGGCCTGTGAGAGTTGAACATTGGGCTTTGCAGAGTTCCCCGACCAGAACTGAGTTGGATTCACCTGTCCCTTCACAGCATGCAGCGACGGCGTTTTCGTACCGCTGGCAGACTGAGGTACCACGGCATCCGCCGCACAGCGCTGCACCGTCACCTCGGTAGCCCCTGCAGAAAGAGCAAATGGACAGACCAGCGTGATGGTTCCAAGCGGTCCGACTTCAGCACCGCCTGGAACGTGAACAGCCACATTAACACTCAGGTTTTCGACCAGAACCAGGCCGTCAGACTGGTCAGTAATCCTGAGCTGACTTCTGGAACATGTGCTGTCCTTCAACCACACGTCCAGTACGCCTTCGGCCGCTGTCACCAGTCGTCCAAGTGCTGCCTGCTTGCCATGGGGCAGCGTGAAGTCATCACTCTGCTGGGAGTTTCGGACGGTAATTCGAAGCATTGACGAAACGCTCAAAAGGTGCGCAACAGACCGTCCAGCGCATCTGTTGATCGCCGGACTGCGGGGAGGCAGCAGCAACGCTGTACCCGGAACGAAAACGCCGCAACTGCATTCAATAATTAATACGGATGTGAGTCAACTCAGACGCTAACATTCAATTCATTTGCATGTACAGGAACGGCCCGCTTCTTAATAGCGACGTCCGAACTGTACCAGCACCTCTGAATCAAAGAACTGCTGGACACCGTTGTGCAGAGGAAACACGCCAGCCACCCGCAGGCTCTGGTTCTGCCCGATCTCAGCGTGAATACCCGCCGTGACATACGAGACCGTATAACGACTGCTCCCCGGAGCCAGTACAAAATCGGAAGGTCCGGTCAGTGTTGATACGTCTCCGGACAGTTGCTCGGGAGACGACACAGCGGAGGACAGATGGAACTCCGCTATCGCAGCAATCCCGGTGATTCCCCTGGCTTCCTCAGACCTGGCCAGCCAGATCCCGGTAGTGGTGTCCCAGTGAACAAGAGTCGGCTGTGTGATTTCTCCCGCGGCGATTGTGGCCGCGGCGCCCGTCAGATCGGTGATTGTCAGCGGACTCGCTCCGACATCAACATCCAGCTGCAGAAACGAATGTACAAAAGCATCACCCTTATCAAGAGTCAACGCAACAAAGGGTTGCAGAAATAACGACTCATTTTCCACACTGAACAGATTCGTTTCGGACAGCACTGACGCATCTGCACCAGTTGGCAATTCGATGCCAAGTCCGCAGGACACCAAAAGGTCTTCGCTGTTGACCAGTAACTGTTTCCCAACCACCGACAGATTGCCGGCGATCCCCATGTCTGACTTAAAACGGCCAGCCGGCCCCAGTCCCGGAAGGGTCACATCAGCGTCCGGAAAACTCGTAAGCGGCAGCTGCATTGCGATCGACATGTCACCATTGAACAGTGTCCTCTCGCCTCCCAGCGTAAACCGATCGACGTTGGCTGTCTGACCTACGATTTGCGTAACACCGTCGATGAATGCGGTACGCTGAACCGCATTTTGAAAATGGTTATAGTTGAAATAGATGCGGTCGTGCGGCAGAGCCTTGTTGTGTTCGCTGACTTTGGCACGAGCGCTTCCGGCAGCCAGCGACAGATGCGACTTCACGAACGTTCCCCCGGGGCCCTGAGGCTGCAGCGTAAGCAGGAAAGGAGGCTGAAAGCTGTCTCCCAGCATGTCCGGTGTGCGCGAGAGCCGTCGCCGGCGCGGTGTCGCCGGAGCTTGAGCAAACAGCTGGCGGGACTGCAATCGCCGGTCTGCAGAGCGAGAAGACCGTTGCGGTGTTGTTGTCGCCAGTGTCGGACGGTTAAAGAATGGAGATTGAAAACCACGAAACTGCACCTGTTCGACCGCGGTATCATCAGCGCTCGATTCATACAACACAGCGTTGTTGACAGCATCCTCAGGCACCAGCTCTGAGGCAGCGCATGTGGAAGACAGGGCCGCCACCGTGCAAAGCACGCTTAACAGCATAAATTCACTAACGGTTTCCAGACGTGGCATTGGTCTGCATCCCTGCAAGTTGCTGAATCGTTAGAACTTGCCTGACCGTCACGCATAAACAGTCAGACCGCAAAGTATTATCGGTGATGCCTTTCTTATCGACTGCGGACGACGGCATCATTCCTTCGACGACTCAAGTGCGGCGTTAATCAACTTCAGCAGCTGTGTGGTGTCTTCATCTTCGGCAGTCTGTGCCAGAGTACGCTGCAGAAGTTGCTTTCCGTCGGTCAGGCGCTGCAGGGCGTCAGGAGCTGCAAGCTGGCATGCGGCGAGAGCAGCTTCTGCAGTAACGATGCCCAGATCTCGCGGGGCATCGGCGTACAAGGTGTCCGTTCGCTGCCCCAGGACCGAAACAACCTCCTGAAAACGCATCAGCGCATCGTCGTTCCTGCCGCACTCAGAGTACAGACGCCCACTCAGCAGTTGCAGCTGAACCCACTCCCGGACCAGTGACGGGACGGCTGGATTTTCGACTGCGAGTTGCTGCATTTCCGCCGCTGCTTCCCGGGCGGACGCCGCGGCCATTTCCACATCCGGATAGGCTTCGGCCCGAAGCTGCCGACAGAATATCAACCAACGTCTGATGGTGTAACTGTTCGGCTGATCGTGTAACAGTTCCCGAAACAAATCAACCGCTTCGCTTAACGGCACCAGTACCTCGCTGCTGATGTCCGCTGACTCAATACCGAAGGCGGCGTTGGCAGCATTATACAAAGTCATGCCAAGCGCACGCCTCACGTGGCGATCAGTATCAGAATCAAGTGATGCGTTAGCCAGCAACCAGCGGTGCACGCGGTTGGCCTTCTTAAAGGCATTGACAGCGTCAGGAAACTCGCTCCGATTTCGATGAACGGCTCCCAGATTCATGATGGTGTTGGCATGCAGCCGCCTGAACTCAGCATTCGACGGTGATTCTCGAACAACAGCCTCACGCAGTTCGAGCGCTCTCAGCAGCGCATCTGCCGCTTCACTCCACTGTCCCTGAGCAATGTGCAGACTGCCCATCGCATTCCACGTCGATGACAACGCAACACGACGAGGAATCGTCAACTGTTCACGTATCAGTTGCTGCTGGATCGTCAGCGCCTGGTGATAGGCAAGCCCTGCGTCAGCGGGCCTGCCCAGCTCCTTTTCAATTCGGCCGATGCGAAACCAGACTTCCCCCGTTTCCTCTCTCAGCTCAGGACTGTCGTGCCCTGTTTCCACAAACCGGCGGTAATAACTGAGCGCTCGCTCATGCAGACGCTGTCGCAGCGGCTGCATACCAGGCATTTCCAGAAGCACAGTTTCGCTGACTTCTGTAAATAAATCGTGAACGGTCTGTCTGGCCAGCAGATGACTCGCATTCGATTCCTCCAGCGCATCGGCGGCTGTTCGATAGCCAACGATCAGACTGACAAGGGCGACAATAACTCCGGTCACGGCCGCGCCGGCAAAGGCGGCGTCAACCGGATTCCTCCGACACCACCGGTAGACATGCTCGATGCGACTGACCGGCCTGGCCGTAATCGGCGTGCCGCTCAGATACAGTGCGAGATCTTCTTCCAGCAGGGAGGCGGATGCGTAACGGTGCTGAGGATTCTTCTGCAGACACTTCAGGCAGATGGTTTCCAGATCCCGGTCCACGGCCGGATTCAGCAAACGCGGCGAAGTCGGCTCGTAGTTCAGAACGTGCCGCAAAGTCTCAACGGAAGTGGCCGCCTGAAACGGAGGTCGTCCCGTAAGCAGATGGTACAGGGTGGCTCCGACGGACCAGATGTCAGTCGCTTCCCTGACGGAGGATGAATCGCGAATCTGCTCCGGCGACATATACGCGGGCGTTCCCAGAATACTATCATGACTTGTCCGATGGACGTCATCCACGTCGAGTTTTGCCAGGCCAAAGTCGCCCACCAGGACATGTTCTTCATCCGCACGAAGAAATATGTTCTGCGGTTTCAGATCTCGATGAAGAATGCCCCCTGCATGAGCATGGGCCACGGCACCGGCGATCTGACGCGAATATTCGGCAGCCTGTCGACACGCCACAGGTCCGCCGACAAGGTGTTCGGCCAGACTCTCCCCCTGTACAAACTGCATTGAAAACCAGGGCCGAGCCGGATCGCTGGTATTGACTTCAAAAACGCCGACAACATTGGGATGGTCCAGCCGAGCTGTTGCCTGTGCTTCAATCCGAAACCGCTCAACGATTTCCGCCCGAGCTGATTCTGACACATTCCGCAGGCGTTCCGCGCGAATGAGTTTTAACGCCACAATCCGGTCGGCAGCCAGCTGTCGAGCACGATAAACAACTCCCATCCCTCCGGCGCCGAGCCGCTCCAGCAGCTCGTAGCCGTCGATTGAATCAGGCATCCCTGGCGACTTCGGAGCGGATTCACCAGCGACATAGTGCAATGTATCCGCTCCGCGAAGTTCCTCGGGCGACAGCAGACGCTCGATATCAATCTCCGGAAAACGATTTCGATAATCATCCGGCTGCGGGTGATCACCCACACTCTGACGAATAAGAAACTCCTGTCGAATCAGCTGCCGCCTGACCGCCGCAACGTTCATCTCCGGAAATTCGACCATATACTCCTCAACGGGTGTGGGCATCATCAGCAGCGTTTCATTTCTGCCGACGTCCGTTGAGAACGCCCGGGCTCGAGACGCCGCCTTCCACTGCAACTGCATCTTGACAGCAATCAACGCCTCCAGAGTGGGCCGGTATCGTGCGGCGGCCGAGTCCGGCAGGCACTCACGAATCGTCTTTTTGTCGCCCATCATCCATGACAGCTCGAACCTTTCCCGACAGACTTCGTCCACCGGGTTGAGCACTGTGCTTTGGTTCAGTTCACTGGAAGACATCGTTTCCCCCGAAACAAAAAGACCGGCACGCGTTCTACTGACGCAGCCATCTTGCCATCTGACGAACCAGTCCGCCACCGAACCGTTCAGTGAGTTTCACGAACCACTCTTCTTTGGGAAAGACTGGTATCCGGCAGACGGTTCCCGACACAACCGAGACGGTAATCAGGGACGAGGGATCTGACGCACCTGTATGTCGACATGGATTCGGAGGCATGACCTTTGGTGTTGAGTCTAAAGTCGGAGTGAGGCTCCGCACGCTGCCCATGTCTGGCAAATCGGCTGCTGCAGCAGAACCTCGGTTGCGACCTGACCGGTCGGCCTGAATAATTCCGTTGAAAGTCGGTGACGCTGGCATATGCTATTCGAGACATTCATGAACATATTCAGAACAAGCTGGGTGATTTTCGCGGTGTCCCTGGCAATTTCGACAGTATCCGCCCAGGAGAGTGTACAGGCTGAATCGATCCGGATTAAGCGGGGCGAACTGTCTGTACTGTTCCCCGACAACTCTGATTTTCCCGACATACTCAGCGGTATTGATTCGCTGTTCAACGTCGCACAGTCTGCCGACTTTGATGCCTATGATCCCGACACTGTCGGAGCTTCGGCCGGTCGGAATTTTGAACACATTATCTCCGGACATGCGAGTTCGAACAGTAAATTCACGCCTCGGCACGGCCGTTACACACTTCATCAGCTGCCCGACGAAAAATCAGTCGTCCTTGTGCGACGAGCCCGGGACAGCCCATGGAAAGTCGCCAGCACCCTGAAATACACAGTTAATGAGCCATACTACGTGGACTGCGAATTCCGCTGTACACCCGAGGACGCATCTCTGTTTGGTCCTCGCAACTACGCCATCATCTTCTTCGCTAACTACATGAATGACGTGTCACTGCACTTTCGTGGGCACAACACGAGTAATGCAGTAGAATCCTGGATCCGCGCAGACGCGCCACAAGGACATCCGGACTGGACCGGCGGAGGAAATTATCGCGCTCGGGCTGTTGCTGATCTGGGATATGACGTCGATGTAGATTTTCGCCTGAACACATGGACATATGACTGGCCCCGAATCGCCCGGTCTTTCTACTATAGCCGCGCCGACAACGGTATGTCACTGACTCTGATGTTCGACCGCCTGCAGTCTGATGAGGACCAGATTCGCTTCAGTCTCTACAAGTTCAAACTGCCGCAGCACCCCCGACCGGCATGGGATTTTCAAGATGACTGCACATGTTGACCGGCGACAGATTGTGAAGAATGCAGCACTGGGGTTTGTTATGGTAACTCTGTCGCAAAACGTACTCGCCTCAGAGGTGCAGACAAAGTTGACCACGTACACTTACAAACAAGTCGACAATCTTAAGATCAGAGCGGATGTTCATCGCGCTGACGACAACACGCTGAGACCAGTCATCGTCTGGATTCATGGCGGCGCACTGATCAACGGAAGTCGGGCAGGTGTCAGCGGTCGCGTGAAAAAGCGAATGCTTGAGGCAGGTTACATCATCGTTTCGATCGACTATCGCCTGGCTCCCGAAACCAAACTGCCGGGAATTATTGAAGACATCGAAGATGCGTTCAGGTGGATTCGGAAAGACGGTGCGGCGCTGTTTCATGCAGATACAGGTCGCATCGCAGTCATGGGCGGGTCGGCGGGAGGGTGCCTGACGCTCACTTCCGGATTCCGCGTCCAGCCACGCCCGACTGTACTGGTCGCATTCTGGGGCTATGGTGACCTGGTAGGAGACTGGTACAGCAAACCCAGCCCCCACCCCCGCCACAACAGGGTACAGGTCACGAAAGAAGATGCATTTGCTCAGGTGACCGGACCGCCCGTTTCAGATGCCCGTAAACGCAAAGGTAACGGTGGCACCTTCTACAACTTCTGCCGTCAGCGCGGAATCTGGCCGCAGCAGGTCACCAACTGGAATCCGATCACTGAAGCACAGAATTTCTATCCTTATATGGCCGTGAAAAATGTCACTCGGGACTACCCGCCGACCATGTTGATTCACGGTACGAACGACACGGATGTACCGTATGAGCAGTCAACGATGATGGCTGAAGAATTCAGAAAGCACGGGGTTGAGCACGAACTGATCAGTATCGTCAACGGTGAACACGGACTGGTCGGCGGAGACCCGCAACTGATCGACCGGGCCTATGTGAAAGCGTTCGAGTTCGTCGATCGACACATGAAATAGTGTCGCAGGGATCGGTCACCCGCTTGACAGCGAATCGCACAACGCTGAGAGCGGAAGCCCGACCAGGTGTCGAAAGTAAGTCACGACACAGTTCCTCTGAATGAGAACATGCACTGGCAGAAAACGGATTGGGCGTCTCTTCATCGCGGGCAGAGCAGGACACTGGTCAGACAGAGTACGGTTCGCTAGGGTCTGGTGTCTTCGGCGGCAATGGTTCGCCCGCATCACTGATTATGGAGATTCAAAACGATGATTCGCTCAATTCTTATACTGGCGGCTGTACTGATCGCTGTCACCCCTGTTAACGCCGCCAAAAGGCGAACTCGGCATATGGTCTACCGACCTGTAACACGAACCGTACCCAACGTCACGACACGGACAGTTACCACGAAGGCCAACACCACGAATACGTCGGCACGCACCACGACAACCAAGTCTGCTGACGCAACGACGTCAGCGGTGACAACGGCTGCTTCCGCCAAATCGGCATCTACATCCTCAGATCCTGAACAGATCAAGGAATCACCGTTGCAGATGTGGGCCGAAGCCGAGGCGAAAATGATGGTGGAACGTCGATATAAAGGCCACGTCCGCAGCGCTCCGATGGGTACGTTCGTGGGAGTCGGCTTCAGCATGAGCGGGCGCGTGGTGACGTGCGTGGGCAGCGGCCAACTGGTTGCACAGGCCACACTCCGCGGCCCCGACGGCTTTTATCACGTACGTGTCTGGCGTTAAGCAGACATCACACTTCGGCCGGTATTCATGCGGCCGGCCGGTAAGCCGAAACCGTTCAGAATTCGGTTGTTGGTTGACCGAATGCATCCTGTGAACCAACAACCACCAGTTTTGCAGCTGCAGCCTGTTGTCGATTCCGTTGCACTGTCACTCAATTGAGTCTCACAGGCTGCGGTACCGCCAGCCGCTCCGAATAGTGGCCCGCTGACGAAGTGCTCAGTTTTCAGGCAGCGTGCACCGGCGGCATTCGGATCCATCGGCAACACAGATCCGCGCAGAGACCACACGGCAGCCTGGAAAAACCGGTATTCTTCCGAAATACTGCTATACTGGAGTGTAAGGAACCAACGCACGCCACGGTTCCTTTAGCACCCGCAGCGTCTTTGAATTCAACTGCCGGATCATTGCCAGGTGATGTCATGCTCACGATTCAGGGGAAGCCACAACGACTCTGCAACGGTTATTCACGTCGGGAGATACTGCAGGCCGCGGGAACCGGACTGCTGGGGACGAGCCTGACCTGTTTACTGAGGGCAGAAGGTGCTGGCCACGTCGTTCAACCTCGTGCTAAGTCGGTCATGTTTCTGTTTCTGTTTGGCGGCCCCAGCCAGCTGGAAACATTCGACATGAAACCGGATGCATCAACCGGCATTCGGGGCCCCTATCAGCCCATCGCTTCGCGCACGCCAGGACTACAGATCTGCGAGAAGCTGCCGCAGCTGGCAGCAATCTCGGACCGGTTTGCCGTTCTACGGACGATGACCCATCCGCACAATGACCACAACGCCTGCCACTACATACAAACCGGCCATCCACTTCCGCCGGCAGATCGAGGTGCGGCCAACGTTGATGCGACGCAGAAGGACTGGCCCGCGATGGGTTCCGTCGTACAGTATCTGGATTACCATGCCGATGCCGATAAACTGCCGGAACAACAACGAGACTTTCCGAGTTATGTCTATCTGCCTAATCCACTGGGGCACATTCAGGGCTACGATCGTTCCGGCCAGTACGCCGGATGGCTGGGCCGCTCATTCAATCCTCTGGCCACCAGAATCACAAAACGCAGCAAGGACGACAACCCGTACTTCCGAGACTGCATCGATAAGGAGCTCGACTTTCGTATTCGCGGCCTTGATGTACAGGCCGACATGACTGTGAACCGAACCGTTCGCCGCGTCAGCCTGCTGGAGCAGTTTGACGCAGCTCGTCGACAACTGGATCAGGCGCGGTCGGTGGTCGAATACAGTCGAACCCGGGCCCGCGCCGTTGAACTGGTAACATCAGACAAGATGCGAGCGGCCTTCGATATCCGTCGTGAGTCGGCGGCACTGCGGGATCGGTATGGCAGACATCTGTTCGGACAGTCAGCATTAATGGGACGCCGCATGCTGGAAGCCGGTGCCAGATTTGTCACAGTGCTGTGGGATTGCCCGGACGGATACAGCTGGGACAGCCACACCGGATCTCATGACGTCGGTCAGCATCTGCTGCCCGGCCTTGACCAGACGCTTTCGGCACTGCTTGCGGACATGAGCGATCGAGGGCTGCTGGACGAAACGCTGGTGGTCTGCCTGGGCGAGATGGGACGCACACCAAAGCCTGCAAATGCTCAGTGGGGACGCGGACACTGGAGCCACTGTTTCCCCGCCGTTCTGGCCGGAGCCGGAATTCGAGGCGGAATCACTTATGGGACGTCTGACAAAGACGCGGGCTATCCCACCGACAATCCCGTCAGTCCGGAAACGCTGTCCGCCACAATCTTTCATGCCCTCGGCATCGCTCCGGAAACGCGCATGCACGACACATTCGGGCGCCCCGTGCCGGTGATGCACGGGGGACAGCCACTGACTGAGCTGTTTGGCTGACGGTCATGTGCCACAATTGACGAAATCACTCAGCACTCTCTGAGGCCGGAATGCGTCATAGGAACCGAGGAGAAGTCATACCAGCTCAGAAATCGCCTGACCATGCTCTGTCAGGCGAACAGGTCTGTCCAGTCGGTCGGGAATGACAGTATCCGCGGCGATGCCTTTCAGGTGATACATGGTCGCCAGGATGTCTTCGGGGCTGACGGGACGTTCCTTAACGAAGGCTCCCTGATCATCGGATGCTCCCACGACAGTGCCTGGCCGAATGCCGCCACCGGCCAACATCACACTGTAGGACTGAGACCAGTGTCCCCGTCCCCCACCACGATTCAGGTTGTCGATTTTCGGCGTGCGGCCGTGCTCCGTCAGACACATCACCAGTGTGTCATCCAGCAGGCCGCGGTCCTCCAGATCCAGCAACAGACTGCTCATGCCGGAATCAAACCCAGGCAGCAATTCATTTCCCATCCGAGTGAAGTGATTAAAGTGCGTATCCCATGCAGTGTTCACAACTTTGTATTCGTCCCAGAACACAGACACTAAAGGACAGTCGGCTTCCAGCAGTCGCCGAGCCGTCAGAGCGGACTGCCCGAACAATGTCATTCCATATTCTTGGCGCAAGGCCATCGGTTCCATACCGACATCCAGTGCATTACGCATTTTTTCAGAACAGATCAGTGAAAACGCCATCTGCTGAAAACGATCCAGGCTGTGAGCGGGATCGCTTTCACCGAATTGTCGCTGTTCGTCGTCGAACTGCTGCAGCAGGCTGCGTCGTTTATCGAGTCGATCGATCGTCAGCCCGTGCTGCAGCTGCGCCGCCTTCGACACACGCAGACGACTTTTCGGAGTAATGCCCAGATACGGATCCTGAACATCCACGCCCGCCAGTCGTCGAAAGAAGCTGACCCGGTTTGCGGTCTTCGTCGCCTTCCCGTCAAACTCCGTCCAGACCGGGTTATAACCGTGTCCCAGGAACGCTCCGTACGGACCGGACCGTCGACTGAACGGCGCGTACGTGCTCAAACGAAACGGCAGTCCTATATTCCGGGGAAGCTCCGGAGTCTCATGCGGTGCCCGCTGATCCTCAAGGTAGTCGAGCACACTGCCAAAGAAGGGGTGATGTCGATTGTCGAACGGATTCGTCTCGCTTGAAAAATCCGTCGCGGCGTATCCTGTCAGCGTATACAGGTTGGAGTGATTATTGTTGGGATGCGTCATCGACCGCACGATTCCAAGACGATCCGCCAGTGCCGCCAGCTTCGGAAGCTGCTCACTGATGACCGTCCCTGGAACGGAGGTCTGAATCGCCCCCCACTTCCCGCGCACGCCTTTGGGAGCTTCCGGTTTGGGATCCCATGTTTCAAACTGAGACGCCGCACCCTGCAGATACACCAGCAGGATACGTTTCGCGCGTCCAAATGTTGAACCAACCGACTGAGTGCGGGCAGCCAGTGACTGGTGGTGCAACACTTCCGGTAAACTCAAAGATATCGTTCCCAGCGCGCCAATACTCATCGCAGTTCGCCGACCAACGCCGCCACGACACGGATTCGCAGACCCAAGGATGCTCAACATATTGCCTCTCCCTGCCTCTCCCTCTCTCCCGCCTCACTTTCCCGAAGATCATAAGCCAGCCCGGTCACGAATACACTTGCTCTATGGAGTCGTTGCAAATATGCGAGGTTTGACGGAAAACAACTGTGGCCCCGTGAGTCTGCCGCGCGACTGCCACCCGGATCAGGCCCAGTGAGTCTCCTCGTCTTCCGGTTCTTCTTCCGCATCCAGAGCCGCCAGTTCCTCCGGAGTAAAGTACCTGCCTGCCAGAATCCGTACAGGAACCAGCAGCACAAGGAACACCGGAAACAGAATCCCCAGTGGCGACACTTCCACCAGCCCAAGCACGACCAGACAACCCAGCTGCAGCAGCGTAAATTTGTGAATCGTCCAGACGGGAACACGTCGCATGTAATGCGACGTCGGATACAGAGACGAGTCCATGAACCACAATCGCAGCCGCTCAAAAAACTGATTGCCCGCCATGGATACGACACCCATGAACAGAAACAGACCGTACAGCACCGCCATCGGGATCGTCTTCAGCATCGGCAATGCCAGGACCGACAGCCCAATCAACAGGTGAATTGCCAGCGCCGTCACTCGAGTTTCCCGAACATGCAGAACTCGCTCGCGTGAATCGCCACTCCTGTCCACAACATTTTCCACAGTCGCCAGACTGCGCACGTGATTCAATGAACGAACAGTTGCCGCCACAAGCCAGGGCAGCCCGAACATCGAACAGATCGCAATCAGCCCGCCCAGAAGAGCAAGGTCATAGTGATAGGCATCTCCCTTCTGCAGTTTATGGTCAGGGCTGTTAATAAGACGCGCGGTAATATTCTGGTCCAGAAACAGCAGCAGGGTTGCCAGGATTGCAGGTCCGATCGCCGCCAGCCACACCCACCGGGGCGCTGCCAGCGGATTGATCAGCCATGCTCGTTCCATCGTTGGTCGCATCGCATCGGGAGCGGGCAGTGTCGTCGTCTGAACATCATGAAACCACGTCACGGCCGCCACAGTCATGGCTGCCAGTGCGATGGTCGGACCAAAATCCGCAAGGAACTCGCGAACCTGTGGCAGCAGGTAGCGACTGCTGCGAATCCTCGACAATGCGAAAGCAATAAAGAATGTCCCCATTGCCAGAATCAGAGGCACCAGCGCCTTGTCGTGGCTGGTACGTTCGACCTGGTACACGTCCGACACAATACTCGCCAGCGCCTCAACCGCAGCATAAATAAAGATAATCGAAATCAGCGCCGCAAAAATTTCATCTGTGAATCTTGTAAAATACCTCAACAGGCAACTGGCGTCAGTCGCTGCCAGCGCAAACAGTAACAGCGCTGTCCACAGTCCGACCCAGGCAAAAACTTCAAGGAAGTATTGTTCAATCTGCAACTGACCGCACAGAACGTACAACAGCCACGTAAACACCAGCAACGGGCCTGTACCGCCCAGAATAATCAGGGGCTGTCCCGAAAACAGCGCGTACGTCACGCCACAGAAGGCGGACGCCACGATCATTTCGACAGCGCCGATATGGTTGTTGGTCAGCTCAGCCATGATGCCACCAAACGTGATCGCCGGCGCCAGACAGGCGAAGAACAGGAACAGTGTGGAGGCCACGCTTTTGGAATGAAACCCGTCACGAAAATCACTGGCGTAATGAGGCAGCCGACGACGAATATCCTGCATCAGTCCACCGCACAGCCGACCGGTGTACGCCAGACCATCCGCTTTTTCTTCTTTTGGTGCCGGTACTGTCGCTGTCCGCCGATCGAAGCGATCGAGGGCCGCCAGAAGATCAAGCTGCGTCTTGGCAACACGAGCGTCGTATCTAAACTCCTCATTGGCCACCAGCCGAGCAATATTCGCCAGCGAATCCAGATGCTGCGCAGCCGCTCCCGTCGGTCCCAGCAGGACAAACACGAAGCGTACCGGCACGCCGTCGGGTGCTCCCAGATTCACCGCATGAGCCAGCCGCACAAGTACGATGGTCGGCTCGCGAACAGCATTCAGATAGGTGTGGGGAACGGCAACCGCATTTCCAATGGCCGTGGAAACCAGACGTTCACGTTCATTTAAAGACGCCTCCAGCTGGTCCGCCTCGGCCGCCACGACCGTACCGCGCGCCACCAGATATTTGACAACCTGTTGAAAAACGGAGGGCAGTTCCCGCTCGTCCAGATCCAGTAGAAAACATCCGTCCAGCAACGCGTTACGGAGTAACTTCATGTCTACCTCTCGACCAGGAAATCACTTTCAACGGTATCAATCCTCCGGAACGCATGCCGTATGCGTTCCGGCGCCACTTAGGATAGATCGAATACCGTTGGGATAAAACCGGAACCTCCAAATGGCTGCCCTCTCCCGGACATTCCGGCCCCTGCATTACCGAGTACCATTCGCGATACTCACAGCCTGGACCGACCACATTCAAAGATCGCAGGCCACCCTTTGTTCAGCTCAATGAGCTGTGGCAGATAACGAATCGGCAATCACGGAAGACGTGTCGCATTGGCTGACCGGATTTCGCTGATCGTCCGGGATATCGCATCCGCGACGCAGTTGTACGACCTGTGGGAACAAAACAATCCGGTTCGCTCACCTGCGTTTTCGTCTGACAGCAGACCGTTGGCAGCGACAGCCGGAGGCGGCACGATCCGCCTTGGGGACATGAAAAGTGGTGAGCAGAGAACAAAGATCAAGACAGGTCGCTGGGGGACCTACGTTCGTTTCTCACACCATGACGGGATCCTGCATGCGTGCAGCAGCCTACGGGAAGCCGAGCAATTAGATGTAAACGCCAGTGCGGTCGAAGGAACAGACAGAACGACCGGCGGCGCAATCGATCATGTCTCGCTCATCAACGACGGCGAAGTACTGGTGACGATCAGGGCCAGCGGCGCGATCGTCTGCCACGACACAGCTTCGGGCAAACAACCGGATCGTCACGAATCTGAGCAGAAATTTTCACGTTCGCTGTTCACACTGCGGAACTCCCGCCGGGGCCGGATTAAACGGTCGCATACACGTATACAACCGGGGACGACGCCTCTGCAGATCCGGAAGGGGTTACGCACAACGCCGCACCGGCTCTGACAGAAACATCAGCAGTCAGTGTGATAAATTATCACGACCGACGCAGACACAGAACAAACCGGTTCAATGCTCCCCTGTAATCACGCAGCATTGATCATTGCGAACACTGCGCAACCCGAGCTCACTGGCACTACGAGCGTTCCTCACTGCGATCAGTTGCCAGCGGAGGAGTCGGCGACAGAGCGTCGATTTCTGCACGCCATTCCGCAGTCATGCTCACATCAACTGCCGCCAGCGATGCCTGCAACTGCTCAGGATTGCGGGCACCGATGATCGGGGCGGTCACCGCCGGATGAGAGGCCACCCACGCAACCGCCAGCGAAACCGGATGTATGCCCCGCTCATTCGCATGAGAAACAAACCGCTCCGCGACCTCAAAGTAAATATCCTCGTAGTAGCGTTTCGTATACATCGAATTCTCAACCAGTCGACCACTGTCTGGCTTTGTGCCCGTTGAGTAATTACCGGCAAGCAGTCCGCCGCCGACGGGGCTGTAGGGAATGACACCCAGTTGCTCTGATTCGGCCAGCGGCAGCAACTCCACTTCCGCCTGCCGCTTGGTCAGATTGTACATCGGTTGCATGCAGGCGAATCGAACCATATTTTTCCGCTCAGCAATTCCGAGTGCTTTCGCTGTCTGCCAGGCAGACCAGTTGCTCACCGCTGGGTACAAAATCTTCCCCTGTCGAACCAATTCATCCAGCACGTCGACGACTTCTTCCATTGGTGTATCCGCGTCGTACTGGTGCACAAAATAAAGGTCCAGCCGATCAGTATTCAGACGCCGCAGCGAATCTTCGACAGCCTGCACAATGTGGCGGCGAGACAAACCGCCGGCATTGGCGTGGTCCCCCATCTGGCCGAACACTTTGCTGGTGATCACCAGTTCATCCCGACAATCGGCGATCAACTTTCCAAGAATCTCTTCAGAGCGCCCCGCTGTGTACACATTGGCACAATCAAAAAAGTTAATCCCTGCGTCTCGACATTGTTTGAACATCGCGGCCGAGGTCGCTTCGTCCGCGTCGCCTCCAAACGACATCGTGCCAAAACACAATTGCGACACCTTCACCCCCGTACGACCGAGAACGTTGTATTCCATGTCAAAAACCTTCTGTTGATATAACCCGATTCGTCCGAGCAACCCAGGCAGCCGCGGGGCAGATCTATCGACCGTCCCGCGGTGCCATCGTTGTGCCCTTGCGACCCTGTTATTCTTCCGGAGTTGAAGTTTCACATCTGACGGGAGTCGCAGCGCCTTTGTATTCTCCCTGATCGCCCCCTTGATTTCACGCCATCGGAAGGAATCATCAAACCGTTACAAAATGAATACGAAGACGCCGGCATGGGAGATCAGTTCGTACACCGTAAGAATTGCATCAAAGGAAAGTACTCAGAGCACACGTACGCCGACGTGGCCGAGATGCTCCAGGCTACGGAAGCCGCGATGAAGATGACGGCTCACCGCATAAGGCATGCGTTATCGGGAGCTTCTACGTAAAAAAACAGCGAACATCGTGTGTGTCCCGAAAATATCGATCAGAAAATCGGCCGTCTTTTCGCATTGTTTCAGAACTGGTTCCCGGAAAACCGGGCAAAATCGTGTTACCGTGGTCCGAGTTTCCGTCAGTAGACATCAGAACAATAATCTCATGAAGAGGTCTTGATCTCCAGAAAATGACGAAGCTCCCATCGAACTGTCCGACGTTATGATTGCGGGAGATGCGACTGCTCTTCGGGCAGTTGCCGATTTCCTTACCAGAGCAGTAGGTCTGAGGGATCAATATGGAAGTAATTCTGGCCACGTCCATCCGAGCGATACCGACGCGAAATAACGTTCCACCTACTCTGACGTCATCGCGGCCCGATCCGGAGAAAGCTCCCTACATTGACTAGAACTCGAAGCATCCTCCTGTTGCTTTTTGTCGCCGCGGTGGCACAAGTCCCGTCACCAGATCTCAGAGCGCAGGATCGTTCGAAAACAGTGCTGGTGCATTACATGCCGTGGTACGCCTCAAAACCGGTAAGCGGTCACTGGGGCTGGCACTGGACGATGAATCATTTCGATCCCGATCGCGTCCGGGCAGACGGGCAGCGAGAAGTCGCATCGCACGATTACCCGCTGATTGGCCTCTATGATTCCAACGACGCGGATGCGCTGGAATGTCAGGTGCTGCTGATGAAACTTGCGGGGATCGATGGCGTCATTATCGACTGGTATGGCACGGCACACTTCCGGGACTACCCAGACGTGCACCGCAACACACAACATTTCATCAAACATGTCAGGAAAGCGGGACTACAGTACGCCGTCTGTTATGAGGATCAAACCGTCAAATACATGAAGGAAGCAGAATTGCTGCGGGACCAGCAGGACATCGCTCAGGGACAGAAAGACCTGGCATGGCTGACAGACAACTGCTTCAGTGATGACGCGTACGTGAAAATCAAAGGTCGCCCCGTCCTGCTTATCTTTGGTCCTCAGTATTTCCAGAAGAATCAATGGGCCCGGATGGTAACGGAACTCAATCAACGTCCGCTGCTTTTCGGATTGCCGCATCTGGTGCAGCAGAACGGGCTGGATGGTGCGTACGGCTGGCCTCCGGTGACCGGCGGCGTGGAGATCGTACCCGATGTCTGGCGTAAGTATCTGGAGTCTTTACATGCCAGACCCGATGCAGACAAATTCGTCATCTCTGTCGCATTCCCGGAATTCCGTGACATCTATGAACAGGCGGAGCTACACGACAGTTATGGCTCCATCGACGATCGCGACGGAGCAACGTTCGCCGACACGCTGAACATGGCTCAGGAAAGCAGGTCGCGGATTATCCAGATCGCAACATGGAATGACTATGGCGAAGGAACGATGATTGAGCCGACAAAGGCATCGGGCTATCGCTATCTGGAACACGTCCGGAAACACACCGAAAACAACGAAGCATACAGCGCTGACGACCTCCGACTTCCGGTCATGGTGTATCAACTGAAAAAGAAGCTCTCACAGAACGCAGCACGCGGCGTCCAACTGAAGAAGGCAACGGACCTGTTGTTCGCCGGTGACTGCAACAAGGCCCGACTCATTCTTGAGTCGGTCGCCAAAGACGAATGACGAACGCCAGTCACAGCAACTGAAATCGTTGCTCAACACTGACGCGTCCGGCAGCCCTGGTACCGCCGGCGAAGAAACGCACGTTCTATCAGATGTATTTGAGAGCGTCGCAGGCTCCGGTAGTCCCGTGCATGTGCAGACATCACCACCAGCGGCGGACTGACGGTGATTGGCGGCCTGCTCACGGAGATTGAGTGTCTGAGTAGTTCACTCCTATTACGACGAGACGACACCTTTCTTTCCTGCCGGAGTGGCCGTCGGGGCAATCGTCACATTTGTTGCATGGAACATGCGTGGCTTTCGATCGCCCGGCCGGTCCATGGCGGGGGCCGTATTCGGACTGCTTCCTCTCACTGCTGAAGCAATGCTGAGCATTCCCTTCAGCATCTGGGCGGTCCGGGTGCTGAACAGATCTGACGTCCGAAACGCGTTCAGCGTGCGAAGACGGTACAGGACGCTGGACGCAGCTGTCGGTGAGTTGCTCAGGTTCTCCCGCAAGGCCATCGTTGGCGACTGACTGATTCCCGTGTTCATCACCTTTGCGGCATTGACTCTGATGTCGGTCACGATTCAGCGAACGGGCGTCAGCGGAGCGTCGGTCACAGCCTTTGCGATTCGAATGCTTGGCCTGCCAGGACTGGTGACTCCGTTTATTACGACGGCCCCGGTATTCCTGGCGGTGAGCGAAATCCGTCGTTCCAACGGGCCTCTGGCCGGACTTCGTCTTGCGTTTGCCGACGCCGTGTTCTTTCCATTTCTGCTGTTGGATTGTCTGATCTTCGGAGCATACTGGTTTGCTCTTCAGGATGCGGGCGCACCGACCGACATACAAGCTGTGAATTTGCTGTCCGTTGTGACCACGCCTGCATTGCCAAACGCTCTGGCCGGATGGTGGCTCTGGAGAAGAGTGAGCAGTGAATAGAACGGCGTCCAATACAGATTCATTCACTTTAGATCCCGCTGCCGTTTCCAGCGTGATGCTTCGCAGGCAGCGGTCAATATCTATAACATGTCGCCGTGGCGATGGCGTTCTTGGCGGCACTCGCATCTGTATCGACATGGTTCCCGCACGGATTGGCTCGCAGGGCCATAAAACAAAAAATGAAAACACTGATTCGAAATGCTGAGGTGGTCCTGTCGGACCAGACTGCCAAAACCAATGTGCTGTTCGAGGATGGCGTCATCTGTGCAGTCGATGCCGCGGCCGGCGCGGACGCTGACGAAGTCATTGACGCCACCGGACTGCATCTGATTCCAGGTGTAATTGATGACCAGGTCCATTTTCGGGACCCGGGACTGACTCACAAGGAAGATCTGGCGACAGGCAGCCGGGCCTGCGCGAAAGGCGGAGTCACCACGTTTCTGGAAATGCCGAATACGAATCCGGCCACCATCACGCTGGACGCGTTGCACGCCAAGCTGGATCTGGCTGCGGGGAAGTGCCTCGTCAATTATGGCTTCTATATCGGAGCAACTCCGGACAATGTGGGTGTGCTGAAGTCCGCAGAGCGGACTCCCGGCATCAAGATTTTCATCGGGTCCAGCACGGGCAACCTGCTGGTGGATCAGCAGGCAGCGCTGGAACGAATTTTTGCGGAGACAACATTGCCCATTTGTGCTCACTGCGAAGACGAATCCACAGTTCGCGCTAACGCCGAGAGGCTGAACGGTGGTAAATCATATCGGGACCACAGCCGTATCCGTGATCACAAGGCAGCCCTGATTGCGACGCAGCGAGCGGTTGACCTGGCGGAACGTAATGACCATCGGTTTCACGTGTTGCATGTATCGACGGCTCAGGAAGTGAAATTCCTCCGCGGTACCAGCGAACTGATTTCCGCGGAAGCCTGTCCGCATCATCTGTTCTTCAACGTCCATGACTACGAGACTCTGGGTTCGCTGGTGCAGATGAATCCATCGATCAAGCATCCGGAGGACAACGAAGAACTGTGGCGCGGTCTAATTGACGGCACAATTGAAGTCGTAGCGACCGACCACGCACCTCACACACTCGAAGAAAAGGACCAACCGTATCCGAAGTCGCCGTCAGGACTGCCCGCCGTTGAAAACTCACTGGCCCTGATGCTGAACTCCGTCAACACTGGCCACTGCACTCTGCAGCAGGTTGTCTCCTGGATGTGTGCCGCACCGGCCCGCGTGTGGGATATCGTCAACAAAGGCAGCATTCAGGCGGGGTTTGATGCAGATCTGGTACTGGTGGATATGAATCGCGAAGCAGAAATCCGCAACGAGCAGCAGGTGACAAAGAGCGGCTGGAGTCCCTGGCACGGGACAAAGCTGAAAGGCTGGCCCGTACGGACCTTTGTTCATGGACAGACAGTGTACAACGACGGCGTATTTGATGACACGATTCGCGGAACCGAGGCGATGTTCGATCACGGCGGATAACAGCGAAAAGGTCATAAGAAAGCACCCGGTCAATGTGGCCGGACCGGCTGCCCACCTGTTGTTAAGCATGTTGCGCGTTATAAGTCTCGAAGGCGACTGCAGCACTTTGCCGCGGGTGTCAACCCGTGGAGCAATAACGACATGAACGGGAAAGCCGTGAAACGGGTACCGCATTCCGAGCAACGACCGCGCCCCCCGTTTCACGGCTTCAGGCATTATTGCTCTTGCCACATCCGTGGTCTTCACCGACGGCTATCCGCTTTTTCGACTCCGCCGCGCTGTTGTGTATGATGAACAGTTGTACCGTGTCCTGAAGCACCTTCGACAGGATTGAGGCCTCGCTGACAGCATGTGCTACGCCTGATCACACCGGCAGTCAGTTCCAGTCGACTCAATGCTTGCCAAAGCATTGAGTCGACACGGTCACTTTGGCCGAATGCTGCCGATCGGCTGCAGCGGGCACTGAGCCGCGACGAATGTTTCCTCGCGATCGTCGGCTTCGAACAGCACAGTCACAGTGGCTCGACTGGATCCTTCTGACGTTTCGATTACTACGCCGCGGCCGTAGCGAGGGTGCCGTACACTGGTACCGGCTGTCAGATGATGAGAAGACGATACCTTTGACGAGGATATTGCAGGCGATGTGACGGACCGCATCAACTCCGTCGTCACCGATTCGACATCGTCTGACACGACAGATGATGCCGCTGATTTGTCGGGCTGCCAGTTCTGAAAGTCAGTCGCCTCAGACTCAACTCCCTGCCGGTCGGCCAGTTTTTTCTCAAGATCCGCAGCAGACATGATCAGTGGTCTGCCTGGTAGCGTCTGAGACGCCTGATAACGGTCTCGCGCCTGCTGGACATAGCAGTCCAGTGCATTCGTATTCTGAACCAGTGGTGCCGGGACATCGTCGTCACATACAACATCCACAACCATTTCTGACAGAAACGGGCTGGCGATGGTGTATCGTCGAGTCCCGCGGAAGAAACGCTGGCGAGTCTGCGTCAGATACAGTTCCTTCATCGCACGCGTGACACCCACAAACAGCAGCCGACGTTCCTCCTGAAAACTGGCAGGATCACCATTTCGAACCGCTCGTTCGTGTGGAATCAGCCCCGACTCGACGCCGGTGATATACACCACGGGAAATTCCAGGCCTTTGGCGGCATGCATCGTCATCAATGTGACAACGCCTTTGGAATCGTCAACGCTGTCCGCTTCGCTGGTCAGTGAGGCCATTTCCAGAAATCCCTGCAGTGACGGCAAGTTCTGCGGGTCATCGTGAGCGTCCTCGTAAATGCGCGCGGCTCGAACCAGCTCATAGACATTGGCCTTGCGGTCCTGGTCGACTTCATCGTGTTCGTCGGCCCATAGCGCCAGGTAATCAATTTCCGCCATCAGTTTTTCGATCAGGGCGGGCACACCAACCTGCGGGGCTCGCTTGTGCAATTTGTGAATCAGGTCGACAAATGCCTTCAGCGGCTTGTGACTGCGGGCCGTCAGCTTCGGAATTTCGTCACTGCGTTCGGCCGCCTGCATCATGGATATTCCGTGCTGCAGAGCAAACGTCGTCAGGCGTTCGACTGTGGTTTTTCCGATGCCACGTGCCGGACGGTTGACGATCCGTTCGAACGCCGCATCATCAGAAGAATTTTCGATAAGGCGCAGATAGCCCAGCAGATCCCGTACTTCCGCGCGTTCGTAAAAAGAGAATCCGGCCGCCACCTGAAATGGAATGCCGTGCCGCGACAATGCCGTTTCCACGGACGCGGACAGAGCATTCACGCGATAGAAGACCGCAAAGTCGGAGTACTTCCGTTCGCTCGAATTCACAGCCGCTGAAATTTCAAGGGCAATGCCGTTGGCTTCGGCTTCTGAATCGGCGAAGACGTGCAGCTTGACAGACTCACCCGATTCGTTGTCTGTCGTCAGCGGATTCCGATGCCGACGTGGATTCACAGAGATCAGCTGATCAGCGCAGTGAACGATGGACGCCGTACTGCGGAAATTCTGATCGAGCGCAACGATCTTCGTCCCGTCGAAGTCCTGTTCGAACTGCAGGATATTTTCCGGCCGAGCTCCGCGCCAGCCGTAGATGGACTGGTCAGGGTCGCCCGTAGCACAGATATTCGGAAACCGCTGCGACAGGGCTCGCACGATGCGATATTGAGCCAGATTGGTATCCTGATATTCATCCACCAGCACAAAGCGAAACTGCGTATCGAGAACCTCACGTAACTTGTCACTGTCTGCCAGCAGATCCACGACGTGCAGCAGCAGAGCATCAAAGTCGACGGCGTTCTGCTGCAGCAGACGCTGTTCGTATTCCGGAAAAACTTCATAAACGACAGCATCCAGCGGATCACCAACCCGTTCTTCATATCGACGGCGAAATGCATCTGCACTAACAAGTTCGTTCCTCGCTTTGCTGATGCGATTCAGAACTCGACGGGGTTCATGCATCACGGTGTCAAAACCGATCTGCTTCATGATCTTCCGGACAAGCTGCGACTGATCCGATGAATCCAGGATCGTGAAGTTATCCTTCAGTCCCACGTGATCGGGGTAGACCCGCAACAGGCGCGAACAGAACCGATGGAACGTACTGACCTGGACCCGTGTACCGCCCAGCAGACGTTCCACCCGTTCGCTCATTTCGCGAGCGGCTTTGTTTGTGAACGTCAGCGCCAGAATCTCGTCTGCCCGCACGCCTCGTTGCAGCAGTCGAGCAATTCGGTACGTAATCACCCGCGTCTTACCGGATCCAGGTCCGGCAAGAACCATTAAAGGCCCTTCGAAATGGTCGACAGCGGCCTGCTGAGGCTCAGTGAGATTCGCGGACATCATTGATCATCCATGACAGACGGTTGCAAGGGTCAGAAGAATACCCGGATCCGACGTCACTTGGCAGTGAACTGTGGTCAAAGATACCAAAAGCGGTTTCAAAACCCGTCATGCAGAACATTCGAAAACCCGAAGCGCAGGCGAGGGACGGAAAACGAAGCATTTCGAAACTCTCGCCGTGCTTAAGCCTCAGCCTGCCGGGCCGAAACGACTTGTAAGACACACGGCGAGACGATTCCACAACGAAGGAACAGTGCACGTTGTGACCCCACAGAACCACGCCGCCGCTGCGACAGGTCGGGCACGGTGTAAAACCGGAGATGTGTCGTTCAGGTACTGACAACGGTCACACCCGGAGGTGCCGTGGCAGGACACGTGAATGCACGTCGGCAGCGACACTCAGGTCCAGTCTGTCGGCGAGACCGCCAAACCGTAATTCACGAATCGAGGCTGCTTCGGATCTGTCGACAACGCGCACGGTCTCCCGAATGAAATTGCTTTCCGTGATGGTTGATAAGTTCCCTTATCAGAACGTTAAGGCAGGTGAACATCCCAAATGTCGACTGCGACTGATTCCCGTATTCCTGTCATTTTTGTTGCTGTTTCAGGTCATACGACTCCTACAATCAACACTGTCGGCATAACCGGAACCTGAGTCTTCAGAGAGGAGGCTGCTGTTCGGTGTTACTTTGTACGGGAGCGCAAGAGATGAACTTGATATCGAAATTCTGGCAGGACGAGGCGGGCGTACTTCTGTCCGCGGAAGCTGCCATTGTGGGCACCGTGGCTGTTGTCGGAATTTCAACCGGACTGACAGTCGTGGCGAAGTCTGTCAATGAGGAACTCAAGGACGTTGGATTTGCAATTCGCAGCCTGGATCAGAGCTACAATATCCCGGCGCGGAAGGGATGCGCCGGAGGCATGACAGCAGGCTCTGCATTTCAGCAGGCACCGGTGAAGAAGTCACTGGCTGAACTTCGCGAAGTTGCCAGAAAAGCGGAGCAGGCGGAAAAGGCCGCCAGAGAACGTGCCCAAAAAGCCGCAGAACAACGTGCACGAATGACACCACAGCCGGAACGCCTGCGTCGTCAAATTGAACAACAGAAGAAGGATCGGAGATCTGCTCCTGCACGAAAAAAAGCGCGTCAGATCTGACGCTTTGCAGATAGCGCGAACCGAGCATGGGGAACGGCTCTGAGTCGATAGTCGTGCAACATCGGCCAGCCACGTTGCACTGTCTGAGCACAGAACGCGAACGAGCCACCAGCAGGCGGCTCGTTTTTTTTCTACGTAGACGGTGCTGCAGCGGCGGAAATGAATTTCCACCCGGTCAGATACCAGTCCGGCCCATAGGGATCGCTCCAGCGCAGTTCGCATTTCAGGTGCACCGGTCTGCCGGTCGTCGAATGAATTTTCAGCACAGCGATCGTGCCGGCCGACAGCTCATGACTCGTGATCACTCCGATTCCCCGTTTGGACATATCCTTGGAAAAAGACAGCATACCCGGCTCACGTCCAATATGGATATGCACGGGCCGGGCGAACGCATGTCGGGGCTCGGTCCGGCGCTCAGTGAACCGCGCCCGTTGCGCTTCCATAAGAAGTCGATCGACGTCTGCCTGCATGTCTGTACTCTCTGTGACCGGCTCTGTTGGTATTTCGGATACGATGGACACCCTGACCGGACAGGAACGCCTCCGGCGGCAGGCAGTCGATCTGTGAGCGTGCGATCTTAAGAATAGACGACGTTTGCCGTACAATCAAACAGCTGCGGGCCACCTGCCGTGTACCTGAAACACCACGAATTCAGCAACACCAGCCTGGCCGAATCTATTTTCGTAGAATCAGGCCTTAGTGCGATCATGGTAATTGCCGCAGTACACCGCCGTTCGGCGGTGTACTGCGGCCGGTCGCCCGGACGTTAATCAGCGCTCGCGACCGGTGCCGTCAGTCGGAGCGGACAGATGCGGGATCCATAATCGACGACGGATCTGAATGATTGATGGCACGGATACTGGCTGCATGCAGGGCTGGTGCGTAGAATCGGCGGGCGCAGTACGGTAGCCCAGGCGGGCTGCGTACTTCATCACAACGTTCATTTGCAGATATCGGACGTCCTTCATGGCACTCACTCGAATTCAGTTTCTGGTTGTCTCCGTTCTTTGCCTGGTCGTCCCGGGGTTCGAAAAACCGCTGCAGGCTGATGATTCTCCTCCGAACATCGTCATGATCATCAGCGACGATCAGACATGGACCGACTATGGATTCATGGGACATCCGGACATCCAAACGCCCCACCTTGACCGCCTTGCTGCCCGGAGCGCTGTGTTCCGCAGAGGTTACGTGCCGGTGGCGCTGTGCCGTCCTTCCCTGGCAACAATGATCACAGGTCTGTACCCGCATCAACACGGCATCACCGGCAACGACCCGTCCCCCAACCCGTCAATCACGCCCGAAGAATATGCGAAACTGCGAGCTCGTCTGATTGCAAAGCTCGACCGTTTCGACACCGTTCCTGAATTACTGTCACGCCGGGGCTATCTAAGTCACCAGAGCGGCAAGTGGTGGGAAGGCAGTTTCAAGCGAGGTGGATTCACTCACGGCATGACCCGGGGGTTCCCGGAGAAAGGAGGTCGGCACGGCGACGACGGCCTGAAAATCGGCCGTACGGGCATGGCTCCCGTACTGAATTTTGTAGATAGTGCAGTCGAACAGAAGAAGCCCTTCTTTCTGTGGTACGCACCGTTTCTGCCCCACACGCCTCACAACCCCCCTAAACGCCTGCTGAAGAAGTACAGCAAAGACGGTCGGCATGTCTCTCTGGCCAAATATTACGCCATGTGCGACTGGTTCGACGAAACCTGTGGCGAACTGATGGATCACCTGGATACGGCCGGTGTGACGGACAACACCATGATTGTGTATGTGACCGACAATGGCTGGATTCAACGCACTCCTGATGTTCAGGTGCCGGAAGGATGGCGACCGTCGTTCGCTCCCAAATCCAAGCAGTCTCCTAATGATGGAGGAACGCGAACTCCCATCATGGTGTGCTGGCCCGGAACGATTAAACCGTCAGAACGCGGCGAAGTGGTCAGCAGTATTGACCTGGTGCCGACATTGCTGAAAGCAGCAGGTGCCGAAGTTCCGGATCAACTTCCCGGCATTGATCTGCTGCCGGTGATCAACAATGAAAAACCACTGGGCCGCGACGCGTTATTTGGTGAAAGTTTCGCTCACGATATTGAAGACGTGGACAACCCTCAGGCATCACTGCTGTATCGCTGGGTGATTGAGGGGAAATGGAAACTGCTGCTTACGTATGACGGCCAGCTGAATCGTTACAAAGTCGTTCACTCCGGGGGTGACGGTCGTCCCCAACTGTTCGATCTGATCGCCGATCCGACCGAAACCAGAAACCTCGCCGGCAATCACCCGGACGTTGTGGCTCACCTGGCAGCAAAGCTGGCCGACTGGTGGAAAGTCACGGAACGCAAAGTGCTTACGACGTATGAATAATGAAACACATGTCTCTTGATTTCCAGGTGCCACTTTGGGGCACATTCGCCTCTCTGTGTGTTCTCTTCTGCGCGGACGGTATGAGCGCGGCTGATTTTCCGGCAGCCCCGGAAGGAACATTCACCGTTGCCGTCATTCCGGACACGCAGCACTATCGCGACGCCAAACAGGGTTCCGACACACCAGGGAAAACGATCGTCACGAACGAAGTCTTCCGAGGGTACGTCGACTGGATTGCCAGCAATGTACAGCGTCAGCGAATCGTGTTTGCAACTCATGTTGGTGATATCGTCGACGTCAACAACCATCAGCAGTGGTCGGTCGCGCAGCAGATGATGAACCGGCTGCACGGCAACGTGCCGTACGGAATATCGGTCGGGAACCATGACATGGTCCGGTCGGGTGATTCAACGCTGTTTCAGACGTATTTTCCGGCATCACGGTTTGCAGACTTCAATTGGTATGGCGGCTGTTTCCGCAGTCCGGCCGGGCAGTCGGCCACCTCCGGAAACAACGCAAACAGCTTTCAGTTGTTTTCCGCAGAATCCCTCGACTTCATCATTCTGCACCTGGAATGCAATGCCCCGGATGATGTGCTGGCGTGGGCGGACGCGGTGCTTGAACGCCATGCCAGTCGAAGGGCGATCATCACGACACACATGGGCCTTGGGCCACGTGACAAACCCAAAGATGCGGACGATTTTTTCACCGCGCCGAAAGGCCGCATGACATGGAAAAAATGTCACGGTGACCGAGGCAATTCGCCGCAGCAGATGTGGGACAAATGTTTCCGCAGGCACACCAACCTGTTTCTGATCTGCTGTGGAGACCAGAGCCGCACGCAGGCCATGCATCAGTCATCAAAAGGCGACAACGGCAACATTGTCCACGAAGTCCTGTCCGATTACGGCAGCCACGGCCAGCGCGTGATGAGATTTCTGCCCCAGCAGAATCGAATCGAAGTCCGCACATGGAATCCGCAGGTCAGCGAATTCTGCGGCGGAACAAAAATCGTAACGGATGTCAACCAGCACCAGTTTCAGCTGGACTATCAGATGATGCCGTAAATGGTGTGCAGGCGAACCGGAACTGCCGTCACCGGCTACGCTGCCGTCACCTGCTGACGCCGAGCTGTCACGGAATCCGCCAGGTGCTCAACCGTGTCCTTCAGCAGCGACGAACGTTTGTTGAGTTCGTTGCGCAGACGCAGACATCTGAGCGATCGTTCCACAGGCTGATCAGCACTAAACTTTGCCACCACTCGCCGGGTATCACATTCCAGATTCGTGGCCAATATGGTGACAAGCTGAAATGCACTGGTTCGTTCAGCTCCCGCGATGTTAACGTAGCCCCTCATACCGGCCTTCAGACATTCGACCAGCGACGAAGCGAATTCGTCCTGAGCAACCGGCGTCGCATAGGTGCAGGCATCCACGGAAACTGTTCGGCCGTTCTCAACAGCCCGCAACGCCTGCTGAACAACTCCCTCGCTGTCGACAATATTTGTGCGGACGATCAACGAATCTGTCAGGGCCTGTACCTCGGATTCGAATCCTCGCAACTGTTGAGCAGAAGATTCCTCAGAGTGCACCATGCTGTCGTCATCGTGAAAAACCCACGGTCCGGCAAATACGGCGTCGCTGGACACGAAGACCATACGACTACCGAATGCCTTGGCGGCCAGGACGCATGGGGTCAGCCATTTTTCTTCCGGGCGGAACGTTCCAAAGCTTCGATTCCACGACGACTGTGATGCCGCACCGCAAAAGATAATTGTCGCAGCATCGACAAGATATTCATTTAACGCCGTCTTGTTCACCCGTGCGACCGCACAGCCGGAAACGGTCGTTGGCGTACTGAACCATAGTCCCGTAACATTAAAGGTACCGGAGAGTTGTTCTGCGAGCGAACGGCCGGCAACGGTGTCAATACCAACGATAAGAATTCGGTTCACAATCAGCCTCCGGCAACAGGTGAACAATTAAAAGGCACATTCGTCCATGAATGTTCAACACGGCTTCTGAGCCGTCTCTGAATTCTACGGGACAGCCGGTCCTCAGACCAATACGAGTTCCCGTAACAGCAGGAAACCCGGGCCCCAAACAGTGACGCCGACCTCAGACGCAAGCGGCGTGGGCATTCCAGCGTGGTTGTGATCGGGAAATGATCACTATACCCGATGTGGTTTTCACGCTGAAATTCAGGAGGTCGCCATTTACGGGTCGACATCATGTCCGGCCGAAAAATCTCAACCTCCGGGACGCCCGCCTCAGTACAGCGTACCTGCCACCCGTGCCGATCAGACAGCAACCCGCGCGACAGCAGAAACTGGTCCGGTATCATCATCGACTGCGTCGACTGAGAAAAATAAGACGTTCCCTGGTCGGGCCGGTTCAGCAGCGACCACATCGAATTGTAAAGACAGAGCGACCAAGATGCATACGACCTGTACGACGGCAGACTGCCCTGCGAACATCGGATGGGTTCCTCAGTACGGTCCATAGAAAAATCGGCATTCAGCAACTCCATCACGCTGCGATCCCACGGCTCGCCATTCCGGTCACCCATCAGCAGCACGTTTCAATCCCATGCGATATTCAGCCCGTGTAACGATGGTTCGTTGTCTTTAATCTGCAGGTAGTCTCGCCGGGACAGCTTCAGAAGGCGGTCAACAATCTGACCACAATGGCTGGCGACGGTCATCCGAAATGGCTCCGTTTCCAGACGTCCGCTTCGGCGCGATGGCCAGTGGTTGACCGAAACCGCCAGTGCTGAGTTGTTCTGTTTAACCTTCAGCTGCACAGCGAAGATCTTGCGCGTCGGATATCGCAGATGCACCAGATGTCTTCGAGTCTTTGATTCATCCAGTTCAAAGAGTTTCCCGGAATAAATCAACGACGTATCGATGCCCCGGATGGTCAACGTATACCGGAGCATAATCGTCCCGCCCGATCACATTGGTCAGAATGTCAGTAACACGCTCGTTCTCAATCTCAAACAGCCCCAGCAGATTCGTCCCGCGCTCGTCAAACATCAGACGAAGAACTTCAGCCAGATTGGAAATCCTGTCCTGAAACGCCTGCTTGTCCCATCCGTTGACCGGCGTAAATTCCAGATCGGAGGCGATCGCTGAGCCTTCGATATCAAACAGATTCGGCAGATTCCAGAAGGCAACGTTAAATTGCTGCCACATGCTCAGACGAGAGTAAAACACCATGATTGATTTGAGCCATTGCGTCAGCCACCGAACCTGGTTTCCCTGGAAGTGCAAGGTAAAGTCATGGTCCGTCACACACCCACCTAATGATGAACCGGAACCACTGCGTATGGCCGTATTTCGACAGAAAACGAAAAACACCTCAAAGCCAATTGTCGCGCGAACGGGAGAGGTATGACCGGGGTCCGTGAGTTTCCCCCATGTCCCGGTGGGCGCCCCGGCTGCGCAGGACATTGCCTCACAAACAACGTTGCCAAAGTGTCGAATAACGAACTGGCTACCAGCCGGCACAGGGAAAACAGGGGACTGCTCAGATTACACGGACGACTGTTTGACAATACGTATCCGAGACCGGTACAAATGATACAGAACAGGCAGTTAAAGGATCCCCCCGGGAACCCGCAGATTGCCAGGGAACCCAATACATAGTTTTGTCGCGGTCGAGGCGTGTTATGAAACAGATTTACTTTTCAGCCATTGCCTTCTGGCTGCTGCTGGCTCCATCTGCATCTGCCTGGTGCCTGTTCCCTTATTACCCAACATACGGAGCGGGCTACGGAGGCTGGGGAGCCGGCTATGCCTACGCACCGCGTTCGTTCTTCGGCTACAACAATTATCGATACGCCGGCTACGGATATCGCGGCTATAGTTACGCGGGGTACGGCAGTTTCAATTCTGCCTGCAGAACGTGTGGAACCGCAGCATCGTGCAGCAGCTGTAATACAGGATGCAGTACTTGCGTTACGACGGCGGGATACGGCGGCTGCAGAGTCCCCGCCTGCTGCCCGAATAGCTCCAGTTCAACATCTGGAAAACCGGACACGGACATCAACGCTGACGATTCAGGCCGTACCTTTGCTCCGGCAGATAATGATGCGTCAGACTCAACGTACGATGCCGCTCCAACTGATGATACAGCCCCCAGCGGCGACTTCTCCGCTCCGCCATCGTCATCAGGCATCGACTGGACCAAACCACGAAATCCCGCTGGCAACGATACGTCAGCAGACGACACGTCTGCTCCGCCAGCACTGTTTGGCGACGACACTGCGGATGATTCAGGGCTGGTTCCGCCAAATACGTTTGATCCGCTGAACCGTGACACCAACAAGCCGCCAGTCAGCACTCCGATCGATGAAGATGCGACCGACGACTCAACTAAGGAGGATACATCGGCGACCGAACAGGGCAACACAGGGCTGGGGGGCAAGGCCGACGTCAGGGACTTTTTGAGCCCGGATCGTGTCATTGACAGATCTTCCGTAACCCACTCATTTCGCAGCAGTCATGCAGACGTGATGTCAATGCCCAGACTGGCAGGCGAAGCGCGCGACATGCGCAGCGGCCCAACGCTGGTATCTTCCAGTCGGCAGGAACAACAGCCGCCCCGCTGGATCTCAGTGCCGCTGCCAAACGGTCGAATTCGACTGTAAGTTTCTGGCCATTCAGTACGTGAGGATCAGCAAAGGCGACTGCTGTGCCAGTCGCCTTTCTTGCTGCGCTGCTGAATTTCGCCCCACAGGGTGAACTTCCGGATTGCCGGGTTCGATGGCTCCACACCGTTGTCTGCGCGGATCGGCTCAGGTATCTTTCCGCCGCACAACGACAGCGTGTCACGCTGACTGGTGGCCACGAAGACATCTTTCGAATGCAGTTTCAAAGCTCCGACCCGCCAGTATCGACTGCGACAATTTGTAAACTGCCCCAATTCACGTCTAAGTGCGGGTGACTAAATCAACTGATACGGCCGCCAGACGGTCATATTTCAGGGACGACAACATGTCAGAACGAATCACAATCATCGGATCCGGCCCCGCCGGATGGACAGCCGCCATCTACGCCGCCAGAGCCAATCTGGAGCCGGTGGTCTACGAAGGCGCCTTCAATGAGGACAATCGCCTGAAGGGCACGCTGCCGCTGGGTCAGCTGGCTTTAACAACAGAAGTCGAAAACTATCCGGGATTTCCATCGGGCGATCTGACGGCGTATCTGGATGATTCCATCGACGAAAAGAAACGCAAATACATGGCTCCACACGCCAAAGAGGGCGTATCCGGGCCGGAGCTGATGGAACTGATGCGGCAGCAGGCCATCAACTTCGGGGCACGCATCATCACAGACGACATTGCCGCTGTGGATCTGTCGGAACGCCCTTTCAAGCTGACAAGTCTGGGTGGCACCGAATTCGAGAGCCACGCAGTCATTATCGCAACGGGTGCGCGAGCCAACTATCTGGGCCTCGAATCGGAAGAAAAGTTCAAGAACATGGGCGTGTCTGCCTGTGCCGTCTGTGACGGAGCCATGCCGCGATATCGCGACAAGCCACTGGTCGTTGTGGGGGGAGGCGACAGCGCGATGGAAGAAGCCACGTTCCTGACGAAGTATGCATCCACTGTCTATATCGTGCATCGCCGAGACAAGTTCCGAGCCAGTAAGATCATGGCCGACCGAGCATTGGCCAATGAGAAGATTACGGTCAAGTGGAGCTCAAATATTGACGAAGTCCTGGGCGACGAAGAAAATGGCGTCACCGGAGTTCGCATCCGCAGCACCGTCGATCCCGATAAGACGGAAGAACTGAATGTCACCGGCTATTTTGCAGCCATCGGTCACACACCTAATACTGACTTTCTGAAAGGTCAGCTGCAGACAAACGACAAGGGATATCTGATCTGGCCTGTGTCTCATCGCACAAACACCAGCGTGGATGGCGTTTTTGCGGCCGGCGACGTCGCCGATGACCACTACAAGCAGGCGGTCACAGCCGCGGGAACTGGATGTGCCGCTGCTCTGGATGCAGAACGCTGGCTGACCGCACAGGGGCTGGAGTAAGAACAGCTGCGGGGGTGTCCGGAACTGAGCCCGCGAAACAAGCCCCGGAATTTACCTGAGAACAGCAGCAGCGCATTCGGGTCCCGAGGCTTCACTCGTACCTCGTTGCAACCCCGGCCACGCAAAACAGATCACTTCAGTCCATGAAGATTCGCTCATAGTCATTAAAAATGACATCGAGCAAGTCACGACCGGCGGTTGTGGCACTGTAGCGAAAGGCATCATCGCCTTTGTCCACGTTTTCCTGCACAAAGCCAACGTTGTCTTCTTCGCTGTACATCCATGACTCTTCCTGCAGGATGTGGAAGTAGCCGTGCATGGCTTCATCGTCAGCAGGAATGAAAACTTCACCGTCCAGAAACAACTGGTAAGCGTATTCTTCCAGCTTGGTCCACGGCATGTCGTCTGTGGATCCCCGATAATAGGGTTCCAGCACCGAATTTTCATCAGGCTTCACGTTGGGATTGCGAAGCATGTCGATGGCGTTCCACGGGCAGATCGTCAGCTGATAGAATTCGCTGCTGTCGTTGGGCGATCGATAACACATCTGACAGCCAATACAGCGAGACGTGTCGATCTGGTGATAGCTTTCCGACGGGACCGGACTGACAACCTCGTAAATGCAGTCCACAGGGCAGACCGTGGCACAGGAATTACACGACGTGCAACTGTCCTTGTTGATCACGTTCAGGTACCGAGTTTCCTTTTTCCGGTCAGCTTTGCGCGTCCGGAAATAGTCCGTCATGGAAATGGTCATCGAATAACCTGCTGAAAACGGCTCGGCATCTATAAGTCAGTGCAGTCTGCGAAGGGAATCTGTCAGTAAAAATCGGCAGATGACACCATCGACTATCTAAATGTACAACGAAATTCAGATTTCAACCAGTGTTTCCAAATATTGTCGGCCGTGTTTTTGGGCATTCCGGCACCATTTCCTGCCACTGAGAACGCTGGTCAGCCATCGGCCTGATCCACTTTGGCCTCAGATGCAAGGCGGCGTCCGTACCTGAAAACGGCTGGGAGGTGTGTCTAAAACCAGTGCGCCGTGACCCACAGATCAGGCCCGCAGGCAGCTGAGATCGAGTGCGAATTGCGGCCTTTGCTGTAAAAAGCCGGTAACTTTGCCCTGGCCATCTCTTATGACAACACTGTAAGAAAATGGAGATTCGGGCCCCTCTGTCTCAGCATTCCTACATTGCGGTGAAAATCAGTTGCTTAAGGCGTCGCCGCCGACCGCACACACAATATTAACAACCTCAAGTTGTCCCCTTACGAACAAACTCCGGTTGTCTCCAGCTGCGCGTCTGGCCACCACGCTTTGCGTCCTGTTTCAGCAACTGGTGGGTGGTTCCCGGCTGCGCACCGGGCTTCAATTCGACGCCGACATTGCGAAACGGATTCTGATTCAGCCAGAACAGATCGTTTTCAATCCACGGGTCGTCGATACGGCTGCCTTGTCGAGTACACCCGCCCCACTTTGAAACCATGCAAGGATCAAAGTAGCAGCCGCCCTGCACAATGACTTCACCAATTTTCGATTCCGTAACGACAATCTGAACGGTTCTGCCGGTGATCTTCTGTTCGGGAATCACCACGTCCACGACCGGCTGTTTATTGTGTCGATAGAAGTTGATGATATCGCGGGAGAGCTGATTCAGGCTGCGCAGAGAAACCGGCTGCTTCAGATGCTGCTGCACGACACTTTCGAAGGCAGCGGAATGCACCGGTGACGTATGGTCGCCGAACCGCCGAACCAGGCCGACAGCGTCTGCATTGGCATTCTGCGGATCGACCTGAGACACGTCGTCGACGACGATCACCGCATTAAACGCGTCCAGCAGCACTCGATCGCTGCCATGCACGGGCGCCGGAACATCCTGCAGCTGGGGCCGCGTAACCGGACCAGACGTCAAAGTCTGCGGCCGGTATCGTTCAAAGTTCTGCACGGACATGCAGTTTGAAAACACCACGGTGGCAATCACTACCACGAACTCTTTTCGTGCGGTATACATCCTGTCTCTCCTGCGGCCGCAGCATCAGATCTGGCGCTGCGTAGCGATATCGGCCTGATCCAATGCAGATCCGTGCTTCATTCCTGTCTGCCATTTCACTCGGCACCGGCGTCGCTGGCGGCACAACGAGTGCGTTCTGTCCGGAACGAAAAATGGGAAACCGACGGGCGACAACAAACATCTGCCCCCCCGCCAGGCCTATCCGGTGTGTTATCTCGCAGGCCGGAAGATCTGTCTTAACACACATCCCGCATTTCCGTGACACTTTCTCTTAATCAATCCTCAGCAAAACGCGTAAGAATCGTACGACGCGAACATCCTCACTGTCGTAGACTCACTTTCCCCGGGACAACCATCTAATGGCTGCACAAGACGGTCCGGCAGAGCCTGAAATTCCGGACAACGACGATGTCGTGGGCACCGCCATGAAGGTGTCCCTGTCACTGCTGGCCCTGATGGCGGCCGTTGGTGGTATTCTTTTCGTTCTGAAAATGAGCGAACCAGTTGTCGTGCCGGAAAAGGAAGAAGAGCCTGTGTTGCCTCAGACGCGTGAGCTGCCGGCCCTGGAAATCCCTACGGTTCAGTTTGTCGACATTACCGATTCTGCCGGCATCGACTTCATCCACGAAAATGGGGCTGGACAGGGGGCAGCTGCCGAAAAGCTGCTGCCCGAAACGATGGGAGGCGGTGGGGCATTTTTCGACTTCGATGGCGACGGCGATCAGGACATCATCTGCGTAAATTCAGCCGTCTGGCCGTGGGCACCAGAGCAGCCGGACACAGTCCCCACATCCGCACTTTACGAAAACGACGGCAGCGGCAACTTCGCCAACGTCACGGTCGGATCGGGACTGGACGTTTCCTTTTACGGCAATGGCGTCGCCTGTGGTGACTTCGACAATGACGGACTGGTGGATCTGTACATTACGGCCGTCGGCTCGAATCGTCTGTTCCGTAACACAGGCGAGGGCAAGTTCAAGGACATCAGTGCCTCAGCAAATGTGAGCGGAGCAGACAATGGCTGGAGCACCGGGTGCGGGTGGTTCGATTACGACCTGGACGGTGACCTGGATCTGTTCGTCGTGAATTACATCGAATGGTCTCGTGAGAAAGACCTGAGTTTTGGATTCAAGCGAGATGGAACAGCCAGGGCCTATGGCCGTCCGACAGAATTTCGCGGCACGTTTCCCCGGCTGTATCGCAATGACGGGGCCGCTAATTTTACAGACGTATCGGCAGAAGCCGGTGTGCAGATCACAAATCCGGACACCGGCGAACCCCTGGCCAAGTCTCTGGGACTGACCTTTGCGGACGTCAATTCGGATGGTCGCCTGGACGTGGTCATCGCAAACGATACCGTCCAGAACCTGCTGCTGATCAATCAGCCGGACGGGACGTTCATGGAAAACGCGAGTGCCGCAGGCATTGCCTTCGACAACAACGGCAAGGCGCGTGGAGCCATGGGAATCGATGCGGCCTGTTTTCGTAATTCGGATTCACTGGGGATCACCATCGGCAACTTTGCCAACGAGATGACCGCTCTGTACGTCTGTCAGACGCCGGGCCTGCCTGTGCCGATTTATCGCGACGAAGCTGTCAGCAACGGAATCGGCCCGGTAACGAGGGTCGAACTGACCTTCGGCGTCATGTTTGCCGACATCGACCTGGACGGCCGCCTCGATATTCTGAGCTGTAACGGCCATCTGGAAGACGACATCCAGAAAGTTCAGGCCAGTCAGCACTACGAACAACCACCTCAACTACTCTGGAACTGCGGCGCTGATTATGACAACGAATTCATGGTCGTCCCGGAAGAGAAAGTCGGAGCCGATTTCACGAA
Organism: Fuerstiella sp.; assembly: GCA_029245955.1. Lineage (GTDB taxonomy): Bacteria > Planctomycetota > Planctomycetia > Planctomycetales > Planctomycetaceae > Fuerstiella. The sequence continues at coordinate 34,714 of JAQWOH010000069.1, read as the reverse complement.
ACGCATGGTGGGGCGAGGAGCCACGCGAGCGGATATCGACGGCGATGGTGACCTGGACGTACTGCTGCTGGCCTCCGGCAGCACACCGCGCCTGCTGCGCAATGACCAGCAAACAGACAACCACTGGCTGCGTTTGCACCTGACCGGAAGCAAATCAAACCGAAGTGCCATCGGAGCCACGGCGCGTGTCACTCTGCCGGACGACACGGTGCTGACTCGCACGGTGATGCCCACGTGCAGTTATCAGTCACAGGTCGAACTTCCGTTAACGTTCGGACTGGGCGATAACGAAAACGTGAAATCGGTCGTTGTTACCTGGCCGGACGGAAAGACGACAGGCGTCTCGGTCACGGCAGTCGACCAGCTGATTGAAGTCGCGGAATAAGTCGTGACAAGGGTCCCGTCGCGGGGCTACCGTCCAATGCAGTACGGCCGGGCATCGATGTGCGGCGGCTGACCAGTGATCATTTCACAGATCAACCTGCCGGTGGCCGGCCCCATGCTGAGTCCCAGCATGTTGTGTCCGGCAGCGACCCAGACGTTTCCAAACCGAGGTGTGCGGTCGATATAAGGCAGGCCGTCCCATGTCATCGGACGCCAGCCACACCACTCTTCTTCAACCGGATCAGCCGTGGGCTCGACAAGGTATTCAGTAGCTCCGTCGCGCAGATACTGCAGCCGTCCCGGACTGAGTTCCGAATTGTAACCGGCGAATTCCATCGTGCTGCCAATTCGATACCCGTCTTCAAATGGCGTGATTCCGACGTGAGCTTCTTCCAGCAGCATTGGATAACGCGGGCAGATTTTTGGCCGGGCCATAGTGATCGAGTACCCCTTGCCAGGCTCAATCGGAATGCGGCATCCCAGCGCGGTATTGAGCATCGGAGTCAGCGGGCCGGTGGCCACGACGAACTCATCGGCCTCAATGTTGCCTGAACTGGTGGACACGGCAGCGGCCGCCCCGACGGTGGGAGCCACAAATCCTTTCATTTCACGCTGCGTTAGAATCTGCACGCCACTTTCCAGCAGCGTCCGGTGCAACTCCGACATCAGCACGTCCGGACGAAGATAAGCATCATTTGTGTAGTGCCATGCACCGGCCAGTCCGGACTTCAGCGCTGGCTCCATTTCCGATAGCTGTTCGCCATCGATGGGTGCGGCCGCCACACCGAATTCGTCCCGCAGCAGCTTGTCAGTTGCAGCATATTTTTCGAACTCCGGCTTGTCACGGTAGACGAACAGCAGCCCGTCCGTTTTCCACTGTACCTGCAACCCCTGCCCGGTAATCACCTCTTCATAAAGTCTTCGTGAAGATTCCAGCAGCGCCGTTCGACCTCGACCGGCCTGCAGCATGTCTCTGCGGTTGCAGCGCAAAGAAAACTTAAGCATCCATTTCCAGAACGACGGCGACAGGCGGGGATGAATCCGTAATGCGGTATTGCGACTGATCAGGCCCTTCAGACCACGACGAATCTGCCCGGGAGCAGTCAGCGGCAGAACATGACTGGGTGATACGTAGCCACAATTGCCATGAGAACACCCCGCGCCGAATTCCGCTCGGTCAACAATCGTGACCCTGCGTCCGGCAAGTGTCAGATACCACGCGCAAAATGCCCCAATGACTCCGCCCCCAATCACGACTGTGTGTTTTGTACCGTTGTTCATCCGCAGATTCCGTTACAAAACGGATCAGAATCATCCAGAATAAGTTCGCTTTCTCCCGTCACCCAGGCTGAACCGATGATCGTGGGAACAACTGCAGGTTCATCACCACGCAAACCGGGTATCGACTCCTCGTTCGCTGCAAATTGAAAGCTGCCTTCAAAAATGCTGCCCACGATGCTTTCCTGCCGCCATGTTTCGCCGGGTAACAACTTGCCGTCGGCCGCCAGGCAGGCCAGTTTCGCACTGGTGCCAGTACCACAGGGAGACCGGTCGTAAGCTCCGCCGGGACACAGAACAAAACTACGACCGTCAGCCGTACCAGAGTCTGATGGCGGGCCGAATAATTCGATGTGGTCAATCACACCTCCTTCAGCCCCCGTCACCCCGTCACGTTTCAGCCCGGCAGCGACCCGTCGAGCAAAATTCGTAAGTTCGTCGCACCGCTGCATGTCGAGTGCCTGACCATGATCAGCCACCAGAAAAAACCAGTTTCCGCCCCACGCGATGTCCCCCGTCACCGAGCCATAACCGTCCACATGCACGGCAACCGACGTCCGATGTCGATACGAAGCAACATTCCGAACCGCCACTCGGTGCTGGTCCAGCAGAGTCACTGTGACGATACCCACAGGAGTCTCGATGCAATGCTCACCAACATCCAGCCGCCCCATGTGCGCCAGTGTGACGGCCAGTCCAATAGTGCCGTGACCGCACATCTGAAGATAACCGACGTTGTTAAAAAAGACGATCCCCGCTGCACAGGATGTATCCACCGGGTCATACAGCAGACCGCCCACCAGCACGTCTGAACCACGTGGTTCAAGAATGACAGACCTTCGTATGTGATCGAACTGTTCGCGAAAACAGGCGACTCGGTCAACCGGAGAGCCCGGGCCGAGATTCGGAGCACCGCCCACAATTATTCTGGTCGGCTCACCGCCCGTATGAGAATCAATGACGCTTATTCGTTGCATGGCCTGATAATGAGCAAAGTCCGTTCTGTCTGAAAGACAGCAGCATAGCCCATTCAGATCAAAAATGGGGCGAAGAACCGCCGGGTTTTGCAAAGACTGACAGGCATCGCCTATGCAGACGGACAGCAGGCCGCAAAGCCGACTTCGGTGTCCAGGGCTTCGTCCGCATTGGACCGTCGGGCCTCAATGCGAATTCCATAGGACTGACGAACAGGTACCTTCAACCTCAACGGTTCATCACCAACACACTCACATTCAACGTCGGGCATGCCGGCAAGTGGAGGAGAAAAAGGGACATGTAAATTTGCTCGCTTCTGCCCCTTGTCAAATCGCACTCGGATGACGCCTTCAACCACCTCACTGCCGCTTTCATCCTGTGAACGCTGCAGTCCTGGTGATATCGAATCTTCAGCTTCCGCGGCACCGGCAACGCTGGATTCAGCCTGCCACGGCCTGGCATCGCGTGGTGCGGATTCTTGTGACTCTGCAGCTGACGGCTCTTCCATGGCCGTGGAAATGGTGTCGTATCGGGACGTTCTGGATCGTGCCGGCCGACCCTCCGGAACCGCACCGGCGGGCTGTTCACCGGCGGGCTGTTCACCGACGGGCTGTTCATCGGCTTCTGTAGCGGACGCTTTCTGCTGCAGCGGATCCGATAAGACGTCGTCCCGCTGAAACACGTCGGTTACATTTCCCATGGGTCGCGGCAGCAGCGGTGCCACCGCCACACCGAGCGTATCTGCAGCTACACCTTCCTCAGCGGTTACGGACCCCGCTTCTGTTTCTTCCGCCTGCACCTCGGCACTTCGATTCTGTGCAGCCACACGGCGTTCCGCCACCGAACGTCGGTCATCGTCAGGTGTATCGGCTGCAGAAGATGGCAGCTGTGTATGCGGCAGAACCTGGGGAAAGGCTGTCGGCTGAAGGTCCGCATCATTCGCTGTCTGGCTGCGTCGGCCCGAACTGTGCGGGCGCAACCGTTTTGAGGTCTCCGGACGATTCTCGTCCCGACGTTTGTGATTGCGGGTCGACCGTACCTGATCCCCAGGCCACTGTTCTGCTGCGAAGTGAGGAGGCGGGGCATCGTCCGCCAGCGAATCGTTCAGAAAATCCAGATCAAGGTCTGTCCCCAGGATATCGTCGACGTCGCTTGCCGGACGAATCTTTGCGGGCTGGCGGACTTCCGCAAGGGGATCCTCACGCTGCAGATACGCCCGTGGCGCAAGCGACGGGCGCTCAGTGTCTGCTACCATCTGCGACAAATCCGAAATCCTGAACCATGCCGCATCCGGATCCATCGCCGAATCCTTAACACGATCGAATGCCGGAATCGGTATCAGATAGGTATGCCGCCCTCGTGGAACCCCGATAAACTCATCAGGGATGTGACTCAGCATGGCGATCACACACAACATGAATACGGCGAACGCCAGCCAGCCTCGGAGCGGGGAGTCTGCGGGCATCAGACAGAACCCGATGATCGGGGGCGGAAACAGTGTCGCGGCTGCGGCCAGAAACAGCGCCCCGGAGTCACGTGCCGAACGTCGATTCGGATTGAACAGCATCCAGGCAAAAACGCCGGCCAGCGCGGCGAATGAAGCCAGCAGAAAACAAATCGGCTCTGCCACCGATGAACGAATGCTGCCGTTCTGACGTGCCGACCATAGAAAGGCAGCGGTCAGCACCAGACCAGCCCATGCGATCAACGCGACAAATCTACGACTCCGTGACGCTCGGTTGGTTGAACCCGGTTCAATCATGGCTTCCTGCCTTGTTGATGCGGCGGCGACGCCACCAATCCGTTTTCGACGGTTTATGCGAGCTGTCTTCGACGGCTCACGCGAGCTATCGCTCGGATACTGGTCACCTGGTCTCAATGATCACGGGGAAATCCAAGGGCTATACTGACGAGCATTCCAGCTAGCTGACGGCTGACTTCAGCTTGTCGACCATATCTGTACCTTCCCACTTGAAGTCTTCTTCGCTGCGACCGAAGTGCCCACCGTGCGCGGTGTGACGGAAGATCGGCCGTCGCAGCCCAAGATGTTCGATAATCCCCTTCGGATTCAGAGGGAAGATTTCCTGTACAGCCTTCTGGATACTTTCTTCGGCAACCTTCGCAGTACCGTTGGTATCGACTCTCACACTAACCGGGTCAGCCACACCGATAGCGTATGCCAGCTGTACTTCACATTCGTCCGCCAGATCTGCCGCCACAATATTCTTCGCTACATACCGGCCCATATAGGCTGCAGAACGGTCAACCTTGGTACTGTCTTTGCCGGAAAATGCTCCGCCGCCATGTCGGCCCCACCCGCCGTACGTGTCGACGATAATCTTCCGGCCTGTCAGACCGGTGTCACCGTGCGGCCCTCCGACCACAAATCGCCCGGTCGGATTAATATGATACTTCGTGTTGTCATCCAGCAGGTCATTCGGAATCGCTTCTTTCACAACCTTCTTCACGTAGTCAGAAATATCTTCCTGACTCACATCGGGCGAGTGCTGTGTGGACACCACAATGGCGTCGATTCGCACAGGCTTCGCCCCATCGTATTCGACAGTCACCTGACTCTTGCTGTCCGGTCGCAGCCAATCCACTTCGCCCTGTTGGCGTTTTTCCGCCAGCAGATTGATGATGCGGTGCGAAAACGCAATAGCCACAGGCATCAGTTCCGGAGTTTGATTGCATGCGTAGCCAAACATCAGTCCCTGATCGCCGGCCCCGTCACGATCCACTCCCTGCGCGATGTCGCCACTCTGACTGTGCAGAGCGCAGAAGACTCGACAACTATCGGCGTTAAATCCGATATCGTCGCTGGTATACCCGATTTCACGAATGACCTGCCGCGTGACTTCCACGTAATCAATTTTTGCCGCGCTGGTTATTTCTCCGGAAAGCACGACCAGATCGGTCGTACACAGAGTCTCACACGCAACACGAGACATCGGATCCTGCCGCAGCAGGGCGTCCAGAATTCCGTCGGAGACCTGGTCCGAAACCTTGTCCGGATGCCCCATACTGACAGATTCGCTGGTGAAGAAATAATTGGCCATCTGTTGGTATTACCTGCTTGTTCTATGATTTTCTGCCTGATTCTGAACGGACCACCCGTCCCGTCACAGACGCCCATAACCGGAATTCGAATGAAACGTCCCCAATCCGACTCGTCTGGTGCGGGGAAGTTTAGGAAAGCGGCGATGTGCTCACAACAGAGAACCGTGTCAGGACCAGCGAATTTCCCACCGTCGGAGCTCAGTCTGTTGTGCACATCCGGCCTCCGGATACTCTCCGTTCGTTCACAAATCGCACTGACGAATCCCGCTCCGGGTTGCCAAATCAGCGTGGCGGTCTACAAATCTCTGTGTACAGTCCACTCTATATTTCCATCCACTGAAAACATTCCGAAAGTCCAGATGTCACAGGATCCCCGTCATTCGTACGATGCCCTGCTGTTTGTGTCTTTTGGTGGGCCGGAAGGTCCAGACGACGTGATGCCGTTTCTGGAAAACGTTTTGCGGGGCAAAAACGTGCCGCAAGCGCGGATGCTGGAGGTTGCTGAGCACTACCAAAATTTTGGCGGCGTTAGTCCGATTAACGAACAGTGCCGGAAACTGATTCAGGCTGTTGCCGTCGAATGCGAAGATCAGGGAATCGATCTGCCGATTTTCTGGGGCAACCGAAACTGGAAGCCAATGCTGCCTGACGCCATGCGGGAACTGAAGCAGGCCGGTGCCGGGAAAGTTCTTGTGTTCGTCACATCCGGGTACAGCGGCTATTCAGGATGCCGCCAGTACCGCGAAAACATCGCGGACGCTCAGGTCGAGGCTGACGCGACCGACATCGAAGTGCACAAGCTTCGAGTTTTTTATAATCATCCGGACTTCGTTGAAGTCAATGCTTTGAATGTTCAGGCCGCAATATCGGAATTGAAGACTGCTGCCAATCAGGATGTCCACGTGGCATTTACGGCGCATAGTATTCCAAATTCCATGGCCGAAACATCTGACTACGTCCGGCAGTTGACAGAAACATGTCACCTTGTGGCAAAACGCCTGCAACTGCCGGCAGACAGATGGAGTCTGGTGTATCAGAGTCGCAGCGGACGGCCTCAGGATCCGTGGCTGGAACCCGACATCTGCGATCATCTTCGTGCGCTCAGCAACAGCGGCGTGCAACAGGTTGTGGTCTCTCCTGTTGGATTTCTTTCCGACCATATCGAAGTCCTGTACGACCTGGACGACGAAGCCACGACTGTGTGTCAGGACATTGGCCTGCGGATAATTCGCGCTGACACACCGGGCACACATCCTGTCTTCGTCCGGATGATTCGCAAGCTGATCCAGGAGCGATTACAGCAGGCAACTCGGGAATGTGTCGGACAGTATGAAGCCAGTCACGACGTCTGCCCGGCTGACTGCTGTCCCGCCCCGCAGCGCCCGACCAGAACACGTCCATGACCGATTCTGTAAATTTCACTGCACACCGTCATCAGTCAGTTGTCATGCAGACCGGCAAGCAACCAACTTAGTTCGGTGGCAGCGAACCAAAGCCGCCGCCACCCGGAGTCTCAATGCGGATCACGTCGCCGGGTGAGACTGTCGTGTTGAACGCAGCACCGAGATTTTTCTGCTCACCTGTGTGAGCATTAACCAGAGAATTCCGGCCGCACAGCGCGGCTGCACCTCCCTGCAGGCCAAAGGGAGGATTGGACTCTCGACGCTGTGACAGCATCGACACCTGCAGCATCTTCAGAAACTCGATCTCGCGTACGATGCCAGCACCGCCGCAACATTTTCCCTGCCCACCGGATCCCTGTCGGATTTCGAATTTCCGCAGCCGCACCGGGTAGCGCTGTTCCAGCACTTCCGGATCTGTAAGACGCGTATTTGTCATGTGAGTGTGAACGGCATCTGCACCGTGTCCCGTCGGTGTCGCTCCGGAACCGCCGCAGATGGTTTCATAATAGCCGAACGTGTCGTCGCCAAAGGTCAGATTATTCATCGTGCCCTGACTGGCCGCTGCAATTTCCAGAGCGCCCAGCAGAACGTCAACAATCCGCTGCGACGTTTCCACGTTACCACCAACGATTGCTGGTGAATCTTCAGGCGAGATCCCGACCGCAGGATTCAAAAGCCCCTCAGGAATCACGATCGTGAGTGGTTCCAGAACTCCGGCATTCAGTGGAACATCTTCGTTCAGCAGGCAGCGAAAGCTGTACAGCACAGCCGCCGTGGTGATGGCCCGATTCGCGTTCAGGTTCCCGAAATGGACACCATCTGTCCCGGTAAAGTCGACCGTTGCCTCGTCCCCGTTCAACTGAACGGCAACTCGCAGTTTGGTGCCGTCATCGAGCCGATCTTCGAAACAATAGTTGCGTTCTTCGAGACCAGCCAGACACAATCGCATCTTCCTGGCCGCTGCATTCTGAACATGCTGCATATAATTCAGCACTGTGTCAGCCGAATGTCGCCCGACAAGAACCTGTAACAGCTGAACACCGCACTCATTGGATGCAGCCTGTGCTGCCAGGTCAGCCAGATTGTCATTCACCGCTCGGCTGGGAAACGCTCCGGTCGCAAGCAGTTGCCGAATCTGTTCCTCGCAGGACTCGCCACGGTCGACCAGCTTCCGACTGCGAATCAGCACGCCTTCCTGGGCCAGATTTGTCGAAAAAGGAGGCATACTGCCGGGTACAGCACCCCCGATTTCGGCATGATGAGCACGATTGGCAACATAGAAGGCCGGCTGCTCCGTTGCGTTGCCGTTTTCTTCCGCACCTGCCAACACATCAGCGATCCGGGCGTGGGAATTCGATTTGCTGACAAACACAGGAGTGACAACAGTCACATCGGGCAGATGGGAACCGCCTCGGTAAGGATCGTTGGTGACAAAAACGTCACCCCGCTGCATATCAGGGTGATCGTCGATAATCACTCGCACTGTTTCCCCCATCGCCCCCAGATGTACGGGGACATGTGGAGCATTAACAACCAGTCGCCCCCGGACATCGAACAATGCACAACTAAAGTCCAGCCGTTCCCGAACATTGGTCGACGTGGCCGTTCGCCGCAGTGTCTCGCCCATCTGCTCTGCGATAGACACAAACTGGTTATTGAATACCTCCAGCAGCACAGGGTCCGGTATCACATTATCTGACACATCAGACGCCCCACTGGCAGAATCATCATCCGTAACGTCAATCAACACAGTGCCGGACATCGCGATTTCTGCATTGCAGCCGGGCTCAATCCAGATTGTGGACGTCGGTTCACAGATAATCGCCGGACCGGTGACGCTCATGCCGGGCTGCAGATTGTCACGATGAAAGACCAGCGCATCATATTCAGCGTCCTTCCAGAAGATGCTCGTCTTGTCAGATTTGCAAGCTTGCGTGTCGACGTTTGTGGACACGTCGACAGCGTGTATGTCGCCGGTATTCCCGGACCGCCCAACGGTCTCGATGCGGATCGCAGAGATTTCAACCTCCATTTCCTTCCGCAGATATCCAAACAATCGCCGATGCTCGACGTCGAACTGTTCGCGAAACTCGGCGGTGGACCGGCCGCCAATCCACAGCGAAGAGTCCGTTCCGCGGTAACGCAGCTCAAGCTGCAGCACAGGCTCCTGAATCAGTTCTTCGGCGGCGCCCTGAGCTACAACTTCATCCCGCGTCTGAACCTCAAATGACTGCCGCACCGGCTCAAGCTGACGCAGTGATTCATCGGTCAGCGGTTGCAGAACGCTTGCCTGGCGAATGGCACGAACGTCCGCCTGCCCCATACCCCACGCACTAAGAATTCCGGCAAGCGGATGGATCAGGACGGTGCGAATCCCCAGACTGCGGGCCAGACTGCAGGCGTGCTGGCCGCCCGCTCCACCGAAACTCACCAGCGCGTGATCTGCCGGATGATAGCCCTTCGCCACCGAAATCCGACGAATGGCCTGAACCATATTGTCATTTGCGATCTGCAGCAGACCTTCCGCGATCTGTTGCAGAGACGTTTCCGGCAAAGCAGACCCGGCCGCTGCCATATCGGCTCTCAGCCTGATCAACCTCGTTTCGACCGCCGACACGTTGAGCGCAAACGGAAAATGCTGCGGCAGAACGCGTCCCAGAAACACGTTCAGATCGGTGACCGTCAGGGGCCCGCCCGCACCGTAGCAGGCCGGTCCGGGATCCGCTCCGGCACTGTCAGGTCCCACAAACAGTCGCACACCATCAAACCCACAGATGCTGCCGCCACCAGCGGCAACCGTTTCAATCGCCAGCACCGGAGTCATGATACGGACTCCGGCCTTGGTGGTTTCGTTTTCAACCGCGAAGTGTCCGTCGAAGCGGGCAACGTCGGTGCTGGTGCCGCCCATGTCAAAACCAATGGCGTTCTTATACCCTTCCTCCACCGCCACGCTCGCAAATCCCACAACGCCACCCGCCGGCCCCGACAGGACACAATCTCGACCACGGAAACGGTGACTGCCCACCAGACCACCTGCGGACGTCATCACATGAATGTCGCTGTCCGGCAGATGGGAACGAATGTCACTGAGGTACGTCCGCAGCACCGGATTGAGGTAGGCATCCAGCACAGTGGTATCACACCGCGGCACGAAGCGAATCAGTGAGGAGACTTCCGACGAACGACTGACTTCGTCAAACCCGGCTTGTCGCACAAGCTGCTCAATGCACTCTTCGTTGACTGAATTGCGATAAGCGTTCATCAGACAGATGGCAACAGATTCGAATTCTTCCGTCAGAAGACCGTCGTCTTTCAGACGCCTGGCCTCCGTCCCGGAATCCGGAACACGCAGCACAGAGCCTTCGGCTGTTATCCGATCATCGACTTCAAAGACCTTTGAAAACAACGGTTCCGGCTTTCTGATGTTCAGATCGAACAGATCCGGACGGTCCTGATTGCCAATCAACGCCACATCGGCAAAGCCTTTTGTGGTAATCAACGCCGTACGAGCCCCGGTGCGCGTCAGCAGCGCGTTCGTTCCCCGAGTGGTGCCGAACCGCACTCGCACGGCCGGACATGCCCGCCCCGACGGCAGTCTTAACGACCATCGAATCGCCAGTACAGGTGCGGGCAGCCCCAAATCCAACTGGTATGTGGTTGCGCCGGACACGGCCGGCAGGCCACTTTCAGCCAGCGTGAACCGGCCCGCCGATGCATCAAATGCCAGAACCGTTGTGACGTGCAACAGATCAGCGGAAGCAGAAAACAACCGCAGTTCGGCCCCCACCCAGAAGTGATCCGGATCGACCGTTCGCCTCAGGTCCTCAAAACCACCGTGCATCAGGGCGGCGACGGTACCCTTTGTGACACCGGAACTCAGAGTCTTGAACTGCCTCAACTTTCCCGCAGGAGTCGCTGCGATACAATCCGTAAACGTACCGCCGACATCAATCCAGAATTGCCAGGGCTGAACCATAAAACGCGGGTATCAGAAGAGTCCTGCAGAAACACGCGGTTAAGCATCTGGCCAAAGGCAGAATGTGGTACCGTGTGGTGAACCTGCTGTCGTTCCGTCAGAAATCACTGCTGAGCCACTCTCTCTTCGACGCAGCGGATTTTATCAACTGTCATTGCAGCCTGTCAGCTCCGATGCAGCCATGCAGCTGCTGCAGATAGTCCGAGGACGAAACTTCTGCGAGCCGGATCGTCGCTTTTTCGAGTCGCGACTTCAAACCCAGACGTTCCACGTCCGGCTCAAATTCCGGCTGACTGACAAATGTCTGCAGGTACGTGACATGTCGCTGCCAGAGCTGCTGATCGCGCTGTCGCCGCGTTTTCAGACGCTCCACATACCACTCTGACTGCAGCATGGATTCGAGGGAAAACAGCTGACGAATCTCCGGGTCGTGAATGTCTTTGCCGAGATATGTTCCCTCCGCCATGATGTGCAACAATGCTCTCAACGGGGGACAGGCAAGGTCAATGGATCCGTCATCGAGATAATTACGAGCAACTCGCTCGTGAGCTTCGGCGATGTACAGAATTCCATCTGCGTAGGCGGCAAAATCCTGAGTTTCAGGCTGCAGAATCGCGTCGTCGAAGACCATGCTTGGGTTGTCAAAAACGCGACCGGCGAACCGACGGATAAAACGCGAAGTAACTCGATAGCCCAGGCGACTCGCCGGTATCAGCTTGCCTTCGTGCTCAAAGTCATCGATTTTCTCAAGCAGCTCTTCATTGATCAGATACTGCGGTTCTCGTTCCTCGGGACTCAGCCGGCACCATACCTCCGGAATCAGAATACTGATGTCATGATCAATTCGCACGCTCGAACCGATGTGTCCGGCTGGAGTCGAAAACCCGTGCAAACCGGTCAGCAGGTAGCCCACCAGCGCAGCGTTCAGATCAGCAATGGGCAGCAGGGCATTGAACGGCCCTTTTGTCAGTGCTCCTTCGCTGCCGGCCCCGGTCGTGGAAGGACTCTTCCCCGTCAGAGCACTGATAAAGTCCATGAACAACTCAGGCAGTTCCTGGTAGTGAATCGGATTATGGACTGCCAGCGGTCGGATGTTGTTGGCGTAGTCGGCCGGATTATTGCGGCGCCCGGCAAGCACCGAGTTCACCGGTTGCAGCACCGGCTTGTCCGCAGGAACGGCCCGATAGAGACGGGCTCCCATTTCAGCGACGTAACGATTGAACGGCGTGATCAGATCCGGACGGGCCTGCAGATAGCGAGGGTTCTTGCTGTTTTCACCATCAATCTTCCGCGGCGTATTTGAACAGACAACGTACCCCCCCCCAGCATCGCGTGCGTCGCGTAACAGATCCTGCATCGGAGCGGTAAATTGACTCAGATCCACCGCTCGCTCACAAATCTCGTTAATGCGATGACGAGACAAGGGCTCAAAATTGACAATGAAATTGTCACTGCGAGCAAGGTCTGCTTCCGTCTGCTTGTCAAGACCGCGGTGAATGGCGTCGTCCGGGCGTTGAAACAGCCGGTACTCGCAGTTCTCAGAAAACTTGTAGCTGGTCGCCCGGGGAGCAAAAGGACTCAGGTGTTCCAGGCCGCTTGCCGGCACCACTACTGATGCAGTGATATCATCTTCCGTCTGCACCTTTTGAGCCGGTTCGAAATCCTGACGCAGCTTGAACGTTCGCCACGTCTTGTCGTCCACAAGCCCTACGCGCAGATAACTGCCAATCACATTCCGTTCACCATACTTCAGTTCGTGGCCTGGATGACCGTTCACAATGTCGACGGTAAAATCCTGTCGCCAGTCTCGATTGGAATCCGGCCGGTACAGTCTCTTGATGATAAACACGATGGCGTAGATATAACCGGGAATCGATTCCAGCCACGTGTTGTACTCGTCCGTATAGTCGACTGACGGCGTCAGTAATTTAATAACACTGCCCAGTGATCGATTCGGTTCCAGTACCGACCGCGTGGGAGACTTCGCGTAGTCAGGCTGAACCGCTCCGTTCGGGTCCCAGCGGTCTGAGTAATCGCGATCGAAAATCTGCTGAACCTGATTCAGATCCTGCTCCGCATCCGCCACAAATATCGGCCCGTGCAGCAGGTAGTCAGCGATGGACTTGCTGATCTCGCTTTTGCCGCCACCGCTGACAGTGCAGGGTTTGTGACAGAAGACACCTTCCGACAGCGTACCCACCAGACGCCACGACGGTGCCGCGACGTGTTTCTCCAGTCGTACCTTGTAACCGGACGGCGTGATGTAGACGTGTCCTGGTGTCAGAGGAACGGAATATTCACGGCCATCCCGTGTCCAACTGATTCGCTGGCCCTGAACAGTGCCGCGCGCATCCTCCGGGACGTAGATCAGTTCCGGAAAATTGCGATCGACACCGTAACCTTCGGGCTTTACGTCGATAAATGCCGCATAGTCACGAACGACGTCATCAAACGTCCGCTGATTGTAACGACGTTTGTCCGCAACGAATTCTGAACCCATATTGTAGCTGGCAAACGCAATCGCTCCACCCGCATGTTCTTCCTCATAGTTACCCGCAAGATTCGCTGCATAACTCAGCTGAGTCTTAACTTCCTTCTTACAGTAGCCGAAGTAATTGTCCGCTATCAACGTGACGATGACCCCTTCTTCGTTACGGCAGGTGAGCTTGAAGGGAGTACCGTTGTTGTATTTCTCGTCTGCTGTCTTCCAGCACATGCCGTCCCGGCGCTGCCGTTCCGTGGCCTCGTCAAAACAAGGCAGACCGGCCTCCTTTTTGGTCACCTCGCTGAGATGGGGAGCGAGAATCACACAACCGGTGTGTCCGCTCCAGTTCTCAACATCCAGGCCGGAATCGTTTTCGGGCAGGAACGGATCTCCTGCATTCCCGAAAATGGATTCAACGAAATCCAGATTGCTGACCAGCGATCCCGGAGCAAAGAACCGGACCTCCATGGTCTGCCGGTTGCAGAATCCTTCCACTTCCGGACACAGCAGTGGACGCAGCAGCAGCGACACGAACAGGCCTGCCTTTTGTTCCTCCAGGGAAGTGAAGGGTAGTTCCTGATCCTTCTGAGGCGGATTCATAGCAACCCGGAACAGGTGAGCAAATGTCTGCTTTGGTACAGCCTGCTTGTCGGACGGAATCGGCAGACCGCCTTCACAGACGTGAAACGTCCCTTTGGTGGTCCGACGATCATGGCGAGGATTATGCAGGACACCGTTGTGAACACGATAGGATGACACAAAGTCGTTGAAGTACTCTTCGCCATCAATCGGCAGAGAAAGTTCACGCGCAATCCCGTGTCGATCCAGCACAAGGGCCACGTCCGGCAACTTCAGGCCTTCTATTCCCGGAACGCCAACGAAGTGCCGCTCCAGAAATGATTCGATGCGTCCGTCCACCGGGCACCGCACCGCTTCCAGGTGCTTCAGCCGCTGGTGCCAGGTATTCAGAATGCGTTCAGCACCGAGCGAATCGGTTTTCCTGAACCCGATCGGAACCGGCTGACCGTTGACGATCAGTTTCAAGGCGATGTATTCGTTCACATCGCGTCTGTTTCGCTTTTTCTGGTCGTCAGACTGACGAGAAACATCACCCAGGGAATTATTAAGATCGTTGTTTGTCATTTAGAAAACTGAGCTGATACAGGACAGGCTGAACGGGACGGATTCTCAGCATCGGACTGTACCCGATCCTGCAAATCCTGAAAGCGCGGAGGGGAAGTGCAAATTAACTCGCCTGTCAGGAAACTACGCCACGTCACGAATTGAATCAAACCAGCCGGGCGACGGACCGCCGATTTTGCAGAAACGGCACGAAACTACACCGACATGAGAATATCCATGCTGGTTCGGAACAGCGTGCCGGGAACGATAATCACTGATCTGACACCGCAATCCGACTGCCCGACAAGCAAGAATTCCGGTCCCGGCAAACGGAAATGCCTATTTCCCGACGCCGGTTTCCGCCAGATGCTTCTGAAACCAGGCATTGACGGGTCCTTTCTGTGTTGCCGGATGGTATGCCGCATTCAGTTGCGGCAACTCTCTGCGAAATCGTGAAACCGCTATCTGATGTCGATCTGATGCCGCAAGGTTATTCCATTCGTGCAGATCTGCAGAGTGATCATACAATTCTTCACTTCCGTCTTCGTGATCGCAGCGACTGACTGCCACGTGCATAGGTTGTCGGTATCGCAGAACGCCACTCAGGCTGCGACCGATTCAGCAGGGGCACCAGACTGACGCCTTCGTTGAACGTTTTTCCGGGCAGACCACACATTTCAACCAGTGTCCGATAAAGATCTATCAGTCCGACCGGCATGTCGATCCGCAAGCCTTTACGGACATCGGGTTGAACAACAATTAATGGAACGCGAGTGGATGCTGCCCGGAGGGTGTGCTTGAACATTCGGGTCTTCTCGCCCAGATGATAGCCGTGATCGCTGCACAGACAGATGATCGTGTTGTCCACATGCTGACTGAATGCCAAGGCTTCCAGAACACGTCCCACCGGGTGATCCACAAAAACCGTGCACGCCAGATATGACCGGACACACAGACGCAACTGCCTGTTGTCATCTGACTGCAGATAATCCGGCGGCGGATACTTTGGAAGTTCGTGCATCTGCCGACTGATTCTCGGTACGTCGTCAATATCATTACGACGCACGTCCGGCAGTTGAATGTCATCCAGAGGAAACATATCGAACCATTTTTGCGGCACATAAAACGGTACGTGGGGCCGAATGAATCCGACGGCCGGAAAAAAGGACTTGTCGTGCTGCATTGCCAGCTGCCGCTCTGCCCAGGCGGCAGCCTTGTGATCCGGCATCCGACTGTCGACGTCCGGAAAGACACCCCAATCCGTTTGTGTTCCGGTCCATGGAACGTCGGGCAACTGATAATTAAATCGGTGTCCGTCAGGTGGCTTAGGCCCGAATCCCTGCCACTTGCTACCGTACGACTGAAATGCCATATCGTCCGGATCTCCATGACAGATCTTGCCAACAGCCAGAGTTTCGTAGCCATGCTGTGCAAAGTACTGTGGAAGTAAATGACGATGAAAGTGTTTCGTGCCCAGCTGCATGTCTCGTTTGTTGGGTTGCTGGTACAACCCCGTCGTGAACGGATAACTGCCCGACAGCAGGCTGACGCGGGATGGTCCGCAGATCAGCCCCTGGCAATGAGCATTCGTAAACAGAGTTCCACTACTGGCCAGAGTGTCGATGTCGGGAGTTCGCGCCTGCGGATGTCCTGCCAAGCAGCCGATCCAGTCGTTCAGATCGTCGATCGCAATGAACAACACGTCGGGACGCGCGTTCTTTGCCTCCGCGGCGCTGACACCGCAAGTCTGCAACAGCGTTCCGATAAGACACAAAGCCATCAACTGCCTCGACATACGCCAACCACTACCCGCCGGACTGAAGTGATTTTAGTTGCTGCACAGCTCCGTTTCTCTTCTGTATCACATGACAAAAAACGATCATTACAACTCCATCCGCTGAGTCGCATCGATTTCGCCCGACTTCGCGTTCAAAATCAGCGGCAGACTGCTGCGCACAAGATTCACAGCACTGGATGCCGGGCGTTCAAGACGCTGACAAAGTCCGATCTCACGGTCAATGATTTTCTGGTTAAGCGGTGGCCGCTGTCGCAGATCCTGCCATCATTACGAATTTCATTCCAGGATAAGCACGCTGGCCGCGATTTACCTGATGTAAAGACGGTACGTAGTAACCGCTGAACCTGCACTGGGGATTCAGGCAGAAAAGCAGAGACTTCAGGAAGGCTGAGCCTTGTGTGCGTCAGGCGACAAGGTACTCATTGATGTCATCGATGAGTTTCGATCACAAAACCAGGATGTCCGCACGGTCCAGCTTGCAGATGTCATAATTCTGACGGTGCAGATCATTCGAAGACGACGTACGTCTGCAACTCGCAACGTAACGAATCAGCAACCGTCGATGGCTTACGTCGGATGTGCCGTCCCGGACGGAATATCAGCGAGCACTAATAACGCGGGCCCCCTGCGGTGTAACCGGAAACTCCAGCACTCATGCCCCGTGTTCGACCGAATCGGTTCTCACGGCCAGTCGATACAATGGTCAATGTCTGCGGTGTGCCGTGACGTAAAGTAGCGGCGATTGCCGACGGCCCGGTCAGCAAACAGCGTCCTGCTCACAGCCCTCACGTTTGGAACGGCGCTCGATCAGTGATATTCTGCAACAGCAGATATCCCTCTGACACCGCGGAGCCAGACCGAGCACATGAAACCAACCACCTTAGTCGTTCTTCTTTTCGGCGCATTGACCGCAGGCATCATCATACTGGTCGCACAATCTGACGGCACGCGCGACCAGCACAGAGCAGCTTCGAATGATGGTTCGCCGGAAACCATCATTCTGCGTGGCGCGTCGCAGTTCGATGCCAACCACGCATTCACACGTACAATTCTGAAATTCGAAGAACTGGTTCACGAATACTACGACGGCCCGGTCGAATTCGAGGTTTACCTGAACAGCGAGCTTGGCCTGGAAAAGGATTACTTTGCCTACATGAGCCAGGGCCTGTCCGTGGATTACGGGATCGTTTCACCTGCTCACATGTCAACGTTTTCTGATGGCGCCCCGCTGATTGATATGCCTTTTCTGTTCCGTGACATTGACCACTGGAACAAAGTTCTGAATGGCGATGCTTTTCAGCCGATCGCCGATGAAGTGCGGCAAAAAGCAGATGTAATGATTATCGGCTACGCCGGCGGAGGAACCCGTAACCTGATCGTAAACCGGCCGGTGACAAATATGGCGGAACTGAAGGGACTGAACCTGCGAGTCATGGGGGCTCCTATTCAAACAAGAATCTTTCAGGCGATCCAGGCGTCACCGTCAGTCATCTCATACAGTGAAATCTATAATGCCATCCAGACCGGCGTTATCGATGCCGCAGAGAATGAGGCGGCAGGAATTCAACAGATGAAGTTCTATGAAGTCGGCCCTGAGATCTCACTCACGAAGCACGCGATCACAGTGCGTCCGTTGTGTTTTAGCGCGAAGACATTCCGGCGGCTGCCGGAAGACCTTCAGTCGGCGATTATGAGGGCCGGTCGCGAGGCCGGTGCCCATGGACGCCATCTGGAGTCCACTGAAGATGCTGCAATTCTGGCTCAAATGGAAGAAGACGGCCTGCTGCGACTGCATCAATTCACACAGCGAGAGGAACTGATGCGTCTGGCTGAACCAGTGAAAGCGGCCTACGCCAGAGAGATCAACGCCGAAGATGTGTTCTCACGAGTCAACGCAGTACAATGACCGCCACTCGGCAGCTGATCCGAGCGGACGCTCGCGACGCTGCCGGAACTCTTTCTGACTCACTCAGACACAGTGGGCCTGTTCATTTTGATGAAACGCCTGACTGACCGATACTACAAATTCCTGAAAGTCGTCCTCACTGTGCTGATGGGGCTGATGGTTGTCCCTGTGCTGCTCCAGATCGTCTCCAGACACACCGGGTTCATTCCTCGCTATATCTGGACAGAAGAAGTCGCGAGGTTCTGCTTCGTCTGGGTCATCATGATTGGATCGATGATTGCAGTTCGAGACGGCGCACACTTCGACGTGGATCTGCTACCATCGCCGGAAACGCCACAGCAGGAAGCCGTCGGCAGACTCATTGTGCATTCCGCAATGACAGTTCTGGCCCTGCTGTTTGCCTGGTACGGATACGACTTCGCGAAATTCGGCGGGCTTCAGAATTCGGAAATGAGTGGCATCAATATGCTCAGTATCTATGTGTCATTTCCGCTGGCCGGTGTGACATGGATACTGTTTCTGGCAGAAAAAATCGTGGCAGACATCCGAATCATCTCCGATCGCAAACCGGGGGGTTGAGCATGGGACCGGGGGAAGTGACTGCGATACTGTTTGGCACATTTGCGGTATTGATCGTCATTCGCGTTCCGGTGTCGTTTGCCCTGGGTCTGGCCTGCATTCCTGTCATTCTGATCGACGATCGGCTGACACCCGTTCTGCTGATCAACGAAATGTGGAAGTCGTACAACAGTTTCATCCTGCTGGCAGTACCCTTCTTTCTGCTGGCTGCCAACCTGATGAATTCCGCCGGCATCACTGAGCGGCTTGTGCGGCTGGCGACAGCAACCGTCGGGCACCTGCCTGGTGGACTGGGCCACGTGAACGTCCTTGTAAGTATGCTTTTCGCCGGAATTTCCGGCTCATCAACGGCCGACGCCGCCGGAATTGGTGCGATGATGATTCCCGCGATGAAAAAGGAAGGCTACGACTCCCGTTTTTCAGTCGCCATAACGGCGTGTTCGTCCGTGATGGGTGTGATCATACCACCCAGTATTCTCATGATCGTCTGGGGCGGGCTGATGTCCGTTTCCATCGGCGGCCTGTTTATGGCCGGCGTCGTGCCCGGTCTGTTGATTGCACTTAGCATGATGGGAACAGTGCTGATCTACGCCAAAGGCCGCAACTATCCCGTCTATCAAAAGGCTTCTCTCAGTGAATTTCTTTGCGCGGCGAAACAGGGGTCGCTTGCTCTCGTGACCCCCGTCATCATTATTGGCGGAATTGTCGGTGGATTTTTTACTCCGACCGAAGCTTCTGTAGTGGCCGTGTTCTATTCCCTTGTGCTCGGCGGACTTATTTATCGTTCGATCGGATGGAAAGAATTCCCGTCGGTCCTGTATGAGTCAGCGAGGCTGGCCGCAATTTCATTATTCTGCATCGGAACGGCATCAGCATTTGGCTGGCTGCTTGCCTGGTTTCGTGTGCCACAGGCCCTGGTCGAAATGATGAGCGGCTGGGGCACCGGCGTGGCCACAACCGGATGTGTCGTCGCCCTGGCATTTCTGTTTGTGGGCATGTTCATCGACGCCATCCCGGCAATCATCGTGGTTGGCACAGTCCTGCTTCCGCTTACCGAAACCGTCGGCATGCACCCCATTCATTTTGCCATCATCGGAGTCATCTCACTGGCCATCGGGCTGGTGACTCCGCCCTATGGGCTGTGCCTGCTGATCTCATGCTCGCTGGGAAACATTAAGGTCGTGGATGCCCTGAAAGATGTTGCCATCATCCTGCTGCCAATGTTGCTGCTGCTGCTCGTCGTGGTCTTCGTTCCCGAAGCAATACTGTTTCTGCCACGACTGCTCACGCCTCAGTTTCTATGATCCGCAAACAACGAAACATCCGGCCGGCGACTACCTGAGCGGCAATTGATAACCCTCTTTCTGTAATCGCACACGGAACAGACTTTTTCCGGCCGTGATGTACAACGTTCTGCTTTCGCTGCCGCGCCCGAAACCGACATTCGTGGGCAATTCCGTTTCGATGTACTCCAGTTCTTCACCTGCCGGTGAATAAACGACAATACCAGGCCGGGTCTCATCGCGGACAGCGACGTACAGGTTCCCTTCGGCATCGACAACCAGACCATCGGGACCGTCCTGTGGAGCGTAGTCGACCAGTACGCTGCGAAACTTCGCGGTGCCGCCGGCATCCAGATCGTACGCCAGCAACGCCATACGTCCCTTGTGGGCAGGTGAATCTTCCGGAATCCGTCCAATGCCCGAGTTCCCGTTATCGTTGCTGACGACATACAGCGTCTTTTGATCCGGAGCCACACAGACACCGTTGGGCTTGCCCGCATCCGTAATTATGCGGTCGATTGTTCCGTCAGGATCAATTCGATACACGGCCATCACCGGCTGATCGATGGGCTCGTGTCCCAGATATCGCGGGTCACTGAAGTATATGCGGCCCTTTTCGTCAATGGTGATGTCGTTGCACGAATTAAACGGCCGTCCTTCGTAGAGTCCCGCAATAACGTAGCTTTTCCCCGTCTTCATATCGGTACGCGTGATGCGGCGTCCACCAAAGTCAGCACCCTCCGCAGCAAGAAGATTTCCATCTGCATCAAACTTCAGACCGTTCGACATACCGCTGGGTGAGCGGAAGATCGTTGTTTTTCCGGATTGTGGGTCATACTTCCAGATGTGTCCGGCCTCAAATACTCCGTTCTCGTCTGTGGTTTGATGTGAAAACGTAATATCACTGAAGTACATCAGACCGTCGTGCCCGGCAGCAACGCCTTCAGTCAGCACGGCACCGCCGTCAAACACCAACTCGACACCGGCGCCGGAAGCCAGGATGTCACCGGCTTCGCTGCTACGGACATGGCCACAACTCAGGACACACAGCGCGGCGGTGATTAATACCTGACGCCGCTGAACGGTAAGGGCTGCAGATAACATTTGTACCATGATAAAACGGCCTTTTGAATGTGAATCCGATGGTTGAACTGCCGGTGCCAGCAATTATCGACAGTTCGGATACGGCGTATGCATTGTCACGCTGTCTGCCATACTCTGACGGAACACCAAGCGTGTCAAACGACTAAATCCGAAAATCACATCACTGTCCTCGAACGTAGTCGAAGTGACACTGATGAAATCAAGCGGCGTCGGCACACATAACTTTCTGTGCCAACCTCAGATACGTTCGAACTTCGGCCGGAACCTCAGCCGCAGCTAACTCGCCGTCAACGCTGGCGATCAGTTCCTTTGAAGGCAAACGGCTTCACAACTGGCTCTGTTTTCGGGTGGCAGGTTGCCGGACGTTCTCTGACGGCCGATTCGTTATCGTCCGCTCTCGTCACGAGTTCGCCGCCGCAGACGTCACACTGCTTTTGCACCGCAGACCGATGATGTCTCACGTTGTAGTCCAGCCCGCACTGACTGCACAACCGACCTGACAGTACTCACTGAAGCACGACTGCAGCGGAAACATCGATCCGCATCACCACATCGATATCTTGGCTTTCGAGAAAGAACAGAACCTGCCGGCCGTTTCGCGGAAAGTCACCCGCATTATAACCGTAATTCCAGTCGTGCTCATCCAGACGCCTCCGGATGAGCTGTTCAACAATTACATCGGGAACCGGCTGACCATCAGTAATAACGCGTTTGATGCATGCCGCCAGTTTGGTGTGGCTCTGGATATTCGACAGCCGCCGCCCATACTGATGTGGACCAGGCCAAAATGCTTCGGCCAGCATTTTGGCCTGAGTGCCTTTGCCACACTCCTGAAGTCCCATAATGGCATACTTGTGCATGGCGTCACCTGTTTGCCGGTTAGAGAGAACGTGGTTGTGTGCAATATGCGTTTGACGCCAAATGCCATGCAAATAAGCAGCCCCGTCGGCGTGGCTGAATTGTGCAGCGACGCCAATTCAGACGCGCAAAAACTTCCTGTCGTTCAGCGTTCGGCCACGTGGAATCACGTGAGAATCTCGCTCACAACACTTCCGTGCACATCCGTCAATCGACGATCGATGCCATTCTGACGGTAGGTCAGGCGTTTGTGGTCGATGCCCATCAGGTGCAGCACAGTTGCGTGAAAGTCATAGCAATAGGTCCTGCCTGCAGCAGTCTTGTAACCCCAATCGTCACTCTGGCCGTAACTGGCACCGGCCTTGATGCCCGCACCGGCCAGCCAGGTGACGAAGGATCCTCCGTTGTGATCCCGACCATCGCCGCCCTGAGCAAACGGCGTGCGTCCAAACTCAGTGGTCCAGATCAGAAGCGTGTCGTCCAACAGACCGCGGTCCTTCAGATCACGAAGCAGGGCGGCAATCGGCTGATCCACGGAAAGCGCGATGGGCGGCAACTCCTTCGGAATGCTGCTGTGGTTGTCCCAGTTACCTGTCGCACCCTGCTGACCACTCCAGACCTGCACAAATCGGGTACCACGTTCGACAAGCCGGCGAGCCAGCAGACAGCGACGACCAAAATCTTTCGTGGGCTTGTTGTCCAGACCGTAGGCTTTATGAGTGGATTCACTTTCGGCAGCGACATCAAAAGCTTCCGGAGCAGACAACTGCATACGAGCTGCCAGTTCGTAGGACTGAATGCGAGCCTCCATTTTCGAATCGCCAGTGTCCTTTGCTGCATGCTGAGCATTCAACGTTTCCAGCAGTGCGAAGCCATCGCGGTCGGCTTCACGAGTGGCAAACCTGTATCGTTCGTTGGCAAACAGATCGGGCACAGGATTCCGTCCCCCCGCACTGATGATTGTGCCCTGATGTACTGCCGAAAGAAACCCTGATGAAAACGGGCCCTTCTGATTGTAAGGCAGGCCCGCAGCATCAGGCAGCACAACAAAGGTTGGCAATTGATCGGACAGGTTTCCCAGCCCATAAGAGATCCAGGCCCCCATACATGGAAACCCCGGCAACAGGAAACCAGAGTTCATCATGTAGGTCGCGGGTCCGTGAACGTTCGTCTTTGACGCCATCGCCATCAGGAAAGCCATCTCATCAACTTCCTGTGCCTGATGAGGAAATACACTGCTGACCCAGCGACCACTATCGCCATGCTGCTTGAATTCGAACGGACTCTTCATAATTGCGCCCGGGGGCGCGGTAAAGCCTTCCGGTTTCTCCGCCGGTCCCAGCTTCTGACCGTGAAGTTTTTCCAGCTCAGGTTTATAGTCGAACGTGTCCATAGGGCTGGCGCCGCCCGTCATAAACAGCTGAATCACTCGCTTGACTTTGGCAGGATGATGGAGCCCGCCGTTTAATTCAGGATCTGCCCCGGCTGCATCAGCCGACAGCGCCTCCTGTGCGAACATCTGTGACACAGCCAGGCCGCCAAGACCACCGCCACCATTCCACAAGAACTCTCGTCGCGAAGTTGTCATGCTCAGTCTACAAATATGAATGCGTTGCTGTTGAACAGGACTCGACAGGTCGCTGCCAGACCATGCTGCATTGTGTAAGCGGCAAGAAGCTTTTTTTCTGCTGCATCCGGCTGTCGCAGATAAATCAGGCGACAGGCCTGACCGATCTGTTCCTCCGCAGTCGCGTGATCCGCCTCCAGGCGTGTCGCCAGAAGCTGACTGTGATGCAGCACAAAGTCGTTGTTAAAAGTGGCTAGTGCCTGCAGGGCGGAAACCGAAAAATCTCGTTTCGGGACCAGCAGCCCGAGATCCGGAAAGTCCAGCGATTCCATGAACGGGTCGGCAATGCCGCGCCAAACGACCCGATAGATGCTGCGGCGTGCAGCGGCAGGATGATGCCAGTCAAACTTGTCATAGTGCAGTTTCGGAGTGAGCTGCGAGCCTGTCGACTGGGTAAACTGCTGAATGCCCGGACCGCCCATCGAAAAATCAATGCGACCGGAAATCTGAAGTACTGCATCACGAAACGATTCGGCATCCAGATGACGCCGATTCATCCGCCAAAGCAGACGATTCTGCACGTCCGTCGTATTCGCAGTCTGGGTCGCGACGGATCGTGACTGACGCCGATAGGTCGAAGAAAGCAGAATCAGACGGTGCAGCTGTTTCAACGATCCTGTGGCATCGTCGCGAAACCAAACGGTCAGCCAGTCCAGCAGTTCGGGATGCGAAGGTATGCCGCCCATGCGACCGAAGTCGTTCGGTGTATCACACAGACCACATCCGAAGTGATGGGCCCACACCCGATTAACGATGCTCCGCCACGACAGGGGATTCTCAGGCGCCGCCAGCCAGTCGGCCAGAGCCGCCCGACGGGATGCTTCGTCGTCGGGATCATCCAGTTTGAAACGACCGGGTAACGTTGTGATGGACGACAGGGCCCCGGGGACCGCAACTTCTCCCGGTCTGTGGATGTCCCCCCTCCCCAGCACATGCACAACTTTCGGAGCCATGGGACTGCTCAGTTTCTTTCCATGTGAATAGCTGGTCGAAACCGCATACACAGATGCCGCAGCAGGAAGTCCGGCCAGTTTATCTTCCGCATGAAGACGAAGAGCCCAGGCGGCGATTGCCGCAATCTGATCCGATGATCGCTGTTCCGGCGGCAAGTTGATTCCCAGGCGTACAGGTTCGGGCAGCACCTCCGCAGATGCTCCTTCGGCGCCGGTCGCATACAGTTTCAGTCGCCCAATCAGATGGCCGACACCATGAAGCTGTTTCAGCACGATGACAAGGTGACTTGACGGCGCCAAATCCAGAGCTTCATCCAGTTCAAAGACGGCGTGATGTGACCGGCCGACCTGGGGATGAATCCCCCAGGCTGTCTTCAGGTCGCCATCCAGGGCATGAGAAATCGTCCAACCGGACTGATCAAAGTCGGCCGTTGCCCTGCTGATCGTCAATCGTTTCGCTTCTGCAGCGTCGGATTCAAACACCAGCACCTCGAATTCTGTCAGATGCAGGTTGCCGTTGTCCTGTCGCCCCGGTCCTTTCATCGGCAACCTGTCGTCTGCCAGGACATCCAGTCGCAGTGCAGTCAGCCGCGTCAAAGACGTGGATGTTGTGATCGTGTAGGTGTCTGTGTCAGGGCGGATTCCTGACGCCAGCAACGAACTGTCCTCAAGACGCTGCAGTGTTGCTCCACCAGACGAAAGAAACGTGGCTGGTAAAAGCGGTTCCCAGACGGCTGGCTGCGCTAACATTGTCTGTTCCCACCTGGCAACCACGTCCGCGTATTCAGGCGTCAGAAACTTTGTTCGATTGTCGTTTTTCGTCGCGTCCAGCAACTCCGTCCAGCGACGCCGGTCACTCGCTACAACGGCGTCTTCATCAAATTCAACATCACCTTTTCCCACACCGGCAAACACGGCCTGCAGCGAGTAATAATCTTCCCGAGTAACGGGATCAAATTTGTGGTCGTGACAGCGTGCACAGTTGGCTGTGGTACTGGCGAAAGCCGCCATTGTCTGCGTCACCATGTCATCACGATCAAGATAATCGAACGTAACCGGTGCCGTTCCGGCACGACTCAATTCCAGCGGCCCGGCAGCAATAAATCCCAGAGCTGCTGTCAATCGATTTTCGTCGGGGTAAAATCGGTCTGCCGCCAGTTGTTCCCGAATAAACCGTGACCATCGCGTGTCTCGATTCAGACTGTCAATGACGTAGTCGCGATAACGCCATGCGTGCGGACGAAATGCATCGTGCTCGCAACCGTGTGAATCCGCAAAGTGAACAGTATCCAGCCAGTGTCGAGCCCAGCGTTCGCCATAGCGTTCAGATGCCAGTAGCCGGTCCACCAGTCTGTCGTAAGCCGTCGGATCCGGATCCGCAACGAACGCCGCGACTTCATCCGGAGTGGGCGGCAGTCCGTGAAGATCAAAACAGACACGCCGGATGAGTGTCCGCCGGTCCGCCTCTGTTCCGGGCTTCAGTCCTGCCAGATCGAGTCGGTGTCGGACAAACACGTCGATCGTATTTCCGTCGTCGGAACCGAGTCCGGACGAGTCAGGCACAGCGGGACGCAGCAGCGGCCGAAGCGACCACCAGTCCAGCGGATTACCTGTATCGGCTGAAGGATGTTCCGCTTCTGCCGGACCTGGCCCTCCACGTCTGACCCACTCGACCAGCAGGTCAACGTTTGCATCTAACAGCTTTTCATCGGGGGGCATCTGCAGCGCAGGATCACTGTGCCGAACGGCTTTGATCAGCAAGCTGTCGGCCGGCTTGCCTGGCATCAGCGCCGGGCCGCGCTCGCCTCCCGCTAACCAGCCGCTTCGCGAGTCCAGAGTCAGTCCTCCCTCCATTTCGCCGGCAACGTGCGAATGGCATCCGTAGCAGTGCGTCTTCAGCAGTGGCTCAATACTGTCAGAAAAGAAACGTTCGCCGTCACTCGTTGCAGAATCCGCAGCGACTAACGGCCCCTGAGCGTGCGCACTGCCGAATATTATCAGGACCATTGCCATCGTATATGTGAGCGATTGAAGCGTCGTCATATCGTTATGGCAATTGTGGGCGGGCGGACTTTATGCGACTGCGGGCGGGGGCGTTCCGCGGAAGCGAACCGCTGCCGTATCCTATCCAACCGTTACACGTTCGCCGAACGGAATCTCCCCGGAATCGAAAAACGGCCGTTTTCGAACACTGTATAGTTTGGCGATGTGTATCCGGGTATAATCGGCCCGCTCAGGTGTCGCATCCGTCCCGGCTAACGGCGTCCCAAACGAGGCCTGAAATCAACGCCCGCCCAGTTGTCACAGCCGGAACAATTCAGCTGCACCCAGGACGACAGCAGTAACCGAACGTCGAGTCCGAAATGCCCAGTGCTCAGTACTTACGAAGCCTTCCCGCAGTTGACCATGTCCTGCGCCATCCACTGCTATTGTCCGTCACCACCGTATTTCCCAGGCAGCAGATCGTTGCCTGGATTCGGCAGAGCGTCGACGCATGTCGCGCGGCAATATTGGCGGGCGAAGAGCTTGACGCGAAGGCAGCTACGGACTTTGTTGTCCACCAAGTGCTGAAGTTTTCACAGATCGAAGACGGTCGGCGACAACAACCGGTCATCAACGCAACAGGCATTCTGCTGCACACGAATCTGGGGCGAGCACCGCTCGCAGCACGTGCCGTCGAGCGCATGAAGGAATCCAGTGGTTACGCAAATGTTGAAATGAATCTGCAAACCGGAAAACGGAACAAACGCGGGGAACGAGTCTGCGAGCTTCTGCGACAACTCACCGGAGCCGAGGACGCGGCTGTCGTCAATAACTGTGCGGCTGCAACGATGCTGGTCCTGCAGACACTGGCGGCCGGAAAAGAGGTCATCGTTTCACGCGGGCAGCTGGTGGAAATCGGCGGCGGTTTTCGACTGCCCGAAGTGTTTTCCGCGTCGGGCGCCATGCTGACGGAAATTGGCACGACAAACCGCACTTACCTTGGAGACTACCAGGACGCCATCACCGAAAACACCGGGGCCATCATCCGAGTGCACCGCAGCAATTTCTTCCAGGGCGGATTCGTCACCGAACCGGACATTGCCGATCTGGTTGCCCTGGGACTGGAACGAAACGTTCCGGTGGTCGACGATGTCGGCAGCGGGTGTATGCAGGACCTGACCACATTCGGCCTGCGCGAACCAACGGTGCCAGACAGCGTGGCTGCGGGAGCTGACCTGACGTTATTCAGCGGCGACAAACTGTTCGGCGGACCTCAGGCCGGTATCATCGTTGGTAAGTCACAATGGATCGAAGCGTTGCGTCAGAACCCGATGATGAGGGCGTTGCGAGTCGACAAGATGACTCTGGCAGCCGTGGAAGCCACGGCAGAGATTCACATGGCCGGTACGACCTCAGATGAAATTCCGCTGACACAAATGATGTCACGCACGACTGACGAATTGCGAAGAAACAGCGAAACACTCCGTAACTGCATGTCTGTACCAGAGCAATTCGTCGTGGAGACCGTAGAGTGTATATCTGAAGTCGGTGGTGGCTCGGTGCCGGGTTCGCAGATCCCCGGCTATGGCCTGCGGATTACAGGGCACGCGATTCAGGAGGTAGCGATACAACTTCGCTGCGGCAAGCCGGCCGTACTATGTCGGATCAACGACGACGCCGTGCTGCTGGACATCAGAACAGTCAATGCTGATCAGCTTGAAATACTGGCGGAACGACTGTCCAGTGCTCTTGCCGGCTCAGTCGCAGCACCGTCAAGCCCACTGGAAGGCCGCAGCGAGTGAACATAGAACGACTGCCGGGTAAACACGTCGTTCTGCTGGGCGTAGGACACACCAACGCCCACATTGTGAAAATGTGGCGTGACCATGCGATTCCCGACACGAGTCTTACGTGTATCTCCAACCACTCGATCGCCACCTACTCGGGAATGCTGCCGGCCGCACTGGCGCAACAGATCCCGCCTTCAGATATGGAGATCGATCTGGTCCGATTGTGTTCTGCGGTTGGTGCTCGCTTTATCGTGGATGAGGTTGCGGGCCTGGATCTCGAACGCCGCGAAGTCATATTCCGGGATCGCCCGGCCGTGACCTTCGACGTACTGTCGGCAGGAGTAGGCTCCGTACCGTCTACGGACGGTATCGGCAGCCACGTCGAATCCCTGGTCACGATTAAGCCGATGCAGACCTTTCTGCAGCGACTGCGGTCCGCAGTTGATCACGTTCTGACAGACCAGAATACAAATGCCGCTGCGGACGACGCACGAAGGCTGAAAATTGCGGTCATCGGCAGCGGCGTCGCAGGAATCGAGATTCTGTTTTGCCTGCCACCATTCATCACCTCTGTCTGTGACGCCTCTCTCGATCTGGAGTTGATCACGCGAAGCGACCGGATTCTTGATGGCGTCTGCGAATCAACTCGGCAACGCGTAGCCGCAGAGATATCAAGACGCGGCATCTCTGTAACGACGGGGCAGGCGATTAAGGACGTCACGACCTCTGCAGTCACTTTAACCAACGACAGCGTTCACAACGCCGACATTGTGGTCTGGGCCACAGGCGCCGTTCCGCCGGCCCTGCTGTCTCAACTCAGCCTGCCGCTGGATAATCACGGGTTCGTCGCAACCAATGCCACGCTGCAGTCCGTTTCCGGACAACCGGTGTTTGCGGTCGGGGATACAGGTTCGATCGTCAGCGAAGACCTTCCTAAAGCCGGTGTCTATGCTGTTCGCCAGGGGCCGATCCTCTGGGAAAACATTCAACGCACACTGAAACATCAGCCGCTGACCACCTACGTTCCTCAACGGTCGTTCCTAAAACTGCTCAATACCGGCGACGGACAAGCAATTGGCGAATGGAAGGGCCGAAGTTTTTCCGGTCGCTGGGTCAAACGATTGAAGGACCGAATTGACAGCCGTTTCATGAACATGTTCCGCATGCTGTATGATATGCCCGATGACATGGAACAGATGCAGTGCAAAGGCTGTGGCTGCAAACTGGGGGCTGTTGTCCTTGAATCTGCATTGTCGCTCGACAGCCTGAACGACCGATCCGGTGCAGTGCAGTTGGACGACGCCGCAGTCGTGCCGGTGTCAACCGGAGGACAGATCGTCGTGTCCACGGATTTTTTCACCACTCCTTTTAACGACATGTATCTGGCTGGCCGAATTGCCGCGCTGCATTCCGCCAGCGATCTGATCGCCATGGGTGCGTCTGTCACGTCAGCTGTCGCTAACATCGTGCTGCCCGAAGGCGACTCTGCCTCACAGCGGCGAGCCCTGAGTGAAATGCTGCAGGGGGCACGACACGAATTCAGAGCACTGAATGCTGACGTTGTTGGTGGCCACACAATCATCGGGCCACGACTGGAAGTCGGCTTCACAGTGCTCGGTGAACCATTGTCCGAAACACTACTGCAGAAAAAGAATCTCGGAATCGGTGATCGGTTGTATCTGACCAAGCCGCTCGGAGTCGGCATCCTGCTGGCTGCCCATATGAGATCGCAATGTCCGGCCGGAGCATACGATACGCTGATCGAAACGATGTTGATGCGGCAGCACGCGCTGGCGGCCGTTGCAGGAAAAATCGGCATCCGCGCCGGAACCGACGTGACTGGCTTTGGCCTGGCCGGACATCTTGTCGAAATGCTGGCAGCCAGCAACGTCGCCGCTGAACTTGACCTGTCGAGTATCCCACTGCTGCCCGGCGTCGTCGACATGTTCAAAGCCGGCATCGAGAGCACACTTGCACCCCAGAATCGAAGCGTTGCGGGAGAAATATCAGCGACGTCTGATCAGCAGATGACCGCACAGTATCAGGCCCTGTTCGATCCTCAGACATGCGGGGGCCTGCTTCTGGGAGTATCGACCGAAGCGGCCCGAGACTTTACGGCAGCCGTACAGATCAACGGTCTTCCCGCCCCGGTGTGCATCGGCCAGGTCTGCAGAAGAACAGATAACGACAATTCAATTGTCGTTATCTGAAGCCTGGTTCAATTTCATTATACGATGTCGCTCACACGGAAGAGTTTGCTGGTCTGGTGACTGACACGGTTTTCGACAACGAACCGCAATTTCACAGCTTCGGTCCGCACCACTTATGACTTCGGCGAAGTGACTTTACTGCCGTTTTCGTCGGCTCCCGAAAATGTCACGTTACGCGCCGAAACGAGTCACTGCAGCAAGATGTACTACTCGTACGGCTGGTAACGAAGGACGGTGATACAAAAGCCAACCAAGAACTACTCATTGAGTCGTTCAATAGCCGGTTTCACGCCGAATGTCTGAATGAAAATCGGTTGCTGTTCTTACAGGATGTCCGCAAATAGGTTGAAGTCAGGAGTCTTGATGACGATAAGGTCTGTCAGTATCGCGCTATTGGCAATGCAGCTGCCGGAGAATTCGCGGAATTAAGTCAGGCCAATCACCCTGATCAAGGAGTGAACTTCAGCTCGACAATGGCACAAATAGCGGATGCGGATGGCTGCTGACGTCATTACACTGTGTTTCGCTGATGAAGTCCCCCGGAGTGTCAGTAAGAATCCAGCATCATCCGCGGGGACAGTTAAGAAAGAACGAATTCTGGCAAAAGGAAATCGAATATGAGTGGACACGGCTATCAGTCTAACACGACGCAGAACTTGCTGTCCGAAGAACTTCGCCTTCAGGCGCTGCATCAAACCGGTCTGCTTGACTCGGACGACGAAGACGTCCTCAACGAACACACTCAACTGCTTTCAAGGATTTTTGAATGTCCGATCGTTGCCGTGTCTCTCGTTGACCGGGATCGGCTCTATCTGGCTTCCAGAATTGGTTTGGATGTTCGCGAGATGCAGAGGACAGGTTGCTTCTGCGAAAACGTCGTTCAGTCTCAAATGCCTCTTACGGTCGTAGACGCAGAGCAAGATGAGCGTTTCCGTGATTCGTTTCTGGTTGCTGAAGGAGGGATCCGCTTCTATGCAGGATATCCGATCACGATATTCCCTGGCTGCTGTATTGGTAGCCTGTGTGTCGCCAGTTCAAGCCCCATGCAGCCATCGGAACTAATGATGGAAACGCTGCGAGTGCATGGGGTGCAGGTGGCTCATATTATCGGGCTTCGTCGGGAACTCTTCATGAAAGACAAATTCTATACAGAGGCAATTGTTTCATCCGGTACCATCCACGGAATCAAAAATGCTCTTACCCCTGCTGTGGCCTTTCTTGATCTGTATGAATCTGATCCGAATGGACTAGAAAAGCGTGTTGGCCACAAGAAGATCCTGGATGTCTGCAGACAGAGCGTTAGGACCGCTGCCGGAAAGTTAGGTCAGCTGGATCATGTAAATCGGTGGAAGGCCTTGGGGGACCGGGATCGTGTCACTGCTGACGTAATTATCGACGAACTGGAAGATCAACTGGGTGTGATCGCTGTGTCGGAGAACGTCAATATCGATGTGAATATCGGGACCTGTACAAATACTTTCGTTTTGAAAGATCCCGCGATGTTTCGTGAGATAGTGACGAATTTGATGTTGAACGCAATCGACGCGTTACGTGGAATCGGTGGAAAACTGTGCGTCGAGACACATTTCCGGGACGATTCGTTAGTCGTCACGATTGCGGATAACGGGGCCGGGATGAGTCCTGACGTATTAAGCCGATGTTTCGACCCGCTCTTCAGTACCAAGCACTACGACAAGTCAGCGTTTGGCGGCTCGGGTGTCGGTCTTTCGATTGTCAAACATCATGTAGGCCAGCTCGGCGGCCAAATTACGGTCCAGTCAGAAGAACTCAAAGAAACGATATTCACGGTCGTACTTCCCCCCGTTGACAACGTCCCCGTGAATGATGAGCGGAGTCAGGAGCGGACAAACGCATCATTTTTGTGCGTCGACGATGAGCCGCTGGTTTTAGAAACCCTTGAGACGTCAGTGCAGTCTCAAGGGCACAAAACGGTTGCTTGTACTGATTTCCAGACTGCGCTCGATGCGTTTACTGAACAACCCTGCGATTTCGATGCAGCGATAATTGACTTGGGACTGAACCCCGGCAACGGAATTGACTTAGCCAGGCAGCTAAGACAGAGTCGCGCCGATCTCCCTGTTGCAATAGTTTCAGGTGGTAGCATTCCTAAAATGAATGTCGAAGAAGGAATGGAGTATTTATCGAAGCCATATACGTTAAAGCAACTTTGTGCTGTTCTTGAAAGCTTGCTCTCCGATCCCAGCAAGGCTTCGACTGCATAATCAGATTCGAGGCCGCGCCCATAAAACCTGAAGCTAACGCGAGTTTCCAGTGCTGTGAATTCCTCAATCCAATCGATCACGGCAATCACAGTCTGGTGTTTTGCCCGGTTTATCGACTTCAATCACCCGAATCTGCGTGGAATCTGCTTCCGAAAATCAGTCGTATTCCGATGACCTGCGCCCCACTAACCGCGACCAGCCATGGGGGGATAAACAAAGGGTTTGGTCACAAGAAACAGAAAATATTATTCAGAAGCAGCCCAAGCGGCGACATCTGTGGCCCAATGATGGTTCGTGTGTGCGTCTTCGTCCGGCTTACCGAGATCACGTCCGGACGTATGATTTTGTGTTCAGTCGCGCACATGACGGTCGCCCGTTACGCTTGCTGACGATGCTTGATGAGTTCACTTGTAAATATCTTGGCATTGATGTCTCTCGACGACGGACCGGTGAAGAGGTTGTGGAATGACGCAGCGATCTGTTCGTGACAGGCGGTACGCCGAATTACATTTGATCCGCCAATGGTCCGGAATTTACGGCGAGGCGTGGCCGGAACCGGCTGGATCGTGTCGGCGTTCGGACACTGTTTATCGAACCCGGAAGTCCATGGGAGAACGGATTTATCGATTCCTTCAGCGGAAAACTAAGGGACGATTTGCTTAACGTGGAACTGCTTGACACTCTGCTGGAAGCTCGAGCCCTGACAGAAAAGTGGAGGTGTCATTACCGTGTGGTTCGTTCACACAGCTCACTGAACTACCGGCTACCAGCGCCGGTAGCCGTGTTATCAGCAATAAATCGCCCGCGGCATCCGAGTTAGAATCTGGCACCATCCCTGGGGGCAGGTCAGCTGTTGTGTGGAGTCAGCGGAAAGTCCTTATACGGCTTTAGCGACTTTTTCAGCTTCACCTTCTTTGACTTCTGCCGAGGCTTCCGCTGGACAGTCGACGTTTTCTGTTCTACTTTGGACACGTCTCAATACTCCTGCTCAAGGGGCGTTGTGATACTGCCTGCCCCGGTCACAATCCGGCG
The DNA here is from genome assembly GCA_029245955.1 of Fuerstiella sp. Taxonomy (GTDB): domain Bacteria; phylum Planctomycetota; class Planctomycetia; order Planctomycetales; family Planctomycetaceae; genus Fuerstiella. The sequence goes on along the minus strand of JAQWOH010000069.1, from coordinate 665 downwards.
GGCGCAACTTTCTAGTGCCGGCTGTATACTGGTGGTAGTACAAAACAGGAAACCGTTGCGTTGATTTCTTTTTACTACAGGGAAGAGTTTGCTGGTCTGGTGACCGCCACGGTCTTCAAAACCGTTGAGTGGTGTTAACGCATCACTGGTGGGTTCGATTCCCATCCTCTTCCGTTTTTCCATTTGCCGATTGGCCCACAGCCCCCTGTGAATTGTCCTTTGAGACGGGAATTCGCAGGCTGTTTTGTTTGGGCCGCACTGGTGGTTCAAACTTCGGATTCGCCCCCATTCGCCTCACTTCTTGTCGGTTGCGCGTCGGATTGCGCGTCGGATCCGGCTGCTTTTTGCCAGGGTGTGGTTTTAATTCCCCCTCGCACCCAACATCAGTGGTTGGTGTCTCTGCCGCCTGCTTCCTGAACTCTTCCCTGCTGAACACCACGACCTTTGGGACTTTTGGACGCGAGTACTCGCCACTTGGGTCGCATGTATACGGCGGTGAGAAAGTGTGGCGCTTGGCGGGGACGCGCAGTTCGTCCCACACCCATCCGCCCTGACTGGCACTGCCTACCGAAACTCATCCCTCTCAACCGTGGCTCATCTGTCAAGTTGCTTCCGTTGTGTGGACGTTCGCGGCGACGTGAATGCACCCTTGGGTGCAAACGCGA
>JAQWOH010000044.1 GCA_029245955.1 Fuerstiella sp. | reverse complement strand
GGAAGCTCACCAAATGGCTGAAACAAGCTGCTGTCGAAACGTTGTTCATTGCGCCAGGCAGCCCATGGGAAAATGGTTACGTGGAGAGCTTCAATGGCAAGCTTCGTGATGAATTGCTCAATGGTGAGCTGTTTCTGAGTTTGGGGGAAGCTCGTTGGATAATTGACCGTTGGCAGCTTGACTACAACCACCATAGACTTCACAGTTCGATAGATTACCAGACCCCAGCGGCATTCGCCGCACGGGGTTCTTCTTCCGATCGGCCTACGGCCTCACTCCAGAAGAACCCCGGCCCCATGAACCCCGATTCTCTCACTTAGGTTGGTACTAAAATCGGGGTAAGGTCAATCTTGTCGACAACGCATCGGAAAAGTTTTGAGTTCTCTGTTGTAGCGAGACAGCGGACATGAGAAACCTCGGAGGACATAAACCATGTGCAGTCACCGAACGGACAGGGTGCGCAGCGGGCGCAACTTTGTTCAGCAACACCGCGGAAAAACATTTTCAGGCAACCGTGGATCGTCTGTCAGAACTCGCCGACAACTTCTCCACCCTGAATTGTGGCCAGTGACTGGTAAAGTCCGTGGTCGATGTTTTCGCTGATAAAGCGAACAGAGCCATCGCCGAGAACAAACTGTGCACCACCTACATGATGACTACTGAAGTCATCCAGATGAGCGACCGGGTCATTGGGTACGTGGTCCGCGGAACCGAGGATTCTTTGAAATGCCTCCTCACCCTCGGAGACCATCCCCGGCCATGTCGAATACCAGCCAAGTTCTGTGTCCGTTCGTCGCTCACCCAGCATGAAGGTATTGGTTGTTCCGTCTGTGATGTCGCGGAACCGAGTCTTGCTGTGGTGATAGAACATTCCGTCGCCACGACACTGTCCGGCCGAAGTCACAGGAGCAGTCCCCGGAGAATTCTCGCAGCCATCAAGCTCCTGCGTTCCGAACACACCGATGTAATTCGCAGTGGGCAATTCGGCGAGAACGGTTCCGGGGCTGCCTTCTTCTTCAATCTTCCACCTGTCAGGCTTCGGGTCGGACGGGCACTGCCACGCCGGAATAACATTGTCGATGAACGGGATGTTCGCTGGGTCTTGAATAGCCAGGTTCGCGTTGAACAGGTTGTACAACGAAGCTTGATCGAGATTCGGAAGAATCATCGTTCCCCATCCGGCGCCATTAACGCCATCGTGGGGACTCTGCTGTCGTGTCTGCGGATCGACTGCGATCCAACCGGACGGAAATGTGTTATGAACATCATGATAGTTGTGCAAAGCAAGTCCAAGCTGCTTCATGTTGTTCTTGCACTGAGTTCGCCGAGCGGCTTCGCGGGCCTGCTGAACGGCCGGCAGCAGCAGAGCGATGAGAATCGCGATGATGGCAATAACAACAAGAAGTTCGATAAGTGTGAAGCCGCGTGAACGGCGAATGAATGAGCGTGTCAAGACGGTATCCTTGTGAATATAAGCGCACAGCCGCGCTGTCTGGATAAGGTAGCAGCAGGCAACAAAGCTCCGGACGGAATCTTACGAAGTCACAACACAACCCTGGTGCTTTCAAAGCATCACAAGTCAGCGACTCTGAGCCTGCACAGTCAAAACTACGGCTCACATTCTGAATTGGAGAACGACCGGCGATATGCACGTAGGGCAGTTGCTGCGGCTGTGAAGCTGCAGAAGTTCCGCGCAGAGCGTTCCTCAGAAAATGGCCGAAATCAGACGATCGACGGCGGTCCGCGAGGATGAACCGGACGCAATACGTCTGCGGTCGCCACTACTTCGAGAGCGAGGTCACTGGCGACGACAAGTTCCGACTCGGCAGGCAAGCCCACAAGCTCGGGACACTCGGTGACGTGAGAAAGCACGGTGCAAATAGCACAGTCATGCTCGTCATGGCCATTCGGCGAATCACTGTCACAAGGCTCATTCGGTGCTTCTTGCGAATGGTGCGCACAACCGAATGGGCATGGCCGTTCAGATCGTCCGGACTCCTGTTCCGGTACATGGCAATGCGAAGAAGAAGAGCATCCGCCACACTCCTGCCCCAGATGCACCAGTTTCCCAAACGACAAAGCTGTTACAGCAGCAATCGCTAGCCAGCGACCGGCTTTTGAGAGTTTTGATGTTTGAGTCTGAGTCGTCATTCAAATCAACAAGGAAACAGAAATCAGGGCCATTTGTGGCAGATTAGACGGTAATCAACCCGGCACGGTCAATGAGTTTGGATGCGGATTTATCGAATCTTCGCAATATTAATCTTTTTCGCGCAGCCTACCGTCAAAAGTTGGTACGCACACCCGGACCATTTCGTTGGGAGAGAATGGAATATCCGAAGTGTCGAATCACAACAAAACAGCCAGTGTCCTCAGTCGAATCGCGATTGATCGACAGAAATCATGTTGCATGGCCGAATCTTGTTGCGAGCAACACTGCGCAGACCGACGCTGGCACAGGGTTTCCGTTCGCCTAAATCCTGGCGGGGGCGGAATTCAAAGCAGACAGAGCACAAACGTGAGAAATAAAAGGCTGCGTTCATGAAACGTATCGCTGGCGTTCATCGACAACGCGCAGAATATCGGAGCGGATTTACTTTGATCGAATTCCTGGTCGTGATTGCGATCATTGGAATTCTCGTTGCATTAACCTTGCCAGCCGTTCAACAGGCAAGATCAGCAGCTCGCCGAATGCAGTGTGCCAATAACCTGAAGCAGATAGCCCTGGCCGCTCATTCGTTTCATGACACCTACGGTGCATTTCCACCGGCACGGTTGATCCTGGATACTCCGAGAACACCGAACGACACGGCGACACGCATTGCCATGGACGAACCATCGTGGCTGGTTCGACTTCTTCCGTTTCTGGAACAATCCGCACTCCACGAACGGTGGGACGAATATTCCGTCTATGGAATCCATCCCGCGTCGGTTCGAAATCAAGCGATCTCTGTGTTTCTCTGCCCGGAGCGCCACAGTCCTATGTCGGCAGTTGCACCGGACAAGACTGTTCGGATCACATCGCCATGTGGTTGTCCCGTTGAGGTTCAGTTCGCTCCCGGTGGTGCTGTGGTCGATTACGTGGCAAACCACGGTGACCTTTCGCCAGGCGCGCTGGGTCGTCCGACTGACTTCTACTGGGGTGGCAAAGGCACAGGCGTGATCATTTCCAGTCGTCCTGTGGGCGATGCGACTGTGATCGGTCGCGATTGGCTTGACAAGATCAGCATGTCAGCCGTTAGCGATGGAAGCAGCAACTCCTTCCTGATCGGAGAACCACATGTTCCCCGCGACAAGGATCTGACAACCCCATTCAACGGTCCTGCTTATTATGGACGACACCTCACCAATTTTTCGCGGATCGGTGGACCGGGAGTGCCGATGGCTTACAGTCCTGACGATCCTCGGGCCGGATTGTATTCATTTGGAAGTTCGCATAATGGAGTTATTCAGTTTGCCCTGGCCGATGGAAGCGTACGTTCTGTCTCAACTTCGCTCAGCACTCACATTCTGGGTCATCTGGCAAACCGAAATGATGCACAGGCTGTGGGCGAGTTTTAAGGGAACGAACGAATGCGGCATTGGATACTCACCGTCTTGATCGTCTCGGCTGTTGGCTGCAGTTCCGATCAAGTGTCAACCTATCCGGTCAGCGGACGAGTGGTCTTTGAGAACGGCAATCCGGTTCGACATGGCACGATTGAGTTCACATCTGCTGAGCATGGTACCACTGCGACAGGCAGGATTGATCACGATGGCAGGTTTATGCTTGGCACCTACACAGCGAACGATGGAGCAGCAGCCGGAGATCACAATGCAATTGTTGTGCAGATGATCGTGGCAGACGGCGCCTTCGAACACACAATCGATCACGGTGACGCCGTCCCCGCCAAATACGCCGCCTATGAAAATTCGCCTCTGAAGGTGTCGGTGAACTCAGACGAAGAAAATGTTGTCACACTCACGATCGGACAATAGGTCGCCGTAGGGTCAAAAAACCCGCCGAACGCAAAACGTTGTGCGACACGGGACGTACGGCTCATCAGATTCTCGCATCGAAGCCGGGTAGGGTCCGCTGCTGCGGACCACGTTTGGATCTGCCACATCACCACGTGAGACCGCGACGCACTTTGGTGCTGGTCGATCTGCTACGCCTGTCGTGTTCGATGCATGGCCACGACCGGCAGTGAATTCGCGGTGGTTGAGGCTCACTGTAGGGTCCGCACAGCGGACCCTACGTGTACTGAAGGTTTCCCTGGCTCGATCGGTGAAGTGGATTGAACAGGCTCAGCAAGATCGTGATGGTCGGCTGTGCCTTGAACTCTCGGAACTGGACATCGCCGACTGGGGTACGGTTGTCAGCTTCGACGAATGTCCTGCAGAAATCAAAGGCGAAGCCGAGTAGGGTCCTGCCGTTTTGAACACTCGTCCGCAGAAGTTCTGAATCTGTATGTCGGAGGTGAACCGGATTTCATCGGCACTACAGCCAGTCACCCGTTCTGGAGCCAGGACCGCCAAGCCTGTATATGGCGGTGTAAATCAGAAGTACATTCGGTTTCCACGCGCCACAACATACAACCAATTCGCAAACAATAAAAGAAAACGAGCGAGCAATGGAGTGGGTAGACGTAATCGCGGACGTTGTAGATTTATGGCATCGTAAATAAGTTTCGCGGGGTGGGTCCTACCCACCAAATAACACCAACAACATTGGCGGGCAATGCCCACCCTGCCGAGCTTGCCTCTGGTTAGGTTCTTCTCGATGCCTACCCTGCCGGGCTTTCACTTTTAAGTCGGAACCGCCCACTTCGGCAGCGGCAGTTGGTAGGACCGCTGCCCGCCATATCCCTTGATGTTCAGCGTCTCGGCGATCGTGAATTCGGCAAAGCTGCACTTCCAATGCGTCGCAGCCATTGTGATGTAGTTCGTGTCGTCGTAAACCGTCCAGCGGTTGCGGTGCTTGTGACCGAAGAAACAGGCGAGCACCCGGCCATCTTCCGCGAACAGCTTGCGGACTTCCCAACCGTTGTCAACGTATGATTGCTGTTTGCCGACCGCAGGGAACGGTGTGTCGCCGCCTTGACCAGAGCCGGGCTCGGCTGTGTGGTGCAATTCCTCATGGCAGAAAACGATTTTTGCCTTCTGCCGATTCCGAGCCATGTCTTTCGCCAGCCATTTTCTCTGTGTCGTGTCGATCCAATAGCTGCCGACCAGCCCATCCTTGCCTCGCGGTGCTGAATCGTCTGGCTGGTTGTTGCCATCAAGCACAATGAAATGAAAGCCGCGGACGTCGAATGAATAATACCGATGCGGCGTTCCGGTCGCGTCCAGGAACTCCTGCTTCGTGATGTCCTCGCCCAAGTGCCCACGGCCAATCAAGTCACCGGGCGTGATCTGCTCGTCGCCGCCTTTCAGCCATCCCACGTCGTGATTTCCGATCACATGATAGCGCGGACATTTCAATTGAGCGAATACTTCGACGTGATGCTTTAACGCTTCGAGCTGTCCATCGTGCATTTCTTGCGTAGTCTGGCCTTCGGAAATCTGGCAGCCAAAGTCACCCAGATCGATCGCGAAATCCGGTTTGAATTGCTTCATTTGGTCGACGAACGTTTTAAAATTAGCTTCGTTGCCAGTCGCACTGCGTCCCAACAGATGTGGATCGGCATTCAAACCGAATCGCAGGGGAGTGGATTTCGTTGACGCAGTACGCGGCGCCGCAGCTCCCACCACGGCAAGACCAGCGGCACCGCGCGTGACGAACTCGCGGCGCTTTAACTTACGGTCCGATTCTTGTGAAGACACGTTATAGTTCCTCCGCATCGATTGTGATTTGACCCGCGCATTTGGTGAGGGTGGGATCATAGTCGATGAACGGCAAAAAAGCGCCGCGAGCGAGACCAATAGCGGCCAAAGTTTCGCGGCCTGTCACGCACAGAACATGGACGGTGTGACTGACATCACGGGAACGTTCCGGATTGTTCTATCGAAATGATCCAAGGAATAACGAACGAATAACCAGGAAGGAATGCCCATGATTCGCAACATGACCCTCTTGTTGACCATCGCAATCGCTGCGCTTACTGCAGCCGCGCAACAGGTGACAAGCCCGCAGTCGCGAGCAACGGCAATCGACATCGGTTCGCGGCATGAACTCTTCGTCGACGACGGTCTGATCGACCGGCTTGTCGGCAAAGCGGAGTTGCGATTGCATCACCCTGTCCCGCAGAAGGTCGTGCTGAAACATGACGAACCGTGGTAAGGGAGCGGTACCGTCTATCACAGTATCTTCAAGGACGGTGATCGATTCCGAATGTACTACGCCGCCGGGCAACTGACCGTCACCCCCCAACGGAGTTGATGCAGGCACTCATGGTCAGTTTTGTTGTTACGCGGAGAGCGACGACGGCATCCGATGGCGAAAGCCTGCGGTGGGGCTGCACGAATTTCAGGGGAGCAAAGCCAATAACATCGTGATGGTTCAGCAGAAAATCGGAGACGCAATGTCCTAGCCGGGCGAGCCAGCCGTCTTTATGGACGAAAATCCCGACACCCCGCCGGATGCCAGATACAAGGGGCTGCTTCCGGCCAACTACCGGCCGAAGGATTTCCGTCGCGGACTACTCGCGTTCAAGTCACCAGACGGCTTGCACTGGTCGCCGATGAGCGACAAATCGATTCTGGCAGACGGAGCGTTTGACTCGCAGAACCTGGCGTTCTGGGATGCTCTGCACGGCCACTACCGCGCGTATTGGCGCTATTTCACCAAGGGGGGATACGACCGGAAAGAGGTTTGGAATCCGCAGGGCCATCGTGCGATTCGCACAGCTACGTCGAAAGACTTTTTGAATTGGCCAGACCAGCACGACCTTTACTATTTCGATTCACCTTCCGAGCAACTCTACACAAACCAGGTCAAGCCCTACCATCGCGCACCACATTTGCTGATAAGCTTTCCGACACGCTATGTCGAGCGAGGCCACAACGACGGTCCGGACCATGAAGCCCGCGCGAGTACCGGACCGCAACGCACTCGCCATTGGTCACCCTCGTTGAGGGCACTCCCCGAGTTGGAACACCGTCTATCCCGCGCCAAAGGAAGCGAACGCTACGGTCGAGCTTTGACCGAAGGGCTGTTGATGGCGAGTCGGGACGGCGTCCGCTTCAAACGCTGGAACGAAGGATTCCTGCGGCCCGGGATCGAGCGCAAAGGAACCTGGAACTACGGCCATCAAGTCATCGGCTGGCAACGCAATCGGCATACGAAGTGTTTCAATGCCTGCCACCCAGTGGTTGTCCAGCAAGTAGGTCACGCGAAAGTCCATCACCTCGCGAATCAGTTCGTTGCAGTCTGATGTTGTATCGATGTGCTCGTTGTGCAGAAACCCCGTTCCTACGCGGAGGTCTGCGCCAGCACAGATTGCGTCGCGTAACGCAGTCTTGCTGCCTGCAACTTGCTGGCGTTGGCGATTTTGTTCCAGCACACAGATCCATTTTTTCATCTGATTCCGATCGAGATTTATGGGCGACCCGCGATCTCCCGGTTCGGTTTGGACCATTTAATCTTTATGAGAAACACCGAATTTGATTTCCATTGATGTTTAGGAATCTTCGTGTAGTTTCGGCGTTCACCCACGGTCACCCAGGACTCGCTGCTGTCGATCCTGGCCGCTCCGAAGTTGCCGAGTAAGGCTCCCTCTTCCGGAACGATAATCTTTTCGGTCTTTCTGAGAACCGTTAAGCGCACCGGATCGATCCGGGCCATAAACAAGGGCGCACGATGGCGGACGATGTGATCGTTGTTCGCACCGCGGCGAGTGTAGACGAGAAACAGGCCGTCGCTATGACAGAGCCAGTGTTGCTGCGTGTTGTAGCTGCCAAGATCTTTTCCATCGTCAAAGGTCCAGGCTTTGGTGGGGGCAAAGTGCATGCCATCGTTGCTGGTCGAAACGTAGGACTTCAAATCGTTTCTAAGTGTCAAAAAATAGCGGCCCTGAAATTTGATCAAAGAAGGTTCAAACAGTCCGCGTTCAACATCCAGTTCTAGAGTGTTCCCCTGGCTTTTAAACCGAATTTCTGTCCCGTCAAACGTGCATCGCACAACCGTAACAGAGAAGGGGGTTTTGCTGGAAGTGCCGTGATAGAACGGAAGCAGCAGTGTCCCGTCAGGTTCGACCAGCCATTGCGCACACGCGCTGCAAGCGTAATCATATTTATTGTTGCCGGGCATCTGCAGAACTTTCCAGGAAGTCCACATCCCGGTCTTAGGATCATAAATCGCATACGCGGTTTGATGCGAACGCGTTTCATCATCCAATTGATGTCCCTGTTTGCTGTAGCGGATTTGCGTGCCCACAGCAATCACTTTTTGCTGCCGGGCATGCCAAACGGGCGTGACGTCGGCCACCGCAATATCGACGTCGTTGGTTCCTTTCGACCAGCCGAGTTCTGGTGGTGCGACTGGCTTGCTCCATTGATGCGTTCCAAACGAAAACTGCATCGAACTCATTCCGGAAAAATAGTCGGACACCGGCAGCAACTTCTGCAAGGTCATCAACACCGTTGAAGGTTGCGTGGCTTCTGCATTAGAAATCACAGCGACGCGTGGGTGAAACCAGGTATGTTCGTTCGGTTTCGATTCCAGCAGGACTTCTCGTGAAATGGTATATGTGAGTGGTTTCTTATTTTCCGCCCCGCAACTCGACTGGCATTGAAAAAACAGGAGCAGGCCACTCAAACAGTAAAGAACAGATGAAGGCACATGGAATACTCGCATCAAGCTTTCTTTCATTTCACTCATCGCAGGACTTCCCGATCAAAATGGTATCGTAAACAACACATCCCGCAACAAAGCAAACGCATCAATACCGTGCTTTTGCAACTGACCGTCATACTGCCTTGCTCAGCGAGAGCGAGCTGTGAGTGCGATTTAAGATCGTCTCGTGGAAATCTTCGATCCTCAGTATGCGACCGTTACGGTGCGCAGCAGTGGGTAGTGAAAGTGGAGTCTGTTGCCACTGATACCGTGGTTGTGGCAGTGATTTGACGTCATGGCAGCGATTGTGCAGATGCAGCGGCATCACGCCGAGCGGCAATGCGCCTGCGATTTGTTGGCGGATGGCGGCATCCGTATTGGATTCGAGCAACTGATTGAAGGTCGCGTCCTCGTAGTCGGCAGGCTCGATTCGATACCATCCCCGGGCGATGCCATTCGATCAGCCAGTCTCGCTGGCGAAGCAGATCAGAGAGCGGGACCAGGAAAGGCGGACCCAGCAGGTGGTCGTGAATTGGTGTTGGTCCATGATCTTCTGGTATCGATGATCATGTTCCCTGATGATGCCCCCGGTCGTGTTCATCCGCAGCAGATCAAAGATCGCCCTCCCATACGACAGATGACAATTTGTGAGCTTAGAACCGCCTGCGAGAGGTTATGGATTTAAACGACCCAGATGGTAAGTCCTGACAACTCGAAAGCCATTGCTTAGGTTTTTTGCGTCGGGATTATTGCTGTTAACGTCCGCGGAGCGTTGAAACGATGCAATATCCCGAAACGAACCGCCGCGCAACACGCGTTCATCGGCGTTCAACACGCTTCCGACGTGACATAAATCCTCAGAGCCTGCATTCGATGCATCACTAGGCGTTACGTCGATGTCGTGACACCACTCATTGACGTTGCCATGCATATCGAACAGACCGAAATTATTCGGTTTCAGTCGACCTGCGGGATGCCTTTGAGAATCCGAATTCAGAGCATACCACGCATATTGGGATAACAGCCGCAGGCTGGAACCATAATAGCGACTGCAAACACTGTGAGCGCGGCAGGCATACTCCCATTCCGGTGCTGTCGGTAAACGATAGCCAGTTAACTCGAGGAAATTCTCTTTGACCTCCATGCCCTCCGCGTATTCGCCGGACGGATTCGGTATATAACACCATTGTTCTTCAGAGATACCTTCCTGCTTGCTGAGCTGGTTGCAAAATTTTACAGCGTCATACCATGTTTGGTTCCGCGTCGGGGAAGAGCTGACATCAAGAGGGTGTGGTGAGTTCTTTTCTGTTATTGATTCAGCAGTTGACTGGGGCAGGAGTTCACCCAACTGGCCGCATGTCACTTCCTTTGTTCCAATGGCTATTCGCCTGCCAATGTTAACGCGACGCAGGTTCTCTTTTTTTTCGTCTCGACCAGCTTCTCCTTCCGGTGAACCCATTTGGAATTCTCCCATCTCGACAATCACAAACGTCTGGCTCAGGCCGTTGATGTACCATTGCCGCGTCATGTCAGCGGCAGACTGCAGATCCGCTTCACTCTGTCGCAGGTCGACGTCGATTGCTGCAAGTCGCTCGCCTTGCCCCCACTGGCGTAACAGCCATTCCGCGGCACCGTGCACTCCCCCGTCCGGAGCGCTGCGGTAGACATTCAGCAACGTTGGGATCAGCGTCCGGCGTTGGCCGTCGCTGATCCGGGACTCATCAAATTCTCCCCGGCATAACAGCAATGCGCTACGGATTGTGGCATCCGGTTCTTCAGCAAAGCGATCGGTGATTGTCTCTGGATCGGCACCATGCGTGCCTAAGCTGTGAATGATGCGACTGCGGACTTGTGGATTGGGGCTTTGTTTCAACAGCGGCCAGACCTGGTCAGGGGCATTCATCCGCAGCAGCATCGCGGCAGCGTTCGCTTGCCGCTTTGCCAGCGACTCCCGGTCGCTCACAGTGGCGTCCTTTGCAGAATGTTTAGCGACTTCCGCGTTGCCCAGCAGAACAGCATTTGTTCGGTCGTTAGTGAGCTTGTCGAAGATCGTTCCAAACTGTTGTTCGTCGGAATCGGCCAGAAGATCGAACAAGCCTTCGGTATCGTTGCTCAGATAGTCCGCCAGTATCTCTGTGGCAAACGAACGGATTTGTTCGCCAGCATCCGGGTTGCGATAGATTGTCGATAAAGGCCCGATAAGAAAATCCCTGACCGGACGCAGAGCATTTGTCCACGGCAGCAGTTCGGAAGGCCGCACTCTCACCAGATGACCGGCCACGAATGTTCCCAGCTCTTTATTCTGCCATTCTTCGTTTTCAGGGTCATAGCTGGCCAATATACAAGCTGCCTGAAAACGCAAATCCGGAGATTGGCTTTCCCTGGCATGCTGCCAGTAATCATTGACCAGTTCATCCTTGTTGTCGTTGAGCAGATCACGCACATATTCAAACTGTGTGGGTGTGACGGTCAGCAGACGTTTCCGCAATAAATCCAGTACATTCTGATGGACGGTTTGTCCGGGAGCGACCAGGGCCAGACCCGCATGCAGGTGAGCGTTCGAATCTTCCGGGGATTCATTAAATGCCTGCCATAGCAGTGGGTCAGCCCAGGTGCGAAAGCCCTTCAGCTTCTCGATTGGTCCTCTGACGACAGCCGTATCCGCCGTCAACAGCCCATCGACGAGTCGTTCGGATTCAGCCTGATTACGCCGTTCATCGGCCTGCCGCGTGAAGCCAACGCCCGCTGCGGTCATGACGCACGCCACGGCGATGGCCATTACAGATCGTAGCCCGTGCACACTTGCAGCCCGCTTCATCAGCTTCTGCTGCAGGTCAGTCCAGTGCTTCTTTTCTGTCAATGTTCGAATACCGGCCCATTCCATTAAAGACGGCAGGTGCCGATTCTCCGGCTTGGCGGTCCACAGGGCCGTGCGTTCGGCCAGCTTCAGCTCGGCTCGCCCTTTGCGGGTCTCCTGCTGTTTGCGAGTCAACCAGGTCTGTAACGATGGCACCAGATAGTCGTGCGTCAGTTGATAGAACTTTGCAGCCGGATCGCTGCTGCCGGACTGAGTGTCGGCACCCGCGGGATCGGTCGGTGTGATGAGCCGCAATTCCCCGTCCAGAATCCGCAGCAGATCGGCAAAGTCACGCGGCCGGGCCCGATACCCGGAGACATTGAGCAGCTCCGCATGCGACTTCATGTGCCCTTTGATGTCAGAGCCGACGTCCGGCAACAGAGAATTAAGAACGTCCCGTGCGGCCTGCTGATGCAGGCGATGGTCGGGATTCGCGCGCGACGTACTGAATGTTTCTTCCAGAAAGTTGACACCCACGCCGGATGTACCCCCCACGTCTTCCAGTGTGGCAGGAACCCATGGCTTGCCTTTGACCATTTCCGCAAACAGAGCCAGTCGCACCGAGACGACTCTGTCATCCTGCGACAGACCGGACGCCACGCCGTCAACAAACTGCCGTTCCGCATCCGACAGGTGGCCGGTGTTGGCGGGTAATTTGCCTAACGCCTGCCCAAATTTGACGAGCACTTTTCGGGCGTGGTCCAGATCAAACAGGTCGACCGCGGCAAAGTTATGGCCTTCAACAAGCCGTGTGTCCAGGGACCGCATGAACCGCGATGCCGCCATTGAAAAGTCGTCACGTACCATCACGACGGCCTGTAATCTTCCGCCATCGCATTGCCGCAATGCTTTCACCAACTCGGCGTCCGGTGCCGCTGAGTGCGCATGCAGCCACTGTTCGAACTGGTCGATGATGATCACAACCTTGCCGCCCTGAGCACGTCGCACAGCCGCCAGGGTGTCGGTCAGTCCGGCATCCTCCGACAGTTCCGGCAGCCGTTTCCTCAGACCTCGCAGGATTCGCGTTTCCGTTTCGTCCGGCGTGGCCTCCACATACACCGCGATCACACTGTCAGACAGGTGCGGCAATAATCCCGCCCTCACCAGCGACGATTTTCCGCAACCACTGGGGCCGTAGATCAGCCCCACACTGAATGTCTGTTCCGGATCGGTGTCTTCGAACGCCTTCTTCCAGAAGGCAATGCTTTCCGGCAGACCGTCCCG
>JAQWOH010000039.1 GCA_029245955.1 Fuerstiella sp. | reverse complement strand
GTCCGGAGGCGATTGGGCTCGAAATGGACTTTGATCTTTCACCGAACTCGTCATCCAACCTGCCGGGGATGCGTAAGGTCTTGAGCGATCTCGGACTGCCCGGCAAAGTCTTCGATTGGCTGGATACAGAACTGCTGGAATTCCCTGACGGGGCAGACGGACATGTCGCACTGGACATGTATTCCCCCAATTTTGACCAGGAAGCCAATACGGGAACGCTCAAGAAGGACGGAGGCATACGCGTCGACGCCTTCGGCACCCTGACCAGTTTCTTCGGCTCCGTCACCGGCGACCTCCAGTTTGATCTGAGCTCGAACGACGTGACCGGAAGCTTCGCTGGCTGGGGAACACTGTCGTTCGAACCCTGGTTCAATATCGATGTTGGTATCCCAGAAAACCCCGCACTGTCTGGAGACATTTCCAGCTATGGTTGTCTCAAGATCGACGTGGACACGCCGTCCTTCGACGTGGCGCCGCCGTTTTATTTCCCGCTGGCCGCTGGAGCTTGTAAGCCGCAACTGTCGGTCGGCGATGTCACCCTGTTGGAAGGCGATCCCGGGCCCGATACGATCGTGTCCGTTCCCGTCGTTATCGAGCAAATCCGCGAGTGGAAGGACCCGGATGCACAACTGCTGGTGCATTACACGGTCCAGCCAGACGGCGCTACTGAAGACGATTATTCGCTGCCCCCGGAATCCGCTGGACGGCTCGTCATTGAGTTCACTGACTACGATTCGACGGCGGGCAGCGCCTCGAGCACCATCGACATCATCATTCACGGAGACAACGAGGCAGAACACGAAGAATCCATTGCCGTGGAAGTGACTGGCGTTGTGCACTTTTTCCCCGGCGTCCAGCTGGCAGATCCGCTGGGCGTAGTCACAATCTTCGATGACGACGTGATTGGCGTGCCTCGACCACAGGCGCCCCTGCTGTATGACTTTCAGGAGGACGGCGACGGGGGCACCGGCTTTTCGGCGGAACCCGATCCCGATCCTGAGTCGACTTTGAACGCGTCGGTGTTCCATGTCAGTTCCACTCATCTGCCCCTGGCGTCGGCAACCGGCCTGCCCGACGCCGCCGACGACGGCAAGGCCACAACGGGTCGGGCGGGCAGAAAACCGTTGCCCGGATTTTCGCCGTTCGTTCCAGCCACCAAGCCACCGGCACAGGAGGCAGAGCATCCCGACCTGCCGGCCGGCTATGAATTTACCATCCATCCGGATTCAGCTGAGTTCGTGCCGGGCCGACTGGATTTCTGGGACAAGCCGCGGGGCACGGCCGAAACCGATTGGGACGTCTACGCCATTGTCGGATACGACTGGGAATGGCCATATCACGATTTCCAGGAGCCGATCGAACTCGATCTGAAGATGTTGTTTGAGTACGACGACGCGATCCAGAAACATGCGGAAACATTACCGGAAGATCTGGCTGGCTGGCGTCGCTGGCGGGCCGACATGGGGCGTATTCTGTGTGACCCGGGGCAGCCCATGCCGGCCGTCCCGCCGATGCCACCCAACAGTCCCTGGGCCTGCTTTGCTAAGCCGACACCGATCACGTTCCGCCTGGTGCCGAACAATGCCAGCGAGCTTCAATGGCCCGACGTGGATAACGTCATTGTGGATGGCGGCCCCTATGAAATTGGTGGCAGCTACGAAGGCGTCACGCAACAGTTGATCGACCTGGCTGATGGCCGCCAATTGGCCATCGGAATCGAAGATGGGCCGGGCGAATGGTCGTTACAGATCGGCCAGGCGCCCGATCCGGGCAATATTGATCCTGTTCCCGAGGGAGCCATGTCGATGTCGGTGCACCTGATCGGGACCGACGCCAACAGCCGCTTTACCATGTCGCTGTCCGGAAACAGGAGTGACCCGACAGGTGCAGAGAACCACGTTTTCTTCAATCATTTTTCCAGCGCAGACGCGCTGAACTCGCTGAATCTGGGCGGCATCAACACCGTTTCGGGGAATTTCTCGTTGCCCGCCGGTGTGGCCGCGATGCAGGTCCACAACGTGACCGGTGGGAGCGACTTGCAGCTGAAAGGCGATGACAACGGGCGTCTTGAGTTCAGCAGCAGCGGCTTGTTTGGCAACGACACCCGCAGCAGCCGCAACGGGGTGAATTTTGACGTCGCCGGAACACTGAATTTCCAGGGGAACACGGTGCTTGGCGGCCAATGGTCCATGGACGCCGCGGACACCGTCTCCACCACCGGCGACTTCGGGGCGTCGGTCGATATTGTCGGCGACTTTCAGGAGTTCAATATTCAGGGGGACCTGCTCAGTTCGGAGTTCAAGGCTGGCAGTGGGGCCGAAAAGGGAGAGGTCAGTTCCGGGCGTATCCTGGTCGGAAACACAAAGCAGGGCACCGGTGGCCGAATTCATGTCGGATCACTGGAAGTCGACGGCAACCTGGAGCTGTTGCAGGGCAGCGGAGACTTCGATGTCGATCTGCGGACAACGCTTCTTGGCACCCTGTCCGTCGAGAACAGTCTGGATCAGGATGTCACCCTGGATGGTTTCATCAAGGCCGGCAGCGTGGGGACGATCGCCACCGTCGGCGGAAACATGACAGCGACCGTTGTCACCACAGACTCGGCCGCATCGCTGAATAAACTCGCGGTGCTTGCCAACGAGCATGGCCGCGGCGGGCAGATCGACAGTCGGCACAGCTTTCACCTGGCCGGCGGCGTCCAGAACATCATTGCCGAGCAACTGGCAATCAACCTGGTGGCGGGCGGTCACGTCGATTCGATTACGGCAACCGGATCCGGCGCAGCAGAACCGCTGACCGGCCGCCTGCAGGCCGGTTCGTTCGGCCGGATTGTGGTCCATGGTGACGCGGGTTTTTCAGCCATCGCCACGGCCACGGAAACGCAGTTAGGCGAAACCCCGGCGATTGAGGAAATTACGATTCTTCAGGGGAACTGGACCGGTGGTGCCGTGGTGACTGCCCCCGGTACCGACCTGAAGTCGCTGACCACCCAGAGTGACGAAACAGGGCAGGGTGGTATCCATAACCTGGTACTGGATGTCGGTGGGGATCTGGGCAAACTGACTGCCACGGCGGACGCCGATCTGCGCGGGTTCGTTGGTGGTTCTGTGGAACTGCTGCAGGTCAACACGGGGGACCTGACCGCTTCATTGCAGGCGAATCGATATGGTGCGTTTGATGTTCCCGACGGACAGACAGATCTGGAACTGACCACACTCAGAAATCTGTCCGAAAACCTGTTGGGAGCATCTGCCGGCGATCTGTTGTACCTGCGACAGTACACAGACGATCCGGGCAGCATCACACTTTCTGATGACCGTTTCGAAATCGTTCAGGACCAGATCCGGCTGAAAGACGATGTGAGCCTGGATCTGGCAGATGGAGAAACGATTGACGTGGTGTTAACGGCAACCAGTGACGTGTCACCGAATATTCGTATTTCACAGGTGCTGCGCGTCCGCGTGCTGGCGAACCCGTTGCCCGTGCTGGACGTATCCACTGAGCAGCGGCCCACCATTACCTGGACCAGCGTATCGGAGGCCACGTCCTACGAAATCAGGCTGGAGCAGTACGGGAGCAGCAACAACCCGCTCATCAATACAACCGTCAGTGAAACCAGCTACACCCTGACGGAAGACCTGGGCATCGGAGTTTACGAAACATGGCTGCAGGCCACGTTACCGAATGATGTCAAAACAACGTGGGCTCGAAAAACGTTTAAGGTCAATCTTGCTGCTCAACTGACGGATCTCCCTTATCGTGATCCGGATCGGACACCGACGATTTCATGGGATCCGGTTCCGGGCGCTTTACAGTATCGGCTGTATGTCAGTAATCTGACCGTCGGCGGTCTGCCTGTCCTCGATGAATTGACGACAGAGACCAGCTTTACGCCCACGGAGGAATTCGGGTTTGGGCGATATCGCATCTGGTGCCGGGCGATCGGTGTCGGGAATTATGCGGCCGCATGGTCCACGCCCGAAAATTACTATGTCGGCCCCGATCCCCTCAGTTCTGCGTCTTCGACGTTTAACGATCAACCCACGTTCCAGTGGGAATCGATACCCGGTATCAGCAGTTATCAGCTGTATGTCCAGCAGGGCCGGACCGTTCCGATCAACGTGTCTGGGCTGACAGAAACATCCTATACGCCGGCTGCACCGCTGGGTGTGGGGCTGCATCGTTGGTGGGTCCGGCCATTTCATGAATCAGGTCGGGCCGGTGACTGGAGTCGTCATTCCGAGTTGTTTGTGGGAGGGCGACCGCAGCTCACGGCACCATCAGGCACGGTTAACGACAGTCCGCCCACAATTTCATGGGAGCCCGTAGAAGGTGCGGGAAGTTATGAAGTGTATCTGTATAACGATGATGGCCTGGGGCTGGTCTATCGTCGGAAGAACATCACACAATCACAAATCCAGGTCCCCCCGACACCGGACGGCAGTTATCGCGTCTGGATCAAGTCATACAGGGCTGACGGGAATCACGGACTGTGGAGTCGCAGCCGGAGTTTTGTAATCGACGCCGCCACCAGCCCGGTGACGGCAACCCCCGTTTCACCATTGACCGCAACGTTTGATCGGACCCCTGCTTTCGTCTGGGACGGATCGTCTCAGGCTGTCAGCTATGACCTGTACCTCACGGATGGCACGGACATTGTGGAATTCACAGGTTCATCGACCAGCTTTGTGCCACAGACCAATTTGGCAATCGGTGACTGGAAATGGTGGGTTCGCGCGGTCGACGGCAATTCTGACAAAGGCGAATGGTCCGCGGAAGTTTCCGTACATGTGGGAGGACGCCCCAATGTTCTGGCGCCCATGGGCAGCATCAACACGACAACGCCCACGATTCGCTGGACAGCCGTTGAGGGTGCCGGACGTTATATCCTGCTGCTGGAAACGCTGGCGGGTGTTTCCGTCTTTCGCGACAACAATCTGACCGCGACCGAATACACGTTGGATGTCGCACCTGGCGAATATCGTATTTGGGTCAAGGCCATCAGTGCGGACGATGATTTCAGTGGCTTTTGGTCACACTCCGCAGAATTTTCCATCGCCCGGATCAATCACAGCCTGCAGCAGGAAAAATCGAGACTGGATGTCACGCTGATCGACAACGTCGGATTTTTGCCGACAGTGACGCCAGACCTGTTAAGCGACAATCGACAGGAAGCAGACGTGACGCATGAGACCGTTGCGGAAACGGCTGAAGTTAATGACAGTGAACCCGTCCAACAGAATGTGATCCGTATTCCGTCCGCAGACCCTGACGTCGGCTTTGGTTCACCGGCGGGTGGGGTTCCGGACGATTCACATGAGTTAATCGACAACGTCATGATAACTCTTGGAGAAACATCACCCCGTACCTGTGTGCTTGATTTTGCCCGGGAAGGCTCACAGCACTCCGCTGACAGGAAATCGTTTCAACGATGAGGGTGAGCACACGAATCGGGTCAGAATTTCAGGCGACTGGCGTTGCAAACGTGCGACACTGTCTGTCACAACCTTCGGGACGATTCAGCGCGAGTACTCGCCAGATGTCGCGCCTGCTGTTAACCCCGTTCAAAAAAGTTCGAGGAGGGTTGGTAAGGTCCGAGGCACCGTAAAGGACTCGAACTTCTGCAACGCCCCGGTATTTCACGACTTCCGGAACCGGGCCCCGCGCGAGTCGTTACGAAGAGGGTTGTGTACGAAGAGGGTTGTGTACGAAGAGGCAGACGGATGACATCAAGCGGCGGAGATGGAAGACTTTGAGTCATTGAAATGCCCTTGTTTCACGGCATTTTGGGTTAGGCGGAGTTTCTTGACCCTACGCGGTTTCGATCTGAGCATTCTGGAACTCCATAATCTGTTGCTGACGCTGGTTCACCACGCCGCAGAGTGCAGCGATCAGGATGTGCCACAGTGTGAGAAGGAACAACATATTCAGCGTCAAAACTGACTGGCTACCGCTGCCGAGAGATAAAATCAGGCAGCAGAGATGCGATGCTCCGGTGAGCCATAAGTCCCGTGTTTCACGGCGTATTAAGTTCGGTGGATTTTCTTGCCGCGACGACGTCAATAAATGTATCGTTGAAGCGAATTGTATTCATCCTGGCGGAGTCGCATCCGTTCAGGGAGTCCCACCCGACCTACAGTGACATAAGACCGTATTTCACAGTGCTGCCAGGTCCGGTGGCAGGAAAAGGAACGCACCGATCGTATCGAACAACCCAACCCCAAAAGCTTTCGCAGTACTTCTGCACGCAACATTCGTTGGACTGGCGATTGTCCAGACGATTCCCCTTCAGGCTCAGGATGCTGAGATCAAAGAGCAGCTGGCAGGCGTAGACCTGAACGGCGTGCAGAAACTCCGTTTAAGCCCCGGCAGTGAGCTGGTCGCAGGACTGACCAGGCTGTATCCAATCCCTGGTTCGAGATCTGGTTCGTTCTCTCTTATTAAGATCTGGTCTGTCAAAACGAAGCAACTTGTCCACGACTTGCGCGTTCCGGGGCGGGCTTACGAACTCGTGTTCAGTCCGGATGAATCCACCGTCGTTGCAGCGGACAGGACGGGGAATCTGGGATCTACCACAACAATCAGGGCATGGAACCTTGCGGACGGCTCAGAGCGAAGGCTCGGTTTCTTCTTTGGTGAAACCGACAAGTTGTATTTCAGCCCTGATGGCAGCCGCCTGGCGGCCATCGCAAATCTTGATTACAGCTTTTTGAATGCGTTTGGGGACTTTTCTTTCAAACTCGGGGTTTGGCAAGTCACCGGCGAGGGTGACGCCATGACGATCACCATTCCGAATGCGTTTGGCGATAGCAAGGCAACCTGTCTGCCATTGGAGAAGTGGAGCAACGAGCTAAGACAGGAAGTCGTTGGCGGAGTGACCCCAGTGCTGCGGGGTTTCAGTGCAGATGGAAAACAAATCATCTGTGAGACTGAGTCCGGCCTTCGCACGACATATAATGCCCGGTCGGGGGAACTACTACAGCACCCGAATATCTGCACTGTCGGAGTGTTCAAATCGATGTTGATGGTCGCGTTGAATCAGCTTCGGCCGGACATGAAGGTGTTAAACGTTGTCATTGAGCCAGGAAACAAACAAACACGACTTGAACGCTCTGCCGATGGCTGGTGGCGTGCAGGCACGGTCAAAACTTCTGGTTTTAAGATTGATGGTGAGCATTTCGTTTCACGTGTGAGAGGGAGCGACCACCGAGACCATATTATGATGCGGCTCGGATTGAAAGACGGCACCAATCTGGCGGATCTTTCGTCGCTCAAGCATCCCCTCGGTGTGATTAAGATTGACCGGAAAAAAGGGGGTCTCAAGTTTCGGCTTGAGGAGGTCACGGACGGAATCGAGTCGGGCGAGACACTGCAGTCAGGCGAGGTCCGTTGGGCAAGTCCGCCCGGGGGATGACGAGACTCTGGTGGAGGGGATCTGTATTCAACCGGTCTCTACGCAGCCCGCCGTGAGTACAAATTGAGCGTCCCGCCCAACTGCCCTGCTCCCGTGCATGAGTCCGGATTTTAAGTGATGGTCTGGTTGGTCAGAACTGCTTCTGGTGCGGGTGGTCTGTACGCCGGAGAGTAGTCTTCAGCAATGCTGTCTTTCACGACATTCTGAATGCTTCTGTCCGAGAACTCGGATGCCGGTTGGTGGCGCATCGCGCCGAATCAAAGCTGTCATGCGGGAGCCATCGAAGTCGGCTCCACGCCCAGTCCCGGAGGCCTTCCGATCGCCCTCAAAAAATCATTCTGGCATACGAGTTGCTTTCAAAGGCTGAGTGAGTCAGGCGTGAGCTGTGTTGCTCAATGTCGAAGACGACCAGCTTCCGAACCGGATGAGCTGAGTCAGTCATTGAATCGGACGAGCGAATCTCTGTCTGTGCCAGGACTCGTTTGAGAAGGTCAAATTTGACCAGCTCATCCACAGCGGCGTTGCAGCAGGAACATGAATCTCCGATGCCGGAAACTTCTTTTACAGTCAGGTGTTCGTGAGAGAAAAGGGTTACGATTTCGGCAGAGCGTTGACGGTCGGATTCGAGTAGTTACGTTACCGTTTTAACTGAGCGCGTACCTTTACCGCATCTGTGGGAGCATGCGTTCGGTTTCCGACAGGCACAGGCCGCGTTTCGGAGGCAGTACTGCAGCAGGCCACCAGGCCGTTTTCATCGGACCATCTGTCCTTTGCGTCCGCGACATCAATAGATGTGACATTCGTTGTTCTCAGGTGTACACTGCTGGCCGCGTTCATGCCGTGAGACACATTGACGCCGCAGTACACCCAATGCGCGTCTCACGAAACGGAAAACTTCAACGCACGATCGATGAGTCAGCATCCCGAATGACAGATTCAATGATATGGATAATGTGACAACTGTAGTCGTACTTACGCTCATGGCCGGCATTGCGATGCCAGTGGGGGCACTTCTTGCACGCGTTGACAGTATTCACCCGAACTGGCTGAATTCTGAGAGCAGACACGGGATCATCGCCTTTGGCGGAGGTGCCCTTTTGTCTGCAATCGCGCTGGTGCTCGTACCGGAGGGGATCGAATCCAATTCAATTGCTGTCGCTGCAGCTTGTTTCGGTGGCGGTGGCATTACCTTTCTCGCGCTGGATATTTTTCTTGACAGAATCAAGAGTCCCGGTGGCCAGCTGGCGGCAATGCTCTCTGACTTTATTCCGGAAGCGGTTGCGTTAGGTGCGTCGTTCGCATCAGGAAACCCGACTGCGAAGTTGCTCGCGGCACTTATTGCGATCCAGAATCTGCCCGAAGGCTTTAATGCATATCGCGAAATCACCGTGCAAGGCAAAACACCCGGACGACGAGTAATCGCCATGTTTTTTGCGATGTCCCTGCTTGGACCATGCGCCGGACTATGTGGCTACTATTTGCTTGCGTCTCACGATCTTGTTGTGGCCTGTATGATGCTGTTTGCCAGTGGTGGTATTCTTTACCTCGTATTTCAGGACATCGCGCCCGTGGCACGACTGCAGCGACGATGGATGCCCGCAATGGGAGCGGTCTTCGGATTTTTGCTCGGCCTCATCGGGAAGATGCTTGTATGATCTTCGGGATGAAAACAATGTATCGCAGTTGACGTCCGAGCCGAATCTGAACTCAACGTCGCTGGCGGCAACCGTGCAGTCCTGGTTTGCCTGAGCCAACCCGGAGCGGTCGAACGTAGCACGCCGTGACGCACTGCGAGATCCAGATCACTGGTGGCCTTGATCAGTATATGGAGTCGCTGGTCCTACTGCTTCTGCTCACGGTTCTGGTCTGATATGTCAAAGGTGTCATGTCAGATTGGTGCTGACGAAAGTCAAGTCAGCCACAGACCGCTGGAGTAACCAGAACTCGCGCAGTAAAGTCCCGAATGTTGTTGTCAACAGCAAGGCGGGGACGCGAGACCCTGGTGAGCCGTAAGTTCTGTGTATCACAGCGTTTTGACCTGGGCGAAGTTGTTTGATCCTGCGGGGCCGTTTTACAAGCCGATCTCCAGACGCGTCAGTTCGGTCTTCAACTCAACGGAAACTGCAGTTCGCGAGACATTTTTCATGTCTTCGTCCTGGCATTGCACCCTTTCCAGCATCATTAATAGTGTCGTTAATACCCCCTCTCCTCCATACGATCGCCGTCTTTCCACGGACGAATCAGTCAAGGCGGCTGTAATCTTTCGGTAAGAGATCCATGCCGGCATCGAATTGTTCGGGAACCTGTTCGAATCACTGCAGACAGAACTGCTGAACCACGGACCACTGCCTCAGTGGTCCTGTCGGAATCGGAATTGCTGCGACAGTACGATCTGCTCAATGACTGTGTTGACCCTGTATCCGTCTTCCTTCACTTTGCTCACGATTGACTCCAGTGACACTCTGTCGAACGGCTCTGTTTTTCGGCCCAGAGCGTAAGCGAACATCTGTTTCACGAAATTGGATGCGACGTCTTCCTTGTAGATGTCGAGCAGCAGCAACTTCATCTCTCGTGGTGTGTTGAAGGTTTTGCCATTCGGCATGACCCCCGCAGCGACAATCGGAGTCCTGTCGGGGTAATGCATTCGCCATGCGCCCGTTGGAGCAAAGTTCTCCAGCCCCAGTCCCAATGGATCTATCGCTTTGTGGCAGGAGACGCATTCTGATCTTGAAACATGCTGCTGAATGACTTCGGCAACTGAAGGATTTTCTTTGAGCTTCAGCGTTTCCCTTGCCTCTTCAAGCGAGGGGACATCTGGCGGCGGCTCCAGCGTCCTGCCAATTACCGTATTCAGTATCCAAACGCCGCGTCGGATTGGACTGGTGCGGCTCTTCGAAGCTGTCAAACGCATGATTGCAGGGCTGGTGATGACGCCGCCTTCCTGATCGTCTCTCGTTTTAACGAGCACCGGTGGGTCATACCTGAGGCGTTTGTTGTCACTTTTGCTCTGCCTGCCAGACAGCACGTCCGCGTACGCATTCTTCACTGATTCGGGATCGATACGGACGTAACTTTGTTGATGCGAGTTGAGGGCGGACGCTCGCCGGTAGATCCAGTCACTCTGCACCATATCCAGAATGCTTCTGTCCGACCTGATCAATTCGTCGAAGAAAAACAAAACCTCGTCGTAAGTCTCGCGGTTCCATCTTTCGTCCATGAAGTACTCGCTGTTCGACAACAGATCGTCGAAGCCGAGCCATTGGCCAGCGAAGTTTTCGGAGAGCGAGAGCCGCCTGGGAGAATTCAGCATCCTGGCAACCTGAGACTGCAGCACGTGATCTTCGAGCAGACTTCCGTCCTGGCCATGCTGCCGCAGCTCATCATCCGGAGCAGTTGACCACAGGAAATATGAAAGGCGAGCTGCCAGTTCCACGCCTGTGACCGGATAGGGCGTATCCTGGTTTCTGCTTTCTTCCAGCCGGTACAGGAACTCCGGCGACACCAGGATCATTTCAAAGACATGTAACAGGCTCTTTCTGCAGTTCTGCGAAACCTGCACATGTTTTTGATACAGGCCACAGTACGCGTCCTCAAGCTGCTGCGTTCGCATTCGATCGCAGCGACAGGTACGCAGCAGGAATGCTGAAATCAGCTGCCTGACTTCACTTTTGATGGAATTTTCCGGTAGCTCTTCACAGTCCAGAACAGCCTGTGTGGCTGTCGGGCTGTTACTGAAAATTCCTAATGCGTAGTGGACAGCCTCAGAGATCTCTTTGAGCGAAGGCTTGAGAGACTCCATACGATGCGCGTCGTTGTCAAACCCGGACTCACCGGGTATGTCCGACGGCATAAGGGATGCGATTCTGGATTTCGCAATGCGGCCACTGATGGTGTCGCGATAGGGCGTCTTAAGCGTGATCGACAAGACGTCTTCAAGAGTGTTTTCCAGCTCATATCGAGTTAATCGACGCAACGGCGTTGGCCCGATGTGCGACTTGCCCATTCGCAAAACAAACGACTCGTAAAACCATTGTTTGACGGCCTCTTTTTCCGAAACTTCGAGAACCTCCTCCTCTGACGGGGGCATTTCGCCGCGGGCGACCATCCTCTCCACTTTGATCCACAGCGAGGTATATTCTCCGGAGGACGAATTCTCTTTCCGCAGCAGCGGAGACAGATCGATTCCGGCTTCTCGCGTATCGTGGTCATGGCAGGACAGACACCGGGATTCAATCACCCTGGCAGCGTCGGCAAAGTTCGCTGCGAACGCATAACGTGGCATCGAGGTCACGGTAAGAACCAGAACACATACGACGACAGTGGCCATGTTAAATCGCTGTGTCTTCACGACTGTTCCAGCTCCACCTCTGTCAGAGCGACAATCGTTTTCTTTCCTGCTTCCACTTTGTACCTGCCGGTCACGGTCACCACCTTGCCGACGCAACGATCGAACCGCAGCTTGTGGTTGTTCATGTAGGGAATACGGATCTCGAGATCGCTGCTGTCTGAGAGTCGCAGCTGATAGTACTCCAAATCCGCCTCAATACTGATCCGCAGCAGTCCCTTCGCGGTAAGCGTTTCGTCATCGCTTTTAACGATCTTCCAGCTGCCGTCGTCCGGGTTGGCAGATTCAAAATTCGCTTTTTCCGTGATGCCCGGAAGGTGCTCCGTGGAATCTCCAATGCCTGTTGCGTCAGTCCCCATGATCTTCATCAGCGTCATCAGGAGACTGGCATACGGCCGTGCTTTGGGATAACGGACGTGCCGCCCGAGATCTACTTTTCCGCCGCCGCCACCCGTTACGATTAGCGGCAGGTCTGTCAGCGAGTGATAGTCGCCATGCTTGATACCTGAACCCCATAGAATCAGCGAGTTTTCAAACAAAGTCGTATCGCCGTCTCTGATCGATTTCAAACTGTCAATCAGGTACCGCAGCTGGCCTGTATGCCAGATATTGATTTTGTCATAAGCCGGCAGGACTTTCTTGTTTCGAACGTGGTGAGAGACATAATGAAACTCAGCATCCACGCCCATGAAGTCGTAGTGAGAACGGCTGTTAGTATTGGCGAGCATACACGAGGTCACCCGTGTCGTATCGGTCCAGAAGGCGAGCACAATCAAATCGAGCATCGCTCGAATTCTCTCGCCAAGGTTGCCGACTTTCAGACTCGGATCGATATCTGAAAGTTTCGTGTCAAGGTCCACTGCCCGGCTGTTCTGCCTGGCTTGCTGGATGCTGTTCTCAACATCCCGGATCGAATCGAAGTAGTGCTCCAGGACCCTTTTGTCACGGGCGCTGACTTTTCTCGACAGTGACGACGAGACCTCTTTGACTCCATCCAGGACACTCAGCAGTTCCTCTTGGCGCCCCGCCCTGGATAAATCCTTAAACATCATGTCGAAAACAGCCTGAGGATCGTGCTGCCCGCGAAGCGGCTGGTTGTTGCTGTCGTAGGATAAAATGTTCAACCAGGGATGCTGCTTCCAGACGTTGTCGGCCGTCAGCTGCATGGACTTGATCGGGGTCGTATTTCCAATGCGATCGGCGACTCTCTGATCGAACGAATAGCGATTGAGATCACTGTGCTTTGTGGCACTCATAAACGTACCGGGCGCATCCATATGGTCAGATGAGCCCTGATTATCCAGATTTCCCAAGACAAGAATGTCGTCCTGAACTGCAGACAGGGGCTGCAGAATTCTGGACAGCTCGAAATCCGTTTCCGTTCCGCCGACGACGTCCCACGAGTGCGGATTGACCCCGCAACCCTTGTACAATACACACAGCCTCACCGGCGTGTTATTCGTGGACTCCGCAGAACTGATCGCAGGAGACATGATGTCGAGCAGCGGCAGCGCCAGCGAAACACCGGCGCCTCTCAACAAAGTTCGACGAGGTATGAGATATGAATTGCGTCTCATTCGAATCCTCGAATGGCCTTCACGCCGGCGTGAAGAATGGGGTTTTGATCACACGGCCGACAAACGTCGCCTTCGGAACGTTGAAAGGCCATGAGATGTGTCGGTCACGAACAGGGACGTCCAACGTACAGCCTACCGAACTTCCGCTTCCGATCTTTGCCGCTTCCGATCTATCTTTGATGTCCACCGATCTTTGATGTCCACCGAATTCGGAACCTCTATGATTCACGAACCACGATATCAGTTTATGAAAGCTCGGCACAGGTGACAATGAATTCTGGTGTGGATTATTCCTGCGTCCTCATTGGATCTGCAGACACGACATACAACCAAACTCGATCCTGCGAAAACTGCCACTCGCATCAAGCTTGTGTGTTGTTTCCGGTCCGCCCAGAACCAGGTAACCACCGGGGTTCAGAAGGTTCCGAATGGTACTCAGGATTTTTTGACGTGGCTCCTGGTCCATGTAGATCAGCACATTTCGTAACAGAATCAGATCCATGCGGGGTAATTCGAGTACGGGATGAACAAGATTAATTTCACGGAACTCGACCATCTCCTGCAATCGAACATCAGTTTGCCAGTGCGCGCCGTCACGAACGAAGTACTGACGCTTTAGTTCAGGCGGCAGACCGCGGTTGATTTCCATATCCGTGTACTGTCCGCGGCGCGCCCGCTGAATGATTTGTGGTGAAAAGTCGCTGGCGCACAAATGAACTGTCCAGGAGCGCAGCTGCATAGAAAAATGTTCCCGCAGCAGCATCGCGATGCTTAACGGCTCCTGGCCGCTGGAACAGGCTGCGCACCAGATCCGCAGCGATTTCTGGCCGCGTCGAAGCTTAATAATTCGAGGGATTACATTTTTTCGAATCTGTTCGAAATAGTGTGGATCGCGGAAGAAAGATGTCTCATGAGTCAGGAGCGCCTGGGCAACGGCATCGTGGAGCCCGCAGACAGGTGTTGTCCGGAGTTTCGTGATCAGTTCGTCAATGGTGCCTACGGCCTCACGGCGCAAGAGAGGATCGAGACGCTGCACGATCAGATATTCTTTGCAGTCATCGAGCAGATTGCCCGTACGTTCATGCAGAAGTGAGCGGATGTAGTCGAAGTTGTGAGGGGTCAGTGACATGACACAATCCTTGGATCACCGCTCGAATCCCGCTTCTCGCGACATTCCAGAAATTCGCTGCACGATTTCGGGGCCCATTTTGTCCAGCGGATACACGGCATCTGCCAGGGCCGCCTTCGTAACTGACCCCGGCATCCCCCAGACCACACTGGAATCTTCGTCCTGCACCAGAACCTGTCCACCCGCCCCTTTGATGGCCCGACACCCATTGCGTCCATCCTCACCCATTCCCGTAAGGACCACAGCCAGCGATGCAGCCCCATAAACCTCTGCAACGGATTCAAAAAGGACATCGGCAGCCGGCTTACAGGAATTGACCGGCGGATCATCATTGAGTGTGACGCAGACCTTGCCTCGAACCCGATCGATGGTCATGTGCTTTCCTCCCGGGGCAATTAGACCCTCACCTGCTTTCGGGGCACCATTGTTTTCGGCCCCGCGGACGATCACATTACCCTGTGAAGACAGTCGAAAGGCCAACGGCTGAATGAATAATGCGGGCATGTGCTGGACGATCAGAATCGGGACAGGCAGGTCCTCCGGAAGTTGCGAAAAAAGTCTGGCGAGTGCGTTCGGTCCACCGGTCGAAGAGGCGATGACAATGATTTCCGCTTTCGCAGCATGGTGTGGCCGCGTTGCAGGCGGACAGCGATCTGTCTCCGGTCTGGCAGACCGTGCTTCGACGGGGGGGGACTGCACAGCGACCGTTGGGATTTTCGCAACGGAATCAACTGCGGGTCTGGAACGAGCACGTCCCGTTGAAGCCAGGTATTTGGCGGCATGCATTTTGATTTTCGGAATCAAAACTCGGCGAATCGCGTGTTCCACGTCGTTCTGACCATCCGGTTTGGTCGCGTAGTCGTTTGCTCCCAGTAACAGCGCATCAACGGTTTCACGGACTCCCGGGTGCGTCAGCGTACTGAACATAATGACGGGAAGACGCGCATGGTTCGTCCGTAATTCCCGCAGTGTTTCCAGACCGTTCATTATCGGCATTTCGATGTCCAGTAGTACGACATCGGGGTCAATCTGCTCGATCTTTGACAGTGCCACCTGGCCGTTGGCCGCCGTTGCGACCACGTTGAGCTTCGGATCTTCCGACAGCAGTCGCGTCAGAACACGCCGAATAAAAGACGAATCATCGACGACAAGCAGGCGAATTTGTTTCATGTTCGTCAGGCTTTGCGATGAGCTCGCGTTTTGTCGGCAGTCACGCCTGTTTCTGAGACCTGCCGGCGACCGCATGGTCAGCAATCTGCTGAGTATTGAGAACCAGGATCAGACGCTGCTCGAGTTTATAAGTACCACAGATCAGATCAACAGCTACACCACTCAAAGTTTCGGGGGCAGGCACAAAATCAGATTCACGGACGCTCAGCACATCACCAATTTCGTCTACCAGAAAGCTCATTGGTTCGTCACGAGTACGAACAATGACATGAGCCGGCCGTCTTTCGTCAGTAAGTGATGGCAACTTCAGGCAGTGACGCAGGTCCAGAACGGTGACAATCTGGCCGCGCAGATTGATCAGCCCATGGACCATTGGCGAAGCAAGTGGCACACGGGTTCTGTGCTGATCCCGAAGGACCTCCTGTACATCGCCCACATCGATACCGAACAGCATGTCGTCCAGCAGGAAGCAGCAGAACTGACGGGTTTCATCCGACGCCATGTTGACGGTCTCCGGAAGATTCGTCACGAAAACTCAGAACGACCTGTTGCAGGTCGTTCGCCATGAGTGTGCCTTCCGCAGCGGCTTTCTGCGTTCTTGACGCACCTTCGGCCGTGTCCTGTGCGGCTGCCGCGACAGAGGTGATGTTCTGTGCGATCTCGCGAACTCCTTTTGCCGAGTCAGTAACGTTGTCACTGATCTGCCGCGTAGTCACAGTTTGCTCTTCAACGGCGCTGGCGATCGAATTTTGATAGTCGTTAATCTGCACGATGATTTGGCCGATCTTGCGAATGCCGTCAACCGCCGCATCCGTGTCGTTCTGAATTGTATCGATGCGACGACTGATGTCTTCCGTTGCATTAGCGGTTTCCCGGGACAGCTCCTTGACGGCATTGGCAACGACGGCAAACCCTTTGCCGGCTTCACCTGCCCGGGCGGCTTCGATGGTGGCGTTCAGGGCCAGTAAATTGGTCTGCTCGGCAATGGATGTAATGACTTTGATCACCTCGCCGATTTCCGCACTGCTTTCGCCGAGTTTTTCGACCTTCGTGTTGGTTTCGCCGGCGACCTCCACAGCTTCGGTGGCTACACGTGCGGCATCACTGGCACTGGTAGCGATTTCGTGGATACTGATTCCGAGTTCTTCCACAGCAGTCGCAACCGTTTGAGAATTCTGGCTTACCTGGTCGGCGGCTCCGGAGACTACGTTGGCCTGCGTTGACGTTTCTTCCGCATTGGCACTCATCTGCTGACTGGCTTCCATCTGCCCGTCGGCTGCCTGTTGCAGTGCATCCGCATTTTGCCGCAGTGTGTGGATTGCACTCTGCATGCCGGCAGATGCCTGATTAATCGCTGTTGCAATCTCACCCATTTCAGCGCCCGCATCGAGATGCAGTTTATGGCCAAGCTCTTTGTTGGCCAGTTTCGTCAGTCCCGTAACGCACTGTCCCAACGGAACAGTAATGCTGCGGGCGACAACGTAAATCAGAGCAACCGATGCAAGCAAGGCCAGCAGAGTTAATACAAGCGCCCAAACCCGGTTGGACTCGTAGTGACTAATCCGAATGGTGAGCAGATTGTCAAGTTCGCTGGCAGCGACGTCCCACAGATTGAAACTGGCTGCAATCGCCTGGTCGGCTGCAGATTCGAATTCTTCCGGTGTGATTCCGCCGGCCTCTCCGCTACTGATTGCGTTGAGAATGCCCAAAAACTTTGTTGTGTCCTGTGTGTACGCATTGACTGCCTGTTCGACCTTCCCGAAGGAATCACTTACGCCATAAAAGTTCGGGTCTTCGTTAAGGGCGGTGCGAGCACTATTCAGAATGCGATCGAAATCGGACTGCCTGAGGAGACTGGCATAGACCGCCAGTCTGAGAGAATCGTCCGGGGAAACCTGTTCCTGCATGAGGATGCTGAGTCCGTCCTGACGAATATCGGCCAGCCGGTCCTGCGTCTGCGGGAGCGACAGCAGCGTGATGTCCATCAGATAGTAGCTGTCGAGATCCGGATCGAGAATCAGGTTCGATGTGTCTCCCGCGTGCGAAATCATCGTGCGTAAAGTGTCCCGAAGCTGCCGATGTCGCTGATCGCTGGCTGCAGACGACAGAGACAGCAGGTCCTGTTTCAGTTTCTCCCATTGAACAGCAAGATGTTCTGAGTTGGCCGACTGCCGCTGGCGCTTGCCCAGACCTTCTTCTGTGAATTGCAGATCGTTGCCGTACTGCCGATCAACGGCCTGCAGACGGATTAATGCCTGATCAACGCTGGTTTGTACGGAATAAACGGCGTCATCATGGATGTTCTCGCCTGACAACCGACGGTCCGTCAGAAACTGGTGCCGAGCCACGCCGTCCAGCAGATCTTCGAGCGGCCGCTGATAGGCATTGCCGTAGAGTTCCAGTTCGGCAAACCGAATGTCGTAGTTGATACCTGCGATCATAAAGTACAGCAGTACCGCGATTGGCAGTGAAAAGCTCAGACTGATCAGGATCAACTTGTGCGGGATACGCAGCGAATTTAATAAGCGAGAAATTGAATAGTTCATGATGCCGGTTTTCGGTTGATTTTGGAAACACCTCCTGTGTCAATTCTCCTGTGAAGCCTCAGTTCAGACAGTCGTCGGCAGAAAGGGATCGGCGATCCGAACCAGCCTGTCCGGATCGATAATGTCGGTCACCCGGTCCAGCACAATCGACGTACCGGTAATTGGTGAGTTCTCATCAACGGACCGTTCTGTCCCGGACGGGCTGTCGGCGATGTCGAGTACGCGATCAACGACAATTCCCACATGACAGTCACCGACGGTGTGCACGACAACACACAGCCGGTCCGGAGGCTTTGTTTCTGAATCGTCCGCCAGGAAATGCGCCAGTCGGATCAGCGGCATGATTCCGTCACGATACTGCACGACCTCTCCGTCGACTGAATGTTCGATATCACCGGGTGCAATCTGTTCGACGCATATCAGACTGCGAATCGAAATTCCGACGCGGCGCTTCGAAGTTACATCGCAGATCAATAAACGTTCTGCAGGAATGAGAGTTACGTCCGAAACTAACTCTGATTCTCCCTCAGTTGTTTGTTCATCGCGAGTAAACAAGCCCGCTCGACGTCCCAGTCCGAGCACATCGAGGATCAGGGCGACGCTGCCGTCGCCCATGATAGTGGAACCGGTATAGACCCCGATTGTCTCCAGGGCCACACCCAGAGGCTTTACAACAATTTCCTGAGTCCCGATGATTTGGTCGACCATTAACGCAAAGTGCCGATCACCCGCACGGAGCACAGCCAGATGCGGGGGCACGTGACCGGGCCGGTTAGCAGGATGTTTTGGAGCTTCGGTGTCAAGCAGACTTCCAAGATTAACCAGTGGCAGCAGGTTGCCACGGAGACGATATACATACGATTCGTGAATGTGTTCGACATTATTGGCAAATGACACGGGATCGGGACGCAGCAATTCGACCAGGTTGACCTGTGGAATGGTGTAGTGGTCACCGGCACTGATCACGACCAGCGCCGGAATAATTGCCAGGGTAAGGGGCACTGTGATCCGAACGATTGTGCCTTCACCCCGTATGCTTGTCAGATTCACCATGCCGCCGAGTTGCTCGATGTTTGTCTTCACGACGTCCATACCCACACCGCGGCCGGAGACGTTGCTGATCTGGTCTGCCGTCGAGAAACCCGGCAGGAAGATCGACCGCTGAAGTTCGTCGGCGGTCATCGTTTGTGACGCCTCGCTGCTGATAAAGCCGCGCTGGACTGCAAGTTGTTTGATCTTGTCCGTATCCAGACCGGAGCCGTCGTCGTCAATTTCAATAATGACCTGCCCGCCTTCGTGAAAGGCACGCAGTGTCAGGCGTCCTTCCTCGGGCTTGCCACTCAGACGCCGGGCATTGGGGCTTTCGATGCCGTGATCAATGGCATTTCGCACCAGATGCAGCATCGGATCCGTGAGACCCTCGATTAGGGACTTGTCGAGTTCGGTCTCATTACCTTCAATTTCCAGACGAACCTTCTTGCCGCATTGTTGCGAGACATCCCGCGTGACTCGCGGCATTCGCTGCCACATTCCGCCAATAGGCTGCATACGTGTCTGCATGATCCCGTCCTGAAGTTCCGACGTGATCTGATTGAGTCGCTGCGTCGTGTTAAGGACATCCGGATCCTGGTATTCCGACGTCATCTGCAGGAGGCGGTTTCGCGTCAGAACGAGTTCTCCGACAAGATTCATCAACTGATCCAGCAAATGAACGTCAACGCGAATGTTTGACGAAGACAGGCCGGAACCTGAGGTTTTGCTGTCGTTCTTGACTGCATTTGCCGGCGGCGATGTCGTTGACTGTTTGGTTGTTCGCTCAGCAGGAGGCGGTTCGTTTTTGTGTTCCACCGAACGATCAACTCCGTTCTTCGTATCTTCTCTTTCGGTGGTGTCATCTAGAGAAAATCCATCTGCCTCCGATTCGGCCCCTGTCCATTGGCCTGTCTCATCTGGTGGGCCGTCAACAAGAGACGCCATCAATATTGTTTCGTCGCCCGTCGACTTGTCATACGCCCGGGACTTTGATGATGCTGTTGACGTGTTCCCCGTCTGCTTCCCCTGAGTTTTTGCGTCAATTGTCGTATTCGCGTCAGTGAGTTTCTGCCGTAGTTGTGCAAACGAATTCGCACCTTCGGTGCCGGATTCTTCGATCGATGTCAGAAGCTCTCGAATTGAATCAATGAGTTGGAAAAGAGTATTCGACAGCTCGGAATTCAGCGTAATTTCGCCGTTGCGCAGTCGACCAAGCAGGTGTTCGCCAGAATGCGCGAGGCCGCGCAGTATGGAAAATTCAAGAAAGCCGGCACTGCCTTTGATCGTATGCAGAACACGAAAAATGCTGCCCAGCCGATCAACATTCTGCGGATCCTCTTCAAGCGCAACCAAATCGTTCTCGAGTTGCTCGAGCCCTTCTTTGGTTTCGGTCAGAAAATCCTTGACGAAGTCGTCGTGCTGAGTCATCTTCGTAGGCAGTATGCCTGGGTGGATAAGAAGCCATGCACAATATAGATATGCTGGGAGCATGCAAATGCGGCAGGCAGTATGAGAATTGACCCCTTCTCAATTGATCCTCGAGTGCATCTGCCGGAAGATTTGGCGCAATCGTCGTGAACGGGCACATTCAGCCGTTGGTTCGCCTGCTATCCGAACAATCGGATCATAATGTTTCGCACGAGTTGCGGGTCAAAGGACTTGTTGCAGATCGCTGAAACGCCGAGTTGATACACCTCGGCCAGCTTTGCTGGATCATATTCCGTAGTGACCATGACGACCGGAACTGCAGGCTGATCGCTCTCGTTTCGAATGTGGCGAATCAACTCATCGCCGTCCATTTGCGGCATGTTGTAGTCAGTGACGACAAGATCGTAGTGTTTTTTTTTCAGTGCTTCGACAGCCTCGGTGCCATCGGTGCAGACTGTGAACGTTTCAAACCCCAGTTGCGAAAGTACTTCCAGCATCCGCCGCCGCCAGACGGCACTGTCGTCCACGACCATCACTTCCATGTTCTCAAAGCCAGCCAGTTGTGGTTCGGGCCGTTCCGCCTTGATTGCATTCTCGACCGCCTGACGCAGTCCGGCCATATCAAACGGTTTGGTGAGCACTTCAATAGCCGTTAGCTGTGACAGCACCGCCTGAGCGGTCGCACTCAATTCGCTGCTGCACATGAGAATGACAGCGGCGTGTGACCAGCGGGCGTCCTCACGTATCCGCCGCGCCATTTCCACACCGGTCATGTCCGGCAGTTCCGTCGTCGCGATAACCAAATCCGGCGGCATGCGGTCAAGTTCCTTCAGCGTTTCTGCACCATCCGAGTGAAGATGCACATCCTCGATACCCATCTCATTCAGATATTTTTGTATAACGCGTGATTGCATTCGCGAGTTCTCGATGACAAACGCCGTCAGGTCAGCCCAGTTTGTCGCGGGAGTGGACACCACCAGTTTCTGCAGTTCCGTGGCGACTTCGTCCATGGACTGGAATCGTTCGTTCACATCAATTGCTGTCATTCTCTCATAGATCTTTTCCAGTTCCTCCGGCACATCGTCCCGGATAGCGCTCAGCTTCGGTCTCGGCTCAGTCTGGTGTGCCATCAGGCGGGCGATAGTTGAATCACCCGTGAACATCGATTTGCCGATCATTAAGAAATACAGAGTACATCCAAGACTGTAAATGTCGGCACGTTCGTCGACCGACCTGGAATTCAGGGCCTGTTCCGGCGGCATGTAGTCAACGGTTCCCGAAATAACACCATCGCGCGAAAGGCCGTCATCGATGTTTGCGCCCCCGTCCGTTTGTTTGAGTCGTGCCAAACCCAGATCGGCGACGCGGACTACGCCGTTTGCGTCGCGCATCAGGTTGGCTGGTTTGATATCACGATGGATGACTCCCTGACTGTGGGCGTATGACAGTCCCCGTGCAGATTGCAAAATACAGTCGATGGCTCCTCCGGCATGTAACGGCCCCTGTTTCCTGACAATCTGGCTCAGATCACTGCCATCGACGAATTCCATAACCAGAAAAGGTCCAAGCTCGCATTCGTCAGCATCGTATGCGGCAATTATGTTCTGATGATTCAGTCGGGCGGCGGCCTGTACTTCCCGCTGAAACCGGGCAATCGACGATTCCGACTCCTTACTCTGCAGCTTCAGCATTTTGAGTGCAACCACACGCCGCATGCGCCGGTGCAGTGCCTTGAATACCGTTCCCATGCCCCCTTCACCGATTCGGTTCTGGAGGATGTAATTACCCATTGTGAGTTCGAAGCCATGACCAGTCGAAATCTGTTCCGCCTGCCACGGTGTGATCCGGCTGTCGGACTCAAGTTGTTGCAGCAGTGAAGCACCGTCGGGGTCTGCGCCACTCTTCCGCATAGCACCAAGGGTGTCGTCGATCACGGTATTTCGTTCAAGTCCTGTTCTGGTCAGACAGTCAACAATCTGATCAAGCGTCATCGCCATACATGTACTTTCGCGTTTTGTGCAACTTAACAGTGGAGACAAGATGGTAAACAACCGGTTACTCACTCATAGGTGCACGAAATGCTGTCGGCCTGTTTCGCTTTCCGGATCCAATGCGATACTGACCTGTCTCAAACGACCGTGCCCGATCCTGACTGAAATTGCGGCTGGCAGAACGGCTTCCGCAGATGGCGTGCAGTTCTCCCACAACTGCACGGACGAGCCACAACTGCACTTCTTCGCCGCATTAAGCATAGAGTGACGAGTTTTGTAGATAGGTGCAATTGACGGAACGGTGTTACGGGGGCGGGGCAGCTATCCTTTTGCTCCAATGCCCGTACCCGTTCGTTCCCCTGTCCTCGACCGCAACCACAGGGACTGTGAAGTTCCGAAGATTTAGCGGGCGCTGTTAACCGTTGTATGAGACAGCCATTCTGTTTCGTGAAATATCTGCCCTCTATCCGTCCTGTTCGTACTGCTCAGGACTCAGGCCGCCCAGAGCTGAATGACGTCGAACACGGTTAAAGAACACTTCGATGTTTTCAAAGAGGCTCGCCCGAGCCTCTTCCACATCTGCATCGGCATACACGCACTGGTGCACAAGTGCTTTCTTCAATGCCGCCAAAAGCTCTCAGTGACTGCATTGTCCCAACAATTCCCTTGGCGGCTCATACTGCAGTCAATACCCTCACGACTCAGCGCCTTCCGGAATGATGCACTGCAGTACTGTCTGCCACAATCCGAATGATGTGTCAGGCCAGACATGTGCCCATCGACCAGCCCACGACCTTCCGCGAGTACAGATCAATGATCACCACCAGATACAGCCAGCCGGATTTCGTGGAAATATAGGTCAGGCCCGACACCCACACGTCGTTCCGACTGATTCGATTTCTTTGACATTCTGAACACTCCTTGCGTGCAGTATAACACGCTACATGAGCGCCCACGTTCCGTAGGGAATTCCACCTTAATAGCAAGCATAAAGACGAACACAGCACCGACGAGGACAACGATTGGCACGCCGAAAACGACAAGCGGTTGAGCTTCCGGCGGCAGGGCGAATCGCCCGAATATCGCGACCAAGTCGATCAGAATGCACACCAGAATTCCCTTTTGGCATTTTGCGACGCTGCGAAGATCGTCACGAGTACCACTCAGGACTCCTACAGCAATCGGCATCGACTGCGGGGCATGATAGGGGTTTTCAGTCATCAGGAACCTCGCACGTGACTGGTGGCTTCGTGCCGGATCACGAATAGCGATCAATCCGGCCGGGCTGCCGAACCTTGCCAGTACACCATGGCACCTTCTTTCTGTCAAGAAATTTACGTGGGGCGACTGTTCATCAATCGTGAACTGGTTCGCCGTGGTCTGGCCTGGCATTACCAAGAGTACAGCGACGACAAGCGGTTGGCGGACGACGAGAACCACGCACGGTTGAAGAAGCTCGGACTATGGGGCGGCAGTCACAAGCTGATTGCACCGTGGGAGTGACGGAAGTTGAACAAGGATGAGCGGGATGAGTTTTGGTGATGGCACTCCAGAATTTATGCGCAGTCCATGCGGGTGAAGTGTTCCTCCGGCGCTGTCTGCCATGAACTGCGTGCGTTTTGAAAGAAACGCGGCACATCCTCTGTGATGCCGACTCGACACAGGAGTCTGTCCACGTCAGTTCGAAAACTAGAATCTTCGTCGATATCCGGGAAAGCCATAAGCTGTCCGTCAGAGACCCGTTCTTGATGCTTATTTTTTTCTTCGAAACTTCTGGACCCTCTTGCCGCCGACTTCTGCCACGTACAGACTTCCGTCCCGATCGATCGCCAGCATGTGCGGCAATTCGAATTGGCCAGCCGCGTGGCCTTTCGTACCCAGACGATGGACCACCTGCCCCCTGCCATCCAGGTGGAGTATCTGATTCGCCCGGCCGTCGGCAACGAAAACGCGCTGCGTCGAGTCGATGGCGATTCCGTACGGTGCAAAGCCATTCCAGTTATCGAGATGGCGACCCTCCAGATCGAACACTTGAATCCGATCGTTCTCACGATCGCCAACCAGCACGCGATGCATGGAATCAACGACGATCGAGTGCGGTAGCTGAAATTCACCAGGCCGAGTGCCCGGCGTACCCCATGTTAATAAGAACTTTCCGTCGTGATCGAACTTCACCACACGACTGTTTCCGTAGCCGTCAGTGACAAAGACTTCCTCGTTCGGACCAAACGCCACGTCCGTTGGCTTGTTGAACTGGTCTCTGCCGCTTCCTGGCTTATCACCGGTTCCGAGAGCCAGCAACAACTTGCCAGCCGGGCTGAACTTGAAAACCAGGTGATGCTTGATGTCGGTCACCCAGACGTTTTCGTTTCGGTCCACTCGGAGGCCGTGAGCCGTGCCGATCAGGTCATCTCCCCATGATCGAAGGAACTCGCCCGCGGCATCGAAGCACAGAATGGGCTGTGGTCCGCGATGAAAAAGGTACAGGTCTCCGTTGCTGTTGAGCGCAACTGCCGAGCACGGGCCGAGCACCAATTCTTCCGGCAGCTTCAGAAACCCGGGAACCGCCTCATACCCGGCTGACGCAAGCTCGTGAACCGCCTGCTGACTCGAAGTCCGCCTGGAAAACGTCACTCGCCCGAACGTGTCAGGTGCGTGAAAGGCGGGCTTCGCCGTCGTGCCGGGTGCCCACTGGCTGTACTGAGGATTAGTGTTCCCGCCAAGGCGGTTTAGGTTCAGATGCCACACGTCTCCATCACTCGGTTGCGGCCGTCCTGTCACAGACGCAAAGTTGGCAAAGGGGATCGCAACCTCCAGAACCCAGCCCCGGTCCCTGTCGCTGTCGTCGTTAAGCGTCCCGTCCACCGTCGTCGCAATCAAAATTCCCTGGCCCTGCCAGTTCGGTCCTTTCACCTCGCCCGGTCCGTTCGGGTGATGCTGATCCAGCACGGCACCATTCACATTCATCTCGATATTGAAATAGTTCTGCGGACGTTTCGCGTCGGGCGCGGTGAATAATTCGACGCAGTCGTCCTGATACACCGGACTATCGTGTTCCGTCTGTTCGGCTGATACATGCGCATCTTCGCACTCATACGAGACATATAGAAACCGGTCGTCCCATAACATGCGGGCGATGGTCTGCTCCTTCTTTCCATTCACCCACCACGGAAATCTAAAACTCCCGAACGTCGCCGCATTGCGCCATGCGGATTCGTCAAGTCGACCATCCACTCGAATGCTTGAGTCCACGCGATGGATTGTGAACTGCGGCAGTTCGTCTGCCGCGTGGACGCTACCGACAATAGACACCAGGGTGGCAGCAATGATTGACAAGCGTACGGTTCGAAGTCTCATCGTGAATGCCCTTGCTTTGACAGTTCCTTAGTTTTCCGGAAGGCTTCGGCCCGTGCACGGCCCCGCAAGCAGAAACCAGACGGCGACTCAGGTCCACCGGTGATGTTCAGATAGCAGGTAGTCTGTTCAATCTGACGGCTGTCGCAAACTGTGAGGTGCATTATCGACCTGTGGCACTATGGTCGTCATCCAGCAGCAGTCGATTCTTTCCCGGCTTCTCCAGACGGGCTTCGATCTGCGCGTTATAAAACTCGATGATCTACCGCTGACGCTGGTTGACCATGGCGCTGATTGCAGTCAGCACGAAGGGCATGTTCGCCGCCGAAAATCACCAGTTTCCGGCTCCGACAGCTGAAATCAACCGGCTGAGGCTGGAGAATTTCGCGTGCCGTAAGTCACAACACTGACAGCACTTCGAGTTCGGCCGAAATTCCTGCCCCGACGACCATCAATGAAATGCACAGCTTCAAAAAAGTTACGGATTGTTTGTAATAAATCCACCGTGTCGGATCACAAGTGAGGTTGAAATGATCCACCCGATGAAACCAAACGAACAGAAACGTGTTTTCGAAGAATGGCTCACCCAACACAGGGGACTGCTATTCAAGGTTGTTCGTGCCTACGCATTCAACCCACATGACCAGGACGATCTGTTTCAGGAGATCACGACACAGGTTTGGAACTCCGTTCCAAACTATCGTGGCAACTCTGCTGTCACCACCTGGATCTATCGTGTTGCCCTCTACTCCGCCATGGCATGGTCCGGGAAAGAGCGACGGCACCGCAGGAATCACCAGGCGATCAATGCCGACGACCGTCTATTACTGCAACGTTCCGATATTGAGAATCCACAACTGGACTGGCTCTACGAACAGATCTCTCAGCTTGATGAGATCGATCGCTCACTGACACTTTTGATGCTTGACGGATTCAGTTACCGCGAAATCGGTGACACGATGGGCATCTCACAAAGTCATGTCGGCGTGAAATTAAATCGCATCAGGAAGCGACTGATTGCGCAATCTAAA
Source organism: Fuerstiella sp. (assembly GCA_029245955.1). Lineage (GTDB taxonomy): Bacteria > Planctomycetota > Planctomycetia > Planctomycetales > Planctomycetaceae > Fuerstiella. The sequence continues at coordinate 4,801 of JAQWOH010000039.1, read as the reverse complement.
AAGGAACCGAAACATGGAGTTTGAAGATATGCAGGTGGTTTGGAATTCACAGCACGATCAACCGTTGTACGGTGTTGATGAAGTTGGGTTACATAAAATACTGCGAAGCAAGAACGAACGTTTCCATCGTTTGATCTACTGGCAGCACATACAAACTTACGGCAGCAGCGCGTTCATGCTCATGGCAATCGCTGCGATCCTGCTGGCGAACGTTTCCGGACTGCCAGGGAAAGTAGATTCATTGCGGACTCTGGCTGGATGGGAGATCGCTGCATTATTGGTAGCGATGGTTGCCTGGTTACAGTTTTCGCTCTGTGTCTATCTTGGGCAGAAGAAGAAGAACCGCGAGCGAAGCGATACTCAATCGCTACTTGAAGATCTCGACAGGGAGATCAAGCACACGACGTATCAGATCAGGACCCGAAAACATATTTTGATGGGTTTCATTCCGCCCTATGTCGGAACCGGCCTCTTTATCTCAATTGTGTTCCGTGTCACCGGTGTGTCGAATTGGATATTGAGCCCGGTCATCGTGGGGCTCATCCTCGGTCTTATCATCGAATCCCGCTCGCAGCGGCGGCTGATTGAACGGGAAATGGTACCCCGATTAAGCCAACTAAAGACACTGCGGGACAAGCTAACCGATCCGCAACACTGATCGGCTGTCGCAGCGTATACTTCAACCGCATCGACACACCCGCACGTGGCCAGTCGTTCGGCAACAACGCAACCAGGTTTGTCAGTGATACCGTTGGCGGCAAGGTGGACCGACTGGTGAACATGATGAGGATCAATACGACCGAACGATTGCAGACATCTATCTGCCCGTTGACGATCCGCTGGTTGAACTGCCGAACTTGTTCCTGAATCGTGAACCGGTCAAAGCCGGCCTGGCCTGGCATTACAAAGAATACAGTCACGACAAGCGACTGGCAGGTGACGAGAACAACGCACAGTCAATGAAGCTCGGGCTATGGGGCGGAAGCCTCAAGCCGATTGCACCGTGGGACTGGCAGAAGTTGAGCAAGGTTGAGCGGGATGAGTATCGGTAAGTCCCGTGTTTCACGGCGTTTTGAGTTCGGCGGAGTATTTTGACCCTACGGCTCCGTCAGGTAGCGTTGGTTTGAGCCGTGTCCATATTTTTTACGCTTGTCACCAGGTTGCCGCCTTTACCACCCAAATGCTCCCGTGCCATGTTGCGTACAGGGCAACACCAATCACCGCATAGGGATATATCACATACAGGAGCATAAGTGCCGCCCCGATCGTCGACTCGCGCCATCCGCTTTCGTATTCCCCGTTTCCATCGAACAGCTGTTCCATAGTAGCGTAGAGTGCCCGTCTCGCAAAGAACGTGACAAGCATTCCGATCACCAAGCCAGCAGGAATGAAGAAGGGCGCAAACCATTTCGCTCCTGCTGAAACTGCCGCTGCAGTTGCAGCGACTGGATAAAACAGGACCGACACGAACAGTGTGCCGTCAGCATGATTTATGGCCATGTCACCAGTCCGACGAACGAACAAGCGTAACCCGGCTGTGGCGAGCGACTGTGAATTCAAAAAACGGCCCGACCAAAACTCGGGTTCACGCAATTGTTCAAGTGAGGTTCAAGTGAGCCGCTTCCCGGCGGGTGTATTGTAGCTGGGTTTTCCGGGAAATCGAGTTTGTTTAGTGGCACGCTGTGTGTGTTTGATTTTCTTTACTCACCGCCAGAAGCCGACGCTGGTCGTGGTCGAACAGGAGACGCTTTGCCCCAGCCTATTCAGCAGTGTTTCGATCTGAGCGTTCTGGAATTCGATGATCTGTTGCTGACGCTGGTTCACCATACCACACAGTGCGGCGAGCAGAATGTGCCATGGCTGGAGCAGGAAGGACATATTCGGCGCCGAAATCAGCCAGTGTCCGGAGCCGACGCATGAAATCAAGCGGCCGAAATGCAATGATCTTGCGTCAAGCAAACATTGTGTTTTACGGTGTTTTAGCTTCGGCGGAGTATTTTGACCCTACGGCGTCCCAGGCGGAAGCTGCTGAAGCAGCCGGCAAATCAGCGCGATGGCTGTGGACCCAGCTGAACGAAGGCGGCGAGTTTCTCAATGCCTACAAACATGCAGTGCAGTCACTGCAGAAGCAGTCTCAGCTCACAGCCTTGCAGCGATCTCGTGACGTCATGGACGTCGTCACCAGCATTGCGGTCGACCGCAAACACAAAGACTGCCTGAAGGCCGCTCAGCTCATTCTGCAGTTGCACAAGCGTTAAGCTGTGGTGGTGTTAATTGTGGTTAGGTTTGGATGAGACCTGCGTTGGACTACGTCATTACCTGAGCCCACAGCGGTTTCATTTGGTGTCACATGGTCTCGAACCGTCCCGCAGCCGTTTCAACCGTCCCGCAGCCGTTTCAACCGTCTGGATGCCATGTCCTTTCACCACCGGGAGCCGACGCTTATCGTCATCCAGCAGGAGACGCTTCTTTCCCGGCTTCTTCAGCAGGGCTTCGATCTGCGCATTCTGGAACTGGATGATCTGCTGCTGCCGCTCATTGACCATGCCACAGAGTGCCGCCAGCAGAATGTGCCAGGGTTGGAACAGGAACGACATGTTCGGCGCCGAAAATTGGCCAGTGTCCGATGCCCACAGGTGAAATCAAGCGGCGTAGATGCGAGACTCTGGTGAGCCTTAAATCGAGTGTCTCACGGCGTTTTGAGTTCGGCGGAGTTTTTTGACCCTACGCGGTCGAGAGTCAATTATCCGAGCGCAGCGAGCCAGACCGCGCGTTTCGAATCGCGTGCAGCCTTTGTTCTGTCGCATCCTGGGGACCCCGTTAGTCATGGTACAGTCGCCGTAATATGGAAATCAACGATTACACGTTGATGGTCAGAATGCAGACAGGAGTTTAGCTGAAAGTCTCTGATCGTCACTCGGCAATTCGCCAGGACATGATCCACCTTTAGCCCTCCCATGAGTGTCGGTAACGGTGTCAGAGTCGGAGAAATTCCATATCCCTGGGACGCGTCGCGAAGTTGGCCAACATCGAGCACTTGACGAAACCTAGGTGACCAAGGGGTTAGGTTGAAATCGCCAACCATAAGAGTCGGTAGGCTCGACTGACATCGTTTCGCAAGGGTGTTTAACTGGCGGTCCCGTGAATCCGTCAGTTCTGCCCCAAAGGGCGGAAGGGGATGCGTCGCGATAAGGCGAAATCCTGCAGTTTGGTCGCCAACCGATGAAAATATGAAGTCCAATGGCGGGTTGGCGTCACCCGTATCAATAATTTCAACGTCTTTCCAGGGGTACTTGGAAAGGAAAGCCACGCCGGTGTAATCGTCGCGGCAAATGAGTTGTTGGTGCGGGTAGCGGTCCTTCAATCCCTGCAAATGTGAGTTCCAGTCATGTGACACCTCCATCAAGAAAAGGAAATCGGCATTTTCATCGACGACCTCTTCCAGCGTCGCTTGGATTTCCTCATTTGTTCGCAACACATTCAGCACCAGCAATCGCAAAGCTGCTTGATTCGAATTTGGTACTGCAGGAGTCGTAGTCATCGTACTGTCTTGAGGACTATAGTAAGGCACGACGAACCACAGATTTGCGGCCAGAGCGAGTCCCCCAACTATTGCCCGTTTGAAGAATCGCTTTCCAACCCATAGAGTGACCGAAGGTACCAGCAACATCAGATACTGAACTCGGAATTGGACCACTACATCAGCGATCCAATGTTGGCTGGCCGCGAGACTGAGCACCGTTCCCGCAATCGCGACGAGGCCAAACAAATTGATCAGCCGTACAATTACACCACTTCGCCGATTAGTCTTGGCGTCATCAGATTCGGCAGGTGTGTCATTTTCCATAAGATCGCCCGCTTCCGAATTCACGTTTGGCCGAGCGACATAACGACCGTGTTGACCGGGCCACGGTGAACGACATTGCATTCAGAAACCGCGCGGCCCGCGGCTCCGTGTGCAACACTTTGCTATTTGTTACTGCCTACAGTTTTACGACGATAGTACTTTCAGAAATATACGCGCCTATGTGGTATCCATAAATATGGCATGAAGCAAAAGTCAATCTGTGAGCCCGACGTCGAGCCGTTCGATGCCGTTCCGTTTGTCATTCACTCGAAAACGCAACACAAACAGGCTATTTGGCGACCGGCCGGACGAACAATATGAGACCAGCATCGACTCGTCATCCAGCATGAGCCCGCCAGGATAGCCGTAAGACGATGGTGCCAGAGGCAGCGGACCGACCCAGTCCGTACCGTTTTTGCGTCCCAGGAAGACTTGCAAGTTGGAGTAAGTACAGACACATACAACCGTGCCGTCCTTCAACACAAATAATCGGGGAGCTTTGAATTTTCCTTTCGTAACCAGTCGTCCGGCGTAGTTCCACGTCCTGCCGGTGTCTTTCGAGAAAAAATACCCGCCATCGGGTCGAGTGATCAGAAACAGTCGCCCATCTGGCAATCTCGCAATTGCGGGCTCATCAATATTGGCCGACGTCGCCGAAGCCGTATCTCGCGAGTCGCCTTGCCGCCTGAACGTTGAGACAAGAGTCCAGGTCTTGCCGGAGTCGTTTGAACGGCGGATTGCGCCAAACAGCTGGGCCTCGCTTCCGCCGTTGGAAAAGTAGGTTGGCCACAGAATCGCGCCGTCTGGGAGAAGGATCGGTTGCACATGGCTGCGTTCGTAGAAGCTACCTGGTGAATCGAGCCAGATTGGCTCGCTCCAGGTTTTTCCATCGTCAGTCGATCGAATTACACACTGCTGTGTATTCAACCCGTTAATGTCTTTGCGAAATTGCCT